>CANRFT010000001.1 GCA_947629955.1 uncultured Oscillospiraceae bacterium
CCGTCGTCGGCGGGGTCGCCGGGCTTGATGCCGTGGAGGAAGGGCACGCCGCCGCCCAGGGCCACGATGAGCAGGTCATTGGCCACCTGGACCTTGGGGGTGGACTGGGCGAAGTAGATCTTGGGGTCGCTGACATAGACGCAGCCCACCACGGTGGGCTTGCTGGGGTCGGTGACGTCCACGATGTTGACCTCCGCGCCCTTGAAGGAGCCGCAGTACATCAGATACCGGTCGCCGGTCTTGTAAAGAGCCATCTGGAAGGCGTTGATGCCGTTCAGGTCGCAGAAGCCCACGACCTCCATGTTCTTGATATAGCCCTGATTGGTCTCGCTTTTCGCGTAGAAGGGAATGGACATAAGGTTACCTCCTCTGTTTGATGTCGTTAACTAATAAGTTACTCCAATCGGGCAAAAATGTCAATTCGCAATCGGCAAAAAAACAGAGCGGTTTTTTGGGGAAAATCCATAATCGGGGCTCACGTCATCAGCCGGGTAAACAGCCACGCCAGTCCTCCGCACACGGGAAAGGTGAGGGCCCAGGCCCCCGCCATCTCCCCCATGATCCTGGGGCTGGCCCCCCGGCCCGCGCCGCACACGGCGGCGACTTTCGCGTGGGTGGTGGACACCGGCAGCCCCAGCAGGGAGCAGGCCAGCAGCACCGCGCCCGCGCCTAAATCGGCGCACAGCCCGGCGGCGGGGGAGAGGTCCGCCAGCTCTTTCCCCACCTTCTCCACGATGGGCCGTCCCCCGCAGGCGGTGCCCAGGGCCATCACGGCGGCGGTGAGCAGGGCCAAAGGGAGGGCGCGTCCTCCGTCTCCCATGGACGCCCCCTCCGCCAGCAGGAGCAGGGCCAGAAATTTCTGCCCGTCCTGGGCCCCATGGAGGAGGGCGGTGAGGGCCGCCGCCAGCCGCTGCCACCGGGCGGGCCGCCGGAGCCGGTCCCCCACGAGACGCCGGAACAGCCGGGCGCAGGCCGCCCCTGCCGGGATGGACAGGGCCAGCGCCGCCAGCGTCTTGCCCCACGCCGCCCCGTTGAGGGCGGTGAGCCCTCCCCCCAGGGCGATGGTCCCGCCGGACAGCCCCGCCAGCAGGGCGTGGCTCTCGCTGGTGGGCAGGCCGAACCGCCAGGCCAGCGCCCCCCACAGCACGATGGCCAGCATGGCCGCCCGGAGGGCGGTCTGCCCGTCCTCGTGGGAGGGGAAGGAGGCCAGTTCCTCCACCGTGGCGGCCACGGCGGGGAACAGCAGGCAGGAGGTGGCCGCGCCGGCGAAATTGCACACGGCGGCCATCCCCACCGCCCGCCGGTAGGGTATGGCCCCGGACCCCACGGCGGTGGCGATGGCGTTGGGCGCGTCGGTCCAGCCGTTGACAAAGACCACCGCCAGCGCCAGCAGGCGGGGCAGAGCACTCTCCATGGGCACACCCCCTCGGTCAAGGGTATGGCCCGCCCGTCCGGATTAGAACGGACAGGCAAAATTTTTCGGGGATTTTTTCGGAAAAAAGAAGGGTTTTCGCCCCCGGACGGCGTATTAGTAAAAAGAGATACATCCTTGCACGCCGAAGGAGGTCACCCGATGAATATCCGTGAACGCACGGAGGAGCTGGAGCGGCAGACCCTGTCGCCCCGGGCCTGCCTGTCCGAGCACTCCAAAGGGAGGGCGGTGCCCATCCCCGACGACCCCATGCGCACCTGTTTCCAGCGGGACGTGGACCGGGTGGTCCACAGCAAGGCGTTCCGCCGCTTAAAACACAAGACCCAGGTGTTCCTCCAGCCCGAGGGGGACCACTACCGCACCCGCATGACCCACACGCTGGAGGTCTCCCGCATCGCCCGGACCATGGCCAGGGGCCTGCGGCTCAACGAGGATCTGACCGAGGCGGCCGCCCTGGGCCACGACCTGGGCCACACCCCCTTCGGCCACGCCGGAGAGCGGGCGTTGGCGAGGATGGTGTCCGGCGGCTTCAAGCACTACGAGCAGTCCCTGCGGGTGGTGGACCGGCTGGAGAACGACGGGGCCGGCCTGAACCTGTGCCAGGAGGTCCGCAGCGGCATCCTTTGCCACACCCGCGGCCCCGCGGCCGACACCCTGGAGGGCCAGCTGGTCCGTTTCGCCGACAAGATCGCCTACATCAACCACGACATCGACGACGCCCTCCGGGGCGGGGTCATCTTCCCCACCGATATCCCGGTGGCCATCTCCCAGGTGCTGGGCTACACCCACGGGGAGCGCATCGCCGCGCTGGTGCAGGACGTGGTGGACGCCAGCGCGGACAGCGATACCATCCGCCAGTCCGACCAGGTGGGCCGGGCCATGGCCGAGCTGGAGCAGTTCATGTTCGACGCGGTCTACACCAACCCCCTGGCCAAAGGGGAGGAGGGCAAGGCGGAGCATATGGTCTGCCTGCTGTTCGAGTATTACAGCAAGCGCACCGACCAGCTGCCTCCGGAGTACCAGGAGATCCTGCTGGAGGAGGGCACCGAGCGGGCGGTGACCGACTACATCGCCGGCATGACCGACACCTACGCGGTGGAGACCTTCGGCCGGCTGTTCGTCCCCATGGGCTGGATGGTGAAGTGACGTGACGGAATATCTGGTCCCCACCAAAGCGGCCTCGGCGGAGTTCACCGAGAAGCGCTCCACCTTCATCGGCCAGGTGTGGCCGGTGGACAGCGAGGAGGAGGCCCGGACCCGGATCGAGGAGACAAAGAAAAAATACCATGACGCCCGGCACAACTGCTGGTGCTATTTGGTGAAGGACGGGCCGGTGCGCTACTCCGACGACGGAGAGCCCCAGGGAACCGCCGGCCAGCCCATGCTGGCGGTGTTCCAGAAGGAGGGGGTCACCGGCGTGTGCTGCGTGGTGACCCGGTACTTCGGCGGGGTGCTGCTGGGGGCAGGGGGCCTGGTCCGGGCCTACACCCAGGCCGCCAAGGACGCCCTGGACGCCGCCGGCGTCTCCGTGGTACGCCGGTGGGTGGAGCTGGCGGTGGACTGCCCCTACAGCTTTTTGGAGCGGGTGAAGAACGAGTGCGCCGCCCTGGGGGGCGCGGTGGGGGAGATCGGGTACGCCGCCGCCGTCACCGTCCACGCCCTGCTGCCCGAGGAGCGGGCGGCGGCCTTCGCCGCCCGGATGACCGAGCTGTCCGCCGGGGCCTTTTCCGCCGTAAAGCTGGGCGAAGTCCTTAAGGCGGTCCCCGTTTCCGGCTGAACGGAGAAAAATGTGATAAAACAGGCCCATTTTGGCTAATATGCAGGGGGTGAGACCGTGGCCATCCCAGAGCGCTTTCTGGATGAACTGAATGACCGGCTGGACATCGTGGACGTGGTCTCGGCCTACGTGCCCCTGAAAAAGCGGGGGTCCAACCACTGGGGCCTGTGCCCCTTCCACCACGAGAAGACCCCCTCCTTCTCCGTCAACGAGTCGCGGCAGAGCTTCCACTGCTTCGGCTGCGGCAAGGGGGGCGGGCCCATCCGCTTCGTCATGGAGATCGAGAGCCTGTCCTTCCCGGACGCGGTGCGCAAGCTGGCCGAGCAGGTGGGGATGACTGTGCCCGAGGAGGACGCCTCCGACGGCCGCTGGCGGGAGCGGCGGAAGCGCATCCTGGAGCTGAACAAGGAGGCCGCCCGGTTCTACCGGGAGACGCTGTCCCGGCCAGAGGGGGCGGCGGTGGCCGCCTACATCCGGGACAAACGGCGCATCAGCCCGAAATTCTCCGCCCGGTTCGGCCTGGGGGCCGCCCCCGACGCCTGGGACACCCTCATCAAAGCCATGGCGGAGAAGGGCTACGACAAGATGGACCTGATCGATGCGGGCCTGGCCGTGGCGGGCAAAAACGGCGGTGTCTACGACAAATACCGCAACCGGCTCATGCTCCCCGTCATCGACGTGCGGGGGGACGTGATCGGCTTCACCAGCCGGGTGATGGACGACTCCACCCCCAAATATCTGAATACCCCGGAGACCGCCATCTTCAAAAAACGGTCCATCCTCTACGGGCTGAACTACGCCAAGAGCACCAGACGGCCCAACTTCATCCTGGTGGAGGGCAATATCGACGTGATCACCATGCACCAGGCGGGCTTCGACAACACCGTGGCCACCATGGGCACTGCCCTCACCGAGGACCACATCCACACCCTGTCCAAGTACACCAAGGAGCTGGTGCTCTGCCTGGACAACGACGCCGCCGGCGAGGACGCCACCCAGCGGGCCATCGCTCTGCTGAAAAACGCGGACATCGCAGTCAAGGTGCTGCGCCTGCCCCGCCGCAGGACGGAGGACGGGGAGCTGGTGAAGCAGGACCCGGACGACTACATCAAGAATCACGGCCCGGAGGCATTCCAGGGGCTGCTGGAGCGCAGTTCCAACTCGGTGGAGTACCGGCTGGCCGCCCTGGAGGGGCAGTTCGACCTGAAGCGGGACGACCAGCGGGCCCAGTACCTCCAGGCGGCGGCGGAGGTGGTCGCCTCCCTGGCCAGTCCGGTGGAGCGGGAGATCTACGGCGGCCGGTGCGCCGAGACCGCCGGCGTCAGCCGCCAGGCGGTGCTGGACGAGGTGGACCGCCTCCGTAAGCGGAAGCGCTGGCAGGACAGAAAGGACGAGGAGCGCCGGAGCATGACCCCCACCCGCCAGCTCCAGCCCAAAGAGCGGGAGCTGCGCTACACCGACATCCGCTCCGCCCGGGCGGAGGAGGGCGTGCTGCGGGTGGTCCTTCTGGACGGGGACTTCTTCACCCGGCTGGACGGCCTGGAGCCGGAGGATTTCTCCTCGCCCCTGCTGGGGAAGGCCTACGGCATCCTCCGGCGGCGGTGGCGGGAGGGCCGGCGGCTGTCCCTCTCCGCGCTGGAGGGGGAGTGCTCCCCGGCGGAGCTGGACCAGCTCTCCGCCATCCTCCAGGAGCCCCAGCCCAGGAACACCGCCCAGGACGCCCTGGACGACTTCAGACAGACCATACTGGAGCGGAGAGACCGCAAAAAGATCACCGGCGCCGAGGGGCTGAACGCCCTGAAAGACGCGCTGAAGCAGAAAAAAGGATTGGGAGGATAAAAGACCATGAGCGAGAAGAAAAAGGCCGGCAAAAAGCCGGAGGCGATGGTGTTCCAGGTGAGCCCCGAAAAGCTGGAGGCCGCCAAGCAGGAGCTCTCCAAAATGGTGGAAGGGGTGGCCGGCGGCGAGAAGCTGCTGGAGCTGGTGGACGCCGGCTACAAAAAGGGCAGGCTGTCCTCCGGCGAGCTGATGGAGGCCATGGACTCCCTGAACCTGGAGACCGAGCAGTTCGACAAGATCTACGACGTGCTGGAGAACCTGGGCGTGGACACCGCCGGCGAGGAGGACTTCCCCCCGGTGATGGACGAAGATCTCGCCCCCCCTGTGGAGGAGCTGGAGGATCTGCCCGAGGAGGAGATCGTCGACCCCAACACCATGCTGGACGCCTTCGCCATCGACGACCCGGTGCGCATGTACCTGAAGGAGATCGGCAAGGTGGACCTGCTCACCCCCGAGCGGGAGGTGGAGCTGGCCCAGGTCATGGACGCCGGAAACGCCGCCAGGGAGCAGCTGGAGGAGCTGGCCTCCGAGGGGGAGGAGGTGCCCGAGGAGGTCAGGACCGAGCTGAACAAGGCTGTCAAGGCCGGCGAGCGGGCCAAGCAGCAGCTGGCCGAGGCCAACCTGCGCCTGGTGGTGTCCATCGCAAAGCGGTATGTGGGCCGGGGGATGCTGTTCCTGGACCTGATCCAGGAGGGCAATCTGGGCCTCATCAAGGCGGTGGAGAAGTTCGACTACACCAAGGGCTACAAGTTCTCCACCTACGCCACCTGGTGGATCCGCCAGGCCATCACCCGGGCCATCGCCGACCAGGCCCGGACCATCCGCATCCCGGTACACATGGTGGAGACCATCAACAAGGTCATCCGGGTGAACCGTCAGCTCCTCCAGGAGCTGGGCCACGACCCCACCCCCGAGGAGACCGCCGCCGAGATGAACATGCCCGTGGACAAGGTCCGGGAGATTTTAAAGATCGCCCAGGAGCCCGTGTCCATGGAGACCCCCATCGGCGAGGAGGAGGACTCCCATCTGGGCGACTTCATCGAGGACGAGAGCGCCTCCGAGCCCTCCGAGGTGGCCTCCTTCACCCTGCTCAAGGAGCAGCTGGTGGAGGTGCTGTCCACCCTGACCCCCAGGGAGGAGAAGGTGCTGAAGCTCCGCTTCGGCATCGAGGACGGCCGCAGCCGCACCCTGGAGGAGGTGGGCCGGGAGTTCAACGTGACCCGTGAGCGCATCCGCCAGATCGAGGCCAAGGCCCTGCGGAAGCTCCGCCACCCCAGCCGGAGCAAGAAGCTGAAAGACTTTTTGAACTGAACGCAGACATGAGGAGAGCCGCCTGTCAACGACAGGCGGCTCTCTGGCAATGTTAAACCTCAGTCTCCCAGAATTGTGCAGTAGCGCTGGATCATGACCGCCACCTGCGCACGGGTGGCTGTGCCCAGGGGCAGCAGCTTTCCATCGCCGGTGCCGTTGATGATGCCGTTCTCCACGCACCAGGCTATGGCGGAGGCAGCCTCACTGGTGGGGATAGAGGACGCGTCCGGCCACTTATTCAGCTGGCTGGTGCTCACCGCGGGGCTGTTGGCGCAGCGGTACAGCAGGGTGGCCAGCTCCGCCCGGGTGATCGTCTCCTCGGGCTTCTCGCCGTCGGACACGCCCTTCTCCTTGGCCCACTCCACGCCCTTTGTGTACCAGGTGGCCCCACCCTCGGTGTCCACCCCCGCTTGACGGGCCAGAAGGGTCAGGATCTGGCCCCGGGTGAAAATACCGTCGGGATCAAATTTTCCGCCGGGGACGCCCTGCATCAGGCCCTGCTCCGCGGCCCAGACCACCGCATCGGCGTAGTAGGCATCGGGCTTCACGTCCTCAAAAAGCTGCTTCTCCCCGTGGACCGGGTAATCCTCCGCGACGAAAATATAATTGGTGACATCGCCGTTCTCCCTGAGCGTGAGGATGGGGATGCGGTCGTAGCAACGGTCCTCGTGCCACGACTCCGTGACGGTGCCGTTTGGAAGCGGATAACCAACATCGTAGGCATACCCATCCAGGGACTCGATCCAGAAAAGCATATTGACCCCGGCCCGGCACTCCGCGCCGATTAGTGCCTCCAGGGAATCGACCTGGAACTCCTCCAGGAGATATTCCGCCTCCGACGGGTCGACCTGGGTCACCGTTTCATTGAAGTGGGCGCTGATCTCGCAGCCCTGCGCCAGGATGAGGGCCGTCACGGAGAGCTCCGGATCGGCAGACTCATCCACGCCTGCGCGGATGACCATTTTCTCTGTCCGAGCTTTGGAGAGGTGGATGTCACAGTCCCCGCTGGTCAGGGTGATCTCGCGCCAGTCGTCTCCGGCGGCCAGGGCTGTCACAGGCAACGCCCCCAGCAGCAGGGCGCATGTCAGCAGCAGGCACAGGGTTCGTCTGATTTTTCGCATAGTTAGATTCCTCCTCGATTCAAAAAAGTGTAGGTTTACAAACTTTTTTTTCGACAGGGATTCGGTCCTATAAAGTGCTTGATTTTTCCGTTTTACTGTGTTACACTGAACCTGTCAAATTTCCGCACGGAGATTTGAAAAACTACACGTTTTCAAATTTTTCGACAAGAAAGCCGCCCATCTGGGCGGCTTTGCTTTGCGTATGTTCCGGCGCTCACTTGAACAGCCGGTTGAAATCTTTCGGCATCTTGGCCGTAAAGATGATCGGCTTGCCGGTGGCGGGGTGGAGGAAGGACAGCTCGTTGGCGTGGAGGCACAGCCTCCCGATGGGGTTGGTCCGGGCGCCGTACTGCTTGTCCCCGGCGATGGGGCAGCCCTTCTCCTTCATGTGGACCCGGATCTGGTTCTTGCGGCCGGTGTCGATGGAGATATCCAGCAGGGAGTAGCCGTTGCCGGTGCGCTTGATCTCGTAGTTGGTGATGGCCTCTTTGGCGTTGGGGCCCGGCCGCCCGGAGAAGGACAGGTGGGTCTCCGTCTCGATGAGCCAGCTGCGGATGGTGTCCCGCTCCGGCTTGGGGACGCCCTCCACCACCGCCAGGTAGCCCCGGCGGGTGACGATGTCGTTCCATTTGGACTGGAACAGTTCTTTCGTCTCCGGGTCCTTGGCGAACATCATCACGCCGGAGGTGTCCCGGTCCAGCCGGTGGACCACGTAGACGCGGTTTTTCACGTGCCGGGTCTTCACGTAGTCGGTGACGATGTGGTAGGCGGTGCGGTCCTTCTCCCGCTCATTGGCCACAGAGAGCAGCTTGGCGGGCTTGTTCACCACGATGAGATGCTCGTCCTCGTAGAGCAGGGGGAAGGGCAGCACGTCGGTCCTGGGGGCGGAGAAGGCCAGGATGGTCACCGTCTGGCCGGGGGACAGGGGTTCGTCGAACTGGGAGACGGGCCGGCCGTCCACCGCCACCAGCCGCCGGGTGAGCAGGGATTTGATGTTGTTGCGGCTCTTGCCCTTCACGTGCGCCAGCAGGAAGGGGAGCAGGGTGGAGGGCTCCTCCACCGGGTAGTTCACGGCCTCGTGTCTGGTGAAATGGTCCATAGGAATACCGCCTTTATTTTGATCCGTAGGGGTCGCCCCCCTGGGCGGCCCGCCATACCGAGCCTGTTTCGCGAACGGGTCGCCGAAGGCGGCGACCCCTACAAGTATACCACACCGCCGCCCGGTTTGCCACCCCAATTTTCGCGGGACAGGCAAGGGCGCGTCCCGCCGCGCATATCCTTGCCAGAGGTGATGTGTGTGTCGGACAAGGAGAGCCTGCTGGAGCGGGCGGCCCGGGCGCTGGATCTGCCCGCCGACGCGGTGGCGGGGGTGCCCCGCATCGAGCTGATGGGAGACGGCGAGCTCCGCATGGGCCCCCACCGGGGCATCCTGGCCTACGGCCCGGGGGAGATCCACATCTCCGGCGGCAGGCTGGTGGTGCGGGTGCTGGGGGAGGGCCTGGAGCTGCGGGCCATGACGCCGGCGGAGCTGCTGATCACCGGGCAGATCCGGGCGGTGGAATTTGTGAGGTGAGGGCATGGGAAGGCTGGTCAATCTGGTGCGGGGCTATGTGGAGCTGGAGGCGTCCGGCGCCTTCCCGGAGCGGCTTCTGAACCTGTGCGCCCAGGAGCAGACAAGGTTTTGGCGTTTACAGTGGAACGACGAGACCTCTTTCGTGTTCCGCGTCTATTACCAGGACCTGGACAGGGTAAAAAAGCTGGCGGACCGGGCCATGTGTACCCTCACCGAGCGGAGCCGGGGCGGCGGCGGGGTGGCGGCGGTCAATCTGATGAAGCGGTGGGGGTTCGTGGCGGGGCTGGCCCTGTGCCTGCTGGCGGCCACAGTGCTGTCCCGGTTCATCTGGGTGATAGAGGTCACCGGCAACGAGACGGTTTCCACCGCCGCCATCCTGTCCCAGCTGCGGCGGGTGGGGGTGAGACCGGGGGCCTACGGCCCCGCCATTCCCCAGCGGGAGGCCGCCAACGACGCCCTGCTGGGCCTGCCGGGGCTGTCCTATCTGGCCATCAACGTGTACGGCGCCAGGGCGGAGGTCATCGTCCGGGAGGCGGACGAGCCGCCGGAGGTGGTGGACGAGTCCGTCCCCGCCGACATCGTGGCGGCGGCGGACGGCATCATCGAGGAGATCCAGCCGGAGAGCGGCCGGGCCATGTTCGCCGACGGGGACGTGGTGACCCGCGGGGAGGTGCTCATCACCGGGGACATGGCCCTTTACGAGACGGGGGCCCAGGCGCCCAGCGGCCGGATGCTGGTCCGGGCGGCGGGGCTGGTGCGGGCCCGGACCTGGCGCACCCTGGAGGAGACTATGCCCCTCACCGCCATGGTGAAGGAGTACACCGGCGAGGAGGTCAGCCGGTACGACCTGGAAATTTTGTGGGGCAGATGGGAAATTTTCAAAAACAGTAGCATTTCTGATACCAGATATGATAAAATAACAAAAACCACCCCACTGGTCCTGTTCGGGGCGGAGCTGCCCGCCCGGATCACCGCCACCACCCTGCGGGGCTACACCCTGAAGGAGGAGCCCATCGACCGGGCGGCGGCGGAGGCGGAGCTGCGAGAGCTGCTGTCCGCCCAGCTGGACCGGCTCATGGCCGAACGGAACGGAGAGGTCCTGCGGGCCGACTATGTCACCCGTGTGGAGGGCGGAAGGCTCACCGTCTCCCTGCTGGCCGAGTGCCGGGAGGACATCGGCCGCACGGTGGAGCTGCCGGGCGAGTCCGGATATCGCGCCGATCCCGGCGCGGCGGGGGAGACAGAGCAAGAGTAAGGAGTTTTACCAATGATAGAGCAGAGCATCAGCATCGAGCGGATGGAGCAGGCGGTGAACCTGTTCGGCGCCTTTGACGAGAACATCCGCATCATCGAGCAGGAGCTGGACGTGGCGGTGGTCAACCGGGAGTCCAGCCTGAAGATCTCCGGCGAGGGCGAGAACGTCATGCTGGCGGTGAAGGCCATCCAGGGGCTGCTGTCCCTGTCCGCCAAGGGGGAGGCCATCGGCCAGCAGAACGTGCGGTATATCATCGAACTGGTGCGCACCGGCAACGAGGGCAAGATCGCCCAGCTGGCCGGGGACGTGATCTGCGTCACCGCCAAGGGCCGGCCCGTGAAGGCCAAGACCATCGGCCAGCAGAAGTACGTGGACTCCATTCTGAAAAACACGGTGACCATCGGCGTGGGCCCCGCCGGCACGGGCAAGACCTATCTGGCGGTGGCCGCCGCCGTGGCCGCCTTCCGGGACAAGCAGGTCAACCGCATCATCCTCACCCGGCCCGCCGTGGAGGCGGGGGAGCGGCTGGGCTTCCTCCCCGGCGATTTGCAGAGCAAAGTGGACCCCTATCTGCGGCCTCTGTACGACGCCCTTTTTGATATGCTGGGGGCCGAGACGTATCAGAAGTATGTGGAACGGGGGAACATTGAGGTGGCCCCCCTGGCCTATATGCGCGGCCGGACGCTGGACGACTCCTTCATCATCCTGGACGAGGCGCAAAATACCAGCCGGGAGCAGATGAAGATGTTCCTCACCCGCATGGGGTTCAACTCCAAGGCGGTCATCACCGGCGACGTGACCCAGATCGACCTGCCCGCCGACAAGGCCAGCGGCCTCAAGGAGGCCATGCGGGTGCTGAAGGGCGTGGAGGACATCGAGATCTGCCGGCTGGGGGAGGCCGACGTGGTGCGCCACGTCATCGTCCAGCGGATCATCAAGGCCTATGAGGACTACGAGAACGCCAAAAACGGCGGGAAGGGGAAAAAGTGATGGAGATCTCCATCCCCGGCTTCCGGGCGGAGGCCGACGCGGAGGCCACCCGGGCGTGGTACGCCCACGAGGGGGACGAGTGGTACTGCATGTGCGGCCGCTGCCGGAACTTTGTGGCCCTGGCGAAGCGGAGAGAACTTCCGGCGGACCTGCTGGACCTGCTGGACAGGCTGTCAATCCCCCCGGAAAAGGCCACCTATGTGTGCGAGATGGACGGCGAAGGGCTCTACGAACTGTGCTGGAACGTCTCCGGCCGCCTGCTGGAGAAGGGCGGCAAGGCCGCCTCCGCCCCCTGGGGGGATTGGTCCCTGGCGGACCGAGAGGACCAGTACCAGCCCTCGGACGCCTACGAGGACTTTCCGGACCCGTGCTTCATCCTGCACGTGTTTGCCCGGCTGCCCTGGGCGCTGGACGAGCCCATGGACATCCCCCGGCCCAAGGAGCACTACATCCCCGTCCAGGGGGCGCCGGGGGAGACCTGCGCGTTCCTGCGGAAGGTCATCGCCGCCGCCCTGGCCGCAGAGGGGGTGGACTTCCCCTGTGAGATCGACGTGGAGATCACCGACGACGCCGGTATCCACGCCATCAACAAAGAGATGCGGGACGTGGACGCCCCCACCGATGTGCTCAGCTTCCCGGCCTTCGACCTGACGCCGGGGGAGTTGCCCGACCCGGACGAGGACATGGACCCCGGCACCGGCTACGTCCCCCTGGGGGATATGGCCATCTCCCTGGAGCGGGCCAGGGCCCAGGCGGCGGAGTATGGCCACTCGGAGCGGCGGGAGCTGGCCTATCTGGCGGTCCACTCCACCCTGCACCTGCTGGGCTACGACCACCTGGACGAGGGGCCCATGAAGGCCCAGATGCGGGCCAGAGAGGAAGTCATCATGGAGGCCCTGGGCCTCCCGAGAGCATAAAGGGGGATTACCGATGGGCGCGAAGATCGCGGGCATCCATTTCCTGACCCCGGAGCCGGACAAGCTCCTGCCCAAATTAAAGCGGAAATTCAACAAAGCCCCCGGTCCCAGCGAAAAGGACCTGGGCATGCTGGCGCTCCTCCGGGCCATGGCGGAGGGGAACATCCGGAAGACGGCCTCCGACGAGGGGGAGCGGGCGGCAAAGCAGGCCAAACTGGACGCTTTCATGGCCAACGCCTTCCGGGAGGCCGGAGAGGAGCGGGCTGTCTTGGTCCTCCGCCCCGGAGCGGTGAGCCTCTACTGGTACGACCAGATCCGCACGGAGAACCTGGGGCAGGAGGCGAAGAAGTACGCCAAGTCCCTGGGCGTCCCCGCCCTGGGGCTGGGGCTGTACGACGATGACGACGTGATCCTCTGCGCCACCGACGGGAAAGAGGTCCAGCAGGGCTTTTACTGGTTTGCCGAGGAGGATGTGGAGCCCGCCGACCCGGCGGCCCTCTGCGCCCTGCTGGGGGCGGCGGACAAGACCCCCGCCGTGGCGGAGGCCCTCGGATACCAGGAAGCGGAGCCCATGATCCAGGCGCTGGAGCAGATCTTCGGCGTCGAGCTGTGCCTGAGCGCAAACGACTGCCGGGGACGGGGTCATGAGGATGTGGCGGCCTGGCCTGGGGCCGACGTGTTCCGGGCAAAATAAAAAACGCGGCAAAGCTCAACGCCGCGAAAAATCTGTGTTTGTGACTGCCCCGCCCCGCAGAGGCGGGGAGTCGCGGACCATATCAAAGAAAGTTGAGGATCATCTTCTATGAGCGAGATCAAAAAATCGGGCATCATAACCATCTGCGGCCGGCCCAACGTGGGCAAGTCCACCCTGGCCAACGCCCTGGCGGGGGAGAAGGTGGCCATCGTCTCCCCCAAGCCCCAGACCACCCGGAACCGCATCTGCGCGGTGGCCGTCCGGGGGGACTGCCAGTTCGTGTTCGTGGATACGCCGGGCCTCCACCGGGCCCGCACCAAACTGGGGGACTACATGGTGAAGACCGTGCGCCAGTCGGTGGCCGATGTGGACGGCATCATCCTGATGGTGGAGCCGACAGACCGCGTGGGCCCCGCCGAGGCGGAACTGATCGAGCGCATCGGCCAGCAGAAGCGGGCCCTGGGCGTCAAGGCCGGCCTGGTCATCAACAAGATCGACACGGTGGGGGAGAAGGAGAAGCTGCTCTCCGTCATCGCGGCCTATTCCGCCCGGCTGGACTGGGACCTGGTCATGCCCGTCTCCGCCCGGACCGGCGAGGGAGTGGAGGAACTGCTCTCCGAACTGGCGGCCTGGCTGCCCGAGGGGCCCCAACTCTTCCCCGACGGCATGACCACCGACCAGACCGAGCGGCAGATGATGGCCGAGATCGTCCGGGAGAAGCTGCTGCGGGAGCTGGACCAGGAGGTGCCCCACGGCGTGGCCGTGGAGGTGACGAAATTCTCCCAGCGGGACGACGGCATCATCGACTGCGCGGCCACCATCTACTGCGAGAAAGAGAGCCATAAGGGGATCATCATCGGCAAACACGGGGCCATGCTGAAAAAAATTTCCACCGAGGCACGGGAGGACATGGAGCGCTTCATGGGCGAGAAGGTGTACCTCCAGACCTGGGTGAAGGTGAAGGAGAACTGGCGGGACAACCCGGCGGCCATCCAGAATTTCGGCTATACGGAGGATTAGCGCAGGGCCAGGGCGGACAGGTACAGGCCCAGGGCCAGCCCTCGGCGGAACAGGGCCCGCGCCAGGTAGTCCTCCCGCTCCGCACGCAGATCGGTGTACCACTCCAGACGCTTCCTGCCAAGGGTCTCGGCCAGCTTGCGCTCCTGGGCGGCCAGGCGTTCCCCGCACTCCTGATAGGCGCGGAGCTCGTCCGGGTCCATCATGCGCAGGAGTTCGTTGAAGTTTTCCATGCAGTTGTTGTATAATAGGTCGAGTGGTTTATCCATACAGGTGCCCTCCACAAATGTCCAAATATGGACTTTATATTGCTATTATAATGGTCCAAATTCGGACTGTCAAGGGGGAATTTGAAAGATGGCCGCTTTTTCGGAAAATCTTCGTCAACTCCGGGAAAAGACGGGGCTGACGCAGCGGCAGATGGCGGCGGAACTGGGGCTGGCGTTTCGCTCCTACCGCCGCTATGAGAGCGGCGAGACCGAGCCCACGCTGTCGTCTCTGCTGACCATGGCCGACTATTTCCACGTTTCGCTGGATGATCTGGCAGGGCGGACGGATACGTAGGGGCGGCCCCGTGTGGCCGCCCGCTGCGATGTCCGCACGATGTCCTGTAGGGGCCGCCCCTACAGAGCGCCCCACAACTTACCGCTCATACCCGGTATCTCTCCCGCCAAACTAAGGGCAGGAGGGATGCGGAGATGAATGAATACTGGAACCTGTTTTTGGCCACCGGCATGCCGGAGGCGTGGGTCATGAGCCGCAAGATGGGGGACAGGCCCGTGACCGGCGAACCGCTTTGGCCGCTGGCCGAGGCCGGCGACCCGGTGCGGCCCTGCGCGGTGGAGGCCGCGGGAAATGCCTCTCATGCGTCTCACCAAGAGGCGATTTCAGGGGAAAAACCCTCAGTCACCGCCTGACGGCGGTGCCAGCTCCCTTTGCGAAGGGAGCCTGGTACATAGGAGATCATCATGCACATGACCACGAAGGCCCTCGTTCTGCGGGAGGTCAACTACAAGGAATCGGACAAGATACTGACCGTCCTCACCGAACAGGAGGGCAAGCTGACCCTGTCCGCCCGGGGGTGCCGGAAAAAGGGCAGCCCCATCGCCGCCGGCTGCCAGCTGCTGTGCTGGGGGGAGTTCACCCTCTACGAGTACCAGGGCCGCTGGTCGGTGAAGGAGACCGCCGCCGAGCGGCTGTTCGAGGGGGTCCGGGCGGACCTGGACAAGCTGGCCCTGGCCAGCTATTTCGCCGAGGTGACGGAGACCCTGGCCGAGGAGGGCCAGCCCGAGCCGGAGCTGCTGGCCCTGACCCTGAACTGCCTCCACACCTTGGACAGGCTGGACCTGCCCCTGGCCCAGGTGAAGACCGCTTTTGAATGGCGGGCGATGTCCCTGGCGGGGTACGAGCCCCAGCTGGAGGGCTGCGCGGCCTGCGGCAAAGCGGACCCGGAGGAGCCCCGCGTCCACCTGGGGGAGGGGCTGCTGTGCTGTGCCTCCTGCCGGGGGAAGCTGGGCGAGGGGGTGTCCATGCCCCTGTCCCAGGCGGCCCTGGCCGCCCTGCGGCACATCGTGTGGAGCGAGCGGAAGCGCATCCTGTCCTTCCGGCTGGAGGGGGAGAGCCTCCGCCTGCTGGGGGACGCCTCCGAGGTCTATCTGATGACCCGGCTGGAGCGGGGGTTCCGCACGCTGGATTTCTATAAGAGTTTAACACCGTGATACGGCCCACATAAGGAGTAAAACATGACTGAACTGTTTGAAAAATCCATCGAGACCCTGGAGCTGCCCAAGGTGCTGGCCATGCTGGCCGACGAGGCCGCCACCGAGGAGGGCAGGGAGGCCTGCCTGGCCCTCCGCCCCGCCGTGGTGAAAAGCGACGTCCAGCGCCTGCAAAAGCAGACCTCCGCCGCCTTCGACCTGCTGGTGAAGCACGGCACGCCGGGGCTGGCCGGCATACGCCCGGTGGAGATGGCCCTGAGCCGGGCGGACCGGGGGGGCGCTTTGAACACCAGGGAGCTGCTGGACGTGGCCCTGGTGCTCCGGTGCGCGAGGAATGTGAAGGAGTACGGCGCGGGCAATTCCTCCGGAGAGAAGTCGGTGCTGGACGGCTACTTCGAATCCCTCACCGCCAACCGCTTCCTGGAGGACAAGATCACCAATTCCATCCTCAGCGAGGAGGAGATCGCCGACGCCGCCTCCCCGGAGCTGGCCGACATCCGCCGGCACATCCGGGCCGCCGCCGGCAAGGTGCGGGATGTGCTCAACCGGCTCATCTCCTCCAGCCAGGCCAAGTACCTGCGGGAGGCCATCATCACCATGCGGGGCGGCCGGTTCGTGGTCCCCGTGAAGAGCGAGCACAAGAACGACATCCCGGGCCTGGTCCACGACGTGTCCGGCTCCGGCTCCACCTTCTTCATCGAGCCCATGGGGGTGGTCAACGCCAACAACGAACTGCGGGAGCTCCAGGCTAAGGAGCAGAAGGAGATCGAGCGCATCCTGGCGGAGCTGTCCGCCGACTGCGCCTCCTTCCGGGCGGACATCGAGGACGACTACCGCACCCTGATCGCCCTGGACTGCATCTTCGCCCGGGCGAAGCTGTCCTCGGTGATGGGCTGCATGGAGCCGGTCCTGGGGGACCACATCGAGCTCATCAAGGCCCGGCACCCCCTGCTGGACCCCAGGACGGCGGTGCGCAACGACCTGACCCTGGGCAAGACCTTTGACACCCTGGTCATCACCGGCCCCAACACCGGCGGCAAGACGGTGACCCTGAAAACCCTGGGCCTGCTGACCCTCATGGCACAGTGCGGCCTCCACATCCCCGCCGGCGACGGCTCCACCGTGAAGGTGTGTACGGCGGTGCTGGCCGACATCGGCGACGAGCAGTCCATCGACCAGTCCCTGTCTACCTTCTCCTCCCACATGACCAACATCGTGGCCATCCTGGACCAGGCGGACGACGGGACCCTCATCCTGTTCGACGAGCTGGGGGCGGGCACCGACCCGGTGGAGGGGGCCGCCCTGGCCGCCGCCATCATCGAGTCCGCCCGGGGCATGGGGGCGGCGGTGGCCGCCACCACTCACTACGCCGAGCTGAAGGTCTACGCCATGACTACCCCCGGCGTCCAGAACGCCTCCTGCGAGTTCGACGTGGAGACCCTGGCCCCCACCTATCGGGTGCTGACCGGTATCCCCGGCAAGTCCAACGCCTTTGCCATCTCCCGGCGGCTGGGCCTGCCCGACTATATCATCCAGCGGGCCGCCGACCGGGTGGACGCGGAAAACGTCCGGTTCGAGGACGTGCTGAGCCAGCTGGAGCAGCAGCGCCAGCAGATGGAGAAGGAAAAGGACGCCGCCGCCAAGCTCCGCCGGGAGATGGAGGAGGCCAGGACCCAGGCGGAGCAGTACCGGGCCCGCATCGAGGAGGAGCGTCAGAAGGCCACGGAAAAGGCCCGGGCGGAGGCCAGGGCCATCCTCAACGAGGCCAGGGACACCGCCGACAGCGTGTTCAAAGAGCTGAACGACATGCGCCGCCGCCAGGAGCAGGCCAAGACCTGGGTGGACGACAACGACCAGCGGGCGGAGCTCCGCCACAAGCTCAACCAGGCGGAGGACAGCCTGGGCATCAAGCCCAAGGAGCTGCCCGCCCCGCCCCCCACCAGGGACGCCGTGGTGGGCGACACGGTGGAGCTGGTGAAGATGGGCACCCAGGCGGAGGTCACCGCCGTCAATAAGGACGGCACCCTCCAGCTCCAGGCGGGCATATTGAAGATGAAGGCGAAGCAGGACGAGGTGCGGGTGCTGGAGGACGTCACCGCCCGGAAGAAGCAGAGCCAGAAGGACAGGGCGAGAGCCGCCTCGGTGAAGCACGAGTTCCGGGCGGCCGCCGCCAAGGCGGAGCTGGACATCCGGGGCATGACCGCCGGGGAGGCCCTGGCGGAGGTGGACAACTTCCTGGACGCCGCCCTCATGGGCAAGCTGGAGACCGCCCGGATCATCCACGGCAAGGGCACCGGCGCCCTGCGCAAGGCGGTGCGGGAGCATTTGAAAAAGAGCCGCTATGTGAAGGAGTTCCGCCCCGGCGTCTACGGCGAGGGGGAGGACGGCGTCACCGTGGTGACGCTGAAATAGGAGAAAAAGGTGTCCCGCTTATCCCGTTCTTAGCGGAATTATTAACATACTTGTCCTTTATATTTGTGCAAACTGCCGTTGACGGTGCGGCCTGAAATCTGTTATGCTTACGTTGCGTAAGTTCAGTGTGGGGCGGCTCATGCCCCAACGTGAGAGTATGGAGGGTAACGCTCATGTTCATGAAAGAGACTACGGTCAGCAACCAGGTCGGTCTCCACGCCCGCCCCGCCACCTTCTTTATCCAGAAGGCCAACGAGTACAAGAGCTCCATCTGGGTGGAGAAGGACGAGCGCCGGGTGAACGCCAAGAGCCTTCTGGGCGTCCTTTCCCTGGGCATCGTGAAGGGCACCGTGATCAATCTGATCGCCGACGGCCCCGACGAGGAGGCCGCTATCAACGCGCTGGTGGAGCTCATCAATTCCGATTTTTCCGAGTGATCGACCGACAGTAAAGCGGGACTTGGGGTATCCAGGTCCCGCTTTTTTTGTTCCCGGCTGATTTACATAAAAATGTTGACGGGGCCGCGCCCCATCTGGTATCCTATTGGAAAAGGGAAGGGGGGAGGACGGTGACCTTTGAGGAACTGCGGGACAAGGCCCACGCCCTGCCCCTGAAGCCCGGCGTCTACATCATGCAGAACGCCAAGAGCGAAGTCATCTACGTGGGCAAGGCCAAGGCCCTGAAAAACCGGGTGAGCCAGTACTTCCAGGACCAGGACCGGCACAATCTCAAGACGCGGACCATGGTCAGCCAGATCGACCACTTCGACGTCATCGTGGTCCAGTCGGAATTTGAGGCGCTGGTGCTGGAGTGCTCCCTCATCAAGCGGCATATGCCCCGGTACAACATCCTGCTCAAGGACAGCAAGGGCTTCCCCTTCATCCGCCTGTCCGTCCAGGAGGAGTACCCCCGGTTCTCCCTGGCCGCCAGAGAGGCCCGGGACGGGGCCCGGTACTTCGGCCCCTACGGCAGCCGCAGCGCCAGCCACGACGTGATCGACGCCCTCCGCACCGCCCTGAAACTGCCCTCCTGCGCCCGGAAGTTCCCCAGGGACATCGGGAAAGAGCGGCCCTGCCTCAACTACCACATGGGGGTGTGCGACGGCTACTGCCGCCCCCAGATGGACCAGAGCCAGTACCGGGTGGCCATCGACCAGGCCATCCGCCTGCTGGAGGGCCGGCTGGACGAGGTGGTGGGGGAGCTCACCGCACAGATGGAGCGGGCGGCGGAGGAGCTGCAATTTGAGAAGGCCGCCCAGATCCGGGACCGCATCCGTGATCTGCAGATACTGTCCACCAGGCAGAAGGCGGTGGCCGGGGCCTTTGCCGACACCGACGTGGTGGGATACCACCGGGGGGAGGCCAGAAGCTGCTTCGTGGTGCTCCACTACCTCCGGGGGGAGCTGGCCGCCAAGGACTGGGAGCTGCTGTCCTTCCCCCTGGAGGAGGACGCGGGGGAGACGGTGGCCGCCCTCACCGCCCAGTATTACACGGCCCGGGGCCACCTGCCCCGGCAGATCCTGCTGCCTATGGAGTTCGAGGGCAGGGAGGACCTGGCCCGGCTGCTCACTGAGAACGCGGGCCGTAAAGTGGAGCTCCTTGTCCCCCAGCGGGGGGAAAAGGCGGAGCTCACCCGCATGGCCTGTGAGAACGCCCAGGAGGAGGTCCTCCGGGCCACCACCGCCGAGGAGCGCCGCTCCAAACTCACCGAGGCGCTGGGGAGCCTGCTGGGGCTGGAAAACCCGCCCCACCGTATCGAGGCCTTCGACATCTCCAACACCGGCAGCGCCGACATCGTGGCCTCCATGACCGTCCACATCGACGGCAAGCCCCTGAAGCGGGATTACCGGCTGTTCATCCTGAAGGACATGGCCCACGCCGACGACTACGCCTCCATGAGGCAGGTGGTGGAGCGCCGGTTCCGCCGGTATCTGGACGGGGACGAGAAGTTCGCCGTCCTGCCCGATCTGCTGCTGATGGACGGCGGCGCGGGCCAGGTGGCTATGGCTGAGGAGGCCATGGCGGAGCTGGACATCCGGGTGCCGGTGTTCGGCATGGTGAAGGACGGCCGGCACCGCACCCGCGCCCTGGTGGCCGGGGACGGCCGGGAGATCGGCATCCAGCACATCCCCGCCCTGTTCGCTATGGTGGGCCGCATCCAGGAGGAGACCCACCGGGCGGCCATCGAGTTCCACCGGAAGCGGCAGCAGGGCCACATGAAGGGCTCCGCCCTGGACGGCATCCCCGGCGTGGGGCCGAAAAAGAAGGCCGCGCTGCTGAAAGCCTTCAAGAGCGTCAAGGCCGTGAAGGCCGCCTCGGCGGAGGAGCTGGCCGCCGTGGTGGGGCAGAAGACCGCGGAGACGGTCATGGCCCATTTCCGCCAGGAGACGGCGTAGGGGCGGCCCCATGTGGCCGCCTGTAGGGGTCGCCGCCCTCGGCGACCCGTTTTCACCGGCGTATCATAGGGCGGGCCGCCCGGGGGGCGGCCCCATGTGGCCGCCCGTAGGGGCCGCCGCCCTCGGCGACCCGTTTTCACCGGCGTATCATAGGGCGGGCCGCCCAGGGGGGCGGCCCCTACAGAGCGTGTACATCAGGAAAGGAATGATCGCCATGCGCGTCATCACGGGGACGGCCCGAGGCCGGAGGCTGGAGGAGCTGCCCGGCTTGGACACCCGGCCCACCACCTCCAAGGTGAAGGAAGGGCTGTTCAGCGCCATCCAGTTCGACATCGAGGGCCGGCGGGTGCTGGACCTGTTCGCCGGCACCGGCCAGCTGGGCATCGAGGCCCTGTCCCGGGGGGCGGCCTGGTGCGACTTCGTGGACAGCAGCCCCGCCGCCATGAAGATCGTCCGGCGGAACGCGGAGGCCTGCGGCTTCTCCGGCCGGGCAGGGTTCTATCAGCGGGACTTTTCCGCCTTCCTGGACCGGGCGGGGGAGAGGTACGGCCTCGTCTTCCTGGACCCGCCCTACGCCTCGGACGCGCTGGAAAAGGCGCTGGAGCGCATCGCGGCGATTGACATTGTAACGGGAAATGGTATAATAGTGTGCGAGAGTTCCGGGTCCCACACCCTCCCTGACCTGCCCGATCCCTATGAACTGGGACGGGAGTACCGATACGGGAAGACCAAGGTGACCCTTTACCGGAGGAGGGCATGAGTCCCCAATGAAGAGAGCCATTTATCCAGGCAGCTTTGACCCGGTGACCCTGGGCCACCTGAACATCATCAAGCGGGCCGCCGCCATCTTCGACGAGCTCATCGTCTGCGTGTGCGTCAACTCCGCCAAGGACCGGGGCCTGTTCTCCCCCGAGGAGCGGGTGGATCTGATCCGCCGGGTGACGGAGGACCTCCCCAATGTGACGGTGGACCACACCTCCGAGCTGGTGGCCGATTATGCCCGCCGCCACGATTCCAGGGTGCTGGTGAAGGGCCTGCGGGCAGTGTCCGACTACGAGTCGGAGATCCAGATGGCCATGATCAACGCCAAGCTGTACAATAAGCTGGATACCATCTTCCTGTATACCAGCCCCAAGTACGCCTACCTCAGCTCCACCGTGGTGAAGGAGATGGCCCGGTACGGCGCCGACCTGTCCGACTTCGTGCCCCGGCAGATCATCGGCGAGGTGGAGCGCAAGGCGCGGCGGAGCGGTTCCTGAGTGAGCAAACGGCTTTACATACATTCTATATTTAAGGAGAGATGACAAATGGCGACCGGCGTGGATGAATTGATGGATATGCTGTTCGATATGATCGACGAGGCGAAGAACGCCCCCCTGAGCAGCGGAAAGTGCGTCATCGAGCGGGACAAGGCCCTGGATATCATCGAGGATGTGAAGGCCCAATTCCCGGTGGAGCTGGCCGAGGCCCGGAAGATCCTCAACGCCAGAGCCGAATTTGTGGCCGCCGCCAAGCGGGAGGCCGACGAGATCAAGAAACGGGCCGAGCAGGAGGCCAGCCAGATGGTCAGTGAGACCGAGGTGATCCGGCAGGCCCGGCAAAAGGCGGGCGAGATCATCCGGCAGGCGGAGGCCCAGGCCTGGGAGGTCAAGGACAGGGCCAACAACTACTGCGACAACCTGCTCCAGCGCACTGAGGAGGCCCTGGCCGACGCCCACGCCGAGATGCGCAAGGTCCACACCGACTTCCGCGCCGCCATGGACAGCCTGACGCCCCCCGCCCATGTGCAGCAGAGCCAGCAGGGCAGGAGGGTGTACGACGCCGAGGCCGACCAGTGAGCGTTCCGCCCGCGCCTGACACAGAAAAACGCCGCCGCGAAAATTTTTTCGCGGCGGCGCTTTTTGGACTTTCTACAATATATTGTGGTGTCCATTATTAAGGACACAAGACTATGCGCCAAGAATATGAAACATCCGTTTGAGTTCATGAAATGCCGGGGTTTTTGTGCAAAACCCCGGCATTTTTGCGAAAAAAAGTGCTTGCATTTTGTGACAGGACAGCGTATACTGAGAGCAGATTGGAGTGAAATGGAGTAAATCCACTTAAATCTGGAGTAGATTGGAGGGACAGTGATGACCGGCACCTATGAACACAGCCTGGATACCGCCGGCCGTCTGATCGTGCCCTCCAAGCTGAGGGACAAGCTGGGGAAGGCCTTTTACCTGTCCGTGGGCGTGAAAAAGAACCTGACTCTCTACCCCATGGAGACTTGGGACAGGCTCCGGGCCCGGGTGTCCGAGCTCTCCACCACCGACGCCGCCAGGATGGACGTGTTCTTCGCCTCCGCACAGCTGTGCGAGGTGGACAAGCAGTGGCGGTTCCAGGTGCCCTCCTATCTGAAGGACTACGCGGGAATCGACCGGGACGTGGTCATCACCGGCAACAACGACCGGGCTCAGGTGTGGAACGCGGAGGACTGGAAGGCCAAGGCCCGGGAGCAGCTCAACCCGGAGAACATCGCCGGCCTGATGGCCGCCCTCGGCATCTGAGATGGAATACACCCACAAGCCCGTTCTGCTGCGTGAGTGCCTGGAGGGGCTGGACATCCGCCCGGACGGCGTCTATGTGGACGGCACCCTGGGCAGAGCGGGCCACGCCAGGGAGATCGCGAAGCGGCTGACCACGGGCCGGCTCATCGCCGTGGACCGGGACCAGGCCGCCATCGACGCCGCGCCTGACCGGTTCGGCGCCCTGATGGACCGGGTCACCCTGGTCCGGGGCAACTTCGGCGACATCGCCGCCATCCTGGACCGGCTGGGGATCCCCTCTGTGGACGGGATGCTGTTCGACCTGGGGGTATCCTCCCCCCAGCTGGACGAGGCTGCCAGAGGTTTTTCCTACTTGAACGACGCCCCGCTGGACATGCGGATGGATCAGTCCGCAGCCCTCACCGCCCGTGACGTGGTGAACGGCTGGAGCCGGGAGGAACTGTACCGCATCCTCCGGGACTACGGCGAGGAGCGGTACGCCGGGCCCATCGCCGCCGCCATCGTCAGGGCCCGTGAAGGGAAACCCATTGACACCACATTGGAGCTGGCGGAGCTGGTCAAGAGCGCCATGCCGGCCAAAGCCAGGAGGGAGAAGCAGCACCCCGCCAAGCGGTCCTTCCAGGCCGTCCGCATCGCCGTCAACGACGAGCTGGGCGAGGTGGAGCGGCTGCTGACCTCCGCCCTGGATCTGCTGAATCCGGAGGGGCGCATCGCCGTCATCTCCTTCCACTCCCTGGAGGACCGGCTGGCCAAGACCGCCTTCTCCTCCTGGACCCAGGGCTGCACCTGCCCGCCGGACTTCCCGGTGTGCGTGTGCGGGAAAAAGCCCAGGGCGAAGCTCATCGGCCGAAAGCCCGTCACCGCGGGCGAGGCCGAGCTGAATGAAAACCCCCGCGCCCGGAGCGCGAAACTGCGCATCGCGGAAAAGCTGTAACGAAAAGGAGCGCGCGTACCCATGGCTGACGAGACAAGGAACCGTACCGACAGAAGATACCGCACCTACGGCAACGTGGCCTATCAGGCGGAGCGCGCCCAGGACAACGCGGTCCGCAGGAGCGCCGCCCGGCCCGTTGAGCAGCCCCGGCGCCGGCCGGAGATCGAGCGCCGGCCCCACATCCAGCCCCGCGAGCGGGTGGCGGCACGGCCCCTTCCCCGGCTGCGGGCTCAGGACGCCATCGCCCCCTTCTCCGTGGTGGGCTTTGCGGCGGTGCTGGTGTGCGCTCTGCTGCTGGTGGCGGCCACCGCCCAGCTTGCCGCGGTCAACAACGATATCATGGATCTGCGCGCGCAGATGTCCGATCTGCAGGAGGAGGAGCGGCGGCTCCAGACCGAATATGAGCTGGCCTTCGATCTGGAGGCCATCGAGGAGATGTTCACCGCCGACGGCTCTATGGTCCGGCCCGGCGCCGGCCAGACCGTCTACCTGGATATGGCCGCCGGCGACTCGGTAGTCTACTATGACGGGGCGATGACGGGACTGCCCGCCCTGGTGCGGCAGGCGGAGGACCTGCTGGACGGACTGCTTCCCTGGTGAGGCGCCTGGACGCATAAACGCCGGGCCGGCGCCATAGACTGAAATCAACAACATGAAACGGACGGGAGGGGCGTAAAGAGACTGTGAGGGTTTCTTGCGCCCTTCCGTGCTGATGCGGTATTTTCCGGGACAGGAGGGAGAGGACATGGAACAGCGGGAGCGAAAGCCCCGGGGCGACCACGGGAAGAGCAACCGGAGCCTGCTGCGGCGCACCATCTTCCTGATGGCCGTGATGGGCGTGCTGGTGTTCGTTCCCCTGGTGGTGCAGCTGGTGCGGCTGCAGATCGTGGAGTACGACAGCTGGAAGCAGCGGGCAGCCAACCAGCAGACCCAGAGCGTGGCCATCCCCGCCAACCGGGGCACCATCTACGACAGCCAGGGCCGCGCCCTGGCCATGTCCGCCACGGTGTACCAGCTGATCCTGTCCCCCAAGGACGTGACCGCCCTCGTCAACAAGGACAGCAAGGACTTCAAGGACGCCGAGGGCAATTTCAACCAGGCCGCCTATGACGCCGCCGTCCAGGCCAAGCGCGCCGTCATCGTGGACTGGCTGGTGAGCAACCTGGGCATGGACGAGGAAAACCTCTGGAAGCGCATCGAGAACACCAAGTCCGCCTATGAGAAGCTGGCCACCGAGCTGGAGGAGGAGCAGGCCGAGCAGGTGCGGCAGTTCGTCAAGGAGCAGCACCTGTCCAACTCCCTGTACCTGGTGGACTCCAGCAAGCGGTACTATCCCTTCTCCTCCGTGGCCTCCCATCTGCTGGGGTATATGTCCGAGAACAAGGACAGCGGCGGCAAAAAGGTGGGCGCCATGGGCATCGAGGCCATCTACGAGGACGCCCTCTCCGGCGAGCTGGGCCGCCAGGTGTACTCCAAAAACGGCGCCGGGCAGGAGATGATGTCCGGCTATGAGATGTATTTCGACGCCGAGAACGGCTACGATTTGACCCTCACCATCGACGAGCGGATCCAGTCCCTGCTGGAGCAGGCGCTGGCCGAGGGCGTGGAGACCTACGACGTGCAGGCCGGGGCCTTCGCCGTGGCCATCGACCCCCAGACCGGGGCGGTGCTGGGGATGGCCTCCTCCCCGGAGTTCGACCCCAACAGCTACGCCTCCATCGTCGACCAGGACCTGCTGAACGAGCTGGCGGAGATCGCCGAGCAGTACGGCGCCGACAGCGAGGAGTACGGCGAGGCCGTCTCCGCTGCCCGGAACCAGCAGTGGCGGAACAAGGCCCTGGCCGACACCTATGAGCCCGGCTCCACCTTCAAGCCGCTGACCGTGGCCATGGCCCTGGAGCAGGGGATCATCTCCCTGGACGACCACTACTACTGCGGCGGCTCCTACACCGTGGCGGGCCGGTCCATCAGCTGCAGCAAGCGCACCGGCCACGGGGATCAGACTCTCACCGAGGCGGTGGGCAACTCCTGCAACGTGGCCATGATGCAGATCGCCGAGAAGATCGGCGCCTCCACCTTCTACGACTACCTGGAGAACTACGGGCTGAAGGACTCCACCGGCATCGACCTGGCGGGGGAAGGCACCAGCCTGTTCTGGAGCAGGAACGACTTCACCGGCCCCTACGGCGCCCAGTCCCTGGCGGTGGCCTCCTTCGGCCAGACCTTCAAGGTCACCCCCATCCAGATGATCACCGCCTTCGCCTCGGTGATCAACGGCGGCCATCTGCTGGAGCCCTATGTGGTGCAGTCCATCCGGGACGACGAGGGCAGCACCGTCTACTACCACGAGACCACCGAGGTGCGCCAGACCATCAGCGAGTCGGTGTCGGAGACCATCCGGGGCATCCTGGAGTACGTGGTCACCGACGCCGGCGGCAAAAACGCCTATCAGGCGGGCTACCGCATCGCCGGCAAGACGGGCACCTCCGAGAAGATCGAGCTGAAGGCCACCGACCCGGACAACGACGACGTGATCTGCTCCTTCATGGGCTACGCCCCGGCGGACGACCCCAAGGTGCTGGTGCTGCTGGCCTATGACACCCCCAAGCGCTCCTCCCCCCACTCCAACTACACCCCCAACGGCACCTACATCAGCGGCGGCAACTTGGCCGCCCCCATGGCGGGCAAGCTGATCGCCGGCATCCTGGACTACATGGGGGTGGAGAAGGAGTACACCGCGGAGGAGCTGTCCGGCGCGGACGTGTCGGTCCGCAACGTCACCGGGATCGATGTGGCCACAGCCATGAGCCGGCTGAAGGGCCAGGGCCTCGCCTGGCGCACCGTGGGCAGCGGCGCCAAGGTGACGCGGCAGGTGCCCTCCTCCGGGGTGTCCATTCCCGGCGGCTCCACCGTGGTGCTGTACCTGGGGGACGAGGCCCCGCCGGAGCAGGTGGAGGCGCCCGATCTCTTCGGGCTGTCCCCCACCGAGGCCAAGACGAAGCTGGAGGACGCGGGGCTGTTCCTGCGGCCCTCCGGCGCGGCCAGCCTCACCGACCCCTCCGTCAGGGCCATCTCCCAGTCCATCGCGGCGGGGACGGCGGTGGCGCCGGGCACGGTGATCGACGTACAGTTTGCCAACGACGTGGACGACTACGATGTGGAGAACAACAATGGCACAGAAGGTATCCAGGCTCCAACCGAATAGCGGGCTGCCCGTGGCGGTGGTGGGCGCCGGCAGGACGCTGACCGCCGGCCTGCTCCGCCGCCTCACCGGCCTGCCCGTGGAGAAGCTGACCCCCTATCAGGCCGCCCGGTCCCAGCGGGACTGGCGGGCCGTCGTGGTGGAGAACTACGACCTGCCCGCCTCCCGGGGGCTGACCGCCTGCGCCGCCGCCCGGTGGCAGCTGGCCGGCCATACGGACAGGATCGTGGTGGGGCTGGACGACCCGGAGGGGAGACGGCTGGCCGCCGCCCTGCCGGGACTGGTGTTCGCCTACTCCGATGGCCGTCCTCAGGCTGACCTCACCGCGAAAAACGTCCGCCTCCGGGGCGGGCGGATGGAGTTCGAGGCCCTTACCGACGGGGAGCTGACCCGTGTCCGGGCGCCCTGGGACGGGGAGCCCCGGTTCTATGACCTCTTGGCGGCCCTGGCCGGGGCCCTGGCCTTGGACGTGCCCCTGGAGGAGGCGGCCGCCATCCTGGCCGGAGAGGATGTCCGCCGGTCCGCCGGTTCCATCGCCTGATCTGTTCGGCAGTTGAGAGGGAAGAGAATACAAAGGAAGGCTGTGAAGGTTTGACATGAGGATATTGCTTGCGGCGGTGGCCGCGTTCGTCATCTCGCTGGTCCTGGGCTGGTTCCTGATCCCCGCCCTGCGGGCCCTCCACGCGGGGCAGTCCATCAAGGAGATCGGCCCCAACTGGCACAAGTCGAAGGAGGGCACCCCCACCATGGGCGGGCTGATGTTCATCGCCGCCGCCCTCGCGGCCGTCGTGGTCTTCGGCTGGCGGGACATGGCCGGGGGCGACTGGACCGCCATGACGGTGCTGGGCTTCTCCTGCGTCTTCGGCTGCATCGGCTTCGCCGACGACTTCGCCAAGGTGCGGGGCCACCACAACGACGGCATCTCCGCCGGGCTGCGCCTGCTGTTGGAGCTGGCCGCCGCCCTGGCCTTCCTGGCCCTGCTGCGGCTGACTGAGGGCCTGTCCCCCAACCTGTATATCCCCTTTGTGAACCTGTACCTGCCCCTGCCCTGGCCGGTGTACCTGACCTTTGCCGCCTTCGTGATCGTGGGCTGCGTCAACGCGGTGAACCTCACCGACGGGCTGGACGGTCTGGCGGGCTCGGTGACCCTGGCGGTGATGGTGTTCTTCGCCGTGCTGTCCCTCTGGTGGGACAGGGGGCCCGCGGGCATCTTCGCCGGGGCGCTGGCGGGGGGCCTTCTGGGCTTCCTGGTGTATAACTTCCACCCGGCCAAGGTGTTCATGGGGGACACCGGCTCCCTGTTCCTGGGGGGCGCGGTGTGCGGCCTGGCCTTCGCCCTGGACGCGCCCCTGGTGCTGGTGCCGGTGGGGATCATCTACATCGCCGAGACCATGAGCGACATCATCCAGGTGACCTATTTCAAGCTCACCCACGGCAAGCGGATCTTCCGCATGGCCCCTCTCCACCACCACCTGGAGCTGGGCGGCTGGAGCGAGGTGCGCATCGTGCTGACCTTCACGGGCATCACGGTGGCCTTCTGCCTGCTGGCCTTTGTGGGCGTGATGTACCGCTATTCTATCTGACCTGAGTTGAAGTTCAAAAAGAGAGGAGGAGACAGCGTATGGCCATCCGCAGAAAAGCCCGCCGGGACCTGACCGCCGAGCAGCAGCTGGCAAAGGGGCCCATGGACCTGATCTTCCTGGCGCTGGTGCTGCTGCTGACGGCCATCGGCCTTATCATGCTGCTGTCCTCCTCCTTCGCCATCGCCATGTACGACTCCTATGCGGGCATACACACCGGCGGGAATCCCTATTACTACCTCATCCACCAGGGGGGGTTCGCCGTCGCCGGCCTGGTGATCATGTATGTGATCTCCCGCATGGACTACCAGTATTTCCGCCTGCTGTCGGTGCCCGCCCTCATCGGCTCCATCGTTCTGCTGCTGCTGGTCTTCACCCCCCTGGGGCGGTCCAGCAACGGCGCCCGCCGGTGGCTGTGGCTGGGCTTCACCTTCCAGCCCTCGGAGATCGCCAAGGTGGCCATCATCATGTTCTTCGCCGCCCGGCTGTCCAAGCGGAACGACGAGCTGCGCGCCCCGCCCAAAAAGTGGAGCAGGCGCACCCTCACCGGCCGGATCGGGGCCCTTTTGGACCGGATCGGCTTTCTGGAACTGGTGCCCTACGGGGCCATCATGCTGATCGTGCTGTTCCTGCTGTATAAGGAGCCCCATATGTCCGCCATGATCCTGATTATCGTGGCCGCCGGCTCGGTGCTGCTGGTGTCGGGGGTCAGCCTGGGCTGGTTCGCCGCGGCGGGGGCCGCGGTGGGCGGCGGGCTGTGGTTCATCATCACCCAGACCTCGTATATGACCAAGCGCATCAACGTCTGGCTGGATCCCACCAGCGACCTGCAGCACGGCGGCTACCAGCCCTGGCAGGCCCGGATCGCCATCGGCTCCGGCGGCCTGCTGGGCAAGGGGCTGGGCAACAGCATCCAGAAGTACCGGTTTCTGCCGGAGATGCAGAACGACTGCATCTTCGCCATCGTGTGCGAGGAGCTGGGCCTCATCGGCGCCTGCGTGATCATCGCCCTGTTCATGCTGCTGATCATCCGGGGCTACTGGCTGGCCATCCACGCCAGGGACCGGTTCGGCACCCTGCTCATCGTGGGCATCATCACCCTGCTGGCGGCCCAGACCTTTTTCAACATCGGCGTGGTCACGGGGGTCATCCCCACCACCGGCATCTCGCTGCCCTTCTTCAGCTACGGCGGCACGGCGCTGGTGATCCAGCTGGCGGAGATGGGCATCGTGCTCAGCGTGTCCCGGCAGATCACCGCGCCCAAAGTAGAGTGAGGGGGCAGGAGCCTATGCGAGTCATATTTACCTGCGGCGGCACTGCGGGCCATGTGAACCCGGCCCTGTCGGTGGCCCAGCAGTTCGAGGCCCACCATCCCGGCTGCGAGATCCTGTTCATCGGCGCGGAGCGGGGGATGGAGCAGCGCCTGGTGGAGCAGGCGGGCTATCCCATCAAAACGGTGAAGGTCTCCACCTTTGAGCGGCAGATCAGCTGGAAGGTCATCAGACACAACGTCGCCAGCGTGTTCAAAGTGCCCATGGGCCAGTACGAGGCGGCGAAGATCATCCGGGAGTTCAGGCCCGACCTGGTGGTGGGCACCGGCGGCTACGCCTCCTTCCCCGCCGTGCGGGAGGCCGCCCGGCGGCACATCCCCACCGCCATCCACGAGTCCAACGCCTATCCCGGTCTCACCACCCGCGCCTTGGCGGGGAAGGTGGACCTGGTGATGGTGGGCTTTCCCGAGGCCGCCGCCTACTACGACGGCATCGCCAAGCGGGTGGCGGTCACCGGCACGCCGGTGCGGGAGGAGTTCTTCACCCTCACCCGGAAGCAGGCCCGGCTGGAGCTGGGCATGACCGACAGCCAGCCGCTGGTGGTGTCCTTCTGGGGCTCCCTGGGGGCCCGGTATATGGACCGGCACACCGTCGATCTGATCGCCCGGTGGGCCGGCGAGGGCCGCCGGTTCCACTATATCCACTCCGCCGGCCGGGACTACGACGGCATGACCGCCGAGCTGGAAAGCAGGGGGGTGGCCGTTGCCGGCAACGAGCTGCGCCCCTACATCGACGATATGCCCCGGGTGATGGCGGCCGCCGACCTGGTGCTGTGCCGGGCGGGGGCCTCCACCATCGGGGAGCTGACCGTGCTGGGCAAGCCGGCCATCCTGGTGCCGTCCCCCTTCGTGGCGGAAAACCACCAGTACAAGAACGCCAAGGTGCTGGCCGACCGGGGGGGCGTGGCCCTCATCCAGGAGGAGGGCTGCACCGGCGATCAGCTGTACGAGGCCATCACCGACCTGCTGGCCGACGGCGCCCGCCGCGCCGCCATGGGGAGGGCCATGAAGGAGCTGGCCGCCCCCCACGCGGCGGAGGACATCTACCGGGAGCTGGAAACGCTTCTGAAATGACGGAGGACTTGCAAAGTCCTGCGGCATCCTGTATAATATCGTTCCGGCGTGCTTCCGCATAGGATGGGTGGAAATCCATCCTATGGGGAGGCTTTGCCATGAGCGTCATGTACATCCGGGGGGGCGCGCCCCTTGAGGGGGAGCTCACCGTCCACGGGGCCAAGAACAGCGTCCTGCCCCTGCTGGCGGCCTGCCTGCTGGCGGACGGGCCGGTGACCCTCCACAACTGCCCGAAGCTCACCGACGTGGACGCCGCCCTGGCCATCCTGCGGCACTTGGGCTGTAAGACCGTCCGGGAGGGCCGGTCCGTCACCGTGGACCCCACGGGGGCGGCAGGCAGCGCCGTATCGGAGGAACAGATGCGGGCCATGCGCTCCTCCATCATCTTCCTGGGGCCGCTGCTGGCCCGGACGGGGGAGGCCCACCTGACCTATCCCGGCGGGTGCGAGCTGGGCCCCCGGCCCATCGACCTGCACCTGGCGGCCATCCGGGCCCTGGGGTGTCAGGTCAGCGAGGACCGGGGCATCCACTGCGAGGGGAGGCCCCGGGGCGGGGAGGTCCAGCTGTCCCTCCCCAGCGTGGGGGCCACCGAGAACGCCATGCTGTGCGCCGCGGGCGGCACGGGGATCACCACCATCGTCAACGCCGCCCGGGAGCCGGAGATCCGGGACCTCCAGAACTTTCTGAACACCCTGGGGGCCGACGTCCACGGGGCGGGGGGCTCCATCGTCACCGTGCGGGGCGCGGGGCCCCTCCACGGGGGAGAGTTCACCGTCATGGGGGACCGGATCGTGGCGGCCACCCTGCTGTCGGCGGCGGCGGCCGCCGGCGGGCGGATCAGGCTCCGGGGGGTGGACTGGCGGCATCTGTCCCCGGTGCTGTCGGCGCTCTCCCAGGCGGGGTGCCGCGTGGTCAGCCGGCCGGACTGTGTGGAGCTCAGCCGGGACCGGGCGAAGCCCCTCCGGGCGGTGCCCACGGTGCGCACCGCGCCCTATCCCGGCTTTCCCACCGACGCCCAGGCCCCCGTGATGGCCGCCCTGGCCGCCTCCGAGGGCTGCACCCTGTTCGTGGAGACCATGTTCGACAGCCGCTACCGCCACGTGGCGGAGCTGCGGCGCATGGGGGCGGACATCACCACCGAGGGGCGGGTGGCCCTGGTCCGGGGGGTGGAGCGGCTCCACGGGGCCAACGTGGAGGCCCCCGACCTCCGGGGCGGAGGGGCGCTGGCCGCCGCGGCTCTGGGGGCGGAGGGCGTCACCGCCCTGCGCGGATTGAATCACATCGACCGGGGGTATGAAAACCTCGAGGTCATGCTCTCCTCCCTGGGGGGCGGCGCCGTCCGCCGGGAGGAATAGATCAACTCAAGGGCTTGCCGGCGGTCCGGTCCTGCCAAACGCGGGGCGGGGGGCCGCCGGCAGGCCCCGACCAAATGAGACAGAGAGAGGAGGGAGAATACCATGGCAGCCCCACGTCAGCGCAGGCACCGGCCCTATCGGAGCCGGCGGAGCCGCTTCGGACCGCTGTCCAAGCTGCTGTCCGCCGTCGCGGTGATCGCGGCGGTGGTGGGGGCCTGCGTGGTGTTCTTCCGGGTCAACCACATCGAGGTGGAGGGCAACGCCCGCTACTCCGCCGAGGAGATCATCGAGGCCTCCGGCATCCAGATCGGGGACAACCTGGCCGCCCTGCCCAGGAGCCGCATCGCCAGCAGCATCCTGTCAAAGCTGCCCTATGTGGAGGCGGTGGTGCCCCGGCGGACGCTGCCCGACGGCGTGGTGCTGGTGGTCACCGAGCGGGTGGCGGCGGCCAGCATCGACACCGGGGAGGGCCGCTGGCTCATCTCCGCCCAGGGCAAGCTGCTGGAGCCTATGACCGGCGAACAGGTGGTGACCATCACCGGGCTGAAGGCGCTGGCCCCCATGGCGGGCGCCGACGTGCAGGTGGGCGAGGAGGATCAGGCCACCCTGGGCTATGTGCTGGCGCTGATGAAGGCGGCCGACAAGTACGGTGTGCTGAAGGATTATTCCTCCATCGACTGCACCCCCGCCGCGTACATCGGCGTGGAGTACGGCATCTACCACATCCGCTTCCCCCGGGGCGGCGACTACGACTACCATCTGCGGCTGCTCACCGCCGCGCTGGAGAGCGACCGGATGCCCCAGGATGTGGCCGGTACGCTGGATCTCACCGTGGAGGACGGCAAGGTGCATTTCATCCAGGACAAATAGATCTGCCGGTTCCCGAGCCGGGGCCGGCGGATTTCTTTTTTCTTGAAAAAATCCGAAAATATCTATTGACCACGGCGGAAAAACAGGCTACAATGGTACAAGATATAGTCTAGCGTTATCGTACGGATTACAAGCGCTTGTTGATACATCAGACATAACAGGAGGGCACAGGTATGGCATTTATGATGGACGCCAACAATGAGCATGAGGACGTGCTGAAAGTCATCGGCGTGGGCGGCGGCGGCACCAACGTGGTCAACCGCATGGTCCGCTCCGGTATGCAGGGCGTGGATTTTATCGCGGTAAATACCGATAAGCAGTGTTTGAACGCGTCCGAGGCCACCCAGAAGCTGGCCATCGGCGAGAAGCTCACCGGCGGCAAGGGCGCCGGCGCCAACCCCGAGGTGGGCCGGGAGTCCGCCAAGGAGAGCAAAGAGCAGATCAGCGCCCTGCTGGACGGCACCGACATGGTATTCGTCACCGCCGGCATGGGCGGCGGCACCGGCACCGGCGCGGCCCCCGTGGTGGCGGAGATCGCCAAGGAGCGGGGCATCCTCACCGTGGGCGTGGTCACCAAGCCCTTCAAGTTCGAGGGCCGCCGCCGCATGGAGCAGGCCCTGAAGGGCATCGAGGAGCTGCAGCAGAAAGTTGACTCCCTGGTCATCATCCCCAACGACCGGCTGCAGTTCGCCACCGACGAGAAGATCACCTTCGCCAACGCTTTCGCCATCGCGGACGACGTGCTGCGCCAGGCGGTGCAGTCCATCTCCGACCTGATCAAGACCACCGGCCTCATCAACCTGGACTTTGCCGACGTGACCGCCGTCATGAAAGACGCCGGCCTCGCCCACATGGGCGTGGGCCGCGCCGCCGGCAAGAACAAGGCCGAGGAGGCCACCCGCATCGCCATCAACAGCCCCCTGCTGGAGACCTCCATCCAGGGCGCCAAGGGCATCATCGTCAACATCACCGGCCCCATGGACATGGGCCTGGAGGAGGTGGAGATGGCCGCCGACATGGTCAAGGAGGTGGCCGACCCCGACGCCCTGTTCATGATGGGCACCGCCTTCGACGAGTCATTGGAGGACGAGATGCGGGTCACCGTCATCGCCACCGGCTTCGGCGAGGTGGCCAATCCCGTCCCCGCCGAGCGGGAGGAGCCCGCGCCCGCGCGGCCCGCCGTGTCCGCCGGCGCCGCCGCGGCCATCCCCACGCCCGCCCCCGCCCCTGCCCCCGCGGAGAGCGCCGTGAAGCCCCCGATGCCCGCCGCGCCGTCACCCTCCCAGGAGCCCCCGGAGAGCGACCCCTTTGACGACATCTTCCGCATCTTCAACAAGAAGTAAGGTACTTATACAGGACCCCCGGCCCGTTGGACCGGGGGTCTTTGACTATCAGAGGAAAGGGGACGGGCCCATGGAGGTGACGGGCCGCTTTGCCCCCAGCCCCAGCGGGCGGATGCACCTGGGCAACCTGCTCTCCGCCCTGCTGGCCTGGCTGGACGCCCGGAGCGCCGGAGGAAGGCTGATCCTCCGGGTGGAGGACCTGGACCCGGACCGGTGTGACCTGAAAAAAGCGGAACAGATGCTGGACGACCTCCGCTGGCTGGGTCTGGACTGGGACGAAGGCGGGCTGGAGCCCGCCTACTGCCAGTCCCGCCGGGGCCGGTACTACGAGGCCGCCTTTCAAAAGCTGCGGGAGATGGGGCTGGTCTATCCCTGCTACTGCACGAGAGCGGAGCGACTGGCCGCCTCCGCCCCCCACAGCGGGGAGGGGGAGCCGGTGTACTCCGGCAGGTGCGCCCGCCTGACGGAGGAGGAGCGGCTGGCCTTGGAACGGGCGGGCCGCCGGCCCGCCTGGCGGGTGCGTGTGCCCGACGAAACTCTGTCCGTCGACGACGGACACTACGGGCCCTATACCCAGGATCTGAAGCGGGACTGCGGGGACTTCATCGTCCGCCGGTCCGACGGGGTGTGGGCCTATCAGCTGGCGGTGACGGTGGACGACGCCCTCATGGGGGTGACCCATGTGGTCCGGGGGAGGGACCTGCTGCCCTCCGCGCCCAGGCAGGCGTGGCTCTGCCGGACCCTGGGCTTTGAGCCGCCCCGATACTTCCATCTGCCGCTTTTGACGGATAAAGCGGGCCGTCGGCTGTCCAAACGGGACAGGGACCTGGATATGGGGGCCCTCCGGGCGCGGTACGCGCCGGAGGAGCTCATCGGCCTGCTGGGCTGGTACGCCGGGCTGCTTCCGGAGCCGAAAAGTGTCGAACCGAAAGACCTTGTCCCCGGCTTCTCATGGGCAAAAGTGCCGAAAAACGACATTGCCGTGGGTTGTCCTTGACAGCAGGACATTGATATCGTAAAATAATCCCAATACAAAGGAACTGGAGGAGTGGACTATGGCCCGATTTGAGCAAAACGAGAAGTTCGTCAAGACCGGTCTCACCTTCGACGACGTGCTGCTGATTCCCGCCGAGAGCAGCGTGCTGCCCGCCGACGTGGACCTGCACACCCGCCTCACCAAAAAGATCACCCTGAACATCCCGGTGATGAGCGCCGCCATGGATACGGTCACCGAGTCCCGCATGGCCATCGCCCTGGCGAGGGAGGGCGGCATCGGCATCATCCACAAGAACATGTCCATCGGCCAGCAGGCCGAGCAGGTGGATATGGTGAAGCGCAGCGAGAACGGCGTCATCACCAACCCCTTCTGGCTGGGCCCGGGGCACACCCTGGCCGAGGCCGACGAGCTCATGGCCAAGTACCGCATCTCCGGCGTGCCCATCTGCGACGGAGGGAAGCTGGTGGGCATCATCACCAACCGGGATATGAAGTTCGAGACCGATATGTCCCAGCTCATCGACCACGTGATGACCAAGGACCACCTGGTCACCGCCCCCGAGGGCACCACCCTGGCCGAGGCCAAGGAGATCCTCCGGAAGCACAAGATCGAGAAGCTGCCCATCGTGGACAAGGACTTCCATCTGAAGGGCCTTATCACCATCAAGGACATCGAGAAAGCCCAGGTGTATCCCAACTCCGCCCGTGACGAGAAGGGCCGCCTGCTGGTGGGCGCCGCCATCGGCGTCACCGCCGACGTGCTGGACCGGGTGGCCGCCCTGGTGGACGCCGGGGTGGACGTGCTCTGCCTGGACTCCGCCCACGGCCACTCCCACGGCATCATGGACTGCGTGAAGCGCATCAAGAGCCTGTACCCCGACGTGCAGCTCATCGCCGGCAACGTGGCCACCGCCGAGGCCACCCGCGCCCTCATCGAGGCGGGGGCCGACTGCGTGAAGATCGGCATCGGCCCCGGCTCCATCTGCACCACCCGGGTGGTGGCCGGCATCGGCGTGCCCCAGATCACCGCCGTGTACGACGCCGCCCAGGTGGCCGCCGAGTACGACATCCCCATCATCGCCGACGGCGGCATCAAATACTCCGGCGACATCACCAAGGCCATCGCGGCGGGCGGCAACGTGGTCATGCTGGGCTCCCTGCTGGCCGGCTGCGAGGAGTCCCCTGGCGACACCGAGGTGTATCAGGGCCGCCAGTTCAAGGTCTACCGGGGCATGGGCTCCCTGGGCGCCATGGCCCACGGCTCCAAGGACCGCTACTTCCAGACCAACAACAAGAAGCTGGTCCCCGAGGGCGTGGAGGGCCGGGTCCCCTACAAGGGACCGGTGTCCGAGACCATCTATCAGATGATGGGCGGCCTGCGCTCCGGCATGGGCTACACCGGCTGCGGCACCATCGACGAGCTGCGCGCCAAGGCCCAGTTCGTGCGGATCACCGCCGCCGGCCTCCGGGAGTCCCACCCCCACGACATCTACATCACCAAGGAGGCCCCCAACTACTCCGTCAGCCCCCAGTGAGCCGCCGGCGCGGCAGCCGGGATCTGAAAACGTGCCTTATGTGACAAAAATTCCCCAGACTGGTTTATCCATTCTGGGGAATTTTTTACATGAAAATGGTTGACAAGCCCTTATACAAGGAGTATAATTAGTGTATCTCACAAAAAGGAGGGTTGAGCTATGAAGAAAATTGTAAAAAAAGAGGAAATCAATCGCCTCTTGGGCATGAGCGCCTACGAGCGCGGCAGATGCAAGATGGATTTCTACTCCCGGCAGGCGCGGGGGGGGGGAGTGGCAGGATTGGGAGTTCCAAGGGCATTCCCTGCCTCCCGTTTCCGACTATGACGTGGAAAAGACAGATAAAGGCGTCTTCCTTGTGAGAGCGGCTCAAGACGGGGAGGAAGGGAAGCGGATGGAGCGCTACCGTCTGACTCTGCCCTGCAACGAGGTCCTGAACGTGATCTGACGTTGCCCGTATACATGTGTGGAGGCCGCCCGGCGCGAGGGAGCGTCGGACGGCCGTTTTGTCTCTTCTTTACTTTTTGAAGAACAGCCACAGCCCCGCCGCCAGCGCCGCCAGGGCGGGCACGTCCAGCGGCTCGAACGCCCACCAGCGGGGGGAGCCCAGGGCCTTGAGCCCCACATAGACGGCCAGCATCACCAGCAGGCCCGCGCCCGCGACATATTTGGCGATATGGCCGCCGCCGGTCATCCAGCCCAGGCAGATGCCGGCGGCCGGGGCAATGCACCAGCACAGGAGGAGGCCGCCGAACAGAGCGTCCCAACCGCCGCCCAGGTCGCCCAACAGATACAGCGCGCCGATCAGCGCGATCACGGCCACCAGGACCAGCGGCGCCCAGCGGGGCCAGCGCCACCGCTCCACCCGGCACAGCCGCCACTGGAGCAGGAACATGGGCAGGGCGTGGGCGGAGAGCAGCGTCACCGCCAGCGCGTTGGAGGATGCCCGCCCGAAGATCCAGAGCAGCAGGGCGTACAGCGCGGCGGCCACGGCAAAGCCCGCCGTCAGCAGGCGGTCCAGGGATCTCGCTTCCATGTGCTTCATGGGGCGTGCCTCCTTTCTTGGTATCTCCAGCATAGCAAAAGGCCGGCTGTCCGTCAAGAGTTTCGGGACAGCCGGTCGTTTTTGGGGGATAGGTGGTCGTCACAGCTCCAGCCGGACGGCCTCCTTCTCCGGATGGGCCGGGTCCAGCAGCCAGATATCCCGCTCTTTGCCCACCGCGTAGGAGAGGGTGTAGTGGGTGCCGCCGGTGGTGCCGTCGAACACCGCCAGGATGGCCTGGGTCCGGTCTACCAGATACCGGTCCCGCCGGAGCATACAGAACTTGCCGTACTCCTGCTGGACCACCGTCTCCAAATCGCAGGCGTCCAGGATGGCCCGCCAGCGGCGGCGGTCCTCCTCCGGCCAGCGGTCAGCCTGGGTGGGGCAGGGGACCGCTCCCTCCACCGTTACGTCAGAGTGGTCCTCCCGCAGGGCCAGGGCGGCTTCGGCGAAGTACAGGTCGCACCCCTGGGCCATGCCCGAGATGAAGTGCCGGTAACCCCGCTCATACAGCTTTTCCAGCTCCCGGGCGATGCTGGCCTTCAGCGCCGCGCACCGGGGGTCGCTCTCGTCAAAGCCCCAGGGGAGCTTGTCCGGGCGGTGGCCGGTGAAGCAGCAGCTGATGTCCCGCCGGATATCCACAGCCATCGCCTCCTTTCCTGTCCCACATTCTACCGGATTCCCGCCCGCAAGTCAAGAGGGGGATAGAACAACTGTTTGAAAACCTGGCCGCGCCGGTCCCGGTTATGACACGGATGAAATTGGGGGTTGCATTTCTGCTTCAGCGTGCTATAATGTGGGCAAGACAACTGGATAACTGTCTTCAGGGCGGGGTGCGATTCCCCACTGGCGGTACAGTCCGCGAACCACGCCGCGCGTGGCCGACCCGGTGCAACTCCGGGACCAACGGTATAGTCCGGATGGAAGAAGATGTGTTGTACATGCTCCTTTTGATCGACACCTGAGAAGGCAATTTTCAGGGGTCTGCATCTGAAAGGAGTGTTTTTTATGTTCGATCATCTGAAAGATCTTTGGGCCGCCGTGCAGGACAACGTGCTGTTCCTGCTGATGTGCCTGCTGGTGTTCGCGGGGCTGTTCCTCGCGGCGCTGGCGGTGGAGAAGCTGTGGCTCAAGCCGCCGAAGCAGTCGTCGGCCCGGCGGGCGGCCTACATCGGCGTGTTCGGCGCCATCGCCGCCATCCTGATGTACTGGGAGTTCCCGCTGCCCTTTGCCCCTTTCTTTTATGAGTTGGACTTCAGCGAGGTGCCAGTGCTCATCTGCTCCTTCTCCCTGGGCCCGGTGGCCGGGGTGGTGTGCGAGTTCGTGAAGATCCTCCTGAAGCTGGTCATCAAGGGCACCAGCACCGCTTTCGTGGGGGATTTCGCCAACTTCGCCACCGGCTGCTCCTTCATCCTGCCCGCCACGGTGATCTATCACCGGTTCAAGACCCGAAAGGGCGCTCTGGCGGGCATGGCCGCGGGCACAGGGACGCTGACGGTCTTCGGCAGCCTGTTCAACGCGGTCTATCTGATCCCCGCCTTCTCCGAGCTGTACGGGCTGCCCCTGGACCAGATCGTGGGCATCGGCACGGGGATCAACCCGGCCATCACCAGCGTGGGCACCCTGGTGCTGCTGGCGGTGGCGCCCTTCAATCTGGTGAAGGGCGTGGTGGTCTCCCTGCTGACCTTCCTGCTGTACAAGCACATCGAGCGGCTGTTCCGCATGAGATAAAAGCGCCGCCCCGCCGGGATTCTCCGGCGGGGCGGTTTTCACGCTCACAGGCGGGTAAAGGGCTCGTACAGCAGGTGCAGGGGGATGAAGGTCAGCGCGTAGCTGGCGATGTTGGCGGCGAAGGCGTACCCGATCCGGCGGCCCCGGCTCCCCTCGTTGGCGGCGAAGGCGTACACCGCCGCCTCCGCGCACCAGATGACCGCCTCCGGGATCAGCAGGACCACATAGGCCAGCACGAACCACCCCGCCTGGGTCACCAGCGTGTTCAGCCAGAACCAGCACGCCAGGTGCAGCCCGATTTGGGTGGCCACGTTGACGAGGAAGAACACGATCCACGTCCGCCGCTCCCGGAAGCCGAACAGGAACAGGATCAGCCCCTCCACCAGCAGGGTGGGGATCAGGGTGGCGGCGATCTGTGCCGCCCAGTACAGGGGGGTGGGGGTGGCGTAGGTCAGGGTGTTGGCGGCCCAGTCGTACACCATGTTGGTGTAGTACCGGGTCCGGGTGAAGGGTGCCTCCATGGCTTTGGCCTCGGTGGCGGTGGCCGCCGCCAGCCGGAAGGTCTGGGGCAGGCCGAAGTAGCTGAAATAGTAGGTGCCGTCCTCCCGGGGCGCCACGTCCCCGAAGATGGGGACGGTGATCTCGTCCACGCCGGTGGTGAGGGCCAGCACCCAGCCGTCCCCCTCCAGGGAGCGGAGCCGGGCCAGGACAGCCCCGTCGTACCCCTCGTCCTCCATGTTCTGGGGGCGGTCCGCGTCCACCGGCGTCCCCTGGACCAGCAGGTCCAGATAGAGGGTCTCGCCTTCCGGGACGTTGACCGCCCGGATATACAGGGCCTCCTTGGGCCCGATGTCGGCGTAGGTCACGGGGATCACCAGGCACACCAGCAACAGGGCCAGCAGGAGCCGCTTCGCGAGAGACGTTCGGTTTTTCTTTTTCATACCTGCCTCCTTTTTCGGATCCAGCAAAAGTCCTCTAACCAAAAAGACGGATTTTTTACCCTTATATTACAATGATTTTCCGTTTTTTTCAACCGACTTTTCGATCGCGCAGAAAAGGGTGGATTTTTGTGGAGAAACGTAGTATGATATACTTCGGAGTAAAATCGGGGAGGTGGAGGAGATCAGTATCTTCGATATCATCACGCTGCTGGGCGGCCTTGCCATGTTCCTCTACGGCATGCGGGTCATGGGGGACGCCTTGAAGGAGAGCTCCTCCGGGCCGCTGAAAAACGCCCTGGAGAAGCTGACCAACACCCCCGGCAAGGCGTTTCTGCTGGGCCTGGCCATCACGGCGGTGATCCAGTCCTCCACCGCCACCATCGTCATCACCTCCGGCCTGGTGGCCGCTGGGGTCATCTCCCTGCGGCAGTCTCTGGGGGTCATCGTGGGGGCCAACGTGGGCACCACTGTCACCGGCCAGATCATCCGCCTGCTGGACGTGGACTCCTCCGGCACCTCCATCCTGCGGATCTTCACCCCGTCCACCCTGGCCCCCATCGCCATGATCGTGGGCATCATCTTCATCATGTGCGTGCCCCAGAAGGGCCCCGTCAAGACTGGGGAGATCATCATCGGCTTCGGCATCCTGTTCTCCGGCCTGCTGTCCATGACCGGCGCGGTGGAGGTCCTCAACGAGACCGGCGTCATCGAGGGACTGTTCTCCCGCTTAGGCAGCAACCCCGTCCTGGCCTACGGCATCGGCGCGGCGGTGGCCTTCATCCTCCAGAGCTCGTCGGCCAGTATCGGCATTTTGCAGGCCTTCGCCACGTCAGGCCAGCTGACCTTCTGCGCCATCTACGCGGTGCTGGCGGGCATCTATCTGGGGGACTGCGTCACCACCGCCATCGTCATCAACATCGGCGCCAAGCCCAACGCCAAGCGGGTGGGCTATATCAATATCATTTTCAACCTGTGCAAGATCGCGCTGATCCTGATCGCCGTGTTCGTCCTCTACCACGTGGGCGCGCTGGACGGCATCTGGAACAGCCCCATCGACTCCGGCGGCATCGCCAACACCAACACGGTGTTCAATCTGGCCAGCGCCGCGGTCCTGTTCCCGCTGCTGGGCCTGTTCGAGAAGCTCAGCTACAAGCTGGTGAAGGATGCCCCCGCCCACGCCGACAAGTACAGCGAGCAGATGGACGCCCTTGACCCGGTGTTCTTCAGCACCCCCGCCATCGCCCTGGGCCGGTGCTACGACGCCCTGCTCACCATGTTTGACGCGGCCCGGACGAACATCGACCGCGCCTTTGACGTGGTGGCCAGGTACGACGCCAAGGCCGCCGAACAGATCGAACGGGACGAGGACACGGTGGACCTGTTCGCCGACCGGATCAGCAACTATCTGGTGCAGATCTCCGCCCATCTGACCGCCCCCAACCACGTGGAGATCATGAACCACTACTACTCCGTAGTCACCGAGTTCGAGCGGCTCAGCGACCACGCCACGAACATCCTGGAGATCACCCGTGACCTGCGGGACAGAAGCGAGGACCTGCCCGGCGACGCCCAGCGGGACCTGGCGGTGCTCCGGGGGCTGATCGACACCATCCTGGACGACGCCGGCCAGACCTTCCGCCACCGGGACGTGGCCGCTGCCCGGCGCATCGAGCCCCTGGAGCAGGTGGTGGACGACATGGTGTCCGCCCTGAAGGACAACAACATGGAGCGCATCCGGGCCAAGGCGTGCTCCACCTACGCCGGCAGCGCCTTCATGAACCTCCTGTCCGAGGCGGAGCGCATCTCCGACGCCTGCTCCAACATCGGCGTGGCCACCATCGCCCGGGCGGAGCCGGAGCTGAAGCACCAGGTCCACGAGTATATGTCGCAGCTCCACTCCGGCCGGGACGCGGACTTCAACCGGCAGTACCGGGAGGCCCACGAGCGGTATTTCAGGCAGCTGAAATGAGAGAGAAAGACTGGCTGGCCCGCCATGAGCGGGCCATTGCCATCGCATTGCTGGTTTTGGCGGCGGCGGTTCGGCTCATCGCCCTGACCCGGTATCCCGCCGGCCTCAACCAGGACGAGGCCTCCACCGGCTACGAGGCCTGGGCCCTGCTCCATTACGGCATGGACCGGGCGGGCAACTCCTGGCCGGTGCTGCTCACCTCCTGGGGCAGCGGGCAGAACATCCTCTACTCCTGGCTGTCCATGCCCTTCATCGCCCTCTTTGGATTGAATATGTTCTCCCTGCGGCTGACGGCCGCCCTCTGCGGCGTGGCCGCCTGCGCCGTCATGTGGCGGCTGGGCCGCCGGTGCGGGGGCGCGGGCTGCGGGCTCTGCGCCCTGCTGCTGATCGCCGTCGATCCATGGCACATCATGGCCAGCCGCTGGGCGCTGGAGAGCAACATCATGCCCCTGTTCCTGCTGGCGGGGGTCCTCTGTACGGTAAAGAGCCGGGAGAACGTGCGCTGGCTCATGGGGGCGGCGGTGTGCTTCGCCCTGGCGCTGTACGCCTACGGCACCGCGTTTTTCTTCCTGCCCCTGTTCCTGGTGGTCTATGTTTTGATGAATCTGTCCCTGCTGCGGGAGAGATGGTTCTGGCTGGCGGCGGGGCTGTTCGTCCTGCTGGCCCTGCCCATCGGCCTGTGTCAGCTCATCAACATGACCGATTTGCCCGCCGTCACCTTTCTGGGGATCACCCTCCCGAAGCTCACTGCCCCCCGGCAGGCGGCGGTGAGCGTGTTCGGCACCGGCCTGTCCGGGGTGCTGGACAACATCGGGAGCTTTGCAAAGCTCCTGGTGACGCAGTCCGACGGACTGCGTTACAACGCTTTGCCGGGCAGCGGGCTGTACTATTTCTTCGGCCTGCCCCTGGCCGCCGCCGGCCTGGTCCGCTCATTTGTGGAGCGGAAGCCCCAGCCCGGCGAGGGACCGGTGCGGCTGGCGCTGATCGTGTCCCTGGTGTGCGCCTGTCTGGTGACGGTGAACATCAACCGGGTGAACATGGTCTGGCTGCCCCTGCTGTACTTCCAGGGGGCGGGGCTGGACTGGCTGCTGTCCCGCATCGGGAGATGGGGCGCACTGCCCCTGGCGGCGGTGGCGGTGTGCTTCGCCCTGTTCGCGGCGGATTACGTGCGGGAGCCGCCCGCATTCACCGATATCGATGGTCTCAGCGAGGCCATCGCCTGCGCGGAGGAGGCCGCCGACGGGACGGTCTATGTGACCGACCAGATCCCCGCGCCCTACATCTACGTGCTGTTCCTCAGGCAGGTCCCGCCTCAGGATTACGCGGACACGGTGGAGTTCTTCAACCCCGGCAGCCCCTTTGAGAACGCCGCCTCCTTCGGCCGCTACCGGTTCGACGGCGGGGCGGGGGAGGAACCGGGGGACTGCTGCGTCCTCACCCTGTGGGAGTTCGACCAGTGGGCGGGGTGGATGACCTGCCTGGGCCAGTTCGGCGATTACGTGGTGTGCGCCGCCCCCTGAACGACAAAAATACGCCCCGGACCGTTCTCCGGTCCGGAGCGTTTTTTTTTGCATTGTTCCGGCTCATCCTGCCGCGTTGGCGGCGGACTCAAAGGCCGCCGCGGCCTCTGGGACGCTGCCGCCCGCGCCGATCTGCTGGAGCATGGTCCACCAGGCGGTGCGGGCCTGGGCCCAGCCCGGCGTGACCTGATAGTAGTCGCCCATGTACTGCCGGAACATGAAGTATTCCGTCATCAGATCGTCGTTCTCGTAGATGTTGGGCACGTCCCGCACCGGCCAGAAGGAGGAGGCCAGCACCGCCTGGGTGTACTGGGTGGTGTCCTCCGTCATAAAGCGGATGAAGGTCTTGGCCGCTTCGATCTTTGCCTCGTCCCCGTTGTCAAAGACCCCGAACCCCCAGATGCCGCCCTGAAGGCTGAAATCCCCGTCGTCGGTGGGGAAGGTCATGGGGAAGATGTCAAAGTCCATGTTGGGGTTGTTAATGACCTGCGTGACCTCGTTGGCCACGTTCCAGCAGAAGCACATGGCGGTCTCTCCCCGGCAGAAGGCGTCGATCTCGTCGGTGCCCACCATATCGGGGGCGAAGCGGATGCCCTCCATCCCCGCCAGCAGCTCCAGCGCCCGGACGTTCTCGGGGCTGTTGAAGGCGTAGCGGGTGTGGGCCTCGTCGGTGAAGGAGCCGCTGTAGAGGTTGGTCACCAGCGCCCGTGTGCCCTGGTCGCCGCCCTGGCCGCCGCAGTAGACGATGCCCACGGTCTCTATGCCGTAGGCCCGCAGGGCCGCCACGGCGGCGATGAAGTCCTCCGTGCTCCAGGTGTGGGTCTCCTCGTCGATGTACTGCCAGGCCCCGGCGGCCTCGAACAGGTCCCGGTTGATCGCCATGCAGTGGGTGGTCATGCACAGGGGATAGATGTAGTGGGCCCCGCTGCCGTTGACGCAGGCCGCGGCGACGGAGCCATAGATCTCCCCGGCGGTCTCGCTCTGCCACAGGTCGCTGAGATCGGCCATGAGCCCCCGGGCCCCCCAGTTGGCCAGCAGGCGCTCCGGCCCCTCGAATATCAGGTCGGGGGCCTCGCCCCGGCCGATGGCCTCCTCCACCTCCTGGTCGCCGGTCTGGTAGTCCACGGTGCGCAGGGTGATGTGGATGTGGGGATAGGCCCGCTGGAACGAGCTGAGCAGGGAGGAGACGGTGCTTCCGCTGCCCAGGCCGCCCACGGGATAGGTCCACAGGGTCAGCCCCACGTCCTCCGGCTCCGCCGTCTCGGGGCCCGGCGTTCCGGCGGGGGCGTCCGGCTCCGCCGCGGGCCCGCAGGCCGAAAGCAGAAGAAGGGCGGCCAGAAGGCAGACAAAAAACTTTCTCATGGCGGTGATATCCTCCGTTTTCACGTTTGTCCGGACGGGCCGGGGGCCATATGCGACCGCAGCAGGCGGGCCACCTCGTCCACGTTGATGGGCTTGGCGGTGTGGCCGTTCATGCCGCTGTCCAGGCAGCGCTGCACGTCGTCCGAAAAGGCGTCCGCGCTCATGGCCAGGATGGGGACGGTCCTGGCGTCCGGCCGGCTCAGGACGCGGATGGCCTTCGTGGCCTCGTAGCCGTTCATGACCGGCATCCGGATATCCATCAGGATGGCGTCGTAATATCCGGGCGGGTTGCCCCGGAATTTATCCAGGCAGATCTGGCCGTTCTCCGCCCGCTCCAGGGTCAGGCCCAGCTCGGAGAGCAGCTCCTGGGCGATCTCCCAGTTCAGGTCGTTGTCCTCCGCGATCAGCACCCGCCGGCCGGTCAGATCCTCAAAGCCGGCCTTATCCCCGGCCTCGGACTCCTCCTGGGCGCCGGTGTAGGGCCTGAGCCCGTAATAGAGGGTGGAGCGGAACAGCGGCTTGGGGAGCAGGCCGTTGATCCCCGCGGCACGGGCCCGCTCCTCGATCTCGAACCAGTCCGCGGCGGTGATGAGCAGGATGACCGGCTCCTCCCCGCAGAGGTCCCGGAGCCGGCGGGCGGTCTCGATGCCGTCGATGCCCGGCAGACGCAGGTCCACCAGCAGGACGGGATAGCTCCCGCCCAGGCGCAGGTGCTCAGCGGCCTTTTCCAGGGCGGCCTCGCCGCTGAGGGCCCACTCGGGGACGCAGCCCAGGTCCCGCAGCGTGGCGGCCGCGCTCTCGCAGAGCAGCTCGTCGTCGTCCACCAGCAGGATGTTCCACGGGGGCAGGGCCATTTCGGCCTCCTGCACCAGGGCCTTTTCCAGGTCCAGCGTCACGTGGAACTCGGTGCCCACGCCCAGCTCGCTCTCCACCTCGATGGTGCCGCCCAGCGCGTCCACGATGTATTTCGTGATGGCCATGCCCAGGCCGGTGCCCTCGGTCTTCTGGACCCGGGAGCTGTCCTCCCGGGAGAAGGACTCGAAGATGTGCCGGCGGAACTCCTCCGACATGCCGATGCCGGTGTCTTTCACCCGCAGGTGGACCCGCACCTTGTTCTCGCCCTGGGGGGAGCGCTCCTCATAGAGGACCGCCTGGATGGAGCCGCCTTCCGGGGTGAATTTGATGGCGTTGCCCAGCAGGTTCAGCAGGATCTGGTTGAAGCGGATGCTGTCGCAGTAGACGTTTTCGGTGGGGATATCGTACACGTAGACGTCGAACCGCTGGCTCTTGGCGTTGACCTGGGGCTGGACGATGTTGACGATGCCCTGCATGGCCTCCTGGAGGGACATCTGCTCCATGTGGAGGGTCAGCTTGCCGCTCTCGATTTTGGACATATCCAGGATATCGTTGATGAGCCCCAGCAGGTGGCGGCTGGAGAGGTCGATCTTCTTCAGGCAGTTCTGCACCTGCTGGATGTTGTCCAGATTTGAGTTGGCGATGGCCGTCATGCCCACGATGCCGTTCATGGGGGTGCGGATGTCGTGGCTCATGTTGGAGAGAAATTCGCTCTTGGCCCGGCTGGCGTGCTCGGCGGTCCTGCGGGCCTCGTCCAGCTCCCGCATCTGGCGGCGGGTCAGCAGGATGTACCAGGTGAAGACCGCCAGCAGGGCCAGCAGGATGAGCACGCAGCTGATCACCGCGGACCAGCCCCAGGCCCGGCTCAGGTCGCCCACCGTGCGGTCCAGCTGGCCGTGGGGCATGAAGAGCAGAAGGTACCACTCCGAGTAGGGCAGGGAGGCGCCGTAGAGGTAACGGCGCTCGCCCTCGATGGTGAACTCGCTGGTGTAGGTCTCGCCCGCGGCCATGGCCTCCTTCAGCTCCACAAGGTACTGCTCCCCGGTCATGCCCTTCACGCTGTCATAGCGGTCCCGGACCCGCTGGAAATAGTCCGCGTCGGTGAACTCGCTGTCCCGGAGGATGAACTGGCCGTTGGGGTCGATGATGATATAGTAGAGCAGGGCGTCGTCCGCGTCCAGGGACAGCGTGTCGCTGATATAGCTGATGGGCAAGGCGGCCACCAGGGCCACGCTCTTTCCGCCGGACCCTGTGGGATAGGCGGCGGGGATGCCCATGAGGACCACCTCCTCGCCGGTGGCGTCCCGGCCGGAGGTCATCTTCTCCTCCCCGGACAGCAGAGAGGAGAGAAAGGCGTCCTGATCGCCCACCTCGATCTGGCTGCCGTACAGCATCTCAAACCGCCCGTCCTCCGTGTAGAGCGCCAGGTGGTCGAACCCCCGGGCCCGGGCGTTGTAGTTCAGGGCCACCCGCATGGCGCTGTCGCTCATCTGGCTGCCCGGCGGGACGGAGTCCACCAGCGCGCTCACCTGGCTGAGGCGCAGCTCGATGGCCGTGCCGAAATGGGCGGCCGCCTGTTCGCTCATGCCGCCCATGTAGATGGAGCCGATCTCGCCGATGGACTCCGCGCCCTGCTGGTTCATCCGCACCGCCAGGTAGGAGAACACCAGCACGCACAGGGCCGATATGAGGACCAGACTGATCACCAGCCCATGGGTCGTTTTCCGTTTCATAGACAGCCCCCTTTCGACGATATCCTATTTTACCATATCTGCCGTTTTATGCAATCGTTCCGGCGCAATTTTTCCGCGGTTTTTTCGGGAGGGCTCACAGCGCCCTGGTGTACCGCAGGTCGACGCACACCGTGTCGTGGGGGAAGGGGACCTCAGCGAAGGTGCCGTCCCAGGCGAAGCCGTGGCGGGCGTAGAACCGCCGGGCCCCCTCGTTCTCCCGGAGGACGAACACAAAGCAGTTGGCAAATCCGTCCGCTTTCAGCCGGTCCAATGCCTCCTCCATGAGGATGGAGCCGTAGCCCTTGCCCTGCTCCTCCGGCAGGGTGTAGAAGGAGGCCAACTCTCCCCAGTCCTCGTACCCCTCGTTGGGGAATTTGCACTCCGCGGAGTTGAAATTGTCCTTCCGGGCCCGGCAGTAGTTGAGGCAGGCCACCGGGACGTCCCCTCTGTAAAGGAGCAGTCCTTTAACGCCGCTTTGGGTCTCATAGTTGGCCCGGAAGACGTCCAGCCAGTGGTCGTCGCCGATGGCGTCCAGGAAATCGTCGGGCACCGCGCCCCGGTAGCAGACCTTCCAGGCCCGGGCGTGGATCATGGACATGGCCCGGAAGTGTTCCTCCCGGCAGGCGTCCACCATATGAAGCTGTTCCACTCGATCATCTCCAGTCAAAAGGGAAAGCCCCGCCCGGATGTCCGGGCGGGGCGCGACCGGCAGGCGTCCCCGTTCCCGCCCTCGCCTCAGGTCAATGCGTGGTAGTACGTGATAAAAGGCCAAAGCCGTGTAACGATGCGCTCGTACCCGATGGGGGCTGCCCGATACAGGGGGACTCGAACCCCGCGCGGCCCTGCGCGTTCCACCTGTTCCGGCGGTTTACCCTCTTGCCGGAGCCGAGGCCGCATTACGCCCCCGAGACTACCTCTCCCGCCGAAGATGCGCTGTTACAGTTCGACGGTCCAGTTGGTCTGCTGGATGGTGTTGTCCAACAGGCGAAGCTCCTTGGAGAGCTGATCGGCCTTCTTCTGGAGGGCCTGCACATCCACGGCGCTCATGATCTTGATCTCGCTGCGGGTGGCCCGCTGATAGGTGCGGCTGGCGGCCTGGGCCAGGTCCCGGAGGGTGCCCGCCTGCTGGGTCAGGGCGTCCCGGTGGGCGATGAGCTCGGTGAGGGTCTTGCCCGCCACCACCGTTTTGCAGTTGGTCAGGTTGATCTTAGCCGTGATGTCCTCCAGGGCGGCCAGGGCCTTTTCATAGTCCTTCAGCAGGGCGGCGGGGTCCTCGGCGGGCTTCTCCCCCTCCTGCACCAGGGCGTTGTCCATCAGGCGGCTCCTGAGCTGCTGGACTTTCCGGTTCAGATCGGCCCGCTCCTGCAATGCCTCCGCTAATTTCATGGCGATCTCTCCTTTTTGATCGTTTTACGCGTGGACCAGCTCTTTTTCGGCCTCCGCGGTCTCCTGGGCGGCGGCCTGCTTGGCAAGCTGCCGGGCGTTGGCCAGCATGAGCTTGATGCGGTTCTCCTGGTTGATCTTGGTGGCGCCGGGGTCGTAGTCGATGGCCACGATGTTGGAGTTGGGGTAGTCGTCCTTCAGCTTGCGGATCATGCCCTTGCCCACGATGTGGTTAGGTAGGCAGCCGAAGGGCTGGGTGCAGACGATGTTGGGCACCCCGGAGTGGATGAGCTCCAGCATCTCGCCGGTGAGCAGCCAGCCCTCGCCCATCTTGTTGCCGTCCCCCAGGTAGCCGTGGACCAGCTTGTGCATCTCCTCAAAGGTGCCGGGGGCACGGAAACGGCTCTTTTTCAGCGCGGCGATCATGTCCTTCTGGCAGTTCTCGATGAAGCCCTTGAGGACCTGGCAGGCTTTCTTTTTCGCCCACAGCCCGCCGTAGATGTCCACGTCCACGATGCGGTTGTAGACCTTGAAGATGATGAAGTCGGTGAGGCCGGGGACCACCGGCTCCGCCCCCTCGGACAGGAGGAAGTCCTCCAGATTGTTGTTGCCCAGGGGGGAGAACTTCACGTAGATCTCGCCGACCACGCCGACGCGGACCTTCTGCTCGTCCCGCACGGGGATGGTAGAGAAATCGGCGATGATCTGGTCGAACAGGGAGAGCATCTCCCTGCGGACCATGCCCTTGCCCTTCTGGAAGCCCTGGGTGATCTTGTCCTCCCAGTGCTCCACCATGGCGTCGGCGTCTCCCTTGTTGAGCTCATAGGGCCGCACCTGGTTGGCCACGTTGACGATCAGGTCCCCGTACATCATGGCGTAGATGATCTTCCGCAGCAGGGGGAGGGTCAGGGACCAGCCGGGGTTGTGCTCCAGGCCGGACAGATTGATGGAGATGACGGGCACGAACTCCAGCCCCGCCTTCACCAGGGCTTTGCGGAGCAGATGGATGTAGTTGGAGGCCCGGCAGCCGCCGCCGGTCTGGGTGATGCACAATGCCACCTTGTGGGGGTCGTACCCGCCGTGCTTGATGGCGTCGATGAGCTGACCGATGACCAGCAGGGCGGGGTAGCAGGTGTCGTTGTGGACGTATTTCAGCCCCTCGTCCACGATGCCCCGGTGGTTGGTGGTGAGCATATCCACCTTGTAGCCCTCCAGGATCAGCAGCTGCCGGAACATGCCGAAGTGGACGGGCAGCATCTGAGGCATGAGGATGGTGTACTCCTCCTTCATCTCCTTGGTGAACAGGAGGCGGCCTGTCTTGTCATATACCAGCTTTGCCATAGCTTGAAACTCCTTTCGCGGGAACTTGTAGGGGCCGCCGCCCTCGGCGGCCCGCCGCGGGAGGTCAGGTCTTGTCCCGCTCCTCCATGGCGGCCATCAGGGAGCGGATGCGGATCCTCACCGCGCCCAGGTTGCTGATGTCGTCGATCTTCAGCTGGGTGTACAGCTTGCCGCCGTTCTCCAGGATGGAGCGCATCTCGTCGGTGGTGATGGCGTCGGTGCCGCAGCCGAAGGACACCAACTGCACCACCTGCATATCCGGCTGGGTGCAGACGTACCGGGCGGCGTTGTACATCCGGGCCTGGAAGGTCCACTGGTTCAGCACCTTCCGGGGGGCGTAGCCCTCCAGGTAGCTGAGCGCGTCCTCAGTGACGATCACGAAGCCGAAGGAGCCGATCAGGTCGTTGATGCCGTGGTTGATCTCCGGGTCGATGTGGTAGGGCCGTCCGCACACCACGATGATAGGCATATGGTGCTCCCGGGCGTAGGCGATGTACTGCTTCCCGGTCTCCCGCACGTCCCGGACGTAGGAGTCGTACTCCGCGTAGGCGAAGCGGACGGCGGCCTCGGTCTCCCGCTTGGGTATGCTGAACTGCTCCTCCATGTACACGGCGATGCGCTTAGCGAAGTCCTTCCGCCGCCAGAGACCCACATAGGGGTCCAGATACCGGGTCTTTTTCAAATCGGGCACGTTGGCGGCCAGCAGTTCGGGGTAGTAGGCCACCACCGGGCAGTTGTAGTGGTTGTCGCCGATGCCCTCGTCGTTGTTGTAGCTCATGCAGGGGTACCAGATGGCGTCCACCCCATCCTCCACCAGGGCGGTCACGTGGCCGTGGAGCAGCTTGGCGGGGTAGCACACCGTGTCCGACGGGATGGTGCGCTGGCCCTTGATGTACAGCTTCCGGGAGGACTCGGGGGAGAGGACCACCTCGAAATTCAGATGGGTGAAGAAGCCGAACCAGAAGGGCAGGTTCTCATACATGTTGAGCCCGAAGGGGATGCCCACGCGGCCCCGGGAGCCGTCGCCCTGGCCCTTGCCCTGGAAGGTGCGGAGCAGGTCGTACTTGTAGCGCATCAGGTCCGGGTTCTGCACCCGCTCCTTGCCCAGGGGCCGGGAGCAGCGGTTGCCCGAGATGAACCGCCGCCCGCCGTCGAAGGTGTTGACGGTGAGGGAGCAGTGGTTGGTGCAGAGGTTGCAGGTGACGGGCCGCGCCGTGTGGGTAAAGGACTGTAAGGCGTCGGGGCCTAACAGGGCGGACTTCTCCAGATGGAGGCTTTTGGCGGCCAGGGCGGCACCGAAGGCCCCCATGATGCCGGCGATGGTGGGCCGGGTGACCTCCCGGCCCAGCTCCTGCTCAAAGGCCCTCAGCACCGCGTCGTTGTGGAAGGTGCCGCCCTGGACCACGATGTGTTTGCCCAGATCGTCGGCGTTGGCCGCCCGGATGACTTTGTAGATGGCGTTCTTCACGATGGAGATGGACAGTCCGGCGGAGATGTCCTCCACGGAGGCGCCGTCCTTCTGGGCCTGCTTTACGCTGGAGTTCATGAACACGGTGCAGCGGGAACCCAGGTTCACCGGCTTTTTGGTGAACAGGCCCAGCTTGGCGAAGTCGGCGATGTCATACCCCAGGGCCTTGGCGAAGGTCTCGATGAAGGAGCCGCAGCCGGAGGAACAGGCCTCGTTGAGCATGATGGAGTCCACCGCGCCGTTGCGGATCTTGAAGCACTTCATGTCCTGGCCGCCGATGTCGATGATAAAGTCCACATCGGGGTTGAAGTGGGCGGCCGCCCGGTAGTGGGCCACCGTCTCCACCAGGCCCAGATCGCAGGAGAAGGCGTTTTTGATGAGGTCCTCGCCGTAGCCGGTGACGGCGGAGCCCTTGATGACGATCCTATCCCCGCACAGGCCGTAGATGGTCTTGAGCTGGTCCAGCACGATGGCCACCGGGTTGCCCTGGTTGGAGTGGTAGTAGGTATACAGCAGCCCGCCGTCCGGGGCGATGAGGGCCATCTTGGTGGTGGTGGAGCCGGCGTCTATCCCTAAGTACGCGTCGCCGGTGTAGGTGTTGATGTCCAGCGACGGCGGGGTGGAGGCGTTGTGCCGGGCGATGAACGCGTCATATTCCTCCCGGCTGTCGAACAGGGGGGGCATGGTGTCCACCACAGAGGTGGCCCCACGGCTCTCCTCCAGCAGCTTGAACAGCTCGTCAAAGGGCTTCTCCGGGTAGTCGGAGGCGCACAGGGCCGCGCCGATGGCGGCGAAGCAGTCCCCGTCCTCCGGGAAGATCGCGTGGTCGGCGTCCAGCTGCAAGGTCTCCACGAACCGCTCCCGCAGGCCCATGAGGAAGTGCAGGGGCCCGCCCAGGAACACGATCTTGCCCTTCAGCTCCCGCCCCTGGGTCAGGCCGGCCACCGTCTGGTCCACCACCGCCTGGAAGATGGAGGCGGCCACGTCCTCTTTCCGCCCGCCCTGGTTCAGGATGGGCTGGATGTCGCTCTTGGCGAACACGCCGCACCGGGAGGCGATGGGGTAGATCTTTTCGTGCTTGAGGGACAACTCATCCAGCTCGTTCACGGTGACGTTCATCAGGGTGGCCATTTGGTCGATGAAGGCCCCGGTGCCGCCGGCGCAGGAGCCGTTCATCCGCTCCTCCAGGGCGCCGCCGAAGAAGATGATCTTGGCGTCCTCGCCGCCCAGCTCGATGACGGCGTCGGTGTCCGGGATGTACTGGTTCACCGCGGCGGCGGTGGCGTACACCTCCTGGACGAAGTCCAGTCCGGCGGCCTTGGCCACGCCCAGTCCGGCGGAGCCGGTGATGACCAGCCGCACGTCCGTGCCCTTTAAGATATCCTCAATGGAGCGCAGGGTCTCGCAGGCCCGCTCCCTGGCCTTGGAATAGTGCCGCTCGTAGGAGCGGAACAGCAGCTTGTTGTCCTCGTCCAGCACCACCACCTTCACGGTGGTGGAGCCGATGTCGATGCCGACGCGCAAACTCATGAGACGCACCTCACTCGATATCCATGGGCCTTTTGGCCCGAAAAAACGCGTTTGGACGGGGCGGTTTTTGCCCACGTTAAGAGCTATTATATAAAAACGGCGCGGCTTTTTCAATAGCAGATTTATGAACGGGCGGCGTTTTCAGACAAAAAAGCCATATTGTCTGATTCCCTCTTGACAACCATCGAAGTCCGAGGTATCTTATACATAGAGCATCGAGGCAATGAGGGGGGCGGTACCGTGGCCGGAAAACTTGAGCTGTACGCCTGGGCGGACCGGGCCGCGAAACACGTCCGCTTTTTTCCTGACCGGGCCGGCGTGCGGAAGGAGCTGCAAGAGCACATGGAGGACCGGTACGAGGCCCTCACCGCCGGCGGGCTGGATGAGCGGGCCGCCGCTGAAAAGACTGTGGCCGCCATGGGAGACGCGGACCAGGTAGGGGAGGCGCTGAACAAGATACACGCGCCCCTGCTGGGCTGGCTGTGGCTGCTGTCCTGCGGGCTCATTGCCGCCGCGCTGGTGCTGGGGTTCCTCCATATGAGCGGCCGGGCCGACCACGCCACGTGGCCCAACCGGCTCTGGGACAGTGAGTCCTTCACAGAGACCACGCGCGACGTGCTGGACGCCATCGACGGCGAGTGGCACGGCCAGATACGGGCAGGGCTGTGGGAGAGCGGCGCCGCCGGGACCTGCGGCGACTACTCCTTTACCGTTCCCAAGGCGGCGCTGTGGACCCATACCGGGGTGGACGACGGGCGGTATGACTTGTTCCTCCAGCTCCGGGTCTCCCGGAAGTTCTGGACGCCCCATTTTACCTGGACCGGGCTTTCCGGCTTTTTCCTCCTGGACAGCTTGGGCGGCCGCTATGACTACGCCCGCGGCTGGTACGCCGCCGAATACATGGGGGACTTCCTGACCTCGGGGTGGGACATAGTCCTCCACGACTTTCCCACCGATGCCGAGTGGGTGGAGCTCCACTATCACCGGGAGGGATACGATCTGGTCCTCCGGGTGGACCTGAAGGGAGGGGAGGGGTATCGTGGCCGGGACACTTGAACTGTACGCCTGGGTAGAGCGCGCGGTCAAACACATCCGGTTCCTGCCGGACCGCTTCGGCGTCCGGTGGGAATTGCAAAACCACATGGAGGACCGGTACGAGGCCCTGACTGCCGGCGGGCTGGACGAGCGGGCCGCCGCCGAACAGACCGTGGCCGCCATGGGGGACGCCGATGAGGTTGGCCGGGCCCTGAACAGGCTCCACTCGCCATTGCTGGGCTGGGCGTGGCTGCTGTCCTGCGCCGCCGTTTTCCTGGCGCTGCTGCTGTGCCTGTCCCATATGGCCTTTCGGCCGGAGACCACGACCGAATACCCCATGCTCCGGGACAGCGGCGCCTTTACCGAGACTGAGCGAAGCGTATACGACAAGATCGACCAGGAGGAACATATTCAGACGCGAACGCGTCTGTGGGAGAGCGGCGCCGCCGGGACCTGCGGCGATTACACCTTTACCGTTCCCAAAGCGGCGCTGTGGACCCACACCGGGGTGGACGACGGGCGGTATGACCTGTACCTCCAGTTCCGGGCCGCCCGGAAGTTCTGGACGCCGCACCTCCGCTGGAACGCGGTCTCCGCGTTCTGGTTCGCGGACAGCCTGGGCAACCGCTACGATGACTGCGGCGGGGACTGGTATCCCGAAGAATATATGGCAAGCGCCCGGACCCTGGGCCTGGATTTGGTTCTCTACGACTTTCCCCCGGACGCCGAGTGGGTGGAGCTCCACTACCACCGGGAGGGGTACGACCTGGTCCTCCGGGTGGACCTGAAAGGAGGGGACGCCTCATGACCGAAAAGCTGGCGGTCTTTTTCCGCCGGTTCCCCCGGCTGACCCGCGGGCAGAGACTGGCCCGCAATGTGCTGATCGTGCTGGCCCTGATCCTGGCGGTGAGCCTGTGGGATCTGCGGTTTCCCGACTCCACCGGGCTGGCCGCGGTATTTCCCCGGAGCTGGCGGTTCCGGCTGGAGGAGCGCCGCTGCCTGCTGGCTCCGTCGGAGATCGTGGCCGACCTGTCCATGGAGGACGCCATAGACTGGGATCCGGACAGCGTGACCTTTTTGAACGACGAAGAAAGAGAAGAAGCCGTCGCAAGGCTGATCTTCACCCGGACATACGGGGACGTGCGCTTTCTCCTGGGCCGGCGCGCCGACCTGCTGCACATCTTTGAATCGGGGTTCAGGGACCAGGTCGTCGCCGTCCTTCCTGCGGGACCGGGGGAGATCCCGGCATACCTCTATCGATGTGAGGGGTGGAACGACGTCTTTGAACTGGCCGAGCTGATCGTGTACAGCGACCTCCCCGCCGTCCGGGTGGAGGCGGAGCTGGCCGTCCGGGACGATGCCGGAGACACGGTCCTCCGGGGAGGCCGAGAGACGGAGGACGGCGCCTGCCTGCTCATCGCCCAGCGGACGGAGGAGGAGCCGCCGCCGGAGGCCGTCTTTGAAAAGAGCGATTACTGGCTGCGGGTGCGGCTGCTGGACGAAAACGGGGCGGTCCTGGGGGAGCGCTCCGGCAATGTGGAGTACCGAGGAGGATGGATCCAATGAAGATCGACAAGAGTTTGCTGTCGGGCAGCACCGGGCTGCTGGTGCTCTCCCTGCTGAAAACGGGGGATATGTACGGCTACCAGATGATCGCCGAGCTGGAGCGGCGGAGCAATCAGACGTTTGAATTGAAGGAGGGCACCCTGTACCCCCTCCTTCACGCTTTGGAGAAGGAGGGGGCGGTGCGCTCCTACACCCAGACCACCCCCGGCGGGCGGCCCAGGAAATACTACCATCTGACGGACAGGGGCCTCCGCCGCCTGGACGAAAAAGAGAAGGAGTGGCGGGCCTTTTCCCAGGGGGTCAACGGCGTGGTCTACGGGGAGTTCCCCACCCCCGCGTGACTTGACAATGGGGCCGGTTTATTGCATAATCAAGGGAGCGGAACGCCCCGGCGCAGCACTGTGACGGCGCCGGGGCGTTTTCAGCGGCGGCTCCGCGGACGGGGCCGCCTTTTGCCGGATCTTCCGGGAGGGGAGAGGTGCCCATGGGCGGAGCCTGGAAAAAGGACCTCCCGCCGCTCTGCGGCGTTTTGGGCCTGATATGTCTTGTGGGGGCAGGGGCGGCCGCCGTATGTGCCGATATGTCCTGGCTGGAGGCGTTCAACGAGGGGGGCTCCGGCGTGTTCGGCCCGCCCCTGGGGAGCGTATGGGACCGGCGTCTGGCGGGGACCGTCCTCGTCCTTCTGGGGCTGCTGGTCCTGTTCCTCCTCTATCGGGAGGGGGTGAGCCGGGAGACCCTGTTCCTCCTGGCACTGCCGGTGGGGGCGGCCATGCTGCTCCGGGCCCTTCTCCTGAACTACGTCAGCCACGACTACTCCGTGTTCCTGGCCCGGTGGCTGGAGTATTTCCGCTCCAACGGCGGCTTTGCCGCCATCGCCGGCAGCGTGGGGGACTACAACGTGCCCTACCTGTATTTCCTGGCGGCCATTTCCTATCTGGATCTGCCCGACCTGTATTCCATCAAGCTGTTTTCGATCCTGTTCGACGTGCTGCTGGCCTGGGGCGGCTTCCGGCTGGTCCGCGCCCTCCGGGGGCGCGATGAAGGGGGCGCCGCCCCCTTCATCGCCTTTTCTCTTCTGCTGCTCCTGCCCACGGTGATCCTCAACGGCTCCCTCTGGGGCCAGTGCGATGTGATCTACGCCGCCCTGTGCGTCCACGCCCTGGCCCTGGCGCTGGAGGGGAAAAACGTCCCCTCGGTGGTCCTGCTGGCGGCGGCCTTTTCCTTCAAACTGCAGACGGTGTTCCTCATGCCCCTGTGGGGAGTGCTTTGGGCGGCGAAAAAGGTGCGCTTCCGGGAGCTGATGGCCTTTCCGCTGGCCTATCTGGTCACCATCCTGCCCGCCCTTCGGCTGGGCAAGCCCCTGGCGGACATCTTAGGGGTATACTTCGGCCAGGTGGGGGAGTACAGCGACCGGCTGACCCTCAACGCCCCATCGGCGTACCAGTTCATCCCCACGGGCGCGGAGCCGGACCCGGTCCTCGCCGTCGCCGCGGGCGTGGCCGCCGCATTTCTGCTGGTGCTGGTCCTGCTGGGGCTGGGCCTGTGGCTGGGGAAGCGTCTGGACAGCGGCGCGGCGATGGCGGCGGCCGTTGTGCTGGTGGTGGGTGTCCCGTTCCTGCTGCCCCGTATGCACGAGCGGTACTTTATCCTGGCCGATGTGATCTGTCTGTGCTGGGCCTGCGTGAACTGGCGGCGGTTCCCGGCGGCCGTCCTGGCGGAGGGCGCCTCTCTGGCCTCCTATCTCGTCTATCTGCGGCTGAAATATAACTATGTGCTCAATGTGGGCGGCCTCCAGTTCGTCATGCCGCTGGAGGCGCTGGCCATGCTGCTGGCGTTGCTGTTCAGTATCGCCATGCTGATCCGTGAGATCAAACGCTGTAAAGGAGAACCGCTTGAGGGGAGGGGACCGGCGTGAAGCTGGTGAGCTGGAACGTGAACGGCCTGCGGGCCTGTCTGAAGAAGGGCTTTCTGGACTCGATAGCCGCCCTGGACGCCGACGTGATCTGCCTCCAGGAGACCAAGATGGAGCGGGGCCAGGCGGAGGTGGACCTGCCCGGCTATCACGAGTTCTGGAACTCGGCGGAGAAGAAGGGCTATTCCGGCACCGCCGTGTTCACGAAGAAGGAACCCCTGTCCGTGTCCTACGGCATGGACGTAGAGAGGCACGACCACGAGGGCCGGCTCATCACCCTGGAGTACCCGGACTTCTGGCTGGTGAATTGCTACACCCCCAACGCCCAGGACGGCCTTGCCCGCATCGATTACCGCATGGCGTGGGAGGACGATCTGCTGGACTACCTGAAAAGCTTGGATAAGACCAAACCGGTGGTCTACTGCGGGGACCTGAACGTGGCCCACCAGGAGATCGATTTGAAAAATCCGAAAACAAACCGGGGCAACGCCGGCTTCTCCGACCAGGAGCGGGAGAAGATGACCAGGTTGCTGTCCTCCGGCTTTGCCGACACCTTCCGGCGGCTGAACCCGGACCTCACCGGGGCCTACTCCTGGTGGAGCTACCGGTTCCACGCCCGGGAGAACAACGCCGGATGGCGCATCGACTACTTCATCGTGTCGGAGCGGCTCATGGACCGGGTGGAGGGGGCCGCCATCCACGCCGATATATTCGGCAGCGACCACTGCCCGGTGTCGCTGACGCTGCGGGACGAATCGTAAAGGGGGCCGACGCCCGTGAGAGAGATCAGAGAACATATCCTGCTCTACGCCGTCACCGACCGGCGGTGGCTAAAGGGGGAACCCTTGACAGAGTGTGTGCGCCGGGCGCTGGAGGGGGGCGTGACCATGGTGCAGCTCCGGGAGAAGGGGCTGGACCGGGAGGCGTACACCGCCCAGGCCAGGGAACTGGCCCTGCTGTGCCACTCCTACGGCGTGCCGCTGATCGTCAACGACAGCGTGGAGGTGGCCCTGGCCTCCGGGGCGGACGGCGTCCACCTGGGCCAGGGGGACATGGACCCGGCCCAGGCCCGGAAGCTGCTGGGCCCCTATGCCGTCATCGGCGTCACCGCCCGGACGGTGGAACAGGCGAAGGCCGCCCAGGCCGCCGGGGCGGACTATCTGGGCTCCGGGGCGGTGTTCCCCACCGGCTCCAAGGCGGACGCCGTGCCCATGGCGCTTGAGACGCTGGCCGCCATCTGCGCCGCCGTGTCCATTCCCGTGGCCGCCATCGGCGGGATCGACGCCGGCAACGTGGGAGAGCTTGCCGGCACGGGCATCTCCGGCGCGGCGGCCATCGGCGGTATCTTCGGCCAGCCGGACATCGAGCGTGCCGCGAAAACCTTAAAGCTCCGGGTGATGGAGGTAGTGAATGGGGGCAAAAAGAAGCCCGCCGCCCTCACCATCGCCGGCAGCGACTCCTCCGGCGGCGCGGGCATCCAGGCTGATTTGAAAACCATGACCCTGAACGGCGTGTTCGCTATGAGCGCCGTCACCGCCCTCACCGCCCAGAATACCACCGGCGTCACCGGCATCCTGGAGTCCACGCCGGAGTTTTTGCAGCAGCAGATCGACGCGGTGTTCGACGACATCCGCCCGGTTGCGGTGAAAATCGGCATGGTGTCCTCCGCCGCTCTGATCCGGGTCATCGGGGACCGGCTGCGGCACTACGGGGCCAAAAACATCGTGGTGGACCCGGTGATGATCGCCACCAGCGGGGCAAAACTGATCTCCGACGGCGCGGTGGACACCCTGAAAGGGGAGCTGCTGCCCCTGGCCGCCCTCATCACCCCAAACATCCCGGAGGCGGAGGCCCTGTCCGGCCTGCCCGTCCGCACGCCGGAGGACATGGAGCGGGCGGCGAAGCGGATCGGGGACGAATACGGCTGCGCCGTCCTGTGCAAGGGGGGCCACAGCCTCTCCGACGCCGACGACCTGCTCTATGACCTGGGCAAGCTGACTTGGTTCCGGGGGGCGCGCATCCGCAACCCCAACACCCACGGCACCGGCTGTACCCTGTCCAGCGCCATCGCCGCCAACCTGGCCAAGGGGTTTCCCCTGCCGGAGGCCATTCGCCGGGCCAAGGACTATCTGTCCGGGGCGCTGGCCGCCATGCTGGACCTGGGGGCGGGCAGCGGGCCCATGGACCACGCCTTTGACCTGCGGGGCCGCTTTGCGGCGGAGGCGGAGCGGTGAGGCGGTGCGTCATCGTGGGGGGCGCCCCCATCGGGGACTATGAAAACGCCCGCTCCTATCTGGGAGCGGACGACTTTCTGGTATACTGCGACGCCGGCCTCCGCCATCGGGATAAGCTGGGGGCCGCCCCGGACCTGATCGTGGGGGACTTCGACTCCCACCCCCGACCGGACACCCATGTGGAGACCATCGCCCTGCCCCGGGAGAAGGACGACACCGACACGGTGTACGCCGCCAAAGAGGCCGTCCGCCGGGGCTTCGGGGACTTCCTGCTGCTGGGCTGCGCCGGGGGCAGGGTGGACCACACCCTGGGCAACCTGGCCCTGCTGCTGTGGCTGGACGGGCAGGGAAAGACCGCCCTGCTGGCCGACGACCTCTCCGAGATGGAGATCGTGTCCCGGCATCCCGCCGCTGTCACGGGGGAGTGGCCCTGTTTCTCCCTGCTGGCCATCGACGGCGCGGCGAGGCAGGTTGCCGTCACCGGGGCCAGGTGGCCGCTGGACGGGGCGGAGATCCCGCCGGACTACCCCTACGGCCTCAGCAACGAGGTGCTGCCGGGACAGACCGCCCGGATCGCCGTGGGCGAGGGCCGGCTGCTGCTGGTACGGGTACGGACGCCGCAGATTTAATGTTTATTTAACATTTGCCCCTGAACTTCTGTAACACTTCCCCCTTATCCTGATAATCGCAAGAGGCGATCTTCTTTTTCATTCTATCCTCCATCCTTTTCAGCCGGGGCAGAGATGCCCCGGCACTTTTTTACGTGCTATACTCTATTCTGTCTCGCCATTCATAAGGCGGCTGCAAAGGTCAGCCAAAGGCTCACGATCTTCCCCAATGGCAAGCAGAAGATACTTGCCTTGGCGTTCAATGATGGGGTCATCAAATCGCGCCGCCTGCTCCGGAAAATATGACTCGAACCCTAACTTCTGATCCTCGACATAGGTATTCAGCGCGTTTTCCAAACGATCCGCCGCTTCTGTATCAGCTCCTTCAAGCAATATAAACTGATTGGCAGTAACGCCGGCAGTCACACCGTAATACCTCGAATCGACCAGGTCCTCTGGGGAGGCCTCGACCCTATCCTCATTCAAAAGCAATAGGTCAGACACAGAAATAGAATCCACCCTTTCCATAACGTCAGAAAAATACCCACTGGCGCACAGGGTTTCTGCGATCGTGTCCAAATCTAATTCTATTTCTTTTTTCGAAGCACCCTCTCCACAGGCGGAGATCGAAAAAAGGAGAAGCAATGCCATAATAATAGCTGAAAAACGCTTTTTCATCATCTGATGCCTCCATTCAAGATGCCATTTGTCGCATCCGCCATAAGTAACGATTTGTTTCATCATTTCCATATGACTACCCCCTTATTTCTTTTGTGCCTCACTGGTGTATTCCATTATAGCATAGAACGAAAACATATTCAATATATAATCTAATTATATCTTAAAATAAATATACATTACAAAATGATAGGGGAATATACTATGCAAGGGTGATATGGTCATGGAGCGCAAGAAAATCACGATTTCAAAAAAGGGTGACGATGGATATAGGGTCATCTCTGTTCGCTTGAAAGAGAATACCCTTGCGTCCATTGATACGCTTGCGACACAGACAAACAGATCAAGGAATGAGGTCATCAACATTCTGCTGGAAAACTCCGTTGCAGAAGTGGAGATTAAGGAATAAGAAAGGGCCGGGGGTCACCTCGGCCCTCAGTAGTTGGTAACACTTTTTTGGCGGCTATTGCATAAGTTGCATCAAAAGACGTAAAAAGTAAGAAAAACGCCTCAAATCTCTCGATTTGAGGCGTTTTTCTTTGGTCCGAGTGACTGGATTCGAACCAGCGGCCTCTTGAACCCCATTCAAGCGCGATACCAAACTTCGCCACACCCGGATATTCACTTTTGCCTTACAGCCTTAGTATAGTAACACACCGCAAAAGAAAAAGCAAGAGGTAATTTTAAAATTTTCGCGGGAAATGAAAAAAGAGGCGGCGGCCTGCCATTTGAGCGGACCGCCGCTCTATTAACAAGGAGGAAAAACATCCTTTGTGAACAGGTCGAATGTCACACCAGGGTGATGAAATCCCGGCTGGCGTAGCCCTCCTGGCCGTCCAGGGACACCAGGTACCAGTTCTGGTACTGGTTGATGATCCTGAGTCGGGCCCCGTCGTAGGCTTTGGCGATGACGGGGGCGGAGGTGGAGGGCCGGGAGCGGATGTTGAGGTATCCCCAGTCCACGTCCACCACGCCCTGCCGGGGGGCGGCGGGCTCCAGGAAGGGGATGCCGAAGTATTCGGTCAGGGACAGCACGATGTTCCGGGCGACGGCGTCCAGGTTGTTTTTGACCCAGGTGGCGTCGTCGGGGTTGTCGTGGTAGCCCAGCTCGATGAACACAGACGGGGCCCGGGGCTGGCGCACCTCGCCGATGGCGGTGGTGGCCTCGGTCCGCACCCGATTGGGCAGGGGGTAGATGGTCTTGAGGTTGTCGGCCACGATGGTGGCGGCCCGTTTGCCGTTGGTGCTGCCGGGGTAGTAGTAGACGATGATCCCCCGCACATTGCCGTAGTTGCTGGGGGGCGCGGCGTTGGAGTGGAGCGCCAGGTGGAGATCATAGGTCCCGGCGTTGGAGGCCCGGATGGAGGAGGCCGCCGTCATCTCCGGCGTGTTGCGGGTGTAGCGGATGCCGGAGGCGTTGAGATAGGGGATCATGGCGTCGGCCAGACGGTTCATCCACTCCTCCTCGGTGCCGCCGTTGACGTACTCGTTGGCCTCCTGAGTGGACGGAGATAAGTAGATAACAGGCATAAGGAAAACCCTCCTTTGTGCCCATCCTATGACGGAAGGGGGAGGAGGGTTCATGTAGGGGCGGGTCCCAGACCCGCCCGCGCCCTTAAATGCCTTCCACCCGCAGGGGGCCGACTCCCCCTGTCAGGGGGAGATGTCCCGAAGGGACAGAAGGGGTAGGGTGGGTGCCCCGAAGGGGGCGGATGAGGGGGCGGCGAGGTCAGCTGTCAGCCGGCCTCATCCGTCACGGCTTCGCCGTGCCACCTTCCCCATAAATGGGGAAGGCTTTTAGAGGAAAGAATCAATTTTCCCCGCCAGCTCCGCGAACTGCTCCAGGGAGAGCATTTCTCCCCGGACGGTCTCCGGCAGGCCGCACCCGGTTATGACTTGCCGCAGCTCGTCCTTGGAGAACTGATTCCCATAGGCGGAGGACAGGGCGTTGAGCAGGGTTTTCCGCCGCTGTCCGAAGGCGGCCCGGACGACCCGGAACAGCGCCTCGGGGGGCACGTTCACCGGGGGCGCCTCCCGGACGGCCAGCCGCACCACGGCGGAGGTCACCTTGGGGGCGGGGAGGAAGCAGCCGGGGGGCACGTCGAACAGGAGCTCACAATCGGCGTAATACTGGCACAGCAGGGAAAACGCCCCGTAGTCCGCCGTCCCCGACCCGGCGCAGACGCGGCGGGCCACCTCCTTCTGGATCATCACCGTCACCGAGCGGAACAGCCCGCTCTCCAGCAGGTTGGTGAGCACCGGCGTGGTGATGTTGTAGGGCAGGTTGGCGCACACGTGGGGGGTAAAGCCGTTCAGCCTGTCAGCGGCCAGGGCGGCCAGGTCCAGCTTCATCACGTCGCCGGGGACCACCTCCACGTTGTCGAAGTCCGCCAGCGTCTCCGCCAGCACGGGCAGGAGGGACTTGTCCAGCTCCACCGCGGCCACCTTCCCGGCCCGGGCGGCCAGTTCCCGAGTGAGGCACCCCACGCCGGGGCCGATCTCCACCACGCCGCAGGACTTGTCCACCCCGGCGGCCTCCGCAATCTGCCTGGGCACCCAGTCCGCGATGAGGAAGTTCTGTCCCAGCGCCTTTGAGAAGCGGAACCCGTGCCGGCCCAGCAGGTCCTTCACGTCATGGATGTTGGTGAGGTCCATCGAAACACCTCCTTATGACGGGCTGTAGGGGCCGCCCCCCTGGGCGGCCCGCCTTACGATACGCTGGTGAAAACGGGTCGCCGAGGGCGGCGACCCCTACTTCCTGATTCGCTTCTCATAGGCCACCCGCCGGGGGTCATGTCCCTCGGGCACCTCCACCAGCACGTTCCCCCGGTACTGGAGGCCGTTCCGCCGCAGCAGCCCCTGCATGGCCTTGTTCTTCTTGTGGGTGTCTCCCCGGAGCCAGCACACACCCCACTCCAGGGCCAGCCGCTCGCACTCCTTTACGATCCGGTCGGAGAGGCCGGCGCCCCGCCACTGGGGAGCCACGGCGCACCGGTGGAGGGCCGCGTAGGGCTCGTCAGAGGCCCACTTGCCGTCGGTGATGGCGGCGTAGTTGGGGTCAGGACCGGCGGCCAGGGTGAAGAAAGCCCCAATCTCGCCGCCGCAGTCCAGCACGAAGCACTCCCCCCGCGCCATATCCGCCAGGAAATGGGCCCGGCTGGGGTAGGGGGGGACGCTGTCCTGCCACTGGTCCACTCCGTGGGCGTGAAGGTACTCCCGGGCCGCCTCCGCGATGGCCTCCATGGCGGGAATGTCCGCCTCCACGGCAGGGCGGCAGATGATCTCCTCCGGCAGGAGGGGCCGGCTGGCCTCCCGGTCCAGCTCCGCCAGCAGCTTCTGGTCCTCCTTGGAGGACAGGTCCAGCGTTTCAAACAGGTCGGGCCGGCGCGCCCGGGTGCGGGCGATGGACATCTTCCGCCGCCACCGCTCCACGGCGGCGTGGTCGCCGGTGAGCAGTTCCCCCGGCACCGCCATCCCATGCCACACCTCGGGCCGGGAGTACTGGGGGTACTCCAGCAGCCCGTCCCAGTGGCTCTCGTTCTCGAAGCAGGAGGGGTCGGCCAGCACACCGGGGACCAGCCTGCTCACCGCGTCGGCCACCGCCATGGCGGCGATCTCCCCGCCGGTGAGGACGAAATCCCCCAGCGAAATTTCTTCATCCACGCAGGAATCGATGAACCGCTGGTCCACCCCCTCGTAGTGGCCGCAGACCAGGATCAGATGGTCGTGCTCCCAGGCCAGCCGTTTGGCGTCCGCCTGGGTGAAGGTCCTGCCGCAGGGGGAGAGGAAGACGGTGTGGGGCTTTCCCTCCGCCTGGGCGCGGAGATGTTCCCAGCAGCGGAACAGGGGATCGGCCTGTAAAATGGCCCCATGGCCGCCGCCGTAGGGGTAGTCGTCCACCTGGTTCTGCTTATTCGTGGTGTAGTCCCTGATCTGGTGGGTCTCGATGCGCAGGAAATCCCGCTCCTGGGCCCGGCCCAGGATGGACTCGGACAGCACATCCCCCACCGTGTCGGGGAACAGGGTCATGATGTCGATGCGGTACATGGTCACATCCCCTCGATGAGCCGGACCTTCATATAGCCGCCCTCAATGTTGGTCTCCAGCACGAACTCCGGCACGGCGGGGATCAGGATCTCCCGCTCGCCCTCCACCACGTACACGTTCTGCACGGAGGGGGAGAGGACCTCCTTCAGCACGCCCAGCTTGCGCCCATCCTCGCCGATCACGTCCAGCCCGATGACGTCGGCCAGAAAGAAGGAGCCTTCGGGCAGTTTGGCGTCGGAGCGGCGGATGCGCGCCGTTTTGCCCTTCAGCAGCATGGCCGCCTCCACGGTGTCCACGCCCTCGAATTTCACGATGACGCTGCCCTTGTGGACCCGGCAGGACTGGACGGGGACCGGCCTGTCCTCCAGGTACAGGGTCTTGAACCGGCAAAGGAAGTCGGGGGAGTCCGCCCAGGGGACGACGCGCACCTCCCCCCGGATGCCGTGGGTGTTCACCACCTGGCCGCAGTCCAGATATTCGGTCATAGGAGAGACCTCCTCTGTTCATGTGGATAAAATGGAAAAGGCGGGGGATGATCCCCCGCCTGTCCGGTGTGCGTTCGGCTCAGTCGTCGACGATGTCCACGGTGAGCTTGATCCCCTGACGCTGGGCGGCGGAGCGCATCAGCGTGCGGATCTCCTTGGCGATGCGGCCCTGCCGGCCGATCACCTTGCCCATGTCCTCCGGGGCCACCCGAAGCTCCAGCACCGTGCCGGCGGGGGAGTCGTACTGTTCCACCACCACCTGCTCAGGGTGCTCCACCAGGCTCCGGGCGATATAAGTGAGCAGTTCTTTCATGTGGCCTCCCAAAACGCAGTCTTACAGGCCGGCCTTTTTCAGCAGGTCGCGCACCGTATCGGTGGGCTGGGCGCCGGTCTTGATCCAGGCCTGGGCGCGCTCCACGTCGATGTTGATGGCGGCGGGGTTCTGCCGGGGGTCGTAGGTACCCAGCTCCTCGATGAACCGTCCGTCCCGGGGATAGCGGGAGTCGGCCACCACGACACGATAGAAGGGAGCCTTCTTGGCGCCCATGCGGCGCAGTCTGATCTTCACCATTTTATCTTCACCTCCATAAGTTGTTTACAGTGATCTATGGCAATGTCCGAAGACAGTGACCAACATTAAAACGGCAGTCCGCCGCCCATGCCCCCAAAGCCCTTGAACCGGCTCATGAAGCCCTTGGCCTTCTTGGGGTTGGCGAACTGGCGGGTGAGCTGCTGGAGCATCTCGAACTGCTTCAGCACCCGGTTCACGTCCACCACCTGGGTGCCCGAGCCGGCGGCGATGCGCTTTTTCCGGCTGGAGTTCAGGATGGAGGGGTCCTCCCGCTCGGCGGGGGTCATGGACTGGATGATGGCCTCGATCCGGGTCAGGCTCTTCTCGTCCACCGTCAGATCCAGCTTTTTGCCGCCCATGCCGGGGAGCATCCCCATGATGTCCTCCATAGAGCCCATGCCCTTCAGCTGGGTCAGCTGGTCGTAGTAGTCGTTGAGGGTGAAGCGGTTCTTCCGCATCCGCTCCAGCTGTTCGGCGGCCTTCTTGGCGTCCAGGGTCTGCTCCGCCTTCTCGATGAGGGAGAGCACGTCTCCCATGCCCAAAATGCGGCTGGCCATCCGGTCGGGGTGGAACACCTCGATCTGGTCCAGCTTCTCGCCGGTACCGGCGAACTTGATGGGCTTTCCGGTGACCGCCCGGATGGACAGGGCCGCGCCGCCCCGGGCGTCGCCGTCCAGCTTGGTGAGTATCACGCCGGTGATGTCCAGCGCCTCGTCAAAGGCTTTTGCGGCGGTGACGGCGTCCTGGCCGATCATGGCGTCCACCACCAGCAGGATCTCGTCGGGATGGACGGCCGCTTTGATGGCGCGCAGCTCGTCCATCAGGGCCTCGTCCACGTGGAGCCGGCCGGCGGTGTCCAGAAAGACCATGTCGTTGCCGTGCTGTTTCGCGTGGGCCACGGCGGCCTTTGCGATGTCCACCGGGTCGATCTGACCCATCTGGAACACGGGCAGGTCCAGCTGGCCGCCCACCACCTCCAGCTGCTGGATGGCGGCGGGGCGGTATACGTCGCAGGCGGCGAGCAACGGCCGCTTGCCCTGCTTTTTCATCAGGCCCGCCAGCTTGGCGCCGTTGGTGGTCTTGCCCGCGCCCTGGAGGCCGACGAGCATCACCACTGTGGGCGGGGCGGAGGAGATGGCCAGCTTGCTGTCCCCGCCGCCCATCAGGGCGGTCAGCTCCTCGTTGACGATTTTCACGATCATCTGGGCGGGGGTCAGGGACTCCATGACCTCCTGGCCCACGGCCCGCTCGGACACGGTCCTGACGAACTCCTTGACCACCTTGAAGTTGACGTCCGCCTCCAGGAGGGCCATCTTGATCTCCTTCATGGCCTCCTTCACGTCGGCCTCGGACAGGCGGCCCTTGCCCCGGAGCTTTTTGAAGACGGCGGACAGCTTTTCAGTCAGGCTCTCAAATGCCATAGGGGGTCCTCCGTCACTGCTCCTGGCGCAGAGCGGCGGTCTGCTCCTTGATGGAGCGGCCGATGGCGTCCAGCTCGGCGTCGTCATACCGGCGGTGGTCCACCGCGTCCAGGAGCCGGTCGGCGGCCTGGTCGATGGCGTCCAGGGCGGCCTGGGACCGCTGGAACCGGCGGATGATGTGGGTCTTATCCTCGATCTCGGTCATGGCGGCCTCGGCCCGGACGATCACGTCCCGCACGCCCTGCCGGGTGATGCCGTAGTTTTCCGCGATCTCCCCCAGAGAGAGGTCTTCGTTATAGTAGAGGTCGTAAAATTCCCGCTGCCGGTCGGTGAGCAGGTCGCCGTAGAAGTCGAACAGCAGGGCCATCCGGTATGCCTGGCTCTTCATAAAACGCACCCCCACAAGATGTAGTGTAAAGTCAAGAAACTTTACAATTGGATATGATACCATAGATCACGCACAAAGTCAAGGGCGATTTCGGAATTTTTTCCGTGTAAACGCGGGGGATCGGCTGGCCCGGCGCCGCCCGCAACAACCCATTGATTTTATCGGAGGGATATACTATAATGATACCTGCCAAATCATCCGTGAGCAAGAGGTCAAGCTATGATAAACACTGTCACGTTTCCCGGCCTTGGGCTGGAATTTGAACTGAACCGGGTGGCCTTTTCCGTCTTCGGCCACAATATCTACTGGTACGGGGTCATCATCGCATGCGGGTTCCTGCTGGCGGTGGGATACGCCATGTGGCGGGCGCCGAGGTATCGCATGGACCCGGACAAGATCATCGACCTGCTGTTCTTCGCCGTGCCCCTGTGCATCATCGGGGCGCGGGCCTACTATGTGATCTTCAACCCCTCCATCTGCTACGACGCGGACGGAAACTTCAGCTTCTACCGCATGATCGCCCTGTGGGACGGGGGCCTCGCCATCTACGGCGGGGTGCTGACGGCCATCGCGGTGGTGGTGATCTATTGCAGGGTCAGGAAGCAGTCCCTGTGGGACTATCTGGATCTGGGCAGCCTGGGCGTGATGATCGGCCAGCTGGTGGGCCGGTGGGGCAACTTCGTCAACGTGGAGGCCTACGGCGGCCTTACCACCGTCCCCTGGCGGATGTGCTCCGAGTCCATCGCCAACTGGCTGTGGAGCCAGGGCCAGATCACCGATATGGACACCTACCGGGCGGTCATCGACGGCACCCTGGGCGTCCACCCCACCTTCTTCTACGAGTCCCTGTGGAATCTGCTGGGCTTTGTGATCCTGGCCCTGCTGGCCCGGAGGCGGAAGTTCAAAGGGCAGAACTTCGCCGGGTACCTGATCTGGTACGGCTTCGGCCGGGCGGTCATCGAGGGGCTGCGCACCGACAGCCTGTACTTCTTCGGCACCGGCATCCGCGCCTCCCAGATGGTGGGCATCCTCTCCGTCATTGCGGGGGTCGTGATGCTCGTCGTGCGCAGCCGGACGGGGAAGATCGTACCTGAGACGGAGGCGGCGGAGCCCGTCCCGGCGGGGGAGGGCGAGACGCCCCCGGAGGACATCGGGGCGGAGGACGGCGGGGAGGAGACGCCTCCCGCCCAAAACGACATACAGGAGGAGAAGACCGATGGCGACGGTAATTGACGGCAAGGCCCTGGCGGCCAAGGTGAAGGAGCAGGTCCGGCAGGAGGCGGCGTCGCTGGAGCGCAAGCCCGGACTGGCGGTGATCATCGTGGGGGACGACCCCGCGTCCCGGGTCTATGTGAACAGCAAGCGGAAGGACTGCGCCGAGTGCGGCTTCGTCAGCGAGGAGTTCGCCCTGCCCGCCTCCACGAAGCAGGAGGACCTGCTGGCCCTGGTGGGGACGTTGAACCACCGGGACGACATCGACGGCATCCTGGTCCAGCTGCCCCTGCCCAGAGGGCTGGACGAGCGGGAGGTGCTGCTGGCCATCGACCCCGCCAAGGATGTGGACTGCTTCCACCCTTATAACGTGGGGCAGCTCACCATCGGGGAGCCGGTGTTCCAGCCCTGCACCCCCGGCGGCGTCATGGAGATGCTGAAGGAGTATCACATCGATCCGGCGGGGAAGAAGTGCGTGGTGCTGGGCCGGTCCAACATCGTGGGCAAGCCCATGGCCCTGCTGCTGCTCCACGCCCACGGCACCGTGACCATCTGCCACTCCAGGACGCCGGACCTGGCGGCGGAGTGCGCGGAGGCGGACATCCTGGTGTCCGCCGTGGGGAAGACCGGCCTCGTCACCGCCGACATGGTGAAGGAGGGGGCCGTGGTCATCGACGTGGCCATGAACCGCAACGAGGCCGGCAAGCTCTGCGGCGACGTGCGCTATGACGAGGTGAAGGAGAAGGCCTCCTTCATCACCCCCGTCCCCGGCGGCGTGGGGCCCATGACGCGGGCCATGCTCATGCGGAACACGCTGACGGCGGCGCAAAACCATCAGAAATAAGAGAAGGGGCGGCCGGCGGCCGCCCCTATTTCTCGCTCTGCTCGATGTAGATGTCCTCCGCCCCCTCCAGGGCGGCGCGCAGGCGCTCCATCACCACCCGGACGTGGTCCCAGTCATAGGCGTGGGGCAGCATCATATCGCGGATCATATAGGACAGGACGCCGTCCACCTCGCTCACCAGGTGGGCGTAGGGTTTTTCAAATAGATCGGGCATAACAGACACCTCCTTGACTACAAGGCGATTATAGGCGATTCAGTAAGAATTGTCAATCTAAAATCGCTTTCAGTGGTATTTTAATCAGGGTGAGTGTTATGCAGTCAGAGAGACCGCTGAAAAGCAAAATCAGCATCACGCTGGACGACCCGATCCTGGAACGCCTGAAAGCCGAGGCGGAGTATCAGGACCGCTCTATGTCCAGCTATATCAACCTGCTCCTGCGGGACCATTTTGAGCGGCTGGACAAAAAGCGGAACGGGTAAAATGATGAAAGCCCACCCCGCAAGGGTGGGCTTTGTCATATAGCGTTGACATTTTTGTCGAACTCTGTATAATAAGCTGTGGAAAGGGTGCTACCATAACGGTAGGCGGTCGGCCACGCCCCTGAAAGGGGGTGACCTTATGCCTCTGATTATCACGTTTCACGTCTTCAGTTTCACTGTGACGGTGCGGATAAAAAGGGACAACCGCCACTCTGCCAAGTGACGGTTGTTCTGGGCTTAGCTCAATAACAATCTTCATTTCGGGCTGACCGCTTATCGGTGGCGCCCTTTCCGTTTGTTATTATAGCTGACATCCCGCGTTTTGTCAAGCATATGGCACGATTCAGCCCTCAAATTCCGTCTGCGCGTACTTGCACCACACCGTCAGCGGGCACTCCCCGCACTTGGCCTTCCGGGCGGTGCAGACGGCCCGGCCGTGGAGCACCATCCGGTGGCAGAAGTTGTTGGACTCCTCCGGCGGCAGGACGGCCCGGAGCTGCGTCTCCACCTTGGCCGGGTCGGTGGTGCCGTCGGTGAGACCCAGCCGCCCGGTGATGCGGATGCAGTGGGTGTCCGCCACCACCGCGCCGGGGGTCCGGTAGATGTCCCCCAGGATCAGGTTGGCGGTCTTGCGGCCCACGCCGGGGAGCTTCAGCAGCTCCTCCATGGTGCCGGGCACCTTGCCGCCGTAGTCCCGGAGGAGCATCTGGGCGGAGCGGACGATGTCCCGGCTCTTGCCCCGGAAAAACCCGCAGGAGTGGATGTACTGCCCCACCTCCTCCGGATCGGCCTCGGCGAAGGCCTCCAGGGTGGGGAAGCGGGCGTACAGGGCGGGGGTGACCATGTTCACCCGCTCGTCGGTACACTGGGCGGACAGGCGGACGGCGAAGAGCAGCTCGTAGTCCTTGTCATACTGGAGAGAGCAGAGGGAGTCGGGGTACAGCTCCTTGAGGGCGTCCACGATGTGAAGAACGGTTTCCTGTTCCATAAAAAGGTCACCTCTGACGAGTTTTTCATCATTGTACCACAAAACGACGGAAAAAGCGAGACGGATTTTTCTTGCGGAAACAGTTGTGCTCCACATATGACCTGTGGTATAATGCCTGTGTATCAAATTTGAAAGGCGGAGACCTTCCTATGGTTTTGGAACAGATCGATTTCCTGGAGCAGTTCGACCCGGAGGTGGGCGCGGCGGTCCGCGCCGAGCTGGAGCGTCAGCAGGGCAACCTGGAGCTGATCGCGTCGGAGAATATCGTGTCGGAGGCGGTGCTGGCCGCCGCCGGCAGTGTTTTGACCAATAAGTACGCCGAGGGCTATCCCGGCAAGCGGTATTACGGCGGCTGCGTCCACGTGGACGTGGTGGAGCGGCTGGCCATCGACCGGGCCTGTGAGCTGTTCGGGGCGAAATTCGCCAACGTGCAGCCCCACTCGGGGGCCCAGGCCAATTACGCCGTGTATATGGCCCTGTGCCAGCCGGGTGACACCGTGCTGGGCATGAACCTGGACCACGGCGGACACCTGACCCACGGCAGCCCCGTGAATTTCTCGGGTAAATACTTCAACGTGGTGTCCTATGGGGTGGACGAGCTCACCGGCCGCATCGACTACGACGCGCTGGAGAAGATCGCCCGGGAGTGCCAGCCCCGGATGATCGTGGCGGGGGCCTCCGCCTATCCCCGGATCATCGACTTCAAGCGCTGCCGGGAGATCGCCGACGAGGTGGGGGCGTATCTCTGGGTGGACATGGCCCACATCGCCGGCCTGGTGGCGGCGGGGTTCCATCCCTCGCCGGTGCCCTATGCCCACGTGACCACCACCACCACCCACAAGACCCTCCGGGGCCCCCGTGGCGGCATGCTCCTCACCAACGACGAGGACATCGCCAAGAAGCTGAACTCCGCCGTGTTCCCCGGCTCCCAGGGCGGGCCCCTCATGCACATCATCGCCGCCAAGGCGGTGGCCCTGGGGGAGGCCCTGAAGCCCGAGTTCAAGGCGTATCAGCGGCAGGTGGTGAAGAACGCCGCCGCCCTGGCGGAGGGCCTTACCTCCCGTGGGATGAAGCTGGTGTCCGGCGGCACCGACAACCACCTGTGCCTGGTGGATCTGCGGGAGTTAGGCGACCTCACCGGCAAGGAGCTGGAGCGCCGGCTGGACGAGGTGCGCATCACCGTCAACAAGAACAAGGTCCCCGGCGACACCCGGTCCCCCTTCCAGACCAGCGGCCTGCGGCTGGGCACCCCCGCTGTCACCAGCCGGGGCCTCACCGAGGCCGACATGGATCAGGTGGCCCAGTATATCGCCTGGGCGGCCACCGACTTCAACGCCAGAGCCGAGGAGATCCGCGCCGGCGTCGCCGCCCTCACCGCCAGATACCCCATATACAAGTGATTGGCCCCATTGCAAAGCGATCCTGAAAATTTATCATAAAAGGAGAGCGAATACCAATGAAGATGATCCTGAAACAGCGTATCTTTACCTGGTTCGACAGCTACGACATCTACGACGAGAGCGGCGCCGTCCTCTACAAGGTGGAGGGCAAGCCCGACTGGGGCCACCGGCTCCAGGTCTACGACCCCAACGGCGACTACCTGGGCATGATCAAGCAGGAGCTGTTCCACTTGGAGGACACCTTCGATGTCTATATCGGCCAGGACAAGGTGGGCAAGATCCAGAAGAAGTTCTCCCTGCTGACCCCTAAGTTCGCCATCGACTACAACGGCTGGGAAGTGGACGGCAAGTGGATGGAGTGGAACTACACCATCAAGAGCGGCGATGATACCATCGCCACCGTCAAGCAGGAGCTGCTCCACATCGGCGACACCTATGTCATCGACGTGGAGAACGAGGCGGACGCCCTGGGCGTGCTGCTGGTGATGCTGGCCATCGACGCCGACAAGCACTCCCGGGAGCCCCAGCACCAGTCCTGAACTGAAACAATGACGCAGAGGCGGCGCTGAAAGCCGCCTCTGTCCGTATGGACCGCACATAAAAGGGGGTGGAGGAGATGTATCAGCCCTTGGCAGACCGCATCCGGCCGGAGACGCTGGACGAGGTGGTGGGCCAGCAGCACATTTTGGGCAAGGACGGCCTGCTGCGCCGGGTCATCGAGAGCGGCAAGATCCCCAATATGGTGTTCTACGGCCCCTCGGGCACCGGCAAGACCACTGTGGCCAACATCATCGCCAAGCAGTCCGGGCGCACCCTGAGAAGGCTCAACGCCACCACCGCCTCTCTCTCCGACATCCGGGAGATCATGGACGAGGTGGGCACCCTCATCGCCCCCAACGGCGTGCTGCTGTACCTGGACGAGATCCAGTACTTCAACAAGAAGCAGCAGCAGTCCCTGTTGGAGTTCATCGAGAACGGCAAGATCACCCTGGTGGCCTCCACCACCGAGAACCCCTACTTCACCATCTTCAACGCGATTTTGTCCCGGTCCACCGTGTTCGAGTTCAAAATGCTCACCGCGGAGGACATCCTGCCCGCCGTGGACCGGGGAATCGACATCCTGGCAAACGAGATGGGCGTGAAGGTGACCTGCGAGGAGGGGGTGCGGGAGCACCTGGCCGCCTCCTGCGGCGGGGACGTGCGCAAAGCCCTGAACGCGGTGGAGCTGCTCCTGTCGGCCAGCCGCATCGACAGGGGGAAGCTCACCGTCACCCTGGACGACGCGAAACTGGTGGCCCAGCGCTCCGCCATGCGCTACGACCGGGACGGGGACGACCACTTCGACATCGCCTCGGCGCTGATGAAGTCCCTCCGGGGCTCCGACCCCGACGCCGCCCTCCACTACCTGGCGCGGCTGCTGGAGGCGGGGGACATGATCACCGCCATCCGGCGCATCCTCTGCTCCGCCAGCGAGGACATCGGCATGGCCTACCCCCAGGCCATCTCCATCGTGAAGGCCTGCGTGGACAGCGCCTTGCAGGTGGGCCTCCCGGAGGCGAGGCTCCATCTGGCCCAGGCGGTGATCCTGCTGGCCACCGCGCCCAAATCCAACAGCGTGGTCATGGCCATCGACGCCGCCCAGGCGGACGTCCGCGCCGGAAAGACGGGGGACTACCCCAGGCACTTGCAGAACGTCCACGCCGACGGCGCCGGCTTCGAGCGGGAGCAGGGGTATCTCTACCCCCACGACTTCCCGGACCACTGGGTGGACCAGCAGTATCTGCCCGACGCCATCAGGGACCACAAATACTACGAGTTCGGCCCCAACAAGAACGAGCAGGCCGCCAAGGCCTACTGGGACAAGATCAAGAGGAAATGAGGGGATCCCCATGCCGATGGACATCCGGGTGGGCGACATCGTGGAGATGAAAAAGCAGCACCCCTGCGGCAGCAAAGAGTGGACGGTGCTCCGGGTGGGCATGGACTTCAAGCTGCGCTGTACCGGCTGCGGCCATGAGGTGATGACCCCCCGCGTCAAGGCGGAGAAGGCCATCCGCAAGGTCAAACGGGAGGGGGAGACGGTATGAAGGAGTTCTGGAGCAGGCGCATCAAGGGCGCGGTGCCCTACACCCCCGGCGAACAGCCCAAGGACCGGAAATTCGTCAAGCTGAACACCAACGAGTGCCCCTATCCGCCCTCGCCGAAGGTGATCGATGCCATCCAAGCGGCGGCGGGGGAGACGTTGCGGCTGTACCCCGACCCGGAGTGCACTGAGCTCCGCGCAGCCATCGCAAAATGGGAGGGTCTGCGGCCAGAGCAGGTGTTCTGCTCCAATGGCTCCGACGAGGCGCTGGCCTTCGCCTTTCAGGCGTTTTTCGATGCGGACCGGGAGATCGTGTTCCCCCGGATCACCTACAGCTTTTACCCCGTCTACACCAGCTACTTCGGCCTGAACTGCCGCCAGGTGCCCATGAATCCCGACTTCTCCGACCCCATCGACCTGCTGTGCGGGAACAACGGGGGAGTGGTGCTGGCCAACCCCAACGCTCCCACCGGAATCGCCGTGGGGCTGGACACGGTGGAGAAGCTGCTGAACGCCAACCCGGAGGTCGTCGTCATCGTGGACGAGGCCTATGTGGATTTCGGGGCGGACAGCGCCGTGGGGCTCATCGACAGGTACCCCAATCTGCTGGTGGTGCAGACCGCCTCCAAGTCCCGGTCGCTGGCCGGTTTGAGAGTGGGCTGGGCCATGGGGAACGAGAACCTCATCGCCGGCCTGCGGTGCGTGCGGGACTCCATCAACTCCTACACCGTGGACCGGCTGGCCCAGGCCGGCGCGAAAGCCGCCATCGAGGACGAGGGCTACTTCCAGGCCACCCGCAAAAAGGTGATGGACACCCGGGAGCGGGCCGCCGAAGCCTTAAAGGGAAAAGGCTTTACCGTCCTGCCCTCCCAGGCCAATTTCCTGTTCGCCCGGCACCCGGACCGCGGGGGGAAGGAGCTGCTGGACGGCCTCCGGGCCAAAGGCGTGCTGGTGCGCTGGTGGGGGGACCCGCTGATCAAGGACTGGCTCCGTATCTCCATCGGGACCGACGGGGAGATGGAGGCGCTGATGAACGCGCTGGACGAATTGATCTGAACAGAAAAGGCGGCCAGCCGGAACTTCCGGCTGGCCGCCTGCGCATAGCTCTGAGGTCAACTCACTGCTCTTGAGGTAGTGTTCGGCAGTAGCGGTGGATCATCACGGCGATCTCCGCACGGGTGGCGGTGTCCTGGGGATTCAGCATCCCCTCGCTGTTGCCCAGAATGATGAAGTTATACGTTGCCCACTTGAGGGCGTCAACAGCCCAGCTGTGGACGGACCCGCCGTCCGGGGCCATGTCCAAAAAGTAGGAGTCCCCGGAGGGTTCGCCGGAGAGCTTGGCCAGGTTAAAGAGCATCGCCGCCAGTTCCTCACGGGTGATGTAGTTAAGGGGATTGCTGCCGTCGGAGATATTCACACTCTTGACCCAGTCCAACGCCTCCTGATACCATTGGCCGCTTCCGGTATGTTTCACGTCCACGCCGGCGATGTGGGCCAGGAGGGTCCATATCTCGGCGCGGGTGGTGATGCCGGTGGGGTTGAATTTGCCGTCGCCGCCGCCCACCATCAGACCCTCCTCCGCGACATAGTTGGCCGCGTAGGTGTACCAGGTGGCGCGGGGCACGTCGGGGAACAGGATCTCCACGGGCGGCTCGGCGGCCTCGGGGAGGATATCCTCGTCGGTGGTCAGATAGATCTCGCCCGGTGCGTCATAGGAAGTACTGGAGAGAGTGATAATAAACCCGCCGTCTCCGATATTGCCGATCAGCGTGGCATCGTCGCCCTCATAGACGTCGTCGTACAGTTCAAAATAGTTGCCGAAATCGTACAGATAGCCTAAAGTCACCTCTTGGTCAACACTATAGGATCTGGCGGATACTACGCTTCTCCACGCCCCGTTTTCTTTCCAGCTGATGCAGAGCGGGATCATATCCACCGGGTCGGCCCCGATGCCGCTGGTGCGCGGCGTGATGACGGTGCCGCGCGGGACGACGTAGACGGTCACGGTCTTTTCAGGATCGTCCGTCAACCCAAAGCCCGCCGGAAGCACCATGTGCTTGACCGCTGTCGGCGCGTTGGACAGGGTGTAGGTGTAGCCGTCGTAGGTGACGATGTCCACCGATCCCGCCGCGAACACGGACGGGACCAGCGCCATCACCATGACGGCGGCCAGGAGCAGTGCCAAGATACGCTTTTTCATGGGTTTTCCTCCTTCGCTTTATAAATTTGCGCGGATCTTACTTCGTCTCGATGTAAATGCCCTTCTCCCCGGACCACTCCACCGTGAAGCCCAAAGCGGCTCCCAGGTCCCGGAACTTGTAGTAGGTGTAGCCGCCGCCGTTGTCGTCGGTGAGTACGATGGACTCCAGCTTCGCCGCCGCGCCGTCCACCTTGATTGGGGCCGTGTTGATCTGGTAGGTCCGGTTGCCCGAGAACGGGGTCTTCATCTCCGAGCCGTTGGGGGTATACGCCTTGCCGGTCTCCAGGTTGACCGCTCCGTCCCAGTCCATGTTGAACTGGGCCGCCGTGCCGTTGAGGACATAGGCCAGATCCCGGACCTTGACGTAGTTGGTGTCATAGCCGTTGGCGTCCTTCAGGGCGTAGCACTGGAACTCCACCGGCTTGCCGTCCACCAGCACGCTCTGGGTGGAGGCGTAGGCCAGCGGCGCCCAGTCCTCCGCGGCGTACAGGAGGTACAGCTTCCCGTCGTCGCCGTTGAGGGCGGGGATGTTAGGCTTTTGCAGCTTCAGCGTACCGGACTCAATGAAATAGTCGACGCCCTCATTCTCCAGCGTTCCGTCTTCCTCCTCATAGAAATGCTGGATGTTTCTGTGGCACTCCCTGCCGACCAGGTCCGCCGCCTTGGGGAGGCTGCCGTCCCAGGACCCGAGCAGGCCCATGGCGAGGAGGTTTTTCAAGCTGCTCTCGTCCAAGTCAGCGATCGACTCATTGATCTTGACGGAGATGCTGCTCCCGCTCGGGACGGTGACGATAACGACCTTTTTCGACAGGGTCTCAGGGTAGTCCTCGATTGTCACGGTCGCCTCCTGCGTTTTGGCCGAGCTGAACACGACCGTGGTGTAGTCGTCCACGACGGTGAGCGGCTTCCAGCCGTCATCCGCGGCGGAGACGGGAGCCGCCAGGGACAGGGAGAGGGACAGGACCAGCGCCAGGGCCAGTGCCAGGGAAAGGATGCGCTTCTTCATTTGGATTCCTCCTTGTTTAGATAATGTGCAGCGTTAAAAATCTCATGTAGAAATTTGGCAGGTTCAGTGTAACACCGTAAAGCGAAAAAATCAAGCTGTTTTTCCCGGTCATGGGCGGGGAGGATTTTTCGCCTCCGGGAAATGTCCGCTGCCTTATGAAAGACCTCCCCCGGCTGTGAGCCGGGGGAGGTCTTTGCGATCGATCTGTGTTTCGCCTGAAGGCGGCCGGTCAGTCGGCATAGCCGGCTTCCACATAGCGCTGGAGCACGGCGGCGACCTGGCAGCGCTGGGCGGTGCCGGCGGGGGCCAAATCGCCGCTGCCAGTGCCCTGGATCAAGCCAGTGTTCACGGCCCAGGCCATCGCCATCGAGGCCCAGTCGGGGACGGAGGCCCCGTCGGGATACTGATCCAGGACGGACTCGTCCGCCACGGGCTTCTCAGCGGCGCTCCACAGCACCATTGCCAGTTCCGCCCGGGTGATGGTCGCCGTGGGGCGGAAGGTGCCGTCCCCGCCGCCCTGCATGAGCTGGCACCCGGCGGCCCAGGTCACATAGGGGGCGTACCAGGCGCCGGCGGGCACGTCGGTGAAGGCGGGGCCGTCGGTAGGCTCGGCTCCATAGAGCCGGTACATCACAGCGGCGATCTCGCCCCGGGTGATGGCGTCAAGGGGGTTGAAGAGGCCCTCATTGCCCTCCATCAAGCCGCTCTCAGAGGCGAAGGAGACCGCGTCGGCGTACCAGGCGTCGGCGGGCACGTCGGGGAAGGTCTTGGGGGCGGTGGGCTTCTCTACTTTCTCGATGACGCCGGGGGTGGAGTTGATGATGATGAACCCCTCATCCAGGAAGGTGGAGTAGAGGCCGCTCTCGTCCTTGACCAGCTCGCCGTCGGCCCGCAGGAGCTTGATGACGCCCATATTCACGCCGTCGATGACGTCGCCCTCTGCCGTTGTATAAGTGCCCTTGAGGGCGTTGTCCTCCATCAGGTCGATGGTGCCGAAGTTGATGAAGGCGGCGTCCTCCGCGGAGCAGATGAAGATGTTGCCGCTGATCTCGCCGATATGGGTGACAGAGGCATCGGGTTCGGTGTTTATTTCCGCGCTGATCTCCAGAGAAGCGGCCTCGTTGCCGATGATCTTATCCACGCTGGTGGCCGCCTCGGGGCTGCCGCACACATAGAGCCTGGAGGTGATCTTGTTGTTCCGGATGGAGACCACCTCGCTGCCGGGATCGACGATAAGATCCTGATCCACGGTGTTCTGGGCGATGGTGTTCCCCACAGCGGAGTTGTCGATCGCGAGCGTATCGAAGTGGCTGCCGCGGATGTCGCCCGAGATGCTGTCCTCCAGCAGCATGGCGCCGCTGACGGTGGTGTTGGTGAGGTCGCCGAGGATGGAGTCGGAGATGTAGACGCCCTTGGAGAAGAGATCCTTACCGCTCTCGTTTTTGGCGTCCACGGTGACGGTGCAGCCGTCGATGCTGAGGACGTCGCTGTCGCCGGTCACCTGGATGCCGCACATGCCGCCGCTTTGGAGATCGCCGGAGACGGTGACGGTGCAGCCCTCGATGTTGTCGGTGAGGCAGTCGTCAGTCAGGCGGATGCCGACGGTGTCGGCGCCGGAGACCGTGACGGTGGTGTCCACGATGCCGTCGCAGGTGCCGCCGTCGATGCTGATGCCGCAGCTGTTATCGGCGCCGGTGAGGGTCACCGTGCAGTCCTTGATGGTGCCCAGGGCGCAGCCGCTGTCTGCGGTGATGCCGTAGGAATACTCCCCCTCGGCGGCGAACTGGCAGTTGACGATGTCGCCCACGGTGGAGGAGACGATGGTAAGGCCGCCGTTGAACTTGCTGCCGCTGATCTCGCCCACCTTGGCGCTGTTGATGGCGGTCAGGCCCTTAAAGGTAGAGCCGGTGATGTCGCCCAGGGTGTTGTGGGCGGTGCCCGCGACCTCGCCGGTATCGGCAAGCATCCCTCCGGTCATGGTGACAGACCCGTTGATGGTCACGCCGTCCATATCGCCGATGTCGCCGTTCTCCAGGTCCACATCGCCGTTGACGGTGGTGTCCTGGATGCCGTTGATAGAGGCCGCGTCCAGACTGATGGCGGCGCCGGTCGCGTCGCCGGTGACGTCTAAGGTCACGCCCTTGATCAGGTCGACGGAGGCGCCCCACATGATGCTGACGGCAGGGATGGTATCCAGCTCCTCCGTCCTCTCATAGGAGATCCGGGAGTTCTGGATGGTCCCGATGTGACCGTCCTTGGCCATGCCGGCCTCGTCAAATGCAGGCTGACCGTCTTCGGGCATCCTGCTGGTTCCATATGCGTGGATGGTGCTCAGATCGCAGTCGTCCACCAGGCCGACGTCGCCGCCGGTATAGACCGCGATCCCCCTGAATTTGGCGCGGGTGATCTCCCCGACGGTCCCGTCCACATAGATCGAGCCTGTGCCCAGATCCACACCGGCGATCTTCTCCACGGACCCATGGACAGTAATGTCGCCATTGTCGTCCATGGATGTGTCTTTGATCGCGGTGACGTCTCCGCTGACGGACAGATTCACGACGGAGAGGCCGCAGTTATCCACGGAGCCGTCGGACAAGTACATCAGGCCGACGGGCGATATTACCGTGAGGTTTTTGAGGTGCGCGGTGCCGGGCTCCAGGCTCAGCACGCCCTCGCTGGTGTACGCGTAGAGCTGCTCGGGGTCGAACTCCGGCCGGGCCTCCAGGTTGCCCTCTACGGTGCCGTCGTGGATGGAGACCTCCACACCCTCAGCGTCCTCGGGGATGCCGATGTACACGTCGTCTTCGGTGGTGTCGCCGAGTATCTCGTAGTTCTTGGAAAACGCCTTGTAGTAGGCGGTGATGGCGCGCCCGCCCAGGTCGATGTCGATGCTCTTGCTCAGCAGGAGCGGCTCGTGGAGGTCGATGTCGTCGGTGAGCCTCACCGCCGCCGCGCCGCTCTCCACGGCGGCAAACAGCGCCTCCTCGCTGTCCACCTCCACCGCCGCGGCGTCCGCCGCGAATACAGCGGGCGCTGCCGTCAGGAGCAGGACGGCGGCCAAAAGCATGACCAAAAATCGTCTTTTCATTTAGGTTCCTCCTTATCTGTTATTGCACGGTTTGGCAAATCTCCTGAATGAAATTCACCAAATTTAACTATATCACGCTAAACCAGAAAAGGCAAATGTTGTCTGGGGGCGATTCCGTGTCGAATAGGGTATAGGAGGGCGCGCGGCCCATGGCGGCGGGCAGGGAGGACGCGCGGAAATTCGCCGAGTCCGGCTCCCACCCTTTGACCTTTTTTGAGCCCCCCCGCCGCTATAATGGACAGGACGGACAAAGGGGGCGGCGGCGTGACGGTGGTATATGTGGACCTGCTGTTCCTGCTGAACCTCATCGCCAACTACCTGCTCCTGCTGGGGGCGGGCCGGATGGCGGGGGCGGCGCTGGTCCGCTGGCGGATCGCCCTGGGGGCGGCCGCCGGGGCGCTGTACGCGGTGCTGATCTTCCTGCCGGGGCTGATGTGGCTGTCGGCCTGGCCCTGCCGCATCGCCTGCGGGGTGGGGATGGCCGCTGTCGCCTACGGGGGGGAGGCCCGTCTGCTCCGGCCCACGGTGCTGTTCTTCGGGGCGTCGGCGGGGCTGGCCGGGGCGGTGCTGGCCCTGGAGCTGTTCGGCGGCTTCTCCCTCACCCTGGAGCGGGGAGTGTTCTACTCCAGGGTGGATCTCCGCCTGCTGCTGCTGGTGTTCGTGGGGTGTTATTTCGTGCTGTCCCTGTTTTTCCGGCGGGTAGGACAGAGGGGCGGGGGAGAGCTGGTGGAGCTGACCGTCACCTTTGACGGCGGCTCCGCCGCGCTCACCGCCCTGGTGGACACGGGGCACTCCCTCGCCGACCCGGCGGACGGGCGGCCCGTCGTCGTGGCGGAGGCGGCGAGGCTGGCGGGACTGCTGCCGGCCTGGGCGGACCCGGCCGATCCGGTGGGCTCGGTGGAGCGCTGCCGCCGGATGGGGCAGAAAGGCGCGCGGCTCATCCCCTACCGGGCGGTGGGGGTGGACTGCGGGATGCTGCTGGCGGTGCGGACGGTGTCCATCCAATGTAAAGGGAAAACACTTGGCGGCCTGCTGGTGGCGCTGTCTCCCACCTCGCTGGGAGAGGGCTTTCAGGCGCTGATCGGAGGGATCTGACATGATACTCATGGATACATATACCCGGCTGTGCAGGCTGCTGGCAAAGCTGGGCGTCGACCTGGGCGGAACGGTCTATTACATCGGCGGCAGCGACACGCTCCCGCCGCCCCTGACAAGGGAGGAAGAGTCCGCCTGTCTGGACGCCCTGGCCGCGGAGGGCACCAGGCAGGAGGCACGCTCAAAGCTCATCGAGCACAATCTGCGGCTGGTGGTATACATCGCCCGGCGGTTCGAGAACACCGGCGTGGGGCTGGAGGATCTGATCTCCATCGGCACCATCGGGCTCATCAAGGCGGTGGAGACCTACCAGCCCGCCAAGAACATCAAGCTGGCCACCTACGCCTCCCGGTGCATCGAGAACGAGATTTTGATGTACCTCCGCAAAAACGCCGGCCGCCGGGTGGAGGTCTCATTGGACGAGCCGCTGAACACCGACTGGGACGGCAACGAACTGCTGCTGTCCGACGTGCTGGGCACCGAGGGGGACGCCATCGAGAAGCCCATCGAGGACGACGTGGACCGGGACCTGCTGCTCACCGCGGTGGCGCGTTTGAGCCAGCGGGAGCGGTCCATCATCACCATGCGGTTCGGCCTGGACGGCAGGCGTGAGCGCACCCAGAAGGAGGTGGCCGACCTGCTGGGCATCTCGCAGAGCTATATCTCCCGGCTGGAAAAGCGCATCATCAATCGGCTGAAGAAGGAGATTTTGCGGATGATGTGACGACAAAAGCAAAGTCCATCGAAAACGACGGGCCCGCCATATGTCAGATGGCGGGCCCGGTCATTTTTTATATCAGCTTTTCATAGTCCTGACTGCCGTGGAACAGGCGCATAATAGAAACGGTCTTCGCTTCCTCATCGACCTTATAGATCAGGATGTAGTTGCGGATCACCGCTTTGCGATAGCCCAATTTCTTTAGGGTATGATCCTGACAGGCTTCGTACATGAACGGCGTGGTCCGCAGATTATCATAGCTTTCACTGATAGCGTCCAGCAGGGAGGCGGCAGCAATCCTGTTCTCCAAGGCGAGCGCGATGTAGGCGATCACAGAATCAAGATCACGCTGGAACGAGTCGGTTTGAATGATCTTATAGGCCATATTTTTCCCGAAGCTCCTTCAGACCCTTGTAGGCGTCAGAGGTTTTCCCGTCTTTGATCTCTTTTTCGGCTGCTGCCAGCTTTTCATAGACGTCAGCCAGGAACATCTTTTGCTCATAGGTCTTCATGCTCATGATGACCATATCGCCGTAGCCGTTTTTTGTGATATACACCGGCTCGTTGGACTCGTTGCACAACTGCGAGATAGCGGTCGTATCTTTCAAATCACGGATCGGAATAATGTGCGGCATTATATTCAACCCCTTTCGTTACGATTGTACCATAATTATCCCACGGATGCAAGCCCTTGATGCGAGAGAGACCGGCAAAGTCCATCGAAAGCGGTCACACGATAAAAAATAAACCAGACCTCCGCGCCGTATGATTGCGGGTCGCCCGGAAATACTGAATTTACAGATATTTCAAGGGGTGATGACGGTGCAGGGAAAGGTAGAGATCTGCGGCGTGAACACGTCCAGGCTGCCCGTGCTCAAAAGCGAGGAGAGCATGGAGCTGCTGAAAAAGGCCCGGGCGGGGGATATGGACGCCCGGGAGAAGCTGATCTCCGGCAATCTGCGGCTGGTGCTGTCGGTGATCCAGAAGTTCGCCGGCCGGGGAGAGAACGTGGACGACCTGTTCCAGGTGGGATGTATCGGCCTCATCAAGGCCATCGACAACTTCAATGTGGATATGGACGTGAAGTTCTCCACCTACGGGGTGCCCATGATCGTGGGGGAGATCAGGAGATATCTGCGGGACAACAGCGCCATCCGGGTCTCCCGGTCGGTGCGGGACACGGCCTACCGGGTGCTCCAGTGCAAGGAGAAATACATGGCCGAGCACCAGCGGGAGCCCACGGTGGAGGAGATCGCCCAGGCGCTGGACATCAGCCGGGAGGACGTGGTGATGGCCCTGGACGCGGTGGTGGACCCGGTGTCCCTGTTCGAGCCGGTGTACTCCGACGGAGGGGACACCGTGTGCGTCATGGACCAGGTCCGGGACCGGAAGAACACCGACGAGCGGTGGCTGGACCGCATCGCCCTCAGCGACGCCATCAAAAAGCTAGGGGAGCGGGAGCGGAAGATCCTGGCCCTCCGGTTCTTCCAGGGCAAGACCCAGATGGAGGTGTCCGCCGAGGTGGGCATCTCCCAGGCCCAGGTGTCAAGATTGGAGAAAAGCGCCCTCAATCAGATCAGAAAAGATTTATGAGCGCGGGAGGTCCCCGGAACAGGCGTTCCGGGGATCTTGCCGTTTCACGGGCGGCCCGCGCGGATCAATCTTTTTTTCAAAAACCCTATGCAGGGACTGAAATCTGTGATATAATACCAGACAATTATGCGAAGACACGCCCGTGGGGCGGGGAGGTGGGCCGAATGATGAAAAGGGCGCTGAGAGCGCTGCTCCTGTGCCTTCTGTGGGGGGCGACGGCGCTGGCGCTGTCCGGCTGCGGCATCCAGTCGGTGGACAACCTGTACGCGTTGCCCGCCCTGGCGGAGGAGTACGCCGGCCTGCAGAGCAATATCGACGCCACCATGCGGGAGCTGGGGGCGGAGTACGCCGTCATCAACTATGGCAGCAACACCTCCAACATCCAGCTGCTGGACCTGGACGGCAACGGCACCCAGGAGGCGGCCGCGGTGTTCCTCCGGGTGACCAACGCCTCCGGCGACGAGAAGCCCCTGCGGGTGTGCGTGTTCCGCCGGACGGGGGAGGACGACTACCGCCAGGTCTACACCCTGGAGGGGGAGGGCTCCTCCATCAACTCGGTGGCATACGAGGACCTGACCGGCGACGGCAGCATGGAGATGATCGTCAGCTGGCAGATGGGCGCGGGGGTCCACTCCCTGGCGGCCTACGCCCTGAACCAGACCGACAGCAACGAGCTGATGAGCGTGGTCTACAACGAGACCTACCTCACCACCGACATGGATCAGGACGGCGACCGGGAGCTCATCATCCTCCAGCAGGACGGCTCCGGGGCCGGCAACGACCGGGCGGAGTATTACGACTTCCGGGACGGCAGCATGGTGATGACCTCCACCGCCCCGCTGTCCCAGGGGATGCGGGACGTGGTCTCCGCCAAGGCGTCCCGGCTGGCCGGGGGGGACCCCGGCGTGTATGTGACCCTGGAGCTGGCCGACGGCCAGGCCACCGATGTGCTGGCCCTGACGAAGGACGGGGCGCTGACCAACCTGACCCGGGAGCCGGACGGGGGCGTCAGCCATTCCACCTACCGGGAGTACACCGAGGTGGCCCCCACGGACATCGACGGCGACGGTGTGCTGGAGATCCCCGACCCGGAGCTGCTGCCCGCCCTGGACCCCGAGAACGACTCTCCCCAGTATCTCATCCGCTGGCGGCAGTTCAACCGGCGGGGCAGGAGCACCGTCCGCTGCGTCACCTATCACTGCACGGTGGACGGCTGGTATCTCACCCTGCCCGACAGCTGGGAGGGGCAGATCACCGCCGCCCGCGATGACAGCCTCAGCGGCCGGGGCGAGCGGGCCGTGGTGTTCTATCACCAGTCCGGCGGGGAGTATCAGTCCTTCCTCACCGTGTACCGACTCACCGGCAACAACCGGCAGGCCCGGGCCGCTCTGCCCGGCCGGCTCACCCTGCCGCCCAGCGACAGCTCGACCATCTATTGTGCCGCGCTGGACCCCTCCGTGTGGGCCTGCGGCACGGACGAAACAGACCTGCCCCAGCGGTTCAGCATCATCACCGCGGAGTGGTCCGCCCAGTAAACAGCGCGAGGAGGCGTGATGAAATGAGAAAAGTTTTGGTCCTGGAGGACGAGACCAATATCCGCAGCTTTGTGGTCATCAACCTCAAACGGGCGGGGTATGACACCATCGAGGCCGGCGACGGCGAGGAGGCCCTGGCCCAGATCCAGAAGAACCCGGACATCAAGGTGGCCCTGCTGGACATCATGCTTCCCGGCGAGATGGACGGCTTCGAGGTGTGCCGCCGCATCCGGGCGGGCAACGCCCAGATCGGCATCATCATGCTCACCGCCCGCACCCAGGAGATGGACAAGGTCACCGGGCTCATGACCGGCGCCGACGACTATGTGACCAAGCCCTTCTCCCCGGCGGAGCTCACCGCCCGGGTGGACGCCCTCTACCGCCGGGCGGGGGGCACCCCCGCCGCCCTCAGCCCCGACGAGATCAGCCAGCCCCCCTTCCTGATGAACACCCGCAACCGCACCCTGGAGAAGAACGGCCGCCGGGTGAAGCTGACCCAGGTGGAGTACGCCATCGTCAAGCTGTTCATGGACAACCCCGGCAAGGCCCTCTCCCGAGAGGAGATCCTGGAGGCGGTGTGGGGCAGGGAGTATGTGGGCGAGCTGAAGATCGTGGACGTGAACATCCGCCGGCTGCGGGTGAAGCTGGAGGACGACCCCCAGAACCCCGCCCATGTGACCACCGTGTGGGGCTACGGCTACAAGTGGGACGTGTGACGCCCCAAAGGATCTGATTTTTCTCCGGGAGGAGGCGAGCGGAATGGAACAGGAGCAGGAGCGGGAGCGCCGGAAACGGGCCCGGGTCCACCGGGGGAAGAAGCCCCACATCGACCAGCACAGGCCGGCCGAGGAGGGGGCGGAGGAGCGCCCCCGGCGAAAGACGCGCCTGCGCTGGCTGTGGCAGTTCGGCGCCACGGCGGCGGCCACGCTGGTGGTCGCGGTGGCCATCGCGCTGCTGATGAGCTCCGTATATACCTACTACACCTCCTACATCCGGGCCGACCTGGAGAGCCGCGCCCAGACCGCCGCCGGCGTGTTCCGCAACTATACCGAGAACACCTATCTCTCCGCCGCCCGGCAGTTCATCAACCAGTTCGAGGACAAGAACGTCATCGAGGTCCAGTTCCTCACCGCCGGCGGACGGGTGCGCATGTCCTCCAACATGGTCATCACCGGCGCCAGCGTGAACAGCAGGGACGCGTCCGAGGCCATCTCCACCCAGCGGGTGCAGGCCGCCGTGGGCAGGACCGAGAGCGGGGAGAATGTGGTGTCCGCCTCCGCCCCGGTGGTGTACGACCGGAAACTGGTCGGGGTGGTGCGCTTCGTCACCTCTCTGCGGGAGGTGGAACGGCAGATGACGCGGCTCCTGTTCATCTGCGTGGCCGTGGGCCTGGCCATCGTGGCCGTGGTGTCCCTGTTCGCCTCCTCGTTCATCAAGTCGGTGCTTGACCCGGTGATCCGGGTCACCGAGACCGCCAAGCGCATCGCCGCCGGCAGCTACGGCGTCCAGATGGAGAAGCGGGCCGACGATGAGATGGGCGAGCTGGTGGACGCCATCAACGATATGTCCATGAAGATCGACCAGGCCGAGCGGGCCCAGTCGGAGTTCATCTCCTCCGTGTCCCACGAGCTGCGCACCCCCCTCACCGCCATCAACGGCTGGGCGGAGACCCTCTTCAACGGCGAGGTGCGGGACGCCGCCGACGTGAAAAAGGGCATGGGCATCATCGTGTCCGAGGCCCAGCGCCTCACCCGCATGGTGGAGGAGCTGCTGGAGTTCTCCCGGATGGAGACCGGGCGGTTCAGCCTGTCGGTGGAGCCCATCGACCTCCAGGCCGAGTTGGAGGACGCGGTTTACACCTATCAGGAGTTCTTCCGCCGGAAGGGGCTGGAGCTGGTCTACACCCCCTGCCCGGAGGAGCTGCCCATCATCAGCGGCGACCCGGAGCGGCTGCGGCAGGTGTTCTGCAACCTGCTGGACAACGCCGACAAGCACGGCGGCTCCGGCGGGCGCATCGACGTGTCTGTGGAGAAGGAGGAGGAGTACGCCGTCATCCGCATCCGGGACTACGGCCACGGCGTGCCCGAGGACGAGCTGCCCTACATCAAGTACAAGTTTTACAAGGGCTCCTCCAACGTCCGGGGGTCGGGCATCGGTCTCGCCGTGGTGGACGAGATCGTGGCCGCCCACAACGGCACCTTCGAGGTGGGCAACGCCGAGGGCGGCGGCTTCGTGGCCACCATCCGCCTGCCCCTCCACGAGGACACGGTGTAGCGCCGCGCGGGGAGGGCCGGAGGCACAGATACGCGGTAGCCAGCCGGCAAAACTAAAACATTAGTTCGATTTTCCTCTTGCTTTTTTCTGGACGGTCCAGTATAATATGTTACATATGTTGGAGGGAAAAAAGTATGCGGGATCAGAAAAGATTGTTATTTTTCTCGGACCATGAGTGTGACGCGTTCAATTTGGCGCGGCTGGCCTATGCTGTGAGCAGAGCGGGCGGCACAGTGAAAAATGAGGTGGGACTCAGTGTCGATACCCATGGCATTGGACCGTTCCGCTTTTCAGAGGAAACGGTGCCGCCGGCGGAATATGCGGATTATGTGGAGCGGTTTGCGGCGCGGTATGGACTGGAATACAGCTGCAAGGTGTCGAAAGGTAAGCTTTACACAGTGGCAAAATCCACTGATAAGATGCAGAATTACACTGTGAGAGAGTCGATCGGCTGCCCGCGGGATACGGCGCAGACACTGTTTGACCGCGCCCGCTCTCTGGCGGAAAAGGAAGCGGAGCGTATTTTCGAAGGCTACCAAAGAAGCGGCGACGGGTTTTTCCTCAAAATGGACGGCCAGCCCATTCTGCGCGATTTTGCGCAGGCGCTGCTGGACACTGTGGCGGCCCACGGATACGCGGGAGACCGGGCCTATGGCGGAGAGGACCTCTTCCCGCGCGCATTTGAAGGGTGCCCGGTCTGGCTGGTGGTCCAAAAGGAGTATTTCGGCCTGATGGGCGGACACCATGATTATGATTACATTTGGGACATTAAGTATTCGGCGTATGGCAGAGGTCCGCTTCGGGAAGATCAGGTGCTTGGAATGAGGATGGCGCTGTACAAGGCGTTTTACAGCGCTCTGAGGAAGCGGTATCCGAACCTGATGATCTGCCCGTTTGGGATCGCCGGGGGGAGCCGAAAGGAAGAGAATGGATTTTATCTGATGGGACTTGAACGTTTCCAGGAGTGGTGAGCCCGGAGCGGATACAGAGTATTCCTCAAGAGGAGGATCTTATGGAAGACAATCACAACAACCTTTGCCCGGAGGAAGTTTGCGCCGGGGGATTTAAGACCACCTGCGGCGGGCAGGCGCTGATGGAGGGTATCATGATGCGGGGCCCGGAGAAGCAGGCGGTGGTGGTCCGCAAGCCCGACGGGGAGCTGGACGTGGAGGTCACCCCCATCCCGCCCAAGAGCGGCTTTGCCAGGCTGCCCTTCGTCCGGGGGGTCTTCATCTTCTGCTCCTCCATGGTCAACGGGGTCAAGGCGCTGATGCGCTCCGCCGAGATCTCCGGCATGGAGGATCTGGAGGATGAGGAGCCCGGCGTCCTGGACAAATGGATCGAGGACCATTTCTCCAGCGAGAAGGCCGGCGCCATCATCGTCACCCTGGCGGCGGTCATCGGCATCGCCATGTCGGTGGGGCTGTTCATCCTGCTGCCCACCGCCGTCACCGGCCTCATCGGCCTGGTCTGGAAGGGGATGCCCCTGTGGTTCCGCTCGGTGCTGGAGGGCATTTTGAAGGTGGCCATCTTCATGACCTACCTGTTCCTGGTGTCCCGCATGAAGGAGATCCACCGGGTGTTCGAGTACCACGGCGCGGAGCACAAGACCATCTACTGCTATGAGAACGGCCTGGAGCTGACGGTGGAGAACGTGCGGAAGATGCCCCGGCACCACCCCCGGTGCGGCACCAGCTTCCTGTTCGTGGTCATCGCGGTGTCCATCTTCCTGTCCATCGTCATCTTCACCCCGCTGCATATCGAGAACACGTTCCTGCGGATGCTGCTCCACCTGCTGCTGCTGCCCGTCATCGTGGGGGTGACCTACGAGTTCAACCGCTACGTGGGCGGCCACGACGGCCCGGTCTGCCGGGTCCTCCGGGCGCCGGGCATGTGGATGCAGAACTTCACCACCTTCGAGCCGGACGACTCCATGATCGAGGTGGGCATCGAGGCGCTGAAACAGGTGCTGCCCGAGGAAAAGGGCGCCGACGCCTGGTGAGGAGGGGAGCGGACGTGGCCACTACCTATAATGAACTGTATCTCAACGCCCGCCGGGCCCTGAAGGCCGCCGGGGTGGAGCAGGCCCAGCTGGAGGCCAGGGAGCTGCTGTGCCTGGCCTCCGACAAGAGCCGGGAGAAGATGATGAAGGACCTGCCCCTCTATGCCCCGGACCACGTGGAGGCCCGCTTCCAGGAGCTGCTGGAGCGCCGCCTGGCGGGGGAGCCGGTGGCCTACATCCTGGGGGAGTGGGATTTCTACGGCATGACCCTGGACATCTGCCGGGACGTGCTCATCCCCCGGCCGGACACCGAGACCCTGGTGGACCGGGGGGTGCTGTTCGTCCGGGACCTGCCCGAGGGCAGCTGGGCCCTGGACCTGTGCGCCGGCAGCGGATGCGTGGGGCTGGCCCTGGCCAACTCCTGCGCCAACGTGCGGGTGATCCTGGCCGAGTGGTCGGAGGACGCCCTGCGGGTCTGCCGGCAGAACATCCGCCGCAGCGGCCTGGGCCGCCAGGTGAGCCAGGTGCGGGTCAACGCCATGGACCCGCCGCCCCGGCTGTTCCGGGATTTCGACGCCATCCTCTGCAACCCGCCCTACATCCCCACCGGCGACATTGACGCGCTGGACCCCTCCGTCCGGGACTATGAGCCCCGGATGGCCCTGGACGGCGGCCCCGACGGGCTGGCCTTCTACCGGGCCGTGGCCGACCGGTGGAAGGCGGTGCTCCGCCCCGGCGGCAGGATGATGTTCGAGGTGGGCTTTGACCAGGCAGAGGCCGTGCAGGCCATCCTGGAGGAGAACGGGTATGAGGACATCCGGATCACCCAGGACCCCGCCGGCCACCAGCGGGTGGTGGAGGGCGCCCGGCCCCGGCCCGACCTGTTCGCCGGCCTGGTGCCCGATATGGACGAGCCGGAATAATAAGTCCGCTTTATTGGACTGCTGATTTGGCAGGATAACGCCGGGAGGCCGGAGAGCGGCCCCTTCGCGCGAACAAAGATATGATACGTGGAAGGATGATCGAACATGGCTGACAAGAGGAAACTGGTGGAGAGCGCCGCCCCGGCGTCGGACAAGAGGAGAGCGCTGGACACCGCCATCGCCCAGATCGAGCGGGACTTCGGCAAGGGCTCCATCATGCGGCTGGGGGAGAACGCCCACATCCAGGTGGAGGCCATCCCCACCGGCTCCCTGTCCCTGGACATCGCTCTGGGGATCGGCGGCGTGCCCAAGGGCCGCATCATCGAGATCTACGGCCCTGAGTCCTCCGGCAAGACCACCCTGGCCCTACACATCCTGGCCGAGGCCCAGAAGCGGGGGGGCGAGGTGGCCTTCATCGACGCGGAGCACGCCTTGGATCCCACCTATGCCCGGGCCCTGGGGGTGGACATCGACTCCATGCTGATCTCCCAGCCGGACACCGGTGAGCAGGGCCTGGAGATCTGCGAGGCCCTGGTGCGCTCCGGCGCCATCGACGTGGTGGTGGTGGACTCCGTGGCCGCCCTGACCCCCCGTGCCGAGATCGAGGGCGACATGGGAGACAGCCATGTGGGCCTGCTGGCCCGGCTCATGAGCCAGGCCCTCCGCAAGCTGGCCGGGTCCATCTCCAAGACCAACTGCATCGTCATCTTCATCAACCAGCTGCGGGAAAAAGTGGGCGTCATGTACGGTAACCCGGAGGTCACCACCGGCGGCCGGGCCCTGAAGTTCTACGCGTCGGTGCGCATCGACGTGCGCCGCATCGAGGCCATCAAGAACGGCTCCGAGGTCATCGGCAGCCGCACCCGGGCCAAGATCGTGAAGAACAAGGTGGCCCCTCCTTTCCGGGAGGCCGAGTTCGAGATCCTCTACGGCGAGGGCATCTCCAAGTGGGGCGAGTTGGTGGATCTGGCCGTCAGGCTGGAGATCATCCAGAAGTCGGGCTCCTGGTTCTCCATGGGGGAGACCCGGGTGGGCCAGGGCCGGGACGCGGTGAAGGCCTATCTCCAGGCCAACCCCGAGGTGGCGGAGAAGGTGGAGGCCGAGATCCGGGCCAACTCCTTCAAGCTCATGTCCAAGCAGTCCCAGATCGCCGCCCGGGCCGCCGGCCGCGCCGTGGACGTGTCCGCCGACGACTTCGAGGGATAAGTGGTCATTCAAAAGTTAGAGCCCTCCAGGAACAAGGAGGGCCGCTGGCTGGTGTGGTTCGAGGACGGCTCCCTGGTCCGGGTGGGGGAGGGGGACGTGGTGTCCCTGTCCCTCTACGCCGGCAAGGAGCTGACCGACGACGAGGCCGCCGCCCTCACCGCCGCCGCTGAGCGGGGCAGACTCATGGAGCGGGCGGTGGGACTGCTGTCCCTGCGGCCCATGTCCCGGAAGGAGCTGCTGGACAAGCTCACCGAGCCCCCCCGCCGCCGGCGAAAGCCCAACGCCAAAACCGTGGAGCCGCCGCCTCCCGACCCCGAGACCCTCCGGCGGCAGTCGGAGGCCCTCCGGGAGAGCGCCGAGGGCGTCGCCGACCGGCTGGAGGAGTTGGGGCTGCTCAACGACGGGGAGTACGCCAGAACGGTGGTCCGGCACTACACCGGCAAGGGATACGGCGTCCGCAGGCTGCGGGACGAGCTGTACCTGCGGGGGGTGCCCCGGGAATACTGGGAGGACGCCCTGGCCGAGGTCCAGCCCGACGGGGACGAGGTGTATGACCTGGCCCGGAAGAAGCTCCGGGACGGGGAGCCAACCCGGGAGAATCTGAAAAAGGTGTCCGACTACCTGGCCCGGCGGGGGTTCGGGTGGGAGGAGATCTCGGCTGCGTTGGATAGGCTGCGGGGAGAGTTTTAGGAACGGCCCTTAAGCCTTCCACCCGCAGGGGGCCGACTCCCCCTGTCAGGGGGAGATGTCCCGAAGGGACAGAAGGGGTAGGGAAGGTGCCCCAGTGCGCACACTGGGGCGGATGAGGAGGCTGTGAGGTTTCGCTGTTAGTTGGCTTCATCAGGTACCGCCTTCCCCACAACCTCATCCGTCAGCCCTTCGGGCTGCCACCTTCCCCATAAATGGGGAAGGCTCTTAGAGGAAAAGGCATTGAAAAGTGGGGAAGGCTGTAGCTACCCTACCGTTCGTGATCCAGCAGCGCCAGCATCAGATGCGCCCCGGTGTGCGCCCCCGTGCGGAACGCCGCCGCCTGCCGACGCTCCAACAAAACGCATAGATCCCGGTACAGCTTGTCGTAAAACTCTCTGCCCATGGCGGCTTTCACTTGACCCAATCGGCGAAGTACAGTATGATCGATGGGGTCGGTTGGCTTTTTCAGCGGGGAGTCCTGCCGAGGAGAAAAATCGTCGCCGTAGTAGATAGCGGAGATATAATCGAACATGATGAGACCTTCTCTCGATTTAATCTAAGTGCAGTATACTAGATTTAATCTAGGGTGTCAAGGGGGGATACGGTGTTTGATCTAAATATTTTTGGAGAGCGCCTCCGCACCTTGCGTAAAGGAAAAGGACTTGTTATGGCCGATATATGCGACCTGCTGGGTGTTTCCAGCGCCCAGGTCAGCGATATGGAAAACGGAAAGACCGGGACCACATTGGCTCGACTTGTGGTTCTGGCCGATTTCTATGGAGTATCTACCGATTATTTGCTGGGGCGCGCCGACGACCCCGCGTGGCGCGGCAAGGAGGACGGAGCATGAAACCCTATACCGTGGCCTTTATCTCCCTGGGCTGCGCCAAAAACCTCATCAACACCGAGCAGATGATGGCCCTGTGCCGGGATGCGGGCTACACCATCACCGGCGACCCGGACGGCGCCGACGTGGCGGTGCTGAACACCTGCGGCTTCATCGAGGCCGCCAAGAGCGAGGCCATCGACAACATCCTGGAGCTGGCCGAGCTGAAAGCCCGGGGGCGGCTGAAAAAGCTGCTGGTGGCGGGCTGCCTGCCCCAGCGCTACCGGGAGGAGATCAAGACCGACTTGCCCGAGGTGGACGGCCTGCTGGGTACCGGCAGCTACAACGATGTGGTGCCCGCCATCGAGGAGCTGATGGTGGGGGAGAGGCCGGAGATCTTCGGGGACATCCACCACACCTGGGACGGCGGCGAGCGCTGGGTCACCACGCCTCCCTATACTGCCTACCTCAAGATCGCCGAGGGCTGCTCCAACGGCTGCGCCTTCTGCGTCATCCCCCGCATCCGGGGACGCTACCGCAGCCGCCCCATGGCCGACCTGCTGGCTGAGGCGGAGGGACTGGCCCGCCGGGGCGTCAAGGAACTGATCGTCATCGCCCAGGACATCACCCGGTACGGAGAGGACTTCAAGGACGGCACCTCGCTGGCGGGGCTGCTCCGTGAATTATGTAAACTGGACTTCCACTGGATCAGGCTCCACTACCTCTATCCCGAGGCGGTGACCGACGAGTTGATCCAGGTCATCGCGTCGGAGAAGAAGATCGTCCACTACCTGGACATCCCCATCCAGCACGCCAACGACGGCATTTTGAAAGCCATGCGCCGCCGCACGTCCAAGGAGGAGCTGCGGGCCCTGTTCGCCAGGCTCCGCTCCGCCATGCCCGACGTGGTCATCCGCACCTCCCTGATCTGCGGCCTCCCCGGCGAGGGGGAGGCGGAGTTCGAGGAGCTGTGCGATTTCCTGCGGGAGCAGAAGCTCCAGCGGGTGGGGGCCTTCCAGTTCTCCCCGGAGGAGGGCACCCTGGCCGCCGCCATGGAAGATCAAGTCGATCCGGAGATCGCCGCCCGGCGGGTGGAGTTGGTCACCGACCTCCAGTCCCGGATCATGGACGAGTACAACGAGGCCCGCCTGGGGACCTGCATGGAAGTGCTGTGCGAGGGCTTTGACGCCGACGGCGGCTGCTACGTGGGCCGCACCTACGCCGACTCGGTGGAGATCGACGGGCGGGTGTGTTTCACCGCCGCGGGGCTGGTGCCCGCCGGGGAATTTGTGTGGGTGCGGATCACCGGCGTGTCCGACGGCGATCTCACCGGAGAAATCGAGGAGTGAAGCGTATGAATACCGCCAATAAACTGACCATGCTGCGGGTGATTTTGATCCCCGTATATGTGATCCTGTGGTACTGTGATTTCCCGGGGCACGTCTACGCCGCCCTGGCTGTGTTCGTGGTCGCCAGCATCACCGACTTTGTGGACGGCTATGTGGCCCGGCACTATGATCAGGTCACCGACTTCGGCAAGTTCATGGACCCCCTGGCCGACAAGGTGCTGGTGGTCACCGCCATGATCTGCTTCTGCGCCCGGGGCCAGATGCCCGACTGGGCGGTGGCCATCGTCATCCTGCGGGAGTTCGCCGTGTCCGGCCTGCGGCTGGTGGCGGTGGACAACGGCCGGGTGGTGGCCGCCGGCTGGTCCGGCAAGGTCAAGACCGCCTCCACCATGGTGTGCCTGATTTTGATGCATTTCCCCATCCCTGCCGCCCTGAACTGGGCGTGCGTGGCCGTCATCGCCGCCACCACCCTGTACTCTGGGGTGGAGTACTTCGTGAAGAACCGGGACGTGCTCAACTGGAACAAGTGAGTATGAGACGACAGGGCCGTCCGGCAGCCGCCGGACGGCCTTTTCCCTATGTGCAACCGCCGGTTGCGCGATTTCCAAGCGCGGTTGGTCGATTTTTCGGGGCCGGGATGGTATCATCGGGCCAGATATCTGAAAGGAGGGTGGTCTGATGACCTTGGGCGAACGGATCTGCCGATACCGCACGGAGCGGGGGATGTCCCAAATAGAAGTGGCGGAGCGGCTGGACGTGTCCCGGCAGTCGGTCTCGAAGTGGGAGACCGACAGTGCGGTGCCCGACCTGGACAAGCTGGTGAAGCTCAGCGAGCTGTTCGGCGTGACCCTGGACGAGCTGGTGAAAGGGGAGGGGCCCGCCGCCCCGGAGGAGAAGGCCGCCCCCGCTTCGGAGGCACCCGCCCCGGAGGTGAAGATCGTCCGGGCGGGGCCCCCTGTCCGGGTCGTTGTGGGCGCGGCGCTGCTGGCGGCGGGGCTGCTGGGAGGTATCTTCCTGTTTGTGCTGCGCCCCGCGCTTGGGCTGACGTGTCTGCCGCTGGTGGTGTGCGGCGTCATCTGTCTGGTGGTCCGGAAAAACGCCGGACTGATCTGCGGCTGGATCCTGTACGGGCTGTGGCTGGTGCTCCGCGGCGGAGCCATGTTCCGGGGGATCTCCACGCCGCTGTGGGTCTTCCGGTATCTGAGCCTCGCGATGGAAGAAAGCCAGCGCACCTATTATCTCTATGCGCTTATCATGGCGGCGGAGATCGTCCTGTTCGCCGTGCTGGCGGCGGTCACCGTTTACCGGATCTGCCGTGCGGCGCGGGAGAGAAGATAGGGGCCGGTGCCACGGCGGCCCGCCGCCGCGTCTGCGGAACAGAGCGCGTCCGATGAAAAAGCGAAGCGGCGCCGTGAGAGCGGCGCCGCTTCGCTTGATGTATCCGTTTTTCGCCGGACCGGTCATTCCCGGCGGCGCGGGGCGTTGGGCCCCGGAGAGGGAGCTCAGTGCTGCTGATGCTCGGCGGTGAACTTGCCGAGACCGGAGACCGCCATGGAGAGGGGCATGAAGATAAGTACGCAGACATAAGCGGTGATCAGCATGGCGGGGAGCGCGGAGATATACGCCATGGGGAAGGCGCTCAGGCTGCCCTGGCCGGCCAGCTGGGCGAACAGGAGGCCGAAGAAGGTCATGCCGGCGGTCATGAGAACGGTGAGGATGATGGTGATAACGGCGGCTACGGCAAAGAACTGGGGGAACTCCATGGGGTTCTTTCTGGGGGCGATCTTGCCGCCCACGGCCCCGGCGATCTTCTGGATGGGGATGATGAAGCCCAGGATCTCCACCAGGACGAAGCCGATCAGACACATGGGGATGAAGGTGAGGTCGAATTTCGTGTTGGGATTGGTGAGGGTGGAGACCAGGTTCATGATGACGGCCAGGGGGACGTTGAACACAAGGTTCTGGATGATGAGCATTTTCTTGGGGGGCATAACAAGACTCCTCTCTCTTGATTTGACAAGCGTGGCCGGTGGGATAACGCCCGGCCGGTCCGGCGCGGCAGGGAGCCGCGGCGCCCGGAGCCGACAGGGCCGCCGGGCGGACCGTCACTCGCCGATAGCCGTATTATACCATAGATTCGCTGAAGTGCAAATGTGATTTTGGGTATTTTTGAATTTTTTTTGGAAGCGGGCGAAAGCGGATTTGCGAAAATCACCAAAAGCGGGCGCCCTCCCGGCCGGGAGGGCGCCCGCTTTTCATTTTGCCCGGCAGGCCGGGCGCTCAGAGCAGATCGTACTTGTCACACAGACGGTAGAACACGGCGGCCATCTCGCAGCGCTGGGCGTTGACGCCCGGATTCAGCCTGCCGTCGCTGCCGGTGATGATGCCGTTCTCCACGGCCCAGCGCATGGAGGCCAGCGCCCAGTCGCTGACGGAGCCGGCGTCGCGGAAGTCCTTCAGGTCGGTGTCGCCGCCGGAGGCCGCATAGCCCCGGTATCTGGCGTAGCGCTGGAGGAAGGTGACCAGCTGTTCCCGGGTGACGGCCGCGTCAGGGGAGAAATTCCCGCTGCCGTCGCCTGTGACGATGCCATTGGCGTCCGCCCATTTCACCGCGTCGGTGTACCACTCGTTCTCAGGGACATCCTGGAAGGAGCCGGCCTTGTTCACCACCGGCTGGCCGGACATCCGCCAAAGGATGGTGACCACCTGGGCGCGGGTGGCAAGTCCGGTGGGGTCGAACAGGCCGTCGCTGCCGTTCATCAGCCCGTTGTGGTAGACGAACTGCACGGCGTCAAAATACCAGACGCCCTTGGCCACGTCGGGGAAGACGGCGTAGGAGGGGTCCTTGGCGCCGCAGCGGGTGCAGACGCCCTCCTGATAGTCGTGGGCCGCGGGAATGACGCGGATATCCCACTCGCCGCAGACGGCGCACACGCCGATCTCCTCGCCGTCCTGGGTGCAGGTGGCCGCGTGGGTCACCCGGTAGTTCTCAAAGCTGTGCCCCGTGGCGGGGATGGTGCGGACGTCCACCTTGTCACAGGTGGAGCAGAAGCCTACCTCCTCGCCGTCCTGGGTGCAGGTGGCCTTATGGGTGACCCGGTACCCGCTGATGGTGTGGGGCACGGTGGGGAGGATCTCTACGGCCTTCACGTCCTGGCCGCAGTCGTTGCAGTGGAGGCCGGCCACGGTCCCGGTCTCCTTGCAGGTGGGGGCCTTGTCCGTGCCGATGGGGACGGTATTCCGGTGGGCGCAGGCCTCGGGGGTCACGGTGGTCTGGCCCGCGCCGCTCTGGTCCTCCTTGATGGCGGCGGGGACGAAGGTCACGTTGAGGATGTCGTTCTGGTCCACCACGTCGGCGCTGTTCAGGGTGAAGGAGTAGGTGCCGGTGCGCTGGTCCAGGGCGATCTTGTTGGCGTCGATGTGCTTCGTGCCGCCGTAGGTGACGGTGTCCAGCACATAGCCGGGCTCGGGCTTCAGGGTGAAGGTGTGGCTGCTGTTGGAGCCGCTGCCGAACTGGACGAGGCCGTTGGCGCCCACGGCCTTCTTGCCGTTCACCAGCACCTCGCCGTTGCCGTCGGTGGCCACCACCACGTTTCTGGTCATCTCATAGCTGTCGTGCCCCACCTTGGCGGGGTCCAGGGCCACGATCTCAAAGGGGGAGAAGGAGTCGCAGATGATCACCAGGCCGTAGGGGGTGGGGGTGACCTTCAGCTCCTGCACGCCGGTGATCTCGCCGGTGTGCTCGTGATCGATGGTGCAGGAGCCCTCCTCGTCCCGGGTGAAGTGGTAGGCCCGGATCACGTGGTCCTTCAGGTTCTCGTAGGTGATCCCCGCGGGGTAGCCGATGGACACCCGGAGGGACTGGCCGGGCTCCAGCACCATCATCTTGCAGATGCGGGTGAAGCTGATCTCATACATCAGCTTTTCCTGGATGGCGGAGGGGTCCACATGGGCCTTGCTCTCCAGGGCCTCGGTGACTTCCTGGGACTTGGGGCGGCTCTTGCTGATGTCCTCCACGGTGAGGGTCAGCTTGCCGTTGTAGCCGTTCTTGCTCATCTTGCTGTCCAGGTCGGACAGGGACTGCTGGCTGCCGTCGGTCCCCTGGACCTTGATTTTATCCAGGTCCAGATCGTCGGGGTTGTCCAGCAGGAAGGGCCGGCCCCACAGGTTCCAGTCGATGCCCTGGCTGCGGTAGCAGATGGGGCAGTAGGGGGTGGCCATGATCGTGCCCCACTCGTTGGGCCGCTTGCCGGAGCGGCTGCCCGCCAGCCCCTCGATCTGGAAGGTGTACAGGGTCAGGTCGTCGGACCAGTCGGTGCTGGCGGCGAAGTCGAAGCTGACGCCGTCCACCGGGCAGACGCCCAGGGTGTGGGTGTGCTTTTCGGTGCAGGCCCAGTGCCACTCCAGCAGGGAGGAGTCCACATAGTGCTTCTGCCATTTCACCTTCCCGTTGCTGCTTCTCACGCAGTCGGTGTGGTCCGGGTCGAAGTTCACGGTGCCCGCCAGATCCACCTGGATGGTGTCGTAGTCCTGGTCGGGCTGCCAGGTGGTGTAGCTGACCCGGATGGCCTCGCCGTTGATGGAGGTGTCGGGCTCGCTCCACTTGTCGGCGGCCGGGGCCTTGGCGGGGGCGTACAGGCTGTCGTCAAAGAGGACCTGCATCCGGTAGGTCTGGCCGATGTGGTTCTGGGTGTTGGCGGCGGGGTACTGGGACTTCACATAGGGGGCCGCCTCGTACTCGGACTGGGGGTTGTAGAGCAGGCCGGTCTCGGCGATGATGTCGGTGCCGTCCCCGTGGTAGAAGCCCTGCTCGCCGTTGGAGTTGGTCAGGCCGTTCTTCCCGCTTTCGGGTTTCTCATACCAGGTCTCGTATCCCTCGGGGGGCGTGGTGGTGAGGGCGTACTCCACATACTCACAGGTGGGGGTGACCATCCGCAGGCAGGTGTCGGTGTCCTGGAAATACTCGTTCCGGCCGTCCAGGATGACGGTGTTGGCCTTGCAGTAGTACCAGTCCTGCATCACGTGGGCGGTGCCGTCGGCGTGGTGGTCATACATCTTGATGAGCAGGTACACGCCGTTCTCATTGGCCGCCCGCTCCATGCCCTTGCCGTTGAAGTCCACGGTGAACACGCCGGCGGCGGTGCCCTCCATCACGCCGCCGGCGGAGTAGGACACATGCAGGCCCACCGGGTCGGAGTAGACGTTCTCCCCGTTGAAGGAGGCCAGCTCGATGTCGGGGTATTTGAACTCGATGCCGTCGCTGGACACCACGCCGGAGGGCTGCCAGTTCCGGCCGATCACGTCCTGGCCCGCCAGCAGATAGGTGTCATGCTCGGCCCCGTCCACGCCGGGGGTCTCGGGGGGCTTGATGTTGCCCTGCCGGTCCAGGCGGATGGGGTCGTCCCAGGTGGCGTCCACGGCGTACCACTTGCCGCCGATCTGCACGGCGTTCCATATGTGGGGCTCCGGGTCGTCGCCGGAGGTCTGCATCCCGTGGACCAGCACGCAGGGGATGCCCAGCTGACCCAGGATCAGCTGCATGGAGCGGGAATAGCTCTCGCACACGCCCTCGTGGGTGACCAGGGCGTAGACGGTGCGGATGTACCTGGCGGCGTCGGCGGAGGAGCAGTCGATCTCATAGCGGTAGCTGATGGCGTGGGTGACGGCGTCGTGGACGTACTGGACCTGCCGGGCGGCGTAGTCCTCGGCGGACATATTGCTCCGGCTGATGGCCCTGGCCCCGTCCACGATCTTCTTGACGGCGGCGTTCAGCGCGGCGCTCCTGGCGTCCACGTCGGCGATGGCCTCGCCGTCCAGGTGGTAATAGTTGGCGCGGCCGGCGCCCATGTAGGCGTGGAGGAGGCCGGAGGCGTCGGCGGTGACCCGGAAGGACAGGTAGGAGGAGTCCACATACCAGGCGTCGGGGTGCTCCAGGTCGAAGGCGTCCTTGGCGGCGGCGAAGTCGTTGAAGAGGGTGCGGTTGCCGCTCCGGTAGGCCTGGATGGCGGCCTGGCTGACGGTGGCGTACTGGTCGGCGGCGCCGGGGATGCCCGAGCCGGCCAGGTCGAAGCCGGTCCGGCCGTCCTTCATCATGCCGGAGTCGTACATTTTGACCAGCGCGTCGTAAATGGCCCTGCCCTGGGCGGTGAGCTGGCCGGAGAACCAGCGGTCGGCCGGGCCGGCGGCGGAGACCGGCGCGGGCAGGGCCAGCAGGGGCAGCAGCAGGGCGAGTGCCAGGAGGATACTGAGAAGCTTGCGTTTCATTGGTAAGGACCACCTTTCTGTATTGGGTCGGTTTGCAGGAACGGAAAAGACAGGGGAGAGGCCGGCGGACGCGGGGAGGACCGCTCAGCCCCCGCGGGTCTTCTGGGAGCTGACGTATCTGGTCACCAGCTCATCGGGCATGTTCGCCGCGGTGGACACCAGATAGCCCCGGGTCCACAGTTGGGGACACTTGCCCCGGAGGTACTCCCGCTTCAGCGCCGGGCCGGTCTGACGCTTGATGAGCCGCATGATGTCGGCCGGGCCCAGGTCGGGGGGCGCGGAGACGAACAGATGGCAGTAGTCCGCCCGGCACTCCATGTCCAGGATATCGATGCCGTTCTGAGCGCAGATTTGGGTGACCAGCTCCTTGAAGCGGGTCTCCAGACCATCGATCAAAAACACCTTTCTCCGATAGCGCGGACAGAACACAAAATGGTATCGGACCATGGAGAGGACGGACGGGTTTTTTACTTGATCCTTCATGTATCTATTTTATCATAAAACAGATACAAATGCAAGCGTTATTTGCGCCGGCGGGCAAAAAATTTCCCGGCAAAAGGACGAAAAAAACGCCCCTTTTTCGGGTAAACTTCACCAATATCCCGCTTGCATTTTTGTGCGGTTCGCTTTAGAATGGCTGGGAATCAAGAAAGAGGTGTCATTATGCAGATCCTGATACAGTTGGCCGTGTCCCTGGTGGGCGGGCTGCTGATGACCCGGCTGGCAAAGGTGCTCCATCTGCCCGACGTCACCGCCTATCTGGTGGCCGGGCTGCTGTTGGGGCCGTTTTTTATCGGCGGGCTGCACTTTTTCAATATCGGCTTCAACTCCCTGGAGGAGGTGGAGGGCCTGGACCTGATCTCCCAGGTGGCCCTGGGCTTCATTGCCTTCACCATCGGCAACGAGTTCCGCCTGTCCCAGCTGAAGCAGATGGGGAAGCAGGCCATCACCGTGGGCATTTTGCAGGCGGTGGTCACGACGGTCCTGGTGGATATCGCCCTGGTCGCCCTCCACTTTATCGATCCGGAGCTGATCTCCATCTCCTCCGCCATCACTCTGGGCGCCATCGCGGCCGCCACCGCCCCCGCCGCCACCCTGATGGTGGTGCGCCAGTACAAGGCCGAGGGCCCCATGACCAGCCTGCTGCTGCTGGTGGTGGCCATCGACGACGCGGTGGGCCTCATGCTGTTCTCCGCCTCCTTTGACATCGCCGTCGCCCTGGAGAGCGGCCAGTTCAGCCTGGTGGTGCTCATCCTGGAGCCCCTCATCGAGATCGCGCTCTCTCTGGCCCTGGGCTCCTTTGTGGGCTGGCTGCTGTTCCGGCTGGAGAAGTACTTCCACTCCCGCAGCAAGCGCCTGTCCATCTCCATCGCCTTTGTGGTCTTTACCGTGGGCCTGTCCATGGCGGAGTTCGAGATCGGCGGCGTCCACTGCGGCTTCAGCCTGCTGCTGGTGTGCATGATGACCGGCACCGTGTTCTGCAACATCTGCGACTTCTCCGAGGAGCTGATGGAGCGGGTGGACGGCTGGACGGCCCCGGTGCTGGCCCTGTTCTTCGTGCTGTCCGGCGCGGGGCTGGACCTGCGCATCCTGTCCAACCCGATGGTGCTGCTCATCGGAGTGGTGTATATCATCGCCCGCTCTCTGGGCAAGTACTTCGGCGCCTACTCCAGCTGCGCCCTCACCCACTGTTCGCCCAGCATCACCAAACACCTGGGCATCACCCTGCTGCCCCAGGCCGGCGTGGCCCTGGGCATGGCCCTCACCGCCACCAAGCTGTCCGACGGCGCGGTGGTCCGCAACGTGGTCCTGTTCTCGGTGCTGGTGTATGAGCTGGTCGGCCCCGCCCTCACCAAGCGGGCCCTGGTGGCCGCCGGCGAGATCCAGGCCGAGGGCCGCACCAGCGCCCGCCGGAAGAACAAGGGCAAAGCCCAGCCCGCCGCCTGAACTGGACACATTTTCCAATCCAAAACGACATGAAACGTCCCTCCTCCGGGCAGACTATCTGCGCGAAGGAGGGACGTCTTTATGACTGTGAAGATGGAAAAGTCCATGGTGTGGCCCATCGCGGGCACGGCCCTTGCCGCCGGCGCGGTGGCGGGCATCGCCCTGATGCCCCGGAAGAAGAAGCGCTCCGCCCAGAAGGCCGCCGGCCGGGCCATCAAGGCCGTGGGCGAGGCGGTGGAGAATTTCTCCGCCAATTTCAAAATGTGAGGAAAGGGCGCTCCGGGTCGGGGCGCCCTTTCCGTTATCAGGGCATCGGGGAAGCTTTGGGGCGATATGAAAAGGACCCGTGGAGCGGAATCCACGGGTCCTGTGCGGGTCGTTATTCGAGGGATCTTTGCGCGTTGTTCGGGGGACAGGCTCAGTTCCCGGTCTCCTTCAGCTGCTTGGCGATCTCCTCGGCCAGGTTCTCCTGCTTCTTCTCGATACCCTCGCCCTTCTCGAAGCGGACGGCGTCGATGAGCTTCACGGAGCCGCCCAGCGCCTTGGCGGCGGAGTTCATATACTGCTCCACGGTCATGGTGTTGTCCTTCACGAACTCCTGCTGGAGCAGGCAGTTCTCGGCGTAGAACTTGTTCAGCTTGCCGAGGACGATCTTCTCCTTGACCTGGGCGGGCTTGCTGGCCATCTTGGGGTCGTTGTCCATCTGGACCAGCATGATCTTCTTCTCCTCGTCCAGCACGTCCTGGGTGACCTGGGACTTGTCCAGGAAGCGGGGATTCAGAGCGGCGATCTGCATGGCCAGGTCCTTGCCGATGGCGGTGGCGTCGATGCCGCCGGAGACCTCCAGGTTGACCAGCACGCCGATCTTGCCGCCGGCGTGGACATAGGCCACGGAGGTGCCGGCGTCGTAGAAAGCGAAGCGGCGGACGTGGATGTTCTCGCCGATGGTGAGGACCATCTCCTGCTGCTGCTGGGCCACGGTGAGGGTGCTGCCGGCGAAGCCGCACTCCATGAGGGCGTCCAGGTCGGCGGGCTTGTTCACGATGATGGTGGCGGCCACGCCCTTGACGAAGTCCACGAACTTCTCGTTGCGGGAGACGAAGTCGGTCTCGGAGTTGACCTCCACCACCACGCCCACGCCGTCCTCGACCACGGCGTAAGCCATGCCCTCGGCGGCGATGCGGCCGGCCTTCTTCACAGAGGCGGCCAGGCCCTTCTCACGCAGCCACTCAACGGCCTTGTCCATATCTCCCTCGGAAGCGGCCAGGGCCTTCTTGCAGTCCATCATGCCGCAGCCGGTCTTCTCACGCAGGGTCTTGACATCCTGAGCAGTAATAGCCATATATCGTTACCTCCAAATAATCAGTAGTGAAAGTGGAGAGGCCCTTACTCGGCGGCCTCGGCCTCGGGGGCGGCCTCCTCGGCGGGGGCGTCCACGCCCTGACGGCCCTCCTGCACGGCGTTGGCCATGACGGAGGAGATCAGCTTGATGGCGCGGATGGCGTCGTCGTTGCCGGGGATGACGTAGTCGATCTCATCGGGGTCGCAGTTGGTATCCACGATGGCCACGATGGGGATGTTCAGCTTGCGGGCCTCGTTGATGGCGTTGCGCTCCTTGCGGGGATCGACGACGAAGAGCGCGCCGGGGAGCTTCTTCATCTCCACCACGCCGCCCAGGTACTTCTCCAGCTTGGAGATCTCGCCCATGAGCTTCATGACTTCCTTCTTGGGGAGCATGTCGAAGGTGCCGTCCTCCTGCATCTTCTTCAGCTGGTTCAGACGGTCCACACGGGTGCGCATGGTCTTGAAGTTGGTCATCATGCCGCCCAGCCACCGGGCGTTGACGTAGTACATGCCGCAGCGGGCGGCCTCCTCCTTGATGGCGTCCTGGGCCTGTTTCTTGGTGCCCACGAACAGCAGGGACTGGCCGTTGGCCGCCAGCTCCTTCACGAAGGCATAGGCCTCCTCCAGCTTTTTCACGGTCTTCTGCAGGTCGATGATATAGATGCCGTTGCGCTCGGTGTAGATATACGCCTGCATCTTGGGGTTCCACCTGCGGGTCTGGTGGCCGAAGTGGACGCCGGCCTCCAGCAGCTGCTTCATAGATACGACTGCCATAGATTTTTTCCTCCTGTTTTTTTGTTGTTACCTCCGGGGGCCTCATCCCTCGCGCCCACCCTCCGAAAAAGGGGAGAGCACCGGGCGAAAGATCCGCCCCCGTGCGGAATACCGAAGTATTTTACCACGGCAAAGCCGGGAACGCAAGAGTTTTTTGCATTAATTCAGGGATTCTTTTGTCCCCGCCGGCGGCCGTCCACCAGGATCACATCGTCCCCGAAGCGGCGCACGCAGGACCAGGGGAACACCTCGTCCGGCTCCCGGCCCAAAAGGCCCAGCAGCCGGGGCCGTCCCCGGACCACGATGGCCTCGATGGTGCCCTTTGCGCTGTCCAGCTCCACGTCGTGGACGAAGCCGTAGCGGGAGCCGTCGGACACGTCGATGACCTCTTTGTACTGCAATTCCGCGATGCGGCAGACCATAGGCCATGCCTCCTTTCCATGGGAGCATTTTATGTGAAAGAAGGTCGGTGATATTCTCAGGGGGGCCGATGGGGACATCGGCCCCTACGAATAACGTATGTAGGGGCCGGTGTCCTCACCGGCCCGGTTCGCCCCCGGGATATACAAAAAATTTTCATTTACCCCCTATGCAAAAGAGAAGATTTCCAGTATAATAGCGGATAAGAGCGCGACACCATTCGATAAGGGAGCGGATATCATGAGCGAACTGAAGTACAAGCGGGTGCTGCTGAAGGTCAGCGGCGAGGCCCTGGCCGGCGAGGCGGGCCGGGGGCTGAACTTCGACGTGATCGACCGGGTGTGCGACGTGATCGCCCGCTGTTGCAAGGAGGGCGTCCAGGTTGGCATCGTGGTGGGCGGCGGCAACATCTGGCGGGGCCTGAAGGACGGCAGGGGGATGCGGGAGCGCACCCGGGCCGACCACATGGGCATGCTGGCCACCGCCATCAACTGCCTGGCCCTGGCCGACGTGCTGGAGCAGAAGGGCGTGGACGTACGGGTGCAGACCGCCATCGAGATGCGGGCCGTGGCCGAGCCCTACATCCGCTCCAAGGCCATCCGCCATCTGGAGAAGGGAAGGGTGGTCATCTTCGGCTGCGGCACCGGCAACCCCTATTTCTCCACCGACACCGCCGCCGTCCTCCGGGCCGCCGAGATCGACGCGGACATCATCCTGCTGGCCAAAAACGTGGACGGCGTCTACTCTGCCGACCCCAAGCAGGACCCCAACGCCGTCAAGTACGACGTGATCTCCTACGACGACGTGCTGGCCCAGCACCTGGGCGTCATGGACACCACCGCCACCTCCCTGTCCATGGACAACAACATCCCCGTCATCCTCTTTGCCCTCAAGGACCCGGAGAACATCCTCCGGGTGGTCCGGGGCGAGAAGATCGGCACCGTGGTGCAGAACTGAGACAGGCGGGGCGTGCCTGTAGGGGCGGCCCCCCTGGGCCGCCCGTCCCACATTGTCACACGGGCCGCCGAGGGCGGCGGCCCCTACACGAATACAGGAACCAAATACGAAAGGAGTCACAACCATGAGCGTTGAGATCAGTACCTATGACGAGAAGATGAAGAAGACCCTGGAGGCCGTCAAGGCCAACAACGCCAGCGTCCGGGCCGGCAGGGCCAACGCCGGCGTGCTGGACCGTATCAGCGTGGAGTACTACGGCGTGCCCACCCCCATCCAGCAGGTGGCCACCATCTCCACCCCCGACCCCCGCACCCTGGCCATCCAGCCCTGGGACCGCTCCCTGCTGAAGGCCATCGAAAAAGCCATCCAGACCTCTGACCTGGGCATCCATCCCCAGAACGACGGCTCCGTCATCCGCCTGGCCTTCCCCCAGCTCACCGAGGAGCGCCGCCGCGAGCTGTCCAAGCAGGTCCGCAAGTACGGCGAGGAGGGCAAGGTGGCCATCCGCAATATCCGCCGGGATGCCATGGAGGCCATCAAGAAGGCGGTGAAGGCCTCCGACCTCACCGAGGACGACCAGAAGGACATGGAGAAGGAGCTCCAGGAGCTGGTGGACAAGCGCTGCAAGGATGTGGACGACATCACCGCCGCCAAGGAGAAGGAACTGATGGCGGTGTGATGCCCGCAATGGTAGGGGCCGCCCCATGTGGCGGCCCATCGCAGACGTGTGCGCATTATGCGTAAGGGCCCCGTGTGGCGGCCCATCGGCAGCGGTCTATAGGGGCGGCCACATGGGGCCGCCCCTACTTGTGTGGTTTACAACCTGTTTGACGCGGGAATATTCCGCATATAATTGCTGAGGAGTTGTCGCTATGGCTCTCTTTCCACGGCGGGAAAAGGCCCCCGAGGCCGACCTGGAGCATCTGCCCCGCCACATCGCCATCATCATGGACGGCAACGGCCGCTGGGCCAGGCAGCGGGGCCTGCCCCGCACCGCCGGACACGCCGCCGGGGCGGAGACCTTCCGCGCCGTGGCCACCTTCGCCAAGAACATCGGCCTGGAGTACCTGACGGTTTACGCCTTCTCCACCGAGAACTGGAAGCGTCCCCCCGAGGAGGTCCAGGCCATCATGGGCCTGCTGGAGAAGTACCTCCACGAGGCCATCGGCCGCATGGCCAAAGACAAGGTCAAAATGGCCTTCTTCGGCGACCTGACGCCCCTGGCCCCCAAGCTCCAACAGCTCTGCCATGAGACGGAGGAGATCTCCAGGGGGTACGACGGCTGCCAGGTGAACATCTGCCTGAACTACGGCGGCCGGGACGAGATCGTCCGGGCGGCCAGGGCCTTTGCCCTGGACTGCGTGGAGGGCCGGGCCGACCCTAACCATCTCACCGAGGACGGATTCGGAAAGTATCTCTACTCCGCCGGCGTGCCCGACCCGGACCTGATCATCCGGCCCAGCGGGGAGGTGCGGCTGTCCAACTTCCTGCCCTGGCAGTCCGCTTACGCGGAGTTCTACTTTACCGACGTGCTCTGGCCCGACTTCTCCAAAGAGGAACTGCTGCGGGCCATCGCCGTCTACCAGCACCGCTCCCGGCGGTACGGAGGTGTCTGAACCTATGGCAAAACGGATCATCGTGGCGGTCATCTTCGTGCCGCTGCTCATCGCGCTCATGCTGTTTGCCCCGCCCCTGCTGTGGGCGGCGGTGGTGGCGTTCATCTCGGCCCTGGCCGCCTTTGAGCTGCTGCGGGCCGCGGGGGAGGGGAAGGTCACCGTCCCCATGAAGGTCATCGCCGTGGCCGCCGCCGCCGTCATCCCGGTGACGCGGCTGTATGAGTTCGCCAACCTGGCGGCCTGGCTCTGCGCCTTTTTAGTGGCGGCGGTGTCCTTCTGGTGCGCCATCCACGCCTATGACGAGGGGGACGCCGGGATCGGCTTCGCCCAGGTGCTGCTGAACATTTTTGCCGGCATGGTGATGCCCCTCGCCCTGTCCTCCCTGGTGGTGCTGAAGGGGATGGACCACGGGCAGTATCTGGTGCTGCTGGCGGTGCTGCTGGCCTTCATCACCGACGGCGGGGCCTACTTCGCCGGGGTGTTCCTGGGGAAGCACCGGGGGGTCACCCGGGTCAGCCCCAACAAGAGCGTGGAGGGCTATATCGGCGGCTTTCTCACCGGCGTGGTTTTCGCGGTGCTGTACGGCCTGGTGATCTCGAAGATCAGCGGGGCAGAGGCCAACTATCTGTCCCTGGGCCTCTGCGGGCTGTTCGGGGCGCTGGCCACCGAGCTGGGGGACCTGTCCTTCTCCTTCGTCAAGCGGCAGTACGGCGTGAAGGACTACGGCCATCTCCTCCCCGGCCACGGGGGGATGCTGGACCGGTTCGACAGCATGTTCTTCTGCGGGCCGGTGGTGCTGTTCGTGGTCACCGTCCTGCCCGCGTTCACGGGGGTGGCGTGATGCTGCCCTTTAGAAGAAACTTGATCGTGCTGGGCTCCACCGGCTCCATCGGCCGGCAGACCCTAGAGGTGGCGGCCGCCTGCCACAATACGGTCACGGGCATCACCTTCCATCGGAATGTGGCCCTGGCGGAGGAGCAGATCCGGCAGTTCCATCCGCTCTGGGCAGCCACCCCGGACGAGGCGGCCGCCGCCGACCTGCGGGTGCGGGTGGCGGACGTCCTCCCGGCCGGGCGGATCTTGGGCGGGGAGGAGGGGGTCCTCCATGTGGTCTCCGCCCTTCCGAAGCAGATGGTGGTGTCCGCCATCGTGGGGATCGCGGGGCTCAGGCCCACCCTCGCCGCCATCGACGCCGGGCACATGGTGGCGCTGGCCAACAAGGAGGCCCTGGTGTGCGCCGGGCAGCTGGTGATGGAGCGGGCCCGGGAGAAAAAGGTCCACATCCTCCCGGTGGACTCGGAACACTCCGCCATCTTCCAGTGCCTCCAGAATTACAATGGCTCCCCGGAAACCGCCGAAACGGAGATCCAAAAGCTGATCCTCACCGCCTCCGGCGGGCCGTTTTTCGGCATGGACCAGGAGGCCCTGGCCCATGTGACGGTGGCGGACGCCCTGAAGCACCCCACCTGGCAGATGGGACAGAAAATCACCATCGACTCCGCTACCCTGATGAACAAGGGGCTGGAGGTCATCGAGGCCATGCGGCTGTTCGGCGTGCCCGCCGGGCGGATCGAGGTGATGGTCCACCGGGAGGGGGTCGTCCACTCCATGGTGGAGTTCAACGACGGGGCCGTTTTGGCCCAGATGGGGGCGGCGGACATGCGCCTGCCCATCCAGTACGCCCTGGGTTGGCCGGCCCGGACATATGGGCCGGCGAAGCATTTAGACCTACTGTCCTGCCCGCCGCTGACCTTCCAGAAGCCGGACATGAACACCTTCCGGTGCCTGGCGCTGGCCTATGGCTGCGCCCAGATCGGGGGCACATCCACCGCCATCCTGAACGGCGCCAACGAGGCGGCGGTGGACCTGTTCTTGAAGGAAAAGATCGGCTTTCTGGACATTCCCCGCCTGGTGGAGGGGGCCCTGGGCAAGGTCGTCACCGGTTTCGGCACCGAGCTTTCGGGGCCCGGCCTGGAGGAGATCTTTGAGGCAGACCGCGCCGCCCGGCAGGCGGTCTATGATATGACGAGGTGACCTGATTTGTTGGCACGTATCCTGTACATTTTACTGGCGATCCTGCTGTTCGGCGTGCTCATCGCCATCCACGAGTTCGGCCACTTCTTCACCGCCAAGCTGCTGGGGGTGAAGGTGAACGAGTTCTCCATCGGCATGGGGCCCCTGCTGCTGTCCCGCCAGAAAGGGGAAACCCTTTACAGCCTCCGGGCCCTGCCCATCGGCGGCTACTGCGCCATGGAGGGGGAGGACGAGGACACCGGTGACCCCAGGGCCTTTGCCCGGCAGCCGGGGTGGAAGAAGATCATCATCCTGTGCGCCGGATCGTTCATGAACTTTGTGCTGGGGCTGGTCATCACCGTGGTGCTGTTTCTGGGCATCGGCCAGGTGCGGGCCCCGGTGGTCACCGAGTTCGCCCCCGAGTTCCAGTGCGAGGGGGCGGACGGCCTTATGGCCGGCGACCGGCTTTTGAAGATCGACGGCCACGGGGTGTGGGAGTACAGCGACGTGCAGACCTATCTCTCCCGGAACGACGGAAACGGCGTGGAGCTGACGGTGGAGCGGGACGGCAAGAAGCTGGACCTGGGGCTGGTGCCCATGTACCGGATGGACTACACCTACGAGGGCCAGACCAACCACGGCTTCGGCCTGATCTTCGGAGCCGTCGACGACCTGTCCGTCCCCCAGCGGATCGGCCAGGGAGCGGTGGAGTCGGTGAACTTCGTGCGCCTCGTCTGGATGAGCCTGGGCGACCTGGTCACCGGCCGGGTGTCGGTGGATCAGCTGTCCGGGGTCATCGGCGTGGTGGATATCGTGTCTGAGGCGGGCGCCGGCTCCTCCACTGTGGCCGAGGGGATCATGAACGTGTTCTATTTTATGGCCCTCATCGCCGTGAACCTGGCGGTGATGAACATGCTGCCCATCCCTGCCCTGGACGGCGGGCGGGTGTTCTTCGTGCTGCTGAACGGCCTGCTGTGGCTCATCTGCCGGAAGCGCATCCCGGAGAAATACGAGGGCTATGTCCACGCGGCGGCCTTCGTCCTGCTGATGGGACTGATGGCGCTGGTGGCCTTCCACGACGTGTGGAACATTTTCAGATAGGGGTGATACCATGACCCGGCAGATCATGGTGGGCAACGTCCCCGTGGGCGGGGGCGCCCCCGTGTCCATCCAGTCCATGTGCAGCACCCCCACGGCGGACGTGGAGGCCACGGCGGCGCAGATCAGGGCCCTGGCCGCCGCCGGGTGCGACATCGTCCGGGTGGCGGTGCCCGACATGGACGCCGCCCGAGCCCTCGGGGCCATCAAGGCCCAGATCTCCATTCCCCTGGTGGCGGACATCCACTTCGACTACCGGCTGGCCCTGGAGGCGGCGGAGCAGGGGGTGGACAAGATCAGGATCAACCCCGGCAACATCGGCGGACCCGAGCGGGTGGAGGCGGTGGCCAGAGTCAGCAAGGAGCGGCACATCCCCATCCGGGTGGGGGTCAACGGCGGGTCCCTGGAAAAGGACCTGCTGGCCAGGTACGGCGGCCCCACCCCCGAGGCCATGGTGGAGAGCGCCCTGGGCCACATCCGCCTGCTGGAGCGATACGGCTTTGAGGACATCTGCGTGTCTTTGAAGGCATCCTCCGTGCCGGTGACCATGAAGGCCTACCAGCTCATGGCGGAGAAGTACGATTACCCCCTCCACTTAGGGGTCACCGAGGCGGGCACCGCTCAAATGGGAGAGCTCAAGGCCGCTGCCGGCATCGGCGGGCTGCTGGCATTAGGGGTGGGCGACACACTCCGGGTGAGCCTCACCGCCGACCCGGTGGAGGAGGTCTACGCCGCCCGGCGCATCTTGAAGGCCATCGGCCTGAGAAAAGACGGCCCGGAGCTGATCTCCTGCCCCACCTGCGGCCGCACGAAGATCGATTTGATCCCCATGGCGAGACAGGTGGAGGAGCTGCTGAAGGACGTCCATAAGGACATCACCGTGGCGGTGATGGGCTGCGTGGTCAACGGCCCCGGCGAGGCCCGCCACGCCGACGTGGGACTGGCCGGCGGCGACGGCGAGGGGGTCCTGTTCAAACACGGCGAGATCGTAAAAAAAGTGCCGGAGGATCAGCTGGTGCCGGAGCTGATGAAGCTCATCGAGACGCTATGACCATCGATGTGGACTGGATCTTCTTTGACCTGGGCTCCACGCTGATCGACGAGAGCCGTGCGGAGCGCCGCAGGATGGAGGAGACCGTTGCGGGTTCCGATGTCACATACGAGGCGTTTTTCCAGGCGGCACTGGACGCCGCCCGCCGGAATGAAAACGGCTACAAGATGGCGCTGGAGCGGTTCGGACTGGCCAAAGCGCCCTGGCGCACGGAGGAAGAAGTCCTGTACCCGGAGACCGGGGAACTGTTGGAGCGGCTGAGCGGACGGTATCGCCTGGGGGTCATCGCCAACCAGGAGCCGGGGGCGGAACAGCGCCTGGAGCGGTTCGGCATCCGCCGTTTCTTCGATGTGATCGTCTGCTCGGCGGAGGCCGGGGCGGCCAAATCGGACCCGCGTATGTTCCGCATGGCCCTGGAACAGGCGGATCGTCCGCCGGAGCGGGCCGCTATGGTGGGCGACCGGCTGGATAACGATGTGATCCCCGCCAAAAAACTGGGGATGCGGACCGTCTGGGTGCGGCAGGGGATGGGCGGTCTCGCCGCTCCCCGCGTGCCGGAGGAAGAGCCCGATGTTGCCATCGACACCATTGGCCAACTATCTGATTATCTGAAACGACGATAAGGAGCGTACATACCATGGAGACCCGTCCCACCTTTCAACAGACCTTCGGCAAGTGCCCCTTCCCGGAAGGGGTCTTGTCGGCGTTGGGCGCCTGCCCGGTGAGCGTGCGGGTGCGCCGGGCGGAGCGGGCCATGGAGGTGGACGTGGAGAGCGCCGGCGTCGACCGGACCGTCCTGGACCGGGCGGCGGAGGCCGTCAAAAGCGCCCTGCGGCTCAATGAGGTGGCGTTCCGTCTGATTGCCCCGGCGGAGGAGGACAAACCCACCGAATTGGCGGAGGCGCCCAAATCCGGCGGGCCGATGGGGACATCGGCCCCTACAGGGACGGCGGACGCTCAAAAACCGGACAAGCCCGCCCCGCCCCCCGATTTGTCGGCCCAGATGGCCGCCATGCGGAAGAGGCTCATCAAGGCCGAGGCGGCCCCCAAGGCGGGCGGCCAAAAGAGGGCCAGGGCCATCTACGGCAAGATCAACGCCAAAAAGAAGATCACCCCCATCGGGGAGCTGGACCTGGATATGCGGGGCGTCCTCATCGAGGGGGACGTGTTCAACGTGGAGCACCGGGAGCTGCCCCGGCGGAAGGCCTGGGTGGTGTGCTTCGACGTCACCGACTACACCGGCTCTGTCCGGGTGACCCAGTTCATGGAGGGGGACCTGGCAAAGCCCATCATCAAGAACGTGAAGGTGGGCCAGCGGCTCCAGGTCCAGGGCCGGCCCACCGTGGGCAAGTTCGACAACGGCGACCTGGTGCTGGAGCCCTACGGCATCAGCTCCGTCCCTAGGCCGGAGGGGAGAAAGGACACCGCCCCCGAGAAGCGCATCGAGCTGCATCTGCACACCAAAATGTCCATGATGGACGCCCTGTGCGACACCAAGGCGGTGGTGAAGCGGGCCATCGAGTGGGGCCACCCGGCCATCGCCATCACCGACCACGGGGTGGTCCAGTCCTTCCCCGACGCCTACAACGCCTCCAAGCGGGGCTCTTTGATCAAAATCCTCTACGGGGTAGAGGCCTACTACCAGAACGACGTGGACGAGAACGTGGCCGTCCACGGCCCCGGCGAACTGCCCCTGGACGGGGAGTTCGTGGCTTTCGATCTGGAGACCACCGGCCTGGACGCCAAGCGGGACGAGATCATCGAGATCGGCGCGGTGCGTATCCGGGGCGGGGAAGTGGTGGACAGGTTCGCCTCCTTTGCCGACCCTGGCCGGCCCCTGTCCCCCAAGACGGTGTCCCTCACCGGCATCACCGACCAGATGCTCCGGGGCGCGCCAACGCCGGAGGCGGCGGTGGGCGCCTTTCTGGACTGGCTGGGGGAGGCCCCCCTCTGCGCCCACAACGCCGCCTTCGACACCGGCTTCATTCGGGAATCCTGCAAAAAGTCGGGCCGCCCCTTCGACCCGCTGTACATCGACACCATGGTGCTGTCCCAGTACCTGTGTCCCGACCTCCACAACCACAAGCTGGACACGGTGGCCACTGCCCTGGGCCTGCCCCCCTTCCAGCACCACCGGGCCTATGACGACGCCGCCGTCTGCGGCCAGATTTTGTGGGAGCTGTTCAAATCCCTCCGCAAGGAGGGGCTGACGGCGGCCTCCCAGATCAACCCGGCTATGGCGGGGCGGAGGAGAGGGGGCCGGGGCCGCCGGTCCGCCAACCATCTGATCTTGCTGGCCAAGGACCAGATTGGCCTCCGCAATCTCTACAAGCTGGTGTCCAAGTCCCACCTGGAGCACTACAGCCGGTTCCCCATCATGCCAAAGTCCCTGGTGAACGAACACCGGGAGGGGCTGATCATCGGCTCCGCCTGCGAGGCGGGGGAACTGTTCCGGGCGGTGGTGGACGGCAAGGACGACCGGGAGCTGGAGCGCATCGCCTCCTGGTACGACTACCTTGAGATACAGCCCCTGTCCAACAACGCCTATATGCTTCGGCCCGACAAGGAGGGCCGGTCCATCGCCGGGAGCGAGGAGGACCTGCGGGACTTCAACCGGCGGATCGTGGCCCTGGGGGAGCGGCTGGGCAAGCCGGTGTGCGCCACCGGGGACGTCCACTTCATGGACCCCCGCGAGGAGATCTACCGCCACGTCCTGCTGGCCGCCAAGGAGTTTGACGGCGCGGATGACCCCAACCCCCTCTATTTCCGCACCACAGACGAGATGCTGGCGGAGTTCTCCTATCTGGGGGAGGACAAGGCCCATGAGGTGGTCATCGACAACCCCGCCAAGGTGGCCGGGTGGATCGGCGATGTGCGCCCCCTGCCCGACGGGCTGTTCACCCCCACCCTGGAGGACTCCGAGGGGGAGCTGAAACGGCTGGTGTGGGGCCGCGCCCATGAGCTTTACGGGGAGGACCCGCCCCAGATCGTGACGGACCGGCTCAACGCCGAGCTGAAGGACATCATCGGCTGCCACTACGACGTGATCTATATGTCCGCCCAGAAGCTGGTGCAGAACTCCCTGGAGCACGGCTATCTGGTGGGGTCCAGAGGGTCGGTGGGCTCGTCCCTGGTGGCCTTCATGTCGGGCATCACCGAGGTGAACTCCCTGCCCGCCCACTACCGCTGCCCCAAGTGCGGCCACGCCGACTTCGACTACGCCCAGAACCCCGCCCATCCCTACGGCTGCGGGGCGGATATGCCCGACGCGGTGTGCCCGGTGTGCGGGACGCCCTATGACAAGGACGGCTTCAACATCCCCTTCGAGACCTTCCTGGGCTTCGGCGGCGACAAGGTGCCCGACATCGACCTGAACTTCTCCGGCGAGTACCAGTCCAGCGCCCACAAATATACCTTTGAGCTGTTCGGCCAGGACCACGTGTTCCGGGCGGGCACCATCGGCACCGTGGCGGAGAAGACCGCCATCGGCTACGTGAAGAAGTACCTGGAGACGGTGGGGCGGACCAACGTCCCCTTCGCGGAGGTACTCCGTCTGGCCAAGGGCTGCGAGGGGGTCAAGCGCACCACCGGTCAGCACCCCGGCGGCATGGTGGTCATCCCCCAGGACAAGGAGGTCTACGACTTCTGCCCGGTGCAGCACCCGGCGGACGACCCCGACAGCGACATCATCACCACCCACTTTGAATATCACTCCATGGAGTCCAACCTCTTGAAGCTGGACATGCTGGGCCACGACGACCCGTCCATGATCCGTATGCTGGAGGACTTGACCGGCGTCAACGCCCGGAAGATCCCCCTGGACGACGCCGACACCATGAGCCTGTTCACCACCTCGGAGAAGCTGGGCTTCACCGACGACCCCATCCTGGGCCCCACCGGGGCGGTGGCCATCCCCGAGTTCGGCACCTCCTTTGTCCGGGGGATGCTGGAGGACACCGAGCCCGACCAGTTCGACATCCTGGTGCGGCTGTCCGGCTTTTCCCATGGCACCGACGTGTGGCTGGGCAACGCGAAGGATCTGATCACCTCCGGCACCGCCAAGGTCAACGAGGCCATCGGCTGCCGGGACGACATCATGCTCTACCTGATCTCCAAGGGCTTCGCGCCCAAGCGGGCCTTCAAGATCATGGAGTCGGTCCGCAAGGGCCGGGGCCTGCCCGACGGGGCCGAGGACGAGATGAAGGAGCACAGCGTGCCCGACTGGTACATCGGCTCCTGCAAAAAGATCGCCTACCTGTTCCCCAAGGCCCACGCGGTGGCCTATGTGATGATGGCCTTCCGCATCGCCTGGTTCAAGGTCCACCGGCCTCTGGCCTTTTACGCCGCCTATTTCTCCATCCGGGCCAAGGCCTTCGACGAGAAGTACATGTGTCGGGGCATCGAAGTGGCCAAGCGGAAGATGAAGGAGATCAACGACAAAAAGAACGCCAAGAGCAGGGCCGACCGGCCCACCGCCGTGGAGGAGGATATGCTGGTCACCCTGGAGGTGGTGTACGAGTTCTACCGCCGGGGGTTCACCTTCGCCCGGATGGACGTGTCCCGCTCCCACGCCGTCAACTTCCTCATCGACGAGGCGCAGAACGCCCTGATCCCGCCCTTCACGTCGGTGGCGGGGCTGGGCGAGACGGTGGGCTGGGACATCATGGAGAAGCGGCAGGGGAGGGACTTCCTCTCCATCGAGGAGTTCTCCCTGACCTGCACCAAGGCGTCGGCCACCCACATCGAGCAGTTGAAAGAGGCGGGGGCCTTCGGGGATTTGCCGGACAGCAGCCAGTTCTCGCTGTTCTGAGTGTTTTTGCGGGGAGGTTCCGCCTGCGGGCGGGTCCCTTTTGCCTTCCACCCGCAGGGGGGAAGGTGGCATCGCCGGAGGCGATGACGGATGAGGGGGCAAGAGAGTCCTGCCAACCGCTGTTCCCGTTAGGGCGGGGTATGTTCCCCAATGGAGGGCGGCCTCCGGCGGGGTACTTTCTCTCACGCGAGAGAAAGTACCCAAAGAGCGCGCTCAGGGGGCAGAGCCGCGGTTCGCGTCGGACGAAGGGCGTCCAACGCTCTCAGCGTCTCCGTCCCCTAAGGACCCCCGTTTACGGGGGCTCATGATGGCTCCGTTTGACCTGACCCTTCCGGCGCCAGCGGCCTTCGGATGCAGATGCTTCTGTTTCCGCTGCCGCTGATGATCTAATGACCGGGAAGGATTCCGTCTACCGGCCTGCGCCTAAGGGGTCAAAGGCACCCCGCCCCGAAAGGCGGGCTTTGCCCGCCGGGCTGGCCACCCAGGCGCCCAAAAGAGACGCTTTCCGCAGCGACGCGGAACACTGAGCGGCAGCGGAGACAGTAGCATCTGCATTCATCCTTTGCGCGCCGGAAAAAGAGGGACCCGGACCGACGGCTCCCCCGTAGAAATGGGGGTCCTCAGGGGGCAAGGCGGCCTGTGGAGCGGAACGCTCCAACCCGGCCGCCGGCCCCTTGAGCGGCCTTTTGGTCACTTTCCCTCCGTAGGAAAAGTAACCCGCCCGGAGGCGGAACCTCCCCCCGCCGACAGGCGCCTCCAAAGGTGTGCCAAGCCTTCCACCCGCAGGGGGCCGACTCCCCCTGTCAGGGGGAGATGTCCCGAAGGGACAGAGGGGGTAGGGTGGGTGCCCCGAAGGGGCGGATGAGGGGGCGGAAAGGGTCAGCAACCGTCGGCCTCATCCATCAGCCCTTCGGGCTGCCACCTTCCCCATAAATGGGGAAGGCTTTGAGAGGAAGTTTGATTTAATTTGCCGCGCCCTCCAAAACCGCGCTCGTAAATGCCCCTTGACAAGGCCCGCAGGGTGTGGTATTATTCATCACATTAGCGAAGTAAAGAATTGAGGTTTTCCCCATGAGCATCATCAACACCCCCGAGGGCACCCGGGACCGGCTGTTCGCCGAGTGCGCCGAGCGCCGACAGGTCCAGAATACGCTGGTGGACCTGTTCCGCGGCCGGGGCTACTCCGAGGTCATCACCCCCGAGGTGGAGTTTTACGACCTGTTCGTCCAGTCCGGCAACCCCATCCCCCAGGAGGCCATGCTGAAGATCATGGACCGCTCCGGGCGGATCATGGTTATGCGGCCCGACTGCACCACCCCCATCGCCCGGGTGGCCGCCACCCGGCTGCGCTCCGAGCCCCTGCCCCAGCGGCTCTACTACGATCAGACCGTGTTCCGGGACCGGGGCGCCCACCAGGGGGAGAGCCGGGAGATCGCCCAGTGCGGGGTGGAGCTCATCGGCGCGGTGGGGGAGGAGGCCGATGTGGAGATCGTCTCCATGGCGGTGGAGTCCCTGCGGCGCTGCGGGCTCAAGGGCTTCCACATCGAGCTGGGCCACGCCGGGTTCTACCGGGCGCTGGCGGCGCGGATGGATATGTCCGATCTGGAGACGGAGCGGGTGCGCTCCGCCATCGAGGGCAAGAACTTCGCCCTGCTCAACGACCTGCTGGAGCCCTACCGGGGCCAGCCGGCCTTCGCCGCCCTCCGCCGCCTGCCCTATCTGTTCGGCGGCCCCGAGGTGCTGGACGAGGCGGAGGGCCTGGCGGGCAAGAGCGCCTGTATCGACTACCTCCGCCGGCTGTACGGCAGGCTCACCGACGCCGGCTGCGGGGAGTATATCCGGTTCGATCTGGGTCTGGTCCACCAGCTTGACTACTACACCGGCATGGTGTTCCGGGGCTTTGTGGAGGGCGCGGGCGCGCCGGTGCTGTCCGGCGGCCGGTACGACAACCTGATGGAGCGCTTCGGCTGGAAGGCGGAGGCCACCGGCTTCGCCGTGGACGCCGACGCGGTGGCCGCCTGCCTGAACCAGACCGCCCCGGCGGCGGGACGGCGGCTGCGGATCGCCCTCACCAAGGGGCGTATCCAGGAGAAAACGCTGGCCCTGTTCGAGCGGATGGGCCTGGACTGCTCTCCGGTGCGAAACCCCGGCCGGCGGCTCATCCTCTCCATCCCCAACTACCCCCTGGACGTGGTGCTGGCCAAGGCCCCCGACGTCATCACCTATGTGGAGCACGGGGTGTGCGACCTGGGGGTGGTGGGCAAGGACACCATTTTGGAGAAGGGCGGCTCCTTCTACGAGGTGCTGGACCTGGGGTTCGGCAAATGCCGCTTCGCCCTGGCGGTGAAGGAGGGCGCCGACTTCTACGGCACCTACAAGACCCGTCGGGCGGCATCCAAATACCCCAACGTGGCCCGGACCTTCTTTGAGAAGAAGGGCATGGACGTGGACATCATCAAGATCGAGGGCAGCGTGGAGCTGGCCCCCATTCTGGAGCTGGCCGACGGCATCGTGGACATTGTAGAGACGGGGGCCACCCTCCGGGAGAACGGCCTTGCCGTGGTGGAGGACGTGGCGGCGGTGTCCGCCCGGCTCATCGTCAACACCGCCGGCATGAAGCTGAACAAGGAGCAGATCACCGACTTCATCGCCAAATGCGAGGCCAACCTGGAGGGAACGGTATGATCACCATCATCAAAGCGGACGGCTCCGCCGAACAGAGACAGTTAGCGATTATGCGGGCCAGGGCGGCCGCGAAGAATACCGACATCGAAAAGGCGGTCAAAGCCATCCTGGAGGATGTGAAGGAGAATGGCTTTACCGCAGTCGAAAAGTACAGCTTACAGTTTGACCGCGCCGTCCCTCATGAGATCTCCCGGGAGACCATCGACGGGGCCTACGCCTCCTGCCCGCCGGAGCTGATCCGTGCATTGGAGCACGCCGCCGCCAACATCCGGGACTACAACGAAAAGCTGCTGGCGAAGTCCATGGAGTGGACCTCCCCCGACGGGGGGAAGGTGGGCCGGATCGTCCGGGGACTGACCCGGGTGGGCATCTACGTCCCCGGCGGCACGGCGGCCTATCCCAGCAGCGTGCTGATGAACGCCGTACCCGCCAAGGTGGCCGGGGTGGAGGAGATCGTCATGGTGACGCCCCCCACCGAGAACCTGTCCGCCCCCGTGCTGGCGGCGGCGAAGATCGCCGGGGTGGACCGGGTCATCGCCGTGGGCGGGGCCCAGGCGGTGGCCGCCCTCACCTACGGGGCGGGGTTCATCCCCCGGGTGGACAAGCTGGTGGGCCCCGGCAACGCCTATGTGGCCGCCGCCAAGCGGCTGGCCTACGGCGCTCTGGACATCGACATGGTGGCCGGTCCCTCGGAGGTGCTGGTCATCGCCGACGAGAGCGCCGACCCCAAATTCGTGGCCGCCGACCTGCTCTCCCAGGCGGAGCACGACCGGCTGGCCTCCGCCGTGCTGCTCACCGATTCCATGGAGCTGGCCCGGGCCGTGGACGGGGAGATCGTCCGGCAGACGGGGTATTTGAGCCGCTCCGAGATCATGGAGGCGTCCCTGCGGGACTTCGGCTGCGCCATCGTGTGCGACAGACTTGACCGGTGCGTGGACATCGCCAACGACATCGCCCCGGAGCATTTGGAGATCGTCACCAGGGAGCCCAGGGCGTTGCTGCCTCGGATCAAAAACGCCGGAGCGGTGTTCCTGGGGGCCTGGACGCCGGAGCCTCTGGGGGACTATCTGGCGGGGCCGGACCACGTGCTGCCCACCAGCGGCACCGCCCGGTTCTTCTCGCCGTTGAGCGTGGACAGCTTCTTAAAGACCATGAGCGTGCTGGAGTTCGACCGGGCCTCCCTGGAGCCGCTGGCCCCGGAGATCACCGCCCTGGCGGAGTGCGAAAAGCTCACCGCCCACGCCAACTCCATCCGCGTCCGATTTGAATGATTTGTAGGGGCCGCCCCCCTGGGCGGCCCGGCTCCCTCCACAAGCGCTATGACACGGGCCGCCGAGGGCGGCGGTCCCTACGATCGGAAAGGTGTGAACATCATGCGTACCGCAGACATCAGGCGCGCCACCAAGGAGACCGACATCGACCTGACCCTGTGCCTGGACGGGGGAGAGGTAAGCGTCTCCACCGGCATCGGTTTCTTCGACCACATGCTCACCGCCCTGGCCTTCTACGCCGGGTGGGGGCTGACACTCACCGCCAGGGGCGATCTGGAGGTGGACGGCCACCACACGGTGGAGGACACGGGCATCGTGCTGGGGCAGGCCTTCGCGGCGGCCCTGGGGGACAAGAAGGGCATCAAACGCTACGGGACGGCCTTCGTTCCCATGGACGAGGCCCTGTGCCGCACGGTGCTGGACCTCTCCAACCGGCCCTATCTGGTGTTCGATGCCCCAATGCCCCAGCCCATGATCGGGGCCTATGACTCCTGCCTGACGGCGGAGTTCATGCGGGCGTTTGCCTTCAACGCCGGGGTCACCCTCCACCAGAAGTGCGAGTACGGCGCCAACGCCCACCACATCACCGAGGCCCTGTTCAAGTCCCTGGGGCTGGCCCTGAAGGAGGCCGCCCGGATCGAAGGGACGGGGGTCACCTCCACCAAGGGGGCCCTGTGACCCTGCCGGCGGCCTTTCGCCTTGACGAACCGGACGGGATGTGGTTAAATGAAGGGTAAAATCGCCATTGTGGATTACGGCGTGGGCAATCTGAAAAGCGTGGCCAACGCCCTCCGCTACATCGGGCAGGACAGCGCCGTCACCGAGGACCCGGCGGAGATCGAGCGGGCGGACGCGGTGATCCTCCCCGGCGTGGGGGCCTTTCCCGACGCGGCGGACAAGCTCCGCCGAAAGGGGCTGGACCGGGCCCTCACCGCCCAGGCGGGGCAGAAGCCCATCCTGGGCATCTGCCTGGGGATGCAGCTGCTGTTCGACCGGGGCGAGGAGGTCCGGGACTGTGAAGGGTTGGGCCTTGTCAGCGGCCATGTGGGACGTATCCAGACGGATCTGAAGCTGCCCCACATCGGCTGGAACAGCCTGACCTTCCCAAATCCGTCGCCTCTGTTCCAGGGGCTGGACGGGGGGACGTATGTGTACTTCGTCCACTCCTACTGCGCCTACGCGGACCGGGAGGAGGACGTGTTGGCCGTGACGGAGTACGGTCCGTCCGTCGTGGCGGCGGTGGGCCGGAACGGGGTCTACGGCTGCCAGTTCCACCCGGAGAAGAGCGGCGAGGCGGGCCTTGTTATCCTGCGCAATTTCGCGCAGATGGGCGGCTGAGAAACAGAGAGAGGCGAACTTTTATGGAGCAGAACGGGAAAAATAAGGGCGGCAGGCGGTTGCGGGACGAACAGAGCGCGCCCGCCCGCCGCAACTATTTCGCGGATCTGAGCGACGACTGGGAGGATGAAGATCCCGAATGGGACGAGGACGCCGGTCCCCGTTCCGGGACCGGACGAAGCAGCGGCCGCCGGGACGGCGGGGAAAGGCGCGTCTCCAGGGACGGGGGCGAATCCCTCCGCCCAGTGCTGCGGCTGATCTTTTTTCCGGCGCAGCTGGTATTTCTGGAGCTGGTGTTCCATGTCTACATGGGCACGCCCCTGAGCTATTCCCCCATCTGGACCGTGTTCGGCCTGTCCGCCGGGCTGATCCTGTCGGCCTTGACCCTGCCGTTCCCCAGGGCGGTGAACAGCGTGCTGATGAAGGCGCTCTCCGTTCTGTTCCCGGTGGTCTATGTGGCGGAGATGGTGGCCAAGACCATCCTCCAGTCCTACTACCCCCTGAGCTTTCTGGGCACCGCCGCCGGCAACAAGCTCACCGACTACCTGGACGCCATCATCCCCACGGTGATCGCGACCCTGCCTGTCGCCCTGGTGATGCTGATCCCAACCATCCTGCTGTTCGCCCTGGGAGGGCGCTTCATGGGCTTCGACCGGTATGACGTAAAGCTGTCCGGGGTGGCCCTCATCGCGGCGGCCCTGCTCCATGTGGTGGGGCTGGGCACGGTGCACCTCCCCTGGGAGGGGGATCTCACCCCCGCCAAGATCTACGACATGGATTCCAACATCGACGACCAGGTGGAGCAGCTGGGCCTCTGGACCATGCTCCGGCTGGACGTGAAGCATATGATCGTCCCGGCGGAGAACCATCTGGACGACGACTTCACCAATCTGGGCCCAGGCCCCGCGATCCCGCCCAGCGCCGGCCCGGAGGTCACTCCGGACCCCGGCGCCACCCCGGACCCCGGCGCCTCTCAGGCGCCTGAGGTCGTCGAGACGCCGGAGCCCACCCCGGTGATCGACACCTCCCCCAATGTGATGGACGTGGACCTGGCCGCCGTGGCCGAGGGGACCAATAATAAGGACATCCAGTGGCTGGCCAACTACTTCAACAGCGTCGCCCCCACCAACAAGAACGAGTACACCGGCATGTTCGAGGGGTACAACGTCATCTTCTTTACTCTGGAGGGCTTCTCCGGCTACGCCATCGACCCGGAGCTGACCCCCACCCTCTATAAGCTGGCCCACGAGGGCTTCGTGTTCAACAATTTCTACACCGCCCTCCACTTCACCAGCACCTCCGGCGGCGAGTGCCAGAACCTGCTGGGGCTCTATCCCAAAAACGGCAGCCCCGCCACCCTGCCCAGGACAGGCAAGCTGGGCACCAACTGCTACTTCTCCCTGGCCCAGCAGCTCCGCCGGGAGGGGTACCAGGTGCTGGGCTACCACGCCAACGGCAACATGTACGGCCGGAACCTGTCTCACCCCAACCTGGGCTACGACTGGCACCAGTACGGTGAGAAGGGCGTGACCAAGGTGGGCACCGGCACCCTCCAGAACTTCGAGGGGCTGGACGTGAACTCCAACGGCAAGCTGCTGTGGCCCCAGCTGGACAGCGTGATGGTGGAGGCCAGCGTGGACGACTACATCAACAGCGACCAGCCCTTCCACGTGTACTACCTGACCATCAGCGGCCACATGCCCTACTCGGACAACCGGGCGGTGGCCCCCTACCGGGACGTTGTCCGCTCCCTGCCCTACACCGCCACCACCCAGAATTACCTGGGCACCTGCATGGAGGTGGACAAGGCCCTGGAGACCCTGATCCAGAAGCTGGACGAGGCCGGCAAGCTGGACAAGACCCTGATCGTGGCCGCCCCGGACCATATCCCCTATTTTGATGTGGCCACCCTGGAGGAGCTGGCGGGGCAGAAGTTCGGCAGCTCCGACGACCTGAAGAACCTCAAGGAGAGCGCCATCGACTTCGACGTGTACAAGAGCGCCCTGATCATCTGGTCGGCCTCCATGACCCAGCCGGTGCAGGTGGATAAGGTCTGCTGCCAGGTGGACATCCTGCCCACCCTGTCCAATCTGCTGGGGCTGGAGTACGATTCCCGGATGCTGGACGGCACGGACATGCTCTCCGACAGCGAGGGCCTGGTGATCTTCACCTCCCGGTGCTGGAAGTCTGACCGGGGCTTCTACAACCGGTTCACCCAGACCTTCACCCCCGCCGAGGGAGTCACCATGACCGCCGAAGAGCAGGAGGAGTATGTGGCCGCCATGCGCAAGCTGGTGGCCTACAAGGTGGACAGCACCAGCCTGCTGGTGGAGAACGATTTCTACGACTACGTGTTCGGGTGAACTCAGGCAGCCATATTTAATTCTTTCCGCTAAAAGCCTTCCCCTTTGGGGAAGGTGGCATCGCCGCAGGCGATGACGGATGAGGCCGGCTGCCTGAGAACAGTATGCGGGGTGCGGCCTCTCCGCCCCCTCATCCGCCCCCTGCGGGGGCACCCACCCTACCCCTTCTGTCCCTTCGGGACATCTCCCCCTGACAGGGGGAGTCGGCCCCCTGCGGGTGGAAAGCTTATAAGGAGGAAAAAGAATGATCTTATTTCCCGCCATCGACATGAAGGACGGCCGGTGCGTCCGGCTGAGGAAGGGCGACTTCTCCACCGCCCATCAGGTGGCCAACAGCCCCATTGAGACCGCCAAACGCTTCGCCGACGCCGGGGCAAAGTGGGTCCACATGGTGGACCTGGACGGCGCCCGGGACGGCGTGCGCAGTAATTTTCCCCTGATCTATGAGGTCATCCAGCAGTCCGGCCTGAAGGTGGACCTGGGCGGCGGGCTCAAGAACGAGCTGGACGTGATCACCGTGGGGGAGGCCGGCGTGGGCCGAATGGTCATCGGCTCCGCCGCCGTGACGAAACCGGAACTGGTGCAGTACGCCCTCCGGCAGTATGGGCCCGAGCGGGTAGCGGTGGGCATCGACTGCCTGAACGGCAGGGTCCGCACCGTCGGCTGGGAGCGCGACTCCGGGCTGGACTATCTGGATTTCGCCGCCCGGATGGAAGGGCTGGGCGTAAAGTATATCGTCTACACCGACATCGCCGCCGACGGGATGCTGTCCGGGCCGTCCTATGGGCAGCTGGCCGCCCTGCAAAAGCGGGTGGGCTGCCATATCGTGGCCTCCGGCGGCGTCACCACCCTGGACGACGTGAAGCGCCTCCGGGACATGGGCCTCTACGGGGCCATCATCGGCAAGGCGTATTACGCCGGCACCATCGACCTCAGCGAGGCCGTCCGGGAGGCGGGGGAGCAGTGTTAGCCAAACGCGTCATCCCCTGCCTGGACGTGCGGGACGGCCGGGTGGTGAAGGGAGTCAACTTCGTCAACATACGGGATGCCGGCGACCCGGTGGAGCTGGCCAAATACTACTCGGACCAGGGGGCGGACGAGATCGTCTTTTTGGACATCACCGCCACCAGCGACGCCCGGGACACCGTGGCCGACGTGGTGGAGCGCACCGCCGCCCAGGTGTTCGTCCCCCTCACCGTGGGGGGCGGCATCCGCACCTTGGACGATTTCCAGCGGCTGCTCCGGGCGGGGGCGGACAAGATCTCCGTCAACTCTGCCGCGGTCAAGGACGAGACCCTGATCGCCCGGGCCGCGGAACGGTTCGGCAGCCAGTGCGTGGTGCTGGCCATCGACGCCCGGAAGAGGCCCGAGGGCTGGTACGAGGTGGTGACGGCCGGCGGCCGCACCCCCACCGGCATCGACGCCATCCAATGGGCGAAACGGGGCCAGGAACTGGGGGCGGGGGAGATCCTGCTCACCTCCATGGACGCCGACGGCACCAAGGCCGGCTTCGATTTGGAGATGACCAAAGCTGTCACCGACGCGGTGACCATCCCGGTGATTGCCTCCGGCGGGTGCGGCAGTCTGGAGCACTTCGCGGAGGTGTTTGAAGTCACCAACTGCGACGCGGCGCTGGCGGCGTCCCTGTTCCACTTCGGGGAGCTGACGGTGCCGCAAGTGAAGGACTATCTGCGCGCCCGGAATATCCCCGTGAGGTGAGAGCCGTGTTCAGGGGCGTGGGCCGATGGGGACATCGGCCCCTACGACAGCGAAATATCCCCGTGAGGTGAGGAATATGTTCGATCTGGACCGGCTGTTTCAAAAATCCGATTTGATCCCCGTCATCGTCCAGCACGCGGAAAAAAAGGACGTGCTCATGGTGGGCTTCACCAACCGGGAGGCGGTGGAGTTGACCCTCAAGACCAAAACCGCCTGGTTTTGGTCAAGGAGTCGTCAGGAGCTGTGGAACAAGGGGGCCACGTCGGGCAACTACCTCCATGTGCAGAAGATCATGACCGACTGCGACACCGACACCCTGCTGTACCTCTGCCTCCCCGATGGGCCAACCTGTCACACCGGGGCTTACTCTTGCTTTTTCCAGGAAATAGAGTTATAATATTTGTTGCCCCGCGGGAAAACCGGGCAGACTAAGGATGTGATACCCATGAGCGACACACTGCATACCCTCTATCAGGTGGTGCTGGACCGGAGGGCCCATCCCCAGGAGGGCTCCTACACCTGCTACCTGTTCGATAAGGGGCTGGACAAGATCCTGAAAAAGGTGGGCGAGGAGTGCGCCGAGACCATCATCGCCGCCAAGAACGACGTGCCGTCCGACACGGTGGGGGAGATCTCCGATCTCATCTATCACTTGATGGTGATGATGGCGGAGAAGGGCATCCCCTTGGACGACGTGCTCTCCGAGCTGGACCGCCGGGCGAAAAAGATCGGCAACCTGAAGCAAATGCGGAAAACGGATAAGGAGACTTGAACATGGACGAAAACAACTATTACAACTATGACGGGGACCAGTTCCCGCAGCAGTACGGCTTTGACAGCGCCTACACGCCCTCCGTCACCCTGAACCAGTACATCGCCCGCACCTTCGGCTGGATGTTCCTGGGGCTGATGCTCACTTTCGCCGTGGCGGTGGGGACGGTCCTGTCCGGCCTGGTGTTCACCCTGCTGGCTTCTCCCTTTGTGCTGATCGCCCTGACGGTGGTGGAGCTGGTGGTGGTCATCGCCTTCTCCGCCTCGCTGCTCAAGCGGTCGGTAGGGTTCACACGGGGCCTGTTCTTCCTGTACTCCGTCCTCAACGGGGTGGTGTTCTCCCTCTACTTCCTGATGTTCGACGTGGTGAACCTGATGGCGGTCTTTGCCCTCACCGCCGTTTTCTTCGGGGCCTTTGCCCTGTACGGGCGGTTCACCAAAACCGATCTGTCCCGGCTGGGTCCCATCCTCATCGGCGGGCTCATCTTCCTCATCGTGGCCGGCCTGCTGATGGCCTTCATCCCCGGCTTCTCCTTTATGGAGCGGATCGTGTGCATGGTGGGCATCGTCATTTTCCTGTGCTTCACCGCCTACGATGTGCAGAAGATCAAGGCCAACTACGACTACTTCTACAGCGACAGCGCGATGCTGGAGAAGGCCTCTGTGTACTCGGCGCTCCAGCTGTATCTGGACTTCATCAACCTGTTCCTGTATCTGTTGCGGTTCTTCGGGAACAGCAGGAGCAGCAAGTAAAAAGACGCAAAAAACCTCCGGCATAGCCGGAGGTTTTTTGTAAGTGTGCGAAGAACAGAAAACGGGGCCCCAGCAAAGCGGCCTGGGCTTTATTGCAGGGAAAAAAAGTCGCCCATAGCGTGGCAGCTGTGCATCCTTTCGTGGTTGATAGGTTCATTCATTACGCATTCATTACGCGATGCCGCTCCGGGTGTTGGCGCACCTGGGGCGGCGCTTTTTTATGCCCTAACGAGCGGGCGGATTAGGAATAGAACACTGTATCGGCGACATCACGGACAGCGTAGTAGGCGTCTGTGAAGTCGTCTGCATAGCTCCAATAAAGGTTATAGTAGTAATCAGAGGGAGAATTGATATAGCTTTGGAGGACAGAGAGCAAATTGTATAGGACTTCAGTTTGATTATTGGCAGCAGTCCAAAGAGCCTGCATAGTATCGTTTTCAATCGCGTCCAGAAGATCGCCCATCAAGCAGCCATACCAATAGTTGTAACTATCAACAACATCGTTATAGTCAGAAATAGATTGCATTGCCCCGGCAATGCTGGCCAAATCGACAAGAGTGTCCAGGGCTTCCGAGTACTGCACGATATCCCAGGCGTAGGCGACGGTGGCGGGGTCAAGGCCCTGCTCCGGGGATGTAAGGATCGCGGTGTTAGTAGAGCCGTCCCATTCCACGCTGACGCCGAGGGCGTTGGCTACTGCGCGGACGGGGAGATATGTCGTGCCATCACTGGCGAATGGCTCAACCACCTTTCCGTTGACATCGCGCGGGGTGAACTGCTTGCCGTCGACCTGGATTTTGATATCGGCATACTGAACCTGGAGGGTGGTGGTAACGACAGAGGCGGCGGCGGGAGCAATGACTGAGAGCGAGAAGATCAGAACGAACAGGGCTGCACCGATACGCTTTTTCATGGTGAGTTCTCCTTTCAATTATCCCGCACACGCGGGGTTTTTTTACGCTTCGTTAGCCAGCTGATCCGAATCATGTTTTTTATAATTTCCAGAGGCGACAAGGTCCGAGGCATAGTCCATGAGCTTTACTCTGCCCACCTCGTTGAGTTGGCCGAGAGTGTCAATAACAATCTGTGCATCCGCATCGGGGGCGGGAAGCATAACGCCAATCAGATAATCGGCGCTGACGTGCAGCGTGGTGGCAAGAGCTTTGATCATTTCAATGTTAGGCTCACGCTTATCCTTCTCCCAGTAGTTGAGACAGGTAGGCGTAATGTTAAATTGCTCGGCCAATTCCTTCTGGGCAAGGCCGCGGGACTTGCGGGCTGCAACAAGGCGACTGCCAAAAGTATCCACAGTTGTCACTCCCTGTAAAGGAAGATAGCACAGCCCAATCAAACAGTCAATAGAAAAATTATCATAATGATAAATTAATGCGTAAAACTCCATTGATAAGCAAGCATTACTGAGCAAGGTCGTTGATGGAAAGCAGTATCCCCAGGGTACCGCCACTATCATGTAGTGCTGGTGCGAGGGTACCTTATGTGTTTTCGAGGGGAGAGAAAGACGGCAAAAAAGGCTTGCAATTTGCCTGGAGGTCTGTTATAATAGACCCACTGACGCAGGTGTAGTTCAATGGCAGAATGTCAGCTTCCCAAGCTGAACACGGGGGTTCGATTCCCCTCACCTGCTCCAGACCAAAACACCCCGAAAGTCCCTGATTTCAAGGACTTCCGGGGTGTTTTCTCGTCTCTTGCTCCAAGACCTCAGCGGCCTGTTTCGGCCTGTTTTAACCTGTCGTGTGGTGGAACACTGGTGGAACTTTAATTGTATTCAACCAATCATCCCCACGGGCTCTCCTTCTTCCAGCCGTAGCTGTTCCAGATTGCCCGCTTCTGGGCGGCGGTCAGGCGGGACCCCTCCAGGGCTTTGGTCACATCGTCCTGGCTGAAGCTGCTCCCGCTCTTGCCTCTGGCAAGGTTCGCCTCTCTGGCGGCCTCCAGGAAGTCCACATAGTCGTAGGTGCTCACGCCGGCGGCCCTGGCGGCCATGTACTTGGTGTAGGCGCTCTCGCTCATCACGCCCTCCATGGACATCTCCTTCACGTCCTCGCTGAAGGGCTGGTCGGCGATCATCCGCATGGCGGACCGGTTTTTCTCGCTGTCCGTGTCTCCCTCCAGGTCCGCTCCGTCCAGTGTCTGGGCCAGCTCCAGGGCCTCCGGATCAATGGTGTCTATCCAGCTCCCGCCGTTCTTCACCATCTCGTCAAAGTCCGCGTCCTCACCGGGCGGCGCCCACTCCACGGGCAGGTTCTTGGCCTTGGTCAGCCCGGCCTCCTCCGCCATCCGCTTGTTCATGGCGCTGTTGATCTTCTCCGGGTCGAAGCCGCTGTCCAGCATATCGCCATAGATGCGCTGGTATTCCATCCAGTCCCCGTCCATGGCCCGGTACAGGGTATCGTAGAACACGTTGGCGTTCTGGCTGTTGCCCACGTCCAGCATGAGCTTGTCCAGCTCGTAGACGGTCTCCCATTCTCCCGTGCCCCACAGGACGGTGTTGAGGATGCCCACCACGTCCCGCTTCAGGTTGCCGGCCGGCAGGCCCAGCAGGTCCAGGCCCTTGGCGGCCAGCTCCATGCCGGCGTTGAGGGTTGACTTCTTTCCCGTCTTGTTTACAGCCTTCTGCAGGACCTCCAGAGCGCTCCACAGGTCGGAGATGCCCTCCAGGTCGGACCGGCTCACGTCGAACCCCTGGATGATGGACTCGATGTCCTTCAGATACGGGATGTACCCCACGGGGTCGAAGTTCTCCGTGAAGTTCTGGAGCCATTTGTCCTGGAAGGTCCGCACGAAATCCTTGTCCCGGTCGTCGTCCCGCCACCAGTCCGGCGCGGACTGGGCGATGGCGTTGACGGCGAAGGAGGCGATCAGCGCCACCCCGGTGCGGGCCACGTGCCGCAGGGCCCGGCCGCGCTCCTGGCTGCCCTTCTCCGCGTGGGCGATGTCGTACAGGTCCCGCGCCGCCATGTTGTAGATCTTGCTGGGCTCGCTCATGAAGCTGGTGGCCAGCCGGTTGGCGAAGTTGGAGGACCGCATGATCTGGGTCCGGTGGAGCACGCTGTCCACCACCTGGGTCCGGTCGATGATCTCCCCGAACCGTTCCGCGCACTTCCGGTAGAAGGCGTCGCTGCCCGTCTTCAGGTCCTTGTTCTTTGCCCTGGTCTCCATCTCCACGGCGTGCCACAGCTGGCCCCAGGCCACGTTATCGGCCAGCCCCGCGCCCGCCATGGTGGCGTTCTTGACCTTGTCCAGGGCGCTGTCCGTCCCCACCATCAGCTCCCGGAGGGACCGGCCGGTGTCCATCTCGAAGTAGCCCCAGTCCTTCCACAGGGCGATGGGGGCCCACTGCTTGGCCGTCTCAAAGGACTTGAGCGGATTGCACGGCGCGGCCAGATAGGTCGGGTTGATGATCTCCGCCGCCCGGAGGATGGCCGTGGGCTGCTGGAGGATGACCCGGAGGTTTGCCCCCACCTTGGCGGCCTTGAACTTGTTTAGCAGGCTGTCCGAAAAGGTGGACTCCGCGCCGGTCTTGGTGCCCTGGGCGATGTCGCTGAGGAGGTTGTCCAGATATTCGTTGCCCCTGTCCCCGTAGACCCGGTCGAAGAGCTCCTTCACCGTCCCGGTCCGTTGGCCGTCCTCGAAGTAGCTGTAGTTGTGCAGCCTGGTGATGTTCTCGGAGGTGGCCAGCCAGCCGGCGTAGGTGGCCATCTGGTTCAAGTGGTCTGCGTAGGTGTCCACGGCGGAGCGCAGCATCACGGAGTTGTTGGCGTTGGGCGTCAGGGCCTTTGTCATGCCGAAGCCGGGGATGGTCTTGGCTCTGGCCTCCTGGGCCGGGTCTGTCCTGGTCTCGTTCCGGTTCACCTTGATGGGCCAGTAGTTCTTCTCCTTGAACTTCTCATAGCCGTACACCGCCATGGAGGCCTCGTTGCCGTGGGCGGCCAGGGTGGAGCTCATATACCCCTGGAGCCGGTCCACAAAGCCCTTCTGGGCCGGCGTCAGCTCGTGGAGCATATCGGCCACGTCCGTCAGGGTGACGTGTACCGGGGCCGCCTTGGTGGTCTTTACCGCCCCTCTCTGTCCGCCCTGGGCCCGCAGGCCGCCGGTGTAGATGTGGTCCATGGCCTGCTTCCGGTGGGACAGGGCGTACAGGTCCATCAGCTGGGCGGTGGTCAGGGTGATCTCCTGGCCGCCGGCGGTGGTGAAGGTGTGGTTCTCCCGCTCGGCCCTCTGCAGGTCCCTGGCCGTCATGCCGGACTCCTTCATGGCGCTCTGGAAGAACTCCACGCCCTCGTTGGTGATGGTGATCTGCTGGTCCTGGGCTCTGCGCATTTGCCGGTGGAGCTCGTCTCCCGGCTTGCCCATCCGGTGGAAGAAGGTCTCCGGCGTCATCATGTCCATGGTCAGCAGCTTGTCCCCGGCGCCCAGCACGCCCACCAGGTTCCGCCGCTCCTTCCGGTTGCCGGCGGCGTCCCACATGGCCTCCGCCATATCTGACACCCTGGCGTATTTGCTGTCGCCCAGCATCCGGTTGGACAGGGTGATGGAGTGCTCCACCGCCTGCACGGCCTCCCACATGGTCTTGGCCTGGGCCCCGTTCATGTCCGCCAGACGGATATTCCCGTATCCGGCGATCTCGGTGAGCTTGTCCGCCAGGTCCGGATCCACGGTCAGGTCGAACTGAGGATCCTTCCTCAGCTCCTCCAGGGCCTCCTTCAGGGCGCGGGCCGCCTCGGTCCGTTTCGTGGGCGTCAGGTCCGTCCGCTCGATGGGCTTCCCATTCTCGTCCACCAGGGCCACACGGCGGAACTGGCCCTCCGGCGTGGTCTCATAGGCGTACTTGCTCTCCAGGTCGATGGAGTCCAGCAGGGCCACCACGGTCCCCCGCAGCCGCCCCGGGATGTTCTGCTTGTCCGTGGGCCGCAGCAGCTTCCGGCTCAGGCCCTCGGCGTGCCGCCGGATGGTGTCCTTGGTCTGGGTGGTGGTCATGCGGTCCCGCATCCTGGCGTTTGCCTGCCGGTTCTGCTCCTTGACCCGCTCGATCCGGTCTCTGGCGCTCTCCTCCTGCCGGGCCAGGGCCCGCTGCATCCGCTCCAGCCCCGCCTGGCGCTCCCGCTCCACGGCGGCCTGCTGGCGGTACGCCGCCCGGTCCGCGAAGGTGGGCGCCTCGCCCGGCATATCGTAGTAGCGCTCCAGGATCTCGCCGGCCAGATAGTCCACCACGCCGCTGTCCCCGGTGTATGGGTTTGCGGTGGTGGGCCGCAGGGCGTCCAGCACCTCGCCCAGGTGTACCAGCTGCTCCTCCTCGTTGGAGTGGACGTCCTGGTTGAACAGCTCCGGGTAGTCGTAGCTGAGCTCGCCGTACACGTCGTCGATGCTCCGGCCCTCTTTGGTGGACAGGTTCAGCCGGTTTCGGAAGGCCTTGCGGTATTCGCCCAGGCCGCCCACCACATCCAGCCCGCCCATCACGTCGGGGGTCACCTTGATCTTGGTCTCCCGGAGGAATTTCCGCAGGGGCCGGTAGGTCTGCCACATCTCGTCGTTGGTGACGCTGGCGCTGTCGATGATGCTCTGGGCCACGTCTCTGGCGGCCGCCCGGACGTCGCTGTCCCCGGTCCTGGTCCCGGTCTCGCCCATGCGGTCGTACAGGGCCTGGAGGGAGGCGGCGGTCTCGTCCAGGTCGGCCCTGCTGCTGAAGTCCCGCAGCAGCTTCCGGGCGGAGGACTTCACCGCGTCCGCGTCCACATGGTTGCCGCTGGTCCGCCGGAACTGAGCCTGGAGCCTCTGGTTTTTCTCCTCCAGCCGCTGGTTCTGCTTTGTCAGCTCCTCCACCTGCCGCTCCAGATCCGTCGCCCCCCGCAGGGAGTAGCGCACATCGGGATTCCCCGTCGGCGTCTGGTTGGTGATCCTCTTGATCTGCTCCGGGTGGAAGGCGATGAACTCCTCGCCGGAGTTGTCCACGCCGTCATAGCCCTGGGACTCCAGGTATTCCCGCGCCTTTACGCCCGCGTCGTTCTGGCCCTTAAAGCGGTTCAGCGCCCGGTAGGCCACGCCCTCCGGGGCCGGGTTCGTGATGTTGAGGTAATAAGGCTGCACGTTCTGCCCATATCCGCCGGCGTCGATCTCCCACGGGGGGAAGAAGGATCCCTGGATGTCCATGGTGCTCCGGCCCTTGCTCCGGTCGAACACGGTAAAGTCAGCGTCCGTCCCATGGTAGACCACCAGCAGGTTCCCGTCCTCGTCCCGCACCTTGCTGTCCTTGAAGAACTCCCGCTGCTCCGCCGTCAGCTCCCGGCCCTCGCTGTCCGTCTCCTCCACCGGCTTTTTCAGGGAGAACTTTCTGCCCTGGCTGTTATCAGTCTCCTCGCTCTCCGCCTCCGCTGCCTGGTCAGTGTCCTCCACCCCCGGCAGTTCAAGGCCCCTCAGCTCGTCGGTGTTGACATCCTCGCCGGTCTGTGCTAAACTATCCTTAAATGCAGCACTTGTGGTCTCGGCAAGAGAGCCGTAAACGGTCACTCCCTGGGACAGTTCTTGTGCTGCATTGTTATTTTGTTCAGAAAATCGGAATGTCGTTCCATCCGGCAAAACGATTCTATGGGCATAGTAATGGTTCCCGCGGCGGTTTACAACTACAGCCATGTTTCCCCGCGTCCCGTTTAACTCTACCGGGGCAGCGAAGGTAATCGTCTGCTTGTTGCGTCCTTTATGCTGGCCGTGCTCTCCGACCTCAATTCCTCTTTTCAGCACATAAGGCAGGGCTGCAATCGCCGCTCTTTCTTCTGCGGTATCTGCATAGCGCAAGCCCCTGTCCAGATCCTTTTTGTTGAAAGTAATTTCCCCGTATCCCTGCCGATCCACCCGATAGCCCGTTGCTTTAAGCTGATCCGTCGCCCACTTTGCGGCGGCTCTTTTATTTTGCAGGTTTTCCGGGACGCGCATCCTGGCCACAACATCCATCCCGTTCAGCCGATCCCGGTTTTCCTCGATCTGATCTTTGATGCTCGAAGATTCCGGGTCGCTGCTCGCCTCAGACCAGCCGCTCCTGTCGCTTTCCGCAAACACGGTATTCTCGTCCCCCAGGTCTGGCAGGGTCAGCCCTCGGGTCTCGGCGTCCATGGTCCGCCGTGCGGCCGCGTCTCTGGCCTCGATCTCGCCGGCGGTGTTGCGGTACAGATCATAATCGCTTGATGTAGCGTACATCATGCTGTCCCGGGCCGCCGCGGCGATCCGCCGCTCCAGATCCGCATATTCCGGGTCATCCTCCAAATAGCTGTCCCTGGCGTCGTAGTATTCCTCCTGGGTCAGTTGCCCGGCGTCGTACTGGCGAATCAGATCCGTCAGGTGGGGGTCGTTGTTCATCCTCCACTTGTATTCGTCCCGCAGTCGGCTCTCCTCGTTGTCCGCCTCGTCCAGCCTCCTGGTGCCCTCCCGACTCCAGTAGCCCGTGTTTGAGCCTCCAGCAAAGCCCTCGGCGTGCTGGATGGCGTGCTGCACCTCGTGGATCAGGGTGTCCTCCGGGGCGCTCCGCAGGCTGTTGTCCAGCGTGATGGTCCCGGTCTCGGCGGTGTACTGGCCCGTGGTGCCGCTTCCCAGGTCGTCGAACCGCACCCGCACATTGCGGAGCTGCGGGTAGTTGCGGAACAGTTCATCGTGGCTGATGATGTCCCCCAGGGTGGCGTTGCCCCGGTCCACCCGCTCGGACAGGCGCGGCCGCTCCCGGCCCCAGGTCTGGTCCAGTTCCCGGAGCTCCTGCTGCTCCTGCTCGGTCAGGGTGCCGTAGAGCATCTGGTCCATCAGCTGCTGGTATCTGGCGTACTCCGGGTGGTCCCGGCGGAACTCCATATCCCCGGCCCGGCTGTACTCCATCCCGCTGTCGTCGATCTCCCAGCGCCATTTCCCGTCCATCCCCCGGAACCATCCCGTGTCCCGGTAGATCTCCTCGGTGGTCCTGCCGTCCCGCTCCATCTGCTCGGCCTGGGACAGCCGCCCCAGGTCTGCCCGGTTGGCGTTGAGGCCGGCGAAGGAATACCTTCTCTCCCCGGTCTGCCCGGCCTCCGCCCCGGCTCTGGCGTTGGTCCCGGCCCGGCCCAGGGCGGTCTCCCACATCCGGGCGGCCTGTTCCAACTGGCCGGCCTGCCGGCCGGTGAGGGCGTTCCGCACCCGGTCCAGGAAGCGCCGGATGGCCGCAAGAATGCGCTGGCCCAGGCTCTGGTCCTGCCCGGCCAGTCGGCGGATGGCGTCCTCGTCGATCAGCAGCCGCTCGGTGAAGTCCGCCGCCAGCTCCTCCATGACCTGCTCGTCGGTGTACTCCTGTCCGGTGGCCTCCTGGTAGAGCTGGCGGTATGCCTCCATCTTGCTGTCCAGGCTGCCCTCCGCCTGAAGGGTCTCCCGCACCAGGGCCTCATAGCGGCCATAGTCCTCCGCCGCCATGTCCCGCAGATAATGGGTGATCTCATGCTTGGCCACCTGGCGCACCGGGTCCTCGGCGTTCTCCGTGATGTACACCTGGCCGTCCTGATACCAGCCGTTGGCCATGGAGTCCGCGTCCACGATGTTGATGGCCACGCCGGCGGCCTTGCCCAGCCGGTCCAGGAAGTCCACGTCCTCGTCGCCCAGCAGGCTCTGGAGCCGGACCCCATCGCTCTGGCTCCGCAGGTCCCGCACGCCCGGCGCCGCCTTCTCTCTGGCCGCCCCGTCGGTGCGCCCCTCCAAGGCTCCTTTCGCAAAAGGAGCTGGCTCCGCCGTAGGCGGAGACTGAAGATTTTCTCCGCCCTTAAAAGCCTGCTCCGCCTCCCTCTGGGTGGCGGCTTCATTTTGCCCGGCCTTTGTCCTCTCCTCGAACCGGTTGACCCGGTCCGCCACCTGCTGCAGAAGCGCCTCTCCCTCCGGAGTCTCGGTCAGCTCCAGGATGGTGGCCGTGTCCGGCATCTCGCCCCGGTCCGCCGCGGCCAGCAGCTCCGCCGCCCTGTCCTGTGTAAACCCTTCCCCGGTTTCAATTCCCGCTCCTCTAAAAGCCTTCCCCTCCGGGGAAGGTGGCACGGCGTCAGCCGTGACGGATGAGGCCGGGGAAGGTGCCCCGCTCGTCTGGGCGGTCTCGTTTTTCCGTTGGGCCCGCTCATAGCGCTCCCGCGCCTGGTCCAGGATCTCCCGGCCCGCCTCGGTCTGGCCCAGGGCCGCCGCAGTGTCGGCGTCGGGCAGCACGCCCCGGTCCGCGTCGCTGAGGATCCTGCTGTTCGCTCTCCCGTTGACGGCGTTGACCGCGCCGCCCATGATCCCGCCGGACAGGGCGCCGCCCAGTCCGGCCATGGCCACCTGACCCACCGCGTCCAGCAGAGCCTGCCGTTTGGCGTCATTCTCGCTCATGCCCTGGGCCATGTAGTCACGCACGTTCCGGTTGAAGTCGGAGCTGTCCCCCATGATCACGGCGTCGGCCATCATGTTGGCCACCTCGGTGAAGATCTCCTCGCTGGCCTCCACGCCGGCCTGCTTGGCCGTCTCTTTGATCCAGGACTTCCACCCCGTGACGGATTTCTCCGCCAGCAGGCTGTCGATGGATACCTTCTCAAACAGGGCCTCGAACACGCCGGAGGCCGCGCCGGCCACCAGGGCCTGCCGGTTCCCGCCGCCGTTCTCCAGCACCTCGCGGGTCCTCTGTGCCGCGGCGGAGCCGCCCATGGCCGCCAGGGACACCACCGGCCCCATGGTCGCCAGCTGGGCGCTGCTGTCCGCGATGCTCATACCCGTCTCATACAGGAAGGCCGCCGCGTTGGTCAGCAGATTCGGGTCTTTCCCCCGGATGTTCTCGGCCACTGTGCCGCGCACGTTGTCCACAAAGTCGGTCAGGGCCATGCGGCTTCGGTCCAGCGGTCGGTATGTAGCTGGGTCCGTCGGGTCGTTGTGGCCGATGTTCCCCGTCAGCTGGCCCAGGTATTCCAGGCCGGTAAGGGGAGCGGCCAGCACCGTCCCGGCGGAGGCCACCGCGGCCTCCACCGGCCCCCGGCTCGCGTACTCCGCCGCCGCGTCGTGCTGCTGTTCCAGCTGAGCCGCCCGGCGCTGTCTGTCCTGCCAGTCCAGCAGGGTCTCCGCGTCGTATCCGGCCTCCGCCAGGGCGGTCTCTGCCCCGGCCCGCTGGCTCTGGGTCCGGTCCAGCATGTCCAGCACCGCCCGGTACCCGCCGTTCACCGGCCGCGGCGCGGCGGTCCCGCGCTGGCCCCGGAGGCTCTGGTTGTACATGTAGTTTTCGTAGTCCTGCAGCTGCCCCTCGGTGAGCCCGTACTTCTCCGTCAGGGTCTTGTGGTCGCCCTCCCGCAGGGCGCGGACGGCGTCCTCCGCGTCCATCAGGTTCCCGTACTGGGCGCCGGGCGCGGCGGAGGGAAGCTGCCGGCCGGCAAGGGCCGCCGTGTTCTGCTCGCCCTCCAGCCTGGCCAGATCCTGCCGGTTCCTCAGCTCGTACATCTGGCCGGCCAGCTGCTCCTGCTGTGCCTTCAGCCGCTCCGGGCGCTTGTCCGCCTCCTGCCATGCGGTCACGTCCTCCGGCGTCAGGGTCCCGGCCCGCTGCTTCTCCTGGAAGGTCCGGCGCGCGATCTCCCGGTCCAGCTCGGCGGTCTCCATCTCCCGGTTCACCCGGTCCTGCTCCGGCTGGAGGAAGGACATCTGCACGCTGGCCGGGGTCCCGCCGGTGCGATACCGTTCCAGGGTCTTGTCTGTGAACCGGCGGTTGGCGTTCCGCATGCCGGCGGGCATGAAGTCGTCCAGGGAGGGCAGGGTGAGCCCCGGCACCTCAGCCTCGTCCTGCCCGGCGGTAATCTGGCTTGCGGTTTTCACGGCCTTGAGGTCTGCCCGCATCCGTGCCATCCGCTGGTCCAGACTATTTGCGCTGCCCGTGCTTTTTGCGCCGGAAACGCCGGCGGCCGGGGCACTCGCCCCGGTCCCGCTCGTCCGGCTGGTCGTCTGAACGGTTGTCTTTGCACCCGCTGTCCGGCCCTGTATTGTTTTGAGGTCTGCCCGCATCCGTGCCAGCCGCTCCTCCAGCGTTGCCATGTGGATCACCCCTTAATACCCAAGTTTTTTGAGAAACGCGTTCAGCTCGCTGTCCGTCATGGTCCCGTTCTTCTCGGCCTGATCCGCATATTCCATGGCCTCCACGGGGCTCTTGCCCCACAGCCCGCCGGTCACCATCTGGCTGGCCAGGCCGACGCCGCCGGTCAACACGCTGTCTTTGGTGGTCTTTCCGGTGCTCGAAAGCGGCTTCACCGTGGCGGGGACAAAGCCCTCCTTCACGCCCAGCTCGGTCATGTGGTTGTTCCACCCGGCCAGGGCGGCGCTCTGGCTGGAATAGCCCAGCTCCTTGTAGTGCTCTTTGATATAGTTCTCGGCGGACGCTGAGCCGTACTTATTGACCCACGCTTCCACGTCAGCCCATTTATTTCCTCCACTGCTGCCGCCTGAGCTACCGCCGGAGGACCCGCCGGATCCGCCGCTGCTCCTCCGCGTTCCCCCGCCTCCACCCGAGCTGCCGGCGTTGGCCAGCGCAATCTGATTCGCGTAGTAAGCCGCGAGCAGCTTTGCCTCGTCGGCGGAGATGCCCGCCGCCGCCAGGGTCTCCGCGTCCGGCATCTTGCCCGCCTGGATCATGGCGTACACCCAGCTCATGGCGTCCTCTTTGCTGTCTCTGCCGCGACTGTAGTCCCGATCCTCCAAATACCATTGGTTCTCCAGGTCCTGCTGGCCCCAGTCGTGGGCGCGGCCCGTCTCGTCGTAGTTGTTCTGCCAAGCCTGCTGAGCCATCTTGTCCGCGTACTCCGTGTCGTACCGCTGGTCCGCGATGGCGTCCCGGCCGCGGTCGTAGTCGCTCTGATCCTGCCCCTGCAGGGCCCCCAGGGTGGAGTACAGCCGGTTGTAGTCGTCCCCGTACATCCCGTACCGGAAGTTCAGGTCGTCCAGGTATCTCTGGTAGTCCGTCTGTTCCTGGTCGTTCACCAGGGCCAGGTCCTTCCGGCGCAGGCTGTCCTCGTCCAGATACCGCTGATAGGCCTGCTGGTAGAGCTGAGGGATCACGTCGTTCAACTGGGTGGCGTAGTAGTCCCCGGCCTGGGTGGCCGCGTTGACGGCGTAGCTGGAGGCCCTGCCGCCGCTGGCCGCGCTGGCCTGCGCCAGGGCGTTGGCCGTGGCCCGGTCCCCCTCCCGGAGGTAGGACTTCTTATAGCTGGACCAGAGCGGGTCCTCCTCCTTGCTCCAGGAGAAGTCCGGCCGGTTGATGACCTCGTCCATCAGCCTCCGCTGGAGGTCCGCGTACTGGTTGCTGTACGGGTCATAGGAGAAGTTCCCGTAGTTGTAGAGGCTGTCCAGCACATTGTCGCTCTGGCCGGAGACCTTGCCCTGGCTCTGATAGGTGATCCCGTTCTCTCCGCCGATGTAGTTCCCGTAGGAGGAGCGCAGCTGGTTTGCCTGCTGGTTGTACTGCAGCCGCTTCTCCGGGTCGTCGGTGGCGTTGAACGCCTTCTTCAGGTTCAGGATGGACATGCCGAACTCCGGATACTTCTGGGCCAGGGCCAGGTCCTCCTGGGAGAACTGGCTTGCCAGTCCGGAGGCGTTCATGGCGTCCTGGAAGTCCTTGTAGGTGTACATGGACCCCTGGCTGTAGCCGCCGCCGTAGTTGTTGGCGGTCACCCCGGAGCCGCCGCCGTACCCGATGGCGTTCACGGACGTCCCCGACCCGAAGGATCCCGCGCTCCCCGACCCGAAGGACCCCGCCGACTGCCCGCTGATGGTGCTGATCCCGTTGGCGCTGTTGTAGCTCTGCCCGCCGGCGCTCTGCCCGTTGGCCGTCCCGGTGTAGCTCTGCCCGGCGTTCCCCGTCTGGGCCGCGCCCTGGCTGGCTTTCGGCTTTTCCCACTGTTTCAGATAATCCCCGTACATATTCACCACTGCCAAATTGAATCACTCCTTCCGAAAAAGCCTTCCACCCCCAGGGGGGAAGGTGGCGCAAAGCGCCGGATGAGGGGGCCGCCGGATAAGTTGCCCTTGCGGGCCGGCGAAGGCGCCGGCCCCTACTGTCTTCCCGGCAGGCTTTTCAGCTCGCTGCCGTCGTAGTACTGCCTGGTCAGGGCGTACACCTTACAGCCCCCCGTGCCCGTCAGCCGGATGCGGTAGTGGTCCGCCCGGCGTGGGACCAGCGGCAGGTAATAGGAGCGCTTCACGCCCTCCTGGAGCGTGCCGTTGACCCGGATCCAGTCCCCGGCGCTGTCGAAGCGCATCCAGCCCTCCGCGGTGGCGCCGTCCTCCAGCTCCAGCCGCAGCAGGATCTTGGCGATGCCCTTCTTGTTGGGGCTGCCCTCCACGATGTCCCCGAACTCCGCCATCCACTCCACCGGCGCCTCCGGCTCGGCCTCCTCCGGCGGGTCCACGGCGCCGCCCAGGATCCAGACCTCGCCCCGGTCGTTGAGCCCGTAGAGGTTCCCGGCCCACCGGACAAAGTGAGTGAACCGGCTCTCGTCCTCGATGTGCCACACGTCCCTCTGGGTGTCGTACACGCAGGTCTTCCGGCCCTCGCCGTCCTCCAGGGACACGTAGTACTTCAGCCCGTCGGAGCCGCCCACGGCGTTTTTCTGTCTGGTCAGCCCGAAGGCCTGGCCCACCGGCTGGGGCACGCCGCCGGAGTATGCCATGATCCCCGCCGTGGACAGATAGAACAGGGTCTCGCCGGCGATGGCAGGGGAGAGGCCGGACCCCGGAGCCACCCCCATGGTGGCGGAGCCCATCACCTCGAAGTTGGAGGGCGCCGACCCGTACACCTTGTAGATGTGGTCCTCCTTGAAAAACACCGGGTAGCCCAGGAAGGAGACGCAGGCGGTGAAGGGCCCGGCGCTTCCGGTGTCCACGGCGTAGCTGTCCGTATCCAGCCCCTCGTACACGTTCCAGTTGAAGATGTCCCCCAGCTTGGAGGAGTAGATGGTGGTCCGGTCGCAGCCCCACAGCCGGTTTTCGTTCTCGCAGAGGTACAGCAGATCCGGCGCCGTCCGCTTGATGGTCAGCGCCCCGGTCTCGGTGTAGGGCGTCGTGCCCTCGTCCCCGTCCAGGGTGAAGATGTACTCATAGAAGTACAGCTTGTCCCCGTCGATCTCACGGATGACGGGGGCCTTGTTGTTCTCCGGATGTTTCGTACAGCCCTCGATGGTCACGGCGTCCCCGGCCTTGAACCAGTCCGCCCAGTTGACCCCGCTGGCCTGGATGGCGTTGGCCTCGGCGTCCTCCTCGAACAGCTTCCCGTTGGTGAAGGTCAGGCTCTCCCCGGACCACGCCGCCTCCAGGGACCCGAACTCGCCGGAGTCCACGTTGAAGAAGGCTTTGTCCGGCCAGATGACGATGTAGGCTCCCAGGGCCGCGAAGGTCTTTTGCCCCGGCGTCACGTCGCCCTTTCGCTCGCCCTTGTAGTAAAAGCCGTCCCCGTCCACCCAGGCCAGCCCGTCCCAGCTGAACAGCCCGCCGGGCCGCTCCAGGGTCTTATAGCGCAGCCGGCGGGGCCGGGTGGCCATCAGCGGGAAGTAGTCGGAGGTCAGGTTCCGCATGTCGAACAGCTCCCCGTCTCCGGCGCCCAGGTTGTGGTTGAGCCCGTTGAACCGGTCCTGATAGGCGTTCCCGATCCCGTCTGAGTAAGGCGTCCTCGGCAGTTTCAATTCGATTGCTCCTTTCCGGCCTCCCGCTCGGGGGGAGCTGTCGGGGGGAGGCTGCCCGCGGGGCTGGCAGGGGCGCTCTTGTCCGCCTCCGCGGCCAGGGCGTTGCCCACCTCCGCCAGCAGCACCCGGACCCGGAACATGGTATCCACCTGAGGCCCGCTCACCGGGATCCGTTCCAGCAGCATAAAGGCCTCCGCGATCTTCTCTCTCATTTGTTTTGCTCCTCTCTCACGGCACGGCGTTCAACGCGGACGCCAGCCCATCAAAATAGGTCATGGACAGCTCCCGGCCGGTCGGGACGGTCCCGTGGCCTGTGGTCCCCCTGATGGCCGCCTCCGCCTCTGAGAACAGCGTCACAAGGGGCGTCTGTCCGCTGACCGCCTGTGTAAAGCTGTACGCGCCGTTCCCGGCATAGGTCCGAAACTCATTGACGCGGGCGGTGAACCGGTTCCAGGCCGCCGCCGTCAGGTTCTCCAGCGGGCACCCGGACCAGATGATCCCGCTCCAGCTCCAGTCCTCCGGCCTGCTTCCGGCCGGATCGTTCGCGGTGAAGTACTGGGCCGCCAGCGGCACGTCGTTGACGGACACGCGGGTGACGTAATACTGCCCCGGCTCGATGGTGCAGCTCTGGGTCATGGTGGAGTCGGTGGCGGCGCGCGGGCCGATCTGCTGCAGGCCGGCGTTGTTGTCGTTCGGCTCGTAGCGGATGAAAAACACCACCTGGTCGCCCGCCGTGAGCCCCGTGACCGTCCACGTCAGCTGTGTGCCGGCGGAGTTCTGGGATATCGTATAGCTTGCCATGGCTCACCTCAGGAGATGGTCAGTCCGGTGACGTTGGCCATGGAGAAGTCCACGGTACAGTTCTTTTCCCCCGAGGCGTGTGTCCCGAAGTAGTATCTCCCTTGGAAACGAAACAAGTTTACGTGTTCCGTGTCCCCAAATTCTAAATAAGCGCCGCTGGGTGAGTAGATCCTCACGATTGGCGCGTCCTCAACTCCGGAATATTTGATGGAGAGCATGTGGTAAAGAGTGTCCTGGGCTTTTGCCCATATCCCGTAGATGTTGAACGCGCCCGTGAAGTCGCTTCTGTCCTCCGGCACCACGTTGAACTCGTTGGCGTATATGGTGGGGGAGTATATCTCCCGGTTGTTGATGAACGTCCCGCCGGCAAACTCCCCGTTGGCGATCCGCCTGGCCAGCGACGCGGCGCTGCTGGCGGCGCTGGCCGCTCCGTTGATGGTGCTCCTGGTGGAGCTGTCCAGGGCGTCGAAGTAGATGGAGCCGGTGTGGATGGTGCTCCCCTTGATCCAGGTCGTGCCGTTCTCGTCGGTGATGGTCACCCCGTCCAGCGTCACCCGGAAGTCGGAGATCTGGCCCTCGGCCCCCTCCAGCCGGACGGTCAGCGGCTCGGTGAGGATGTTCCCCAGCTGCTGCAGCCCCGCCGTGTTGAAGTTTACCGGGCTCATGTTCCGCATGGAGTAGCGCAGCTGTTCCACCAGCATGTACATGTAGTTCTGGATGGTGTTGATCTTCTCCGTGTTGCTCTCCCCGCCGGTAAAGGTGGGGAAGTTCGTGTCGAGGTACAGCCAGTTGGAGGGCACGGCCCGTCATCTCCTTTTCGTTTTTGGGGGCAAAATCCCAATCGTTTGGCGGTTTCAGCCGGCGGTCCGGTGGAGCAGCGCGGCGGCCTGTTCCCGGGTGAGGTAGTCCTGCCACATCATGTTCCCCTTGCCGTCGCCCTGGAAGATGCCCTTCTCCACGGCCCAGGCCCGGTCCGTCTCGCCCCAGCTCTCGCTGCCGGGCAGGGCCCGCCGCTCCGCCTCGTACCTGGTCATGTACTCCTTGAACTGGTCATATGTCAGCATCTCGTCGTCCTCCTTCTCCGGTGTCGGCGCGGGCTCCGGGGCAGGGGAGGGCGTCGGCTCCTTCACCAGCGTCCAGTCCGGCCTCCCGTAGCCCAGTATGGTGCTCTTGGTGACGGCGTAGGATTTCCTGGCCACCTGCACGCCGCCCTTTGTGTTGCCCTCGATGGTGTACACCGTGCTGCCCTTGACCTTCTCCACGAGGCCGGTATGGCTCACGGTCTTGGCCGTCCCGAAGAAGATCTGGTCGCCCGACTGAGGGTTCTTGGTGTGGAACTGGCCCTTGGCCTGGTAGTACTGCATGGAGTACTTGGTGCCGGCGCCCAGCCCCTTGTACGCCTGGCATAGGAGCTTCATGCCCAGCTCTTTGCCGAAGGTGGTGATGAAGCACCAGTCCACAAACTGGTCGCACCAGTCGTACCCCTGCTTTTTGCCGTTGTAGACGTCCCCCAGCGCGTCCAGGTCCCGGGCGTACTTGGTGTAATTCTTGTTGCCGCTGTTGGCCGTCTTGGAGTCCAGGTCCTTGTTGCTGGCCTTCTCGTGGTAGCCGATCTCAGCCGCGGCGGTGGCCAGCAGCCGCTCCACCGGGGTGCTCATGTGCCGGACTCCTTTGCCGCCTGCGTCCCGAAATAGAAGGACACGATCATGGTGTAGATGGTCATAAAGGACTGGTCCAGCGTGCCCCGGACGGTCATGGCCGCGAACACGGCGGTGAGGATCACCGTCACCAGGCTCTTGATGGTCAGCAGGTTCGCCAGCCGCTTGTACAAAAGGTCTTTCATAGTCTTTCTCCTTTCCGGTGCGTTCAACGCACCAAACCCCCTTTCGCAAAAGGGGGTGGCAGCGCTCAAGCGCTGACGGGGGATTTTCCCGCCCTTAAAAAGCCTCCCCCCTTGGGGGAGGTGGCCGTAGGCCGGTAGGGGCCGATGTGGGCCGCCACACGGGGCGGCCCCTACAGCCCTATTTTCGCCAGCAGGAAGGCTATCACGGCGGCGCACACCGCCCAGATGGCCTTGTCCACGATGCCCTCCCACCGCTTGCCCGGCTTTTCATTGAGCTTCTGGATGGCGTCCTTGGTCTCCCGCACGTCGGCCTTGATCTCGGCGGTATCGGTCTTGATCTGGGTGTACCGCTCGTCCGTCCTGGCCATCCGCTCGCTCATGGCCTCAAAGCGCCCGAAGAACTCCTTGTGGGTGGTCTGGTTCCGGCGGCTGTCCTCCTCCAAGGCGGTGATGCGGGACTCCATCTCGCAGGGTTCGCTCATTCAAATCACTCCTTCACCAGCAGCGCGGTCAGCTCCGTGTACTGCTCCTCGGTGATGGAGCCGCCCAGCAGCAGCACCCCCAGCTTGTCGGCCAGCCCCTCGGTCCAGCCCTGAGCGATCAGGAACTTGATCATTTTGTACGTCATTACTCGTCACCTCCCATCCCGGCGATGATGTTCTCCACCTCGCTGTCCACCATGCCCTGGATCAGGTCGGTGGCCTCCTGGAGGGCGGCGGCCTGTTCCTTGTTGGCGGCCTCCAGCTCCTCCACCTGCTTCACGTACCCGGTCACGTCCCCCAGATACTGGCTCAGCACCTTCACCTTCACGTGGTAGGTGCTGTCGCGGGAATGGTAGTCGATGGACTTGACCTCGAAGCCGTAGCCCGCGGGCAGCTCGTTGAACTTGCCGCCCAGCTCCGGATGGGCCCAGTCCATCCCCTCGATCTGCTCCAGGCTTGCGTCCGCGCGGTTGAACAGCACCTGATACTCCCCGTTGGCGCCGCTCCGCATGGTCTGGCACTTGATGCCGTTTACGGTGCTCTGGATTTCTTGCATTGTCATAATGATCCCCCTCCTGTTATTTGACCGCGGCGTCCTGCCGCCGTTGTCCGCGTCTGCGGCACCGGTTGTAGTCCGGCGTGTTCTCCCAGTTCCGGACCACCAGCGCCGGCTCCGGGAAGGCCCGGTCCACGCACTCGAAGTCGCCCCCGCCCAGGTCCCGGCACCGGGCGCACTGGCCCGGGTCGCAGAGCTTGATCTTCTCATACGGGTTGATGTCTCCTGATTTCCTCGCCATGGATGTGCCTCCTCGCGTTTATTTCAGCATCGCCTCGAACAGCCCGCTCCTACGTCTCTGACGTCTCTTTTTCGCTGTCCGATCCGGACACGCGCCAAGGCTCCTTTCGCAAAAGGAGCTGTCAGCCCTTTGGGCTGACTGAGGATTTTCTCCGCCCTTCACCGGGGCGTCCGGGTAATCCCACCAGTTTGCCCATGGCTTTATGGCCACCAGCTCGCCGCGGTCATCCGTCACCGGGTCGAAACAGGGGTATACCAGGCGGACGGCCTTGCCCAGCGTGCTGTTCCGGGGCACCTCCCACCAGTCCCGCGGGGAGAAGCCCGTTTTGGTCAGGGTGTACTCGGACATCACCGGCAGGCTGGTCCCGTCCTTGTCGGTGCGGTATTTGCCTGTCCAGTAGAGATCCGCCACCCCTCTGGTCGCCTTATGCACCAGCACAGGCCCGCCCCCTTTGTTCCACCGCCTCCAGCACCTCCGGGGTGATCCGGTCGATGATGCCGTCCTCGCCCCGGGTCAGGTCCCGCAGGGCGGCCAGCACCACGTTCCCGGCCCTACCGCTGCGCTTCACCCTCTTTGGGTGGTACGGCGGCACCAGGGACAGGTCGAAGGTCACTCCATCCATGATGGCGGGGTCCAGCTGGTGCCGCGCCTCCCGGACGAACCCCGCGCTGCACCCCACCTGATCGGTGATGGCCTCCGCCGTCCTGCCCTCCCGCAGCAGACACATGACGTAGTAGGTCATCAGCGGGAACCCGGCGATGGTCTGGCCCCAGTACAGATACCGGTAGAAGAATGTGGGCCGCAGGCCCAGCTGCTCCGCCAGCTCCGTCTCGCTCAGGTTGATCCAGTCGGTGAACTTCACGCCTTTGATGTTCCTGCGGGGGATGAAGTCCACCCGCACCGCCTCCAGCCTCTGCTCCGCCCGCTGCCGGGTGCGGCTCATGGTGCTCTTGTTCCGGCCCAGCCAGCCCCCCGCGAACTCCAGGGTGACGCCATGGGTCAGCAGCAGGTACATCACCTCGATCTGCCGGTCGGTCAGGACGGAGGTCTCCTTGGTGAACTCCACGTAGTCGAACAGACCGTCGTCGGTGACATACCGGGCGATGGTGAGCCTGGCCACCACGTTGTGGGCCACTCTGGCCAGCCCCCGCTTGATCGTCCGGCTCACCGTGCTCTTATTGACCCCGTCCCGCTCGGCGATGTCATCCATAGCCATCTCCCGCATGTAGTAGGCGGCGATGTACTCCCGTTGCCGGTCTGTACAGGCGGCCAGTCCGTCGTTGAGCAGCTGGGTCAGCAGCCGGTTCTGGCGGGCGGTGGCCACGCCGGGCTCCTTGGCGGCCATGATGTCGCCCCATGTCATCCCGTCCGCACGGCCCCAGGTCATGCCCTGCAAATCTGACCACACCACGGACCCCGTGTTGAAGAGCCCGTCCATGGCGATCTGACGCTTGAGCTTGGCCTGGGACTGTCGCCCCTCCAGCCGCATGACCTCCGCGCAGGCCTCCCGGTACATCTGCAGCAGGGTCTTGGCCCGGTACTCCTGCCGCCGCCGTTCCCCGGTCTCCCGGATGCCCGGCAGCGCCTCCTTTACCTCCTGGTACCGCCGCCACAGCTTGTCCTTCTGGGCGCGGGCGTCCTCCAGGGCGCTCATGCCGGCGCCGGCGGCTTGCCCAGGTGGTTCACGCCCTCCCAGGTGCCGCATTTGTCGGCCAGCTCCTGCCAGGTATAGCCCCAGCCCATCGTGGCGGCCCAGGTCTGCGCGGCGAACAGCAGGCGGGACGATCCCTCCGCCGTCCACTCCTTCCCGTCCCGGTCGGTGCCCTTCAGAGAGATGTTGACCAGCGTCTGCTCGTCTGCCGTCACCACGACTCTGCCGATGGCGTCCATCAGCTCGCCCCGGGTGATCTGGTTCCCCGGCGCGTAGGTCAGGGTCACGGTCCCCTCGCCGTCCTCCTTGGTCCAGCCGGGGTGTTCCAGGAATTGGAGCGTTTCCGTCTGGCCTTCGACGACCAGCGCGGCGGACATGATATGGCAGCTCCGCGTCACGGCGGCGATGCCTTGGAGGTCGATGCGCTCCCCGTACTCCGCGTAGCCGTAGGAGTTATCCACATCGGACATCGCCGCGGCGAACTGGCACGGGGCGTTTTCGTCCACGTAGTCGAGGGCTTTCCGCAGCGTCTCCTTGGAGCTGCTGCCGTCCGGGAAGTCCGGGTACAGCGCCTGCACCCACTCCAGCAGGAGGTCCGCCGGGACGGCGGAGCCGCCTCCGCCGGATATCGAATTGAGAATCATGGTCCCGCCTCCTATGTGAGCGGATAGATGGTCACGTACACGGTGACGTCCCCCTCCGGCGGGGAGTCGCAGGTGAAGGTGAGCCGGCCGTCGCTCTGGCCGGAGCAGTAGATACCGGCGTCCATGTAGGCCTTCATGTCGCCCGTCCGCGGCATGACGTGGATCTCCTGGGCGGTCTCGTCGGCCAGGACGCCCGCCGCCGTCACGGTCTGCGCCCCGTCCGTCCAGCCGTCCTGGGTCAGCACCACGGTGGCCTGTGCCGGCCTCAGGGCGTCCACGTACTTCTTGTTGGCGGCGGCATTGTCCTCTGTCGGTGTATCAATGCCCGTTAATTCAACTGGAACTACTGCGTCATCGGTGGAAGCTCCTATATTTGCAACAGCGTGTCCTTTGTACCTATACCCAAAGACAATATCTTTATCCCCAGCGGCTTTTTTTATTGTTAGACCGCCATTGTCAATTTTAAAATTGCTACCGTCTATACTCTTGCTACCGTATTCTGTTGTGTATAGACTGCCAGTTATTCTGGCTGTTAGCGTCATCTTGCAATCTGTATTGTCATTCCTATTGCCAGCTATATTTCCGCTAAACACCGGGTTTTCCTTCGGCAGATACTTCCCGTCCGCCTCTGCCAGGGCAGTGCGGATGTCGCTGTGGGCCTCCGGGTCCTGGTCGTGGTCCGCCACGGCGGTGGCGGCGGTGCCCGCCGGGTCGTAGTCCAGCGCCGGCATCTGCTCGGGGTCCACCTTCCCGTTCTTCAGATCCGCCTTGCCAGCCAGCTCCTCCCGGATGTCCCCGTGGGCGTCTGGGCTGGCGTCGTGGGTGGAGACGGCCCCGTCGGCGTAGGTCTCGGCCTCCCGCTGGGCCGCCTCCAGCTCCGGGTGGGTGACGATGTCGCCCCCGGCGATCTGCTCCGCCTTGGCGGCGGCGGCGTCGGCCCGGTCGGCGGACTCCCCGGCGGCGGTCTCGGAGGACTTGGCGGCCGCGGCGCTCTTCTGGGCGTCGGAGGCGCTGGCCTTGGCCTGGTCCCGGCTGGCGGCGGCGTCGTCCCTGGCCCCCTCGGCGGCGGTCTGGGCGGTCTTGGCCTCCTTCTCGGAGGCGGCCGCGGCGGTCTGGCTCTCCAGGGCGGCGGCGGCGCTGGTCCCCGCCTCGGAGGCGCTGCCGGCGGCGGCGGTCTGGGCTGCTTCTGCCCGGAGGGCGGACCCCTCGGCGGCCTCTGCGGACTGGGCGGCCTCCTGCTGGCTCTGCCGCGCGGCGGCCATGGCGGTCTCCGCGCCTTTTTCGGACTCCCCGGCGGCGGTCTCGGAGGACTTTGCGGCGTCCCTTGCCGCCTCCGCGCCCTTCCTTGCGGCCTGGGCAAGCTCCACCTGGCCGTTGAGCTGGGCAAGGCTCTCCGCCGCGCCCTGCTCCGCGGCCCTGGCCTCCTCCGCGGAGGACGCCGCGGCCCTCTGTGCCTTTTCCGCGCCGCTCTTTGCCGTCTGGGCGTCGGTGACGTAGCCGCTCAGCCGCTCCTCCGCCTCTGCCACGGCGTTCCCCGCCGCCGCCTCGGCCCGTTCAGCGGATGCCGCCGCCGCGTCCTCTGACACCTTCGCCGCCGCCTCGGAGCTTGCCGCCGCCTGCTGGGAGGCAAGGGCTTCCCCGGCGCTCTGCTGTGCGGCGTCCCTGGCGGCCTGGGCCTCTTCCAGGGTCCGCTCCACCACCGGGCCCCGGACGTCCTCCACGTCCATCAGGTCGGACCACGTCTCCTCCTCGGTCCACTTCCACTGGAGTCTGTCCCCCTCATAGCGCAGCTCCACCTTGTCGCCCCGCAAGGCCAGCAGCCACTCCTGCTCAGAGCCCTTGAAGCCGTGCTTCACCGCCAGGGCGTAGGCGGTCAGGTAATAGGGCGGGTTCTCGTACCGCCACCCGTTCCGGCTCTCCGCCTCGTCGGTGAAGCCCAGGTCCGTATCCTCATAGATCGTCATCGTCATTCCTCCTCTGTAAGCCCCCTTTCGCAAAAGGGGGTGGCAGCGCCGCAGGCGCTGACGGGGGATTTTCTCTGCGCTTAAAAGCCTCCCCCTTTGGGGTCCGATTCCCCCTGTCAGGGGGAAATGGCCGAAGGCCAAAAGGGGTAGGGTGGTGGCCCGCGGGGCCGGTAGGGGCCTACCCCTCCTCGTCCTCCGTCAGGAGCCGGAACTTTCGCCTGTACCCCTGGGCGGGGTCATAGGTCCTGGCAAACCAGGTCACAAAGTCGCTGTACATGGCGCTGTACATGGCGGAGGTGTTCTGATAGCGCTGGTATTCCCCGTTGTAGAAGTCGATCATGGCCATCAGGTACACCGTGTACATGGCGTCGTGGGGCGGGTCCACCAGCAGCTCCGTGTCGCCGTCCTCCGGCCAGCTATACCGGATCTGGTCCAGCTCCGGCTTGGACAGGAGGAACACGTCCGCCGCGATCCGCCCGTCCAGCTCCTGGAGCCATTCGGTCTTTCTCTTTTCCGTAAAGGCGTTGGGCTTCACCTCGTCCGCCCGCTCGATGGCCTCTCTCAGCTTCAAATCAAATACCCTCCTTGAAAAGCCTTCCCCATTTATGGGGAAGGTGGCACGGCGTCAGCCGTGACGGATGAGGTTATTGGTGAGGGCGGGGGAGCGCCCCCGCCCTCTCGGCTCTTCTTACGCCCCGGTGCCGTCCAGCTTCTTGCCGCCGGTCAGGCCGCCGGCCAGGATGTAGCGGAAGTCCACGAACCCGCCGGCGAAGCGGGCCCGGCCGTTCCACTTGTTGGCGTCGGTGTTGGGGTCGATGATGGACTTGACGCTCAGGGGCACCCGGTCGTTCAGAGGGGCGGCCACGTACTCCTTCAGGTAGCTGGAGTCCATCAGCATCCAGGGGCAGGCGCTGCCCTTCTTGATGTACTGGTTCAGATAGCCCCAGACCATCACGGTCCACCGGCCGTACTGGTAGTTGAAGGCGTTGTTGGTGGTCAGGGGATCCTGGTCCGCGCCGATGGCGGCGAACACCTTCCGCTTCAGGTCGGGGTCGTTGGGGATGACGATGGTGTCGGGGGCCACCGCCAGGATGTTGCCGTTGTCGTCCCGGAAGTCCTGCATGATGGACTCGGCCCGGTCCAGGGCGGTCACGTCGAAGGCGTCCTGGTAGCAGTTGCACTGATCCGGGCCGGACACCTTGGGCTTGTGCTTGTCGCTGAACAGAGGGGCCTTGTCGGCGGTGGTCACGTCGTACTGCTTCCCGCTGTAGGTCATGGTCTTCTGGCCGTTGAGGGCGGCGCCGTACAGGGCCGCGCCGTAGCGCTCTCTGGTGCGGTAGTAGCTGGCCACGAACTTGGAGGGCCGCTGCTTCAGGTCCAGCAGCTTGGAGTCCTCCACCATCTCCTGGGACACGGTGAACTGGTTCTTCCAGGTCTCATACACGATGAGCTTGGAGTGGCCCTCCTGCATGGAGGTGCTGGGATAGGCGCCGTTCTCGCCCACGGGCTCGAAGTCGTCCATCTCGGTGAGACTGGTGTACAGGTCGCCGAAGTTGGTGCTGGTGCCCAGGGCGAACATCTCACCCAGAAGGGACTTCTGCTCGTAGGCCTCGGCCCGCTTCTCCAGCAGGAGGCGGACAGGGGCCTGCACGTTGCCGTAGATGGAGTCGGCCAGGCCGGACCCCTCGCTGAAAATGATCCTGTTAGGCATGTGTCATCCTCCTCTCTCACTCGGCGGCCGCCGCGGCGGGCACGATGCGCACCCGCACCACGTCGCCCTCGGCCTCGCCGTCGATGCTGACGATCTCCAGCGCGCCGTCGCCGGTCTCGGCGGTCAGGCCGTCCTCGCTCACCTGGAGCTTGCCGCCGATCTTGGCGCCGCTGGCCCCGGCGGAGCCAATGGTGGTCTCGTAGATCACGTCGTCGCTGGCCCGCATCACCGGCAGCGCCTCGCCGTCGGCGGCAACGGTCCGGGTGGACGCGCTGATGTAGGTGGGCGGGTCGGTGCTGGCGGCGCCCAGCGCCTCCACCTGGCCCTCGTTGACCTTGACGATCTGGCCCACCTGGTAGTCTCCTGCCTTGGCCGGCAGATACTCAAAGGGCGGCACCGCCCCGTGGTCGGTTTTCACAGGCGTAAAGCCCATATCTAAAACTCCTTTCTGATTCGGCATCCCGCCGCGTCCAACGCACCAAGCCTCCTTTCGCAAAAGGAGGTGGCATCCGCGCAGCGGATGACGGAAGATTTTCTCCGTCCTTGCACTTATTTTCTGGTCTTCATGTAATCGTTGTACGCGGATCTGATCTCCGCCTCGGTGGCCTCCGGCATCAGCGCCCGGTAGATGCGCATATCCGCCTCCGGGACGGACGCGGAGCCCTCGCCCCGGCCGGCCGGCACGGGGTTCAGATGTCCCTTGCTCCTGGCGTTGGCGGCGGCCTGCTGTCTCGCGGCCTGGGCCTGCTGTGCGGCGGCCTGCTGCTGGCGGGCGGCCAGCTCCTGCCGGTTGGCCAGATAGTAGGCGTCCACGAAGTTGTTCCCCCGCTGCACGTAGTCGTAAAAGGCCTTGCCGGTGGGCTTGTCCAGGATGTCCTGCAGACTCTTGACAGTGGGGTCCAGCTTGCCGATCTCGGCGATCTCCTGATCCGCCCTGGCCCGCATCTCGGCCTGCTGCCGCTGGCGGGAGGCCTGGGCCTGCCGCTCCGCCTCCTCCCGCATCTGGCGGACGGTGGGGTTGGCGGCGATGGCCCGGTTCAGTCCCTCCGGGGTCAGCTTCCCGGCGGCCAGGTCCTTCTGGAGCCGGGCGGCGTCATAGGCCTCTTTCCAGGCGTAGAACTCCTTCCGGTTGGTGATGGGCTGGCCGTTGATGGAGTTCTTCAGGTTGGCGTCGGCGAACAGCTGCTGTTCCCTCTGCTGGTATTCCTGTTCCATCCTGGCCCGCTCGGCCTGCACCGCCGCGTCGATGGCTGCCTGGGTCTCCTGCTGGCGCCGCCGGGCGGCGTTGGCCCTCCGCTCCTCCTCCGGCATCTCCTGGCCCTTCTGGCCCGCTCCTTCAAGCCCTCCACCCTCAGGGGGGAGGGTGCCGGCATCGCCGGCGGGTGAGGGGGCGGCCGTGTACCCGGTGCCGGCATCGCCGGCGGGTGAGGGGGCGGCCGTGTTCCCGGTCCCGGCATCGCCGGCGGGGGAGGGCTTGGAGGGCTCCGCAGCGCCCTGGGGCGCGGAGGCGTTGGGCTGCCCCTCGTCCTCAGACGGGCCGCCGAGGGCGGCGGCCCCTACAGACTGCCCCTCCGCAGGGTCGGCGATCTCCTGCCCGTTTTCGCCTTGGTCGCTCTCCTGGGGCATCTCCACGCCCAGCGCCTGGGCGATCTCCTGTTCGGTCCCGTTGATCAGATCCATGATGTGCTCCTTGTCGGGTTACTTGACCGGCTGCTTGACCGGCAGTTGACCCGCTGGCATTTTTCCGCTCTTGCCTTGCGTAGTTGTCGGATGTTTTCCCTGTCCCTGGGTAATGGCTCCTTTCGCAAAAGGAGCTGGCAGCCCGCAGGGCTGACTGAGGATTTTCCCCGCCCTTAAAGCCTTCCCAAGTTCAGTCAAATCACCTCTAAAAGCCCTCCCCTCTGGGGAGGGTGCCCCCGAAGGGGGCGGGTGAGGCTGGGGAAGGTGGCGCGAAGCGCCGGATGAGGGGGATTTTCAAGGCCTGCTCCTTACCGGGAGCCGCCCCGGCCGGCCCGGAGGTCGGTGCCCTTCACCACGGTCCCCTTCTTGGCGGGCTTGGACTGATAGGGCGCCTGCACCTTCTGGGTGCCGGCGTTCTGGATCTTGCCGATGTAGCCGCCGGATTTCTCACTCATGTGCTTGTCCTCCTCTCTTGTCGGATTTGGCATTTTCCCGCTGTTGCCGTGCGTATCGTCCTCGCGGACTCTATATCGCTTATCCCGCCGGGCCCGGCGGGCTTCGCTCATGCCGTCGCTCGTCCTCTCCCCACAAGCCAAAGGCCAGCTTGCGGGGGCCCCGTTTTACGTCAGGCTCCTTTCGCAAAAGGCCGACTCCCCCTGTCAGGGGGAGATGGCCGAAGGCCAAAAGGGGTAGGGACGCTGGCTCCGCCGCAGGCGGAGACTGAGGATTTTCTCAGCCCTTAAAGCCTTCCCCAGTTCAGTCAAATCACCTCTAAAAGCCCTCCCCTCTGGGGAGGGTGCCCCCGAAGGGGGCGGGTGAGGCCCGGGGAAGGTGGCGCGTAGCGCCGGATGAGGGGGCTTACCGGCCCTGGTTGATGGCCGCCGCGGCGTCGGCCCTGGCCCTCCGCTCGATGGCCTGTGCCAGCTCTGGCGGGACGTTGACGCCCTCTCCGGCCCCTCCGGGGCCACCTCCCCCAGCGGGGGAGGCAAGCGCCTCTTGGCTCCCCCTCTGGGGGAGCTGCCCGCTGAAAGCGGGCTGAGAGGGCCCCTGCATCGCCTGCATCTGCTGCATCATGGCCGCCTGCTGTTGCTGCTGGAGCCGGTCCTCCAGATAGCCCTTGGTGGCCCCGGCCTCCGGGTAGTGCAGGGCCTCCATCTTGGCCCAGAACAGGATCAGCGTCTCCAGCTGGGACGGGTCGCCGAATGCCCCGCTGGTGAGGTTCAGCCTCGTCTCCTGCCACATGGCCTCCCGGTTGCTGGCCAGGGGCTCGGAGGTGTCCACGGAGAACAAAAACTGGTCGTTCCACCGCCAGTTCCCCGCCTCGTCCTTCACCAGAAAGTCGTAGCGGTTGAAGGTCTCGTACACGGTCCGCCCCTGGTTGTCCTGGTGGGAGACGGTCCTGGGCTCGTCGCTGTAGGCCAGGGCCAGCTTGAACATCAGCTCGAACAGGTTGGCGTATGCGGCGTTTTTCATCACCCGCTTGGACTCCAGCCGGCCGGCGCTCTGGGCGGCGGCGAACTGCTTCGCGGTGCCGGAGGTGGCCGTGGTGTCCTTCCGCCCCTGGAAGGAGTCGGTGATGCCCAGCCCCTGCCGGGCTTCCTCGTACACGTTGGCCAGCTCGCTCATCTCGTAGTTCAGATTCCCACTGAACTGGTAGACGGAGATCATATCCTTCTCCGCCGCGTTCTTCAAAAACCACCGCTCGCCGTCCTCCGGGTCGGTCCGCAGGTCCGCCCGGTCCGGCAGGGTGATGCGGGTACCCGCCTTCATCAGCCGGTCGATGATCTTCTGGCTCAGCCGGTTATAGGTGTTCTGCTGGTCCCGGATCACGTCCACGTCGGAGGATCCCAGCAGCTGCCCGTAGGTGGACACGGACCGCTGGAGCACGATGGGGAACCGGTCCGGCCGATAGAAGGGGATCTCCTCCGCCTCCATCACCGGCATCCCGTCCTCGCCGATGACCGGCAGGCCCAGCTCGTTCCTCACCGGCACGGCCCCGTCGATGTGGAAGCCCAGCTCGGTGTCCACCGGCGCGATGATCCGCTCCCGGTCCCGTACCCTGGTGGTCCACTCGGTGCCGCCGCACCGGGGGCACACGTCCCCGTCCTCCGGCCAGGGGGCCCCGCAGCGCCTGCACACCGGCTCCCGGCGGGCCTGGTAGTCCGGCAGGTCCTCCAGCTCCGTGTCGTTCACCCACACGTACCGGTCCACGGACCCCCGCTCGTTCTTCTCGTAGCCCACGTACAGGGTCACCTGGTGCTCGTCGGCGGTCTCCGCCGGCGCCCGGACCTCCGGCTCGCTCTCGCCCTCGGCCTCCACGTCCACGCCGTACCGCTGGCGCACCGCCTCCTTGGTGGTGGGCAGCTTGACGATGATCCAGTCCATGTCCTCGATGGAGGTGTACACCCCCGGCTGGGGCGCGATCTGCTTGGGATGGAGGAGGGTGATCTGCACCTCGCCGGCGGAGAACGGGGTCCGGGCGCTGTCGTCCCAGTCCACCAGGAAGAAGCACCCGCCCTGGATGGGCACGGTCCGCTCCGCCAGGTCGTTGACGGCCTCCATGGGCAGCCGGTCCAGCTCGTTGCGCAGCCAGTGCTCGATGATGTCCGCCAGGCGCTCGTCCGCCTTCCGGCGGGGCGTCACCTTGGGCATGGGGATGGAGGAGCTGACCTGACTCTCAACCAGCTCGAACACGATGTTCCGCACGTGGCTGGTCTTCTTCAGCCGCCCGTCCGGCTTGTGGTCCCCCGGCACCAGGGGCCGCATGGTCCGGTCCCCCAGATACAGCCGCTCCCTCTGGTCCATCAGGGTCTCGAATCTGGTCTTGTACTCCTGGTCGCTCTCCGCCAGCCGGTTCTTCCACCGGACCAGCTTGTCGTTTATCGGGTCTGTCACTGTTGATCTCTCCTTCCGCGTAAGCCTTCCCCGCTCGGCGGGGAAGGTGGCCCGCAGGGCCGGATGAGGCTACCCCGGCTCTCCCCATTCCTTGACCATGATCTCTCTCATCGCCTCGTCCGCGTTGCGGTAGTCCTCCCACATGTCCTCCGTCCAGGCGGACCGCCGCACGGCGGTATCGCCGCCCTGGACCCGCATCTCCTGCTGCCCCCGGATCTGGTGGGCGATGGCCAGGGCCATCACGCAGTCGTCGTGAGCTCCCGGCTCCGCCTCCATCCGCAGGCCCTTCTCTGCGTTGCGGACGAAGGTCAGCATCTCCAGCAGGGTGCCCTCGTCGTTGATGGAGTCCACCCGGTCCCGGACCACCCGGATCAGCTCGGCCAGCATCACCGGCCGGGTGAGGGTGTCGGTGCGGTACCCGAAGGCCTTCTTGGTCCGCCCGGTGTAGTCGTCCGGCACCTCCCGCACATAGAGCTTTGGATAGTTCATCAGGGCCAGCCGCTTCACCGGGTAGGTGGAGAAGTTGCACTCCGGCCCCTCCAGCGCCCAGTTGTACCAGCGGCCCAGGCAGTACATCTGCTCGGCGTACACGTCCTCGTCGAACTGGTGGCGGAGGACGGCCACCTGCTCCCCGGTCACGTTGTCCAGCACCTGGCCCACGAACCAGTCCGACCCCTCCCCGGCGGTGTCCCCGCCGATGACATACGGCCGGCCGGCCTCCGGCTCCCGGTACACGGTGACCGGCCCCTCCGGGTCCTCGATCCAGCGGATGTCGGTGATGTTCACCCCGTCTGAGGCGACTTTGTACGCGAAGGACCCCCGCCGGACAGGGGAGGGCAGCCGCTCCAGCCGGGCGGAGATCAGCGCCGCCGGGAATACCGTCTTGCCGGTCACGCCCCACTGGCCCAGACAGTAGACCATGTAGTAATACGGGTCCTTGTCCTTGAAGCCCTCTAGGGTGCGGATGGCCTCGTCGGTGAGGAAGCGGTTGTCCCGGTAGGTGCTCTCGTGGACCCGCGCCCGCTCGTCGTGGGTGTCGAAAAACCGCCGCTTCAGCCAGTGCGTGATGTAGATCGGGTTGAACGTGAGGATGATCTGGAGGTAGTAGGGGAACCTGGTGCGGAGTCGGATATCCAGCTGGTTGAAGTCCCCCTCCAGCAGCTCCGACGCCTCCTCGATCCAGATCCCCGTGATGTCGTAGATGGACTTCAGCTTTTCCACGTCGTCCAGCCCGGCGAAGATGATCTCGCTGCCGTTGGGGAAGGTGATGGCCATGTCGCTCTTGTTGACCCTGGCCCCGGCGTCCGGGTAGTGCTCCCGGATCTGGCCCCGGAGCTGGGCAAAGCAGGAGTCCCGCAGCGTCTTGGCCACCTTCCGGCACACAAGCCAGCGGTGCCCCGGCTCGGTGGTGACCCGCTCCAGCACCTTCCGCCCGGCGAAGATGGACTTGCCGGAGCCGCCGCCGCCTTTGAGCACCAGATAGCGGTGCTCGTCGAAAAACAGGGGGATGAAACTGTCGTTGTTGGTGGCGCACAGCCCGGCGTACCAGCGCCCCACGGCGTCAAGGGCGGACGCTTTACTCGTCGCCATTTTCAAATTCTTCCTCAGAAGCCTTCCCCTCTGGGGAAGGTGGCAGGGCGGAGCCCTGACGGATGAGGCCGTCTTCACCGTCGCCCGTCTCCTCCGTAGGGGACGGCCCATGTGCCGTCCCTGGGTTGCTGCCCTCGGCGACCCGTTGCTCTTGCGGGCCGGCGAAGGCGCCGGCCCCTACAGGTCCTTTTTCGGTTTCGCTCACGCCCTGTTCGTACAGCTCCCGCAGCAGCTCCAGCTTCTCGCCCAGGGGCGCCGCGGCGGCTAGGGCGGCCCCGGTCCTGGGTCCCGCCTCCACCTCGGCCCGGGCGGTCCAGCGGTATGCGTTGTTCTGGAGGGCGAACACCACGCCCTGGAGGTTCTTCTGCCGGGTCAGCAGCTCGCCCTCCAGGTATTCCTGCACCACCTGCCGGGCCCGCTCCACGGCGGGCAGCAGCTTCTCGTCGGCGGCGTAGTTGGCCCAGGTCTGCCGGCTGATGCCCAGGGCGGTGCACAGCCCGGTGATGCTGGGCGGGATCAGCCATTCCCGGCGCTGGACGGTGGTGCCGGCGTCGGAGTAGACGATCTCCTCCACCTTCTTGGCGTGGCCCATGTCGTCCACCTCGCCGGTTTCCCGCCATTCCTTCACGGTCATGGTCCGGCTGATGGACCGCCAATAGGTCTGGATGGCCCGCTCCAGCGCGGCCTCGGAGCTGTATTTCTTTGGCCTCCCCGGCAGGCCCACGGCCGGGGGCAGGTCCTGTTTGCGTCCCATGTCGCGGCCCCCTTTTTTCTATCTTGACACAAAAAAACACCCGTGAAGTGTCAACTTCACAGGTGGCTCAAACCCTTGCGGCACAAGGGATTCGGGCATTTCGGGCACAAAAAGCCGGTCCGGGGGAGGTTGGAACTTCCGCCCCTCGCGCGGGCGCGCGAAAAAAGACCGCGTGCGCCCCCGGACGCGCGGTGTCGTGTCAAGAAATTCAAATTCAGGGCAGGGGAGGGGCGGCCCCTCGGTCGCAGCTGCGCTCCAACCTTGGGCCCATCGCCCCAAAACGATACGCATTTACAAGGCTAAGGATGGCCGGCATCCCCGGCTCAAATTCAATATGTATACCTCTAAAAGCCTTCCACCCGCAGGGGGGAAGGTGGCGCGCAGCGCCGGATGAGGGGGCGCTATACGGAGATGCCCCTACAAATCCCCAACCGTTTGGCGCTTTCGGGGCGCCCTCGCCCCCGGCTTTGGGATCCTCACATACCTGAAATAGAGGTAGCCCCACTCGCTGCTCCGGCTCTCCACCAGCATGTACCCCTTGGGCGGCCTGGGCGGCTTCTGGACGCTGTACTCCCGCCGGCACTCGGTGGGCTTCTCCGCCTCCGGCTTTGGCTGCTTCCGGGTCCCCAGCCAGCGGTGGCCGCCCACCTCCTCGGTCCAGTGATTATAAAGGTATAGGGCCAGCCCCCGGTAGTCCCGGCCGTGGTCCACGCCGTCATACCAGTTGTGCTCCCGGAGGGGCACCACCCGCACCACGTCCCCCAGCCCGTACAGCCGCGTGACGGCCTCAGCGGGCACGCCGTGTACGACCATATGGAAGTGGATGCGGTCGGTGTGCTTGCCCCGGCCCATCACCAGCAGGGCCATGCAGTCCGGGTAGTGGTACACCAGCCGGCGGATGTAGTTCCTGGCCAGCTTTCTGGCCTCGCCGAAGGTGTGGACCTCGTCCTCGTTGTCCAGGGTGAGGGTGGCGTAGAGGCTGTCCGGCGGGTAGCAGTTGACCGTCCGCTCGAACCGGGTATACCGCAGGTGCTGGCGGTGGCGCTCCCGCTCGGCGTCACTTTTGAAGCGGGGAGGGCGCGGCCTGGTCCCGGTCAGGTCCTTCACCCCGTCGCTCACGTTATAGATGATCTGCTCGCACACGGATTCCCCGAAGATGCGCCGCTTCACCCGTTTCATGGCCGTTCCCTCCACAGCTTTTCCCGGTCCGCCAGGATGTAGTAGCGCCGCACCGCCCGGCACAGGGTGGAGTGTGACAGATACCGCCTCACGCAGATGGCCGTGGCCCCGGTGTCGCTGGTCACGAACTCCAGCAGGGCGTCGGCGTTGTGCCCGCCGGCAACTCTGCACAGCGCGTCGATGTGGGACCGCAGGCCAAAGGCCAGCCGGTCATACGCCCGGCTGACCTCCCAGATCTTCCGCTGCCGCTCCCGGCTCACCGGGATGCTGGATTTGTACCTGAACCCCATGGCCCCCGCCTCCTTCCAACCTCCTTTCGCAAAAGGAGGTGGCATCCGCGCAGCGGATGACGGAAGATTTTCTCCGCCCCTACCGCCGCTCGCTCCACTGTTTACAGACCCCGTGCAGGTCCCGGACCGGCTGCCGGTTGATCCGGCACGCGCCGTAGGCCACCTTCCCCTCGATCAGTCCGGCGTTTCCGTACCTGGCCGCGCAGTTGAAGCAGGATTTCATCGGCTGCCCTTTTGTAGGGGGCGGGCTCTGTCCCGCCCCGCCGTCCGGACGATTCGCCCCGCCGTAGGGGTCGCCGCCCTCGGCGACCCGTTGCCCTTTCGGGCCGGCGAAGGCGCCGGCCCCTACAGATGGTGGACCCATGTTCATCCGCATCTGTCCGTCCGTCTCCCGGACCTCCAGCACCCGCACGCCGCCCAGGCCCTCCAGCCGCATGGCCACGGCCTCCTTGGCCCCCTGGCCCAGCTCCGCCGGCGCGTCGATCTCCACCGTCACGGTCAGCACTTCTGTGTCCTCCCGCCCTTCTCGTAGTTGGCGGCCAGGCCCCGGCGGGTCCGCCATTTCCGGACGGAGGTCCCGGTCACCCCCATGGCGTCGCCGATCTGGCCGTCAGACCAGCCCAGCCCGTAGAGCTCCATGGCCTTCTTCTCGTCGATGCGGGCGGGCTTTCCGTGGGCCGGCAGCTTCTCGGCGTTCCGCCAGCTGCACACCGTCCCCGGGGAGCACCCCAGCGCCATGGCGATCTCCAGGTCCAGCTTCCCCTGGTCGTAGAGCTCGCGGGCCCGCGCCCTGTCGATGGGCACCCGCCGGCCGCCCCAGGTCCCGCCGCCCTGCTTTTTCCGCTCCGCCTCCGCCTTCTTCTGCTCGCTGGCGGCCCGCTCGGCGGCCTTCTTCTCCTCGATGTACTTCTTGACGATCTCCTCCTGCTCAAAGCGGCTGGTCCTGGCCACCAGCTGCCCGTAGCTGATGCCCCGCCGCCTGGCCTCTTTGCACAGGGCGTTGAGATCCACCTCCGGCTCCTGGCTCACGGTGTGCGGCCTCACGGCGTCTCCCTCCAATACTCCACAAAATAGGTATAGACGGAGCTCTTGCCCCGCTTCTCCCGGCCCTGCCGGACGGTGTAGCCGTTGGCGGCCAGGATGCGGACCAGCTCGTCCCGGTCCGCCGCCTTCGCGCAGTCGATTTTTATGCGGGGATTCATGAGCTGTCACCTCCCAGCTTTAACAGGGCGGTGGAATCGACGTCTATATCCTTGTCAAACTTCAGGCGCGCCATCAGCTTCGCCGCGTCAATTATCCCTTCTTGGGGTATGCCGAAAGACCGCGCAACATCTCGGCCCAAAGAAAGCCACATTATCAGCGCCTCTTCGAGGTTTGCATAAATCTCGCTGTTAAATTTGCTCTCTTTGCCCGTCTTCTCCATCTCGATTTTGAGATAGGGGTTTACATCAGCCATTCAGGGTGCCTCCTTCACCAGCTCCGCCACCTGGGCGGCGCTCAGGCCAGCCTCCCACGTGATGGCTGGCTTGCCGACGTACTGGCACCACTGGGCCTCCAGCATTGCGCCCCTGCTGGCCACCCAATCCGGCAGCATCACAACCACGTCGGCGGCCTCGATCATGGCGAAGCAGATTCTCATGTAGTCCGCCGGGGTCATGCCCTCGGGCAGCAGGGAGGGCTCCAGCACAGTGATGCCCTGTAGCTCCAGATCGAAGGCCGCCTTCAAAAATTTGCCCTTGTAATTCTCGTCACCGCTGATCTTGCCAGCTATGTAGACTTTCATGGGTCGGGCACCTCCTCCGCTTCAATGCAGTCGCCGGATTCGACCGACGGGAACAGCTCGTCTCTGACGATTGCAAGGTTGGTTGCCTCGCCGCTATACACGTTATCCCGCTTCTCCGGCTTTTCTGCCCACAGGTAGACATCTGAGCAAAGCGTGTCATTTCGTGTCACCCACCTGGCCCCCACGGCTTTGCAGATTGCCATCTCCGCCTCGGTCAGTCGCGGGGCGCGGATGATGCTCTCCGGGTGGTTGATGGCATCCGTCATCCACTTGGAGCAGATAGCGCCGCTGCCCGTACTGACAAGATCGCCGTCCTCGGTAATATAGACCAATTCGGGAAAGCACCCCATCTTGAAGCGCTCTCCAACATCCACCCCCAGCACCTCGGCCAGGCGAGGCTTCTTTTCGTCGCTCATGGTGTTTTCTCCTCCTCCGTGGCCCGGTCGTACTCCTCCCGGGCGATCATGACCAGGTCGTCCGGGTCGGCGGCCAGCAGCCGGCACATGGCGTCCTTGGAGAGGGCGGCGCCCTCCAGTTTGACGTAGCCCCAGTCCGGGTTACCGTCTTCTGTGATGGCCAGCCCCCATACCTTGCAGCAGGTGCAATTCTCAGCGCTCATGGCGCGACCACCTCCAGCAGCTCCGGGTTGTCCCATTTGTTTCCGATCCTCTCCAGGCTTTCGCCGGATATGGATAGCCTGAACCTCCTGAGCGAATTTTCCATGCACCACCCCTCGTTGCACCACACTACGATGAACGTATCAAACCTAGGATGATTAAGGCCGCACTCATCCTTCCCGAACTCCCTCGTCTTCACGATGTCCCCTTCAAAGATTTTCACTTTGTTTTTATCGTCCACGGTTGTGTACTGGCCCACGGTGTCGGGGTTTACATCGTAGCTGATGCGCACGATGTTTGTGCCGACGCATATCTCGGTGGGGGCATCGCCGCGGTCTGGGCAAAATAGACTGCCAACGACCCACGCCCCGTCGCTCATGCGCTTGCCCCGGAAAAGGATCTCACGCCTCACGCTTCCCGCCTCCCTCGTTAAAGTCGCTCATCACCTGGCACAGCTCCGAGATGGACCCCGGCAGCCGGCGGGCCTCGTTGATCCAGCTCAGCAGGTAGAGTACATCAGGCCGGGTGGTGGTGATGGGCTGCCCGCAGCAGGGGCACATGTCCCCGGTCTTCAGCAGTTTGGTGGGTCTCATGCTCGTTCCCTCCTCACGCCGCCGCAGCGGCCTTTTTCTTGCCCGGCTTGGGCAGGTTGGCCGGGTCGTTTTTCTTGGTGCGCCTGGCTCCGGCCTTGACCCAGCGGAGCCACCGCTCCTCGAAGTCCTGGACCTCCGGCGTCCTGGCGCAGTTGCGCAGCCCACGGTTCTGCCGGACGGTGAGCGCGGCCTCGTCCAGCTCCAGGGTGTACCAGGGCTCGTCTGGCGTCTCTACCCGTCGGATGAAGTAGATGGCGGACTTGCCCAGGGCGTGGTCCTCGCCGTAAGTCTTCACGCAGTGCTGGAGCCCGGCGCTCTCGCGGTTAAGGTCCGCCTGGCTGGCGGCGGGCCGGATCAGGATGTCCCCGTCGGTCCAGGCGTACCGCCACAGCTGCTTCTTTCTGGCGGCAAACTGCTTTTTCAGGCCCTTAGCCTTGACGGCCTTCCAGGCCTCCGTGGCCTTGTCGTGGGCGGTGATGAGGGTCCGCGGCCAGCGTGTGCCGGGGTCAGACAGATCCCACCCGGCCCGCTCCGCCATGTTCCAGTAGTCCCCTAGCATGACGGCGTCGATGACGTCCTCGTCCGGCTGGTAGTCCGCGTATTCGTTGTACGGGTCGTTCTCGGCGCCCCACTCCATGCACTGGCGGAGCAGATACCGGCAGATCTTCCCCACCGGGGCCTTGCCCACCAGGGGCAGGATGTCGTCGCCCCCGTAGCGGTGCAGGTCCTCGATGTCCCGGTCGGTCATCCGGTCGCCAACCAGCTTGGCGGCGACGTAGACCTTCCAGTGGTAGAGTCCCCAGCGCTGGGCCTTACACCGGGCGAACTCGTCCCGGTCCAGCCGGAGCATCTGGGAGGGCCGGCGGGCGGCCAGGTCCAGCTCGCACAGGTCGGGCAGGCCCCGCTTGTTGTGCTGCCAGGTATAGCGGTCTATTTTTTCGTCCATCAGCTCATGGAGGATGGGCCCGGCCCCCTGGGTCACCAGGTTCTCCACGGCGGGGTGTTCCTGGTACAGCCGGAGCCAGCTCACCGGGTACCGCGCCTCCGGGGCGAAGGGCAGGGGCTCCATGTACCGGTCCAGCTTGCAGTTGGGCAGGTCGCTCTCCTCCACCAGCTCCGGCGTCAGGCCCAGGATGTGCCCGGCGGGGACAGAGCCCCAGTCCTCGCTCCAGCGTTTATATTCTCGCCATTCGTCCCGGTAGTGAAGTCCTTCGTAGAAGGGAGCCTTGTACCAGGTTTTGAGGTATCTGGCCTCATGGGCGCCGAACACGTATGCCTCGGCGGGCACCGCCCGGAAATGCTCGTTGCCCCGGCGGTCGACGAACTTCTTCACCGCCCAGCACAGGAGGGCCAGGGGCCGCTCCCCGGATGGGTCCTCCAGCACCGCCGCGGACATGCAGCCCCCCTTGTCGATCTCCGTCCAGCCATCGCCCACCGTGGAGGCCCGGAGCATCTGGACCATCCCGCCGCAGAAGGGGCAGTCCAGCGTGTCGTACTCGGTGAAGGTGGCCATTCCGCCGTGGATCTGCATCACGGCCCCGTAGGTCCTGTGGAATCCTCCATGCAAATATGCCGGCTGCGGCGGGGCATAGTCCGCCAGGAAGGAGGCATTGCACAGGGAGCAGGTGCAGCGGACGGCCCGGACCTTGCGGGGCCGGTCGGACAGCGCGGCGTCCACGGAGGTGTCCGTGACCCACTCGCAGCTGTAGATCAAAGCGCCCTGGTCCTGAGCCTCCGGCATATGCAGCGCGAAGGCCACGATGCCCTCCGGCGGCGTGGTGGGGACCAGTGCGGTCAGATCGTCAGTCATCGTCCCCGCCCCCTCAGAAGAAGTCCGCCAGGTCAATTAAATCCCCAGCTCCGCTCAAAGCCTTCCCCTCTGGGGAAGGTGGCACGGCGTCAGCCGTGACGGATGAGGCCCGGGGGGCCAGCCCGTAGAACTCCCGGAGGATGCGGTCCGACTCCGCCGGCGTGACACAGGAGCAGTTTCCCGTCTTGTGGCCGTCGGCGAAGGCCTTGATCTTCTTCTCCGCCTCGGTGATGCTCATGGCCTCCTTCTCCAGGTCCTGGAGGATGAGCTCCGCGCTGGCCGGCTCGGCCCGGCAGATGTCCTTCAGCTGCTCGCCCACCATCCACTGGGGGCTCCGGTCCTTCACCTTAGCCTGCTGGGCGGTGATGGCGGCGATGGCCGCGTCTGTCATGCTCATTCCCTCGCCCCCTCTTTGATCTTATCCGCCAGGGCGTTGAGGGCGGCGGTCAGCTTGCCGGCGGCTTCGGCGTCCCGGAGCCGGACCTTCATCAGCAGCCCGGTCAGCTTGTTGATGTCGGTCTGGATGCTTTCAAACAGCAGCTTGAACTGGGCCAGCTCGGCGTCGGCGGAGAGGGCGGCGCTGCCGGCGGCCTTCTTGGCCTGCTCCCGGGCGGCGTCCAGCTGGGCCCGGAGGGCATCCCGCTCCGCCTCGGCGGCGGTCTGGGCGGCCCTGGCCTTGTCCAGCTTTTCCTCCAGAGACTTGCGCTTTTCCTCGGCCTCGTCCTTGGCCTTCTTCACGGCGGCGTCGATGGCCTTCTTGTCCGGCACCACCTTCTCCTGGACGGCCACCTCCATCGGCTTCTCCCGGAGGGTTTTCAGCTCGGCGGTCAGGCGCTCGGCGTCCTCCCGGGCCTTTTCGGCCTCGGCGGCCTTGGTCTCCAGGTCGGCGTTCAGCCCCTCGATGCGCTCATTGGCAAACTTCATATCAGCGGCCATCTTCTCCTGGGCGGCCACGGCCTCGTCCCGCTCCTTGATAGCCTGCCGGAGCTCGCGGGTGGACATCTCCTCCACCGTCTTCTCCTCCCCGTCCACCGTGTGGGGCGTCTCGACGAACTCCTCCCGCTCGCCGGCGGGCAGGGCCAGCAGCGCCAGGGCCTTGGAGTAGGGCAAATTCCCAATCGTTTGGGACTTTGCGCCGGTGCCGAACAGGTTCCCCTGGTCCTCTCCGTACTCCTGGTACAGCCGCATGAAGTTGTTGGCGGTGGAGAGGGAGTAGGCGGTCTGCTCCGTCACCCAGCTCCCGAACTCCCCGTGTGGCAGCATCTCCTTGGCCTCGGTCAGCCGGCGGCCGATCTCGATCACGTTGTTCAGCATGGACGCGGTCAGGGCGCGGATCTCCGCGGCCACGATCTCAGGCGTCCGTACCGTTTCCACCGCGTTGGCGACAGCGGTTGCAGTTGTCAGTTCATTCATGGCTCATTGTCCTTTCGTGGTTTTTTTTCAGCATAAACAGCTTCACGCCGTCCACCGTGATGGCGTATTCGGTGTATTTGCTCCCCGGCATCCGGCCGCTCTCGATGGGTTGTCCGTAAAAGTCCGCCAGGGTGGTGATGCCGCCGGTCAGATGGACGTTCGCGGCGCGTTCGCCTGTCACGGGAGAGCCGGAGACGAAGATGTCCAGCACCTCGACGTCAGCCGGCAGCTCCCGCAGGATGCGTCCCATCAGATCCAGCAGCTCGGCGGTCCTCCGCACGTTCACGGCCCATCTCCTCCTTCCTGCACTCGCAGATCTCGCCGGGGTCCAGCCGGTCCCCGCACCAGGGGCAGACCCGGAACCGGCCCGCCGGCCTCACGCCCCGCCTGGGGGCGACGCAATAGGGTGCCATGGCCGTCACCTCAGCAGGGAAGGGAGGATCCCCACCAGCACCCCCGTCAGCGCGATGGCCACCGCGACGATCATCAGCACGTCCGCCACGCCCATCCGCTCTCCCTCGTCCACGGGGGAGGTGGGCGGCGCCACATACCGGACGGTCCGCGGCGTCGTGTCCACCAGCAGCCACATCAGCGCCAGGACGCCGGCGCTGACGGCCATGAACCTCCAGGGGCCCAGCCACTCCATCAGGTCCTCCACCGCCAGGGCGTACACCGCGGCCAGGCACAGCGCCGCGCCGGCCCTCCAAACCCCTTTTATCTCTTTCATCGTGTTCCCTCCTAAACCATGCCCCGGCCCTGCACCAGGGCCTTGGCGATCTCGTCCGTCTCATAGCGGGTCCGGTTCCCCACCCGGACGCCCAGGCCGTGCTGGCGCACCCAGGCCCGTGCCGTGTCCCGGCCGGAGCTCAGCTCCCTGGCTACGTCGGTCAGGGTCATCATGCCGCCGTACTCGCCCCGGAGAATTTGGCGCTTCTCCCGGATTTCGTTATACAAACTACTCATTTATGTAATCTCCTTTCGTGGTTGATGGTTCAAATAGGGATATGGATACCCTCGATGGCGGCCCGCGCCTCCAGCGCGGCCAGGTAATCTCGCATGGCCCGGACCTGCACGTCGTAGATGGACCGCGGGCAGTCCGGAGTAAAGGCGATGCTTCCGTCATCCCACCGCGCCAGCATGTCCTCCAGTTTCCCCAGCCGGATGGACAGTTGCATGCACTCCGCAAGGAACCGGTCTTTGTAGTCCTCGGACTCCATCAGCGGGACCGTAATGGACAGGGACGGATTGCCGGGCGCACCCTTGTGCTCGTCCGCGCATCTCCGCAGCCGGTCGATCTCCTCCTCCAGCTGCTCGTGCTGCCGCTTCTGGAGCACGTACCCCTCCAGCTCCCACAGCCTGTTCCTGATATGGTCCAGGCAGATTTTCTGTCCCAGGGCCGCATCGTAGTTGGCCGGGTCCACGCAGGCGGAGCTCTCCGTCAGAATGAACCCGCTCTCCAGCTTCACGGTCACACGGGTGCATTTGTCGTACACGGTGTCGGCGGTCACTTGTGCCCGCCGCAGCAGGTCGTCGATCTGCTCCTTGGACACTTTGATGTCGCTCATCAAAATATCACCCTTTCAAGATACTTTTAGCTGAAAAAAATTTGGTCTACCTGATCCGGGCTGAATCGGAACAGATTGCGGATGGACTGGATCTCGCGTAAAGAAAATTCAGCCCCGCCCGTCTCGTTCAACTTGGCATTGAAGCGCGACAGACTAAGGCCGATATGTTTGGCGACATCCTCTTGGGTCATGGCGTTCTCTCTGATTTTCCCCTTCAGCATATCCGCGTTCATGTGCTCACCACCTTTCACCCTTTCAAGATACTCAGACTATAGCACACTGTTTTCCATCTGTCAAGATACTTTTTCTTGACAACTGAAAATTTTGTGTTATCATTGAGATACACCGCAAAGGGGGTGTGTTTGAATGACCATCGGTGAAAAGATCAAGCGCCATCGGAAGCTGCTGAAACTCACGCAGACAGAGCTTGGTGAGCGGCTTGGCGTCAAAAAGAATGCCGTCAGTAAATGGGAGTGCGGCCGTGTGGATGACATACCCGCATCTAAAATCAAGGCCATGGCGCAGATCTTTCATGTTCCCCCCTCCTACCTGATCGACGACGATACCGAAGTGTCCCCGCTGCTCTCCCCCGAAGACGAAGCCCTGCTGTATGCCTACCACAATGCCACCCCCGAAGACCGCGCCATCATCGACAACATCATCCAGCGGTATCTTCCCCTCGCGGAGAACTCCGTCAAAAAGACCGGGTAAGATAGTTTATATTTCCGATTATAGAAAGTAGGTATTTTGTATGAAAGAAAAACTCATGGGTGCCCTCGGCGGCGCCGGCCTTGTTCTCTGGTATCTCCTGGCTCTTGCATTTGTGATTATTCCAATCTGGGCCACCGGCCTCCCTTATTGGGCTCGCATTTTGATTTTTGCGGTTATTATGCTCACCGATTGGATCGGGGCCCTTGTTTGTGTTGCCGTATATGCTTATAGCAGTTTTGTGGTTTTAAGCCATCCGTTTGGTATTTTTACCGTCGTTTTCTTTGTGGACCTTCTTTTGTACTTGATATTCATGTTCATTCCGACGGTTCTTAAAATAATTTCAATCTACAAAGAGAGCCACAGTAAATAGAAAGGAGATCGATACCGTGTCACTTCGTGGTGTCCGTGAGGCAGTAAACGCACAAATGCGGTCTGATATTGGAAATAAACAGCTTTACTACATTTGTCCCAGTTGTGGCCGACCGTCTCTTATCGAAGAACACGCCTGCAAATGCGGTTATCGGCTGTCCGATATGCTTCCCGTCTACAGGCTTTGCCCTGACTGCAAGCGCTTTGTTCCACAGTCTCAGGCCCGGTGTGATTGCGGCCACAGTTTCCCCATGGAGGAGCAACTGCTTCATGTATGCCCCGCCTGCGGGTCTGTTCTTCCGCTCGATCAGCTGGTTTGTGATTGTGGATATCAATTCTATCCCAAAGCTGCACCCGCCCCTGCCCAGCCTATTCCTGATGGCGATACAGCATCAAGTAATCCTCCGGCAACCGACCAAGTACATGAGGCAGCCCACACAGAAAATCCAAAACATACTTTGGTAAAGGCAGTGATCTGGTTGCTCAGCATTGTTGTATATGGCTTTATTGTGGTTTTCTTCCCCTCAACGGAAATTACTAAACTATCCATGCGTAACGGGCTCTTGTTGTATATCCTCGAAATGGCGTTGCTTGTTGCCACATGCTTTGTTTCCTTCAAGCTATGCAGGCTCGTTGATATGAACACAGCCAATATCAGTCCATCAGCAGATTCAAGTAAGGAATCTCAAAAATCACATAGGAGAATAATTAAGGTCCCCCACATCGTCTTATTTATCTTATCCGTTATATCCGTCCTTGTCCTCGGCCCTCGTGGTACGCTTTCTTCTACTGCGACAGTTATTATTCAACCGCTGCAAAGCGTAGAATACATCGGGCAAGCGATTGACCGTATCGGCCATAGTGACAGTGGAGACCTTTCAACATGGCGTCCATATGATCCAAATGCCATGGGGCTTACTATCTATGTAAACACTGTGCGTGATACGTTGCGGGAAAACATTCTTTTCACTATTTCAGGTCTAACGTCTGATCAGCACTCAGACTACCCATTCTGTTCACTGAAGGGTTCTAAAATCGTTCATCACCAAACCTGCCAAATATTGTCCTCTGAGGATTACGCAGATAGAGAAAGGGTATATTACCGCACGCTACTTGATGCGATAGACCATGGATGCAAATACTGTGAAAAATGTATCTCTATAGAAGACCGTCTGGACGCTCTGAAGGAGGCAACGCAGCAGGCCGGCCAATAACAAAAATAGCGCCGCCCCAGGTGCGCCATCACCCGGAGCGAACAAAAAGGAGGTATTTCTATGATGTATCCGTTTTTGACCCTGGACGACGACACCGAGATCACCCACTCGGAAATGCTGGCGGACGGCAGCGTGAAGGTGTATATCGAGACGCCGGACGAGAAGGACGGGTTTCACGACGCTACCTGTTTTCTGCCGGAGCACCGCTGGGCGCAGGTCCACGGGTATTCCGGTGAGGAGCTGGAGCGGTTCAAACAGATCGTGCGCAATAACGCTCACCTGATCATGGAGTTTTCGCAGAAGGGCGGGGTGCTGCATGCCGCAAATTTTTAGGGTAGGGCCCTATATCGTCTACTTCTGGTCCAACGAGAGCGACCCCTTGGAGCCGGTCCACGTCCACATCGCGGAGGGCAGGACCACGGCGAACGGCACGAAGGTGTGGATCACCAGCAGCGGCAAGGCCCTGCTGTGCAACAACAACGCCAGGATTCCCGGACAGGTGCTGCGGGATCTTCTGCGGGTCATCGAGGCCAACAGCGGCGACATCGTCCGAAAGTGGCTGGACCACTTCGGCCAGATCGACTACTTCTGCTGAATAAAAAAGCGCCGCCCCAGGTGCGCCATCACCCGGAGCGGCAATGCGTAATGTATGAGTAGCCAATCAACCACGAAAGGACGCACAGCCGCCGCACCTTGCGAGTACAACGCTATGCACACATCACTACGCCCTTTTATTATACACAAGGGCGGGGAAGGGGTCAAGATGGAATATTTCAGAAAAACCGCCCGGTATAATGGGAAAAAGTATGAGGCCGTCGGCAAGACGGAGCGGGAGGCCACGCTGAAGCTGGGGGAGAAGCTGGCCGCCGCCAAAAGGGGAGAGGACACCGTCGGCGCCGATATGACGGTGGACACCTGGTATAAGCGGTGGAAGGAGCTGTACAAGGATCCCAAGGGGCTGACATCCAAGAGCCTGGGCATGTACGACGAGAAGTACAACAAGTACATCAAGCCCAGGATCGGCGGACTCCGCCTCCGGGAGGTCATGGACGTCCACCTCCAGAGCATCCTCAACGAGCAGGCCGGCATGTCCCGGTCCCACGTGGAGAAGGTGCGGCGGGTATTGCGTGAGCTGTTCAGCCGTGCCCGGAAGTCCCGCATGATCGTCTACGACCCGGCCGAGGACCTGACGCTGCCCGCCGTCTCCGAGGGCACCCACCGCTCCATCACGGAGGAGGAGCGGGCGCTCATTCTGGAGGTCGCGGAGACCCACCGGGCCGGGCTCTGGGTCCTGACGCTGCTGTACACCGGCATGCGTCCCGGAGAGGCCGCCGCGCTGAACTGGGTGGACGTGGACTTTGAGGAGAACGTGATCCGCATACACGCGGCCCTGGAGAGCGGCAGCAACAACATCAAGGCCCCCAAGACGGAGGCCGGCAACCGCGCCATCCCCATGCGCGCCGACCTGGCCCGCCGGCTGAAGGAGGTAAAGGGCAAGCCCTTTTCTCCCGTCTTTCCCACGCAGAACGGCGGCCGTCAGAACAGCGGCTCCATCGCCCGGCTCTGGCGCTCCTTCAAGCGGGCTATGGAGATCCGGCTGGGAACCAAGCTCTACCGCAACAAGCTCACCGAGCACAAGGTTGCCCCGGACCTGACCATGTACTGCCTCCGCCACACCTTTGCCACGGATTGCGCCCGCGCCGGCGTGCCTATCACAGACGTGCGCTGGCTCATGGGCCACAGCGACATATCCACCACCGCGAACATCTACCAGCATCCCGACATGAACTCGCTGCACAAGACCATCACCAAGCTGGACCAGTTCGCCAAAAAGCAGGCCAAACCCAAGGCGAAAACCAGGGCAGCATCCGGCTGATGGTGGAAAACCTGGTGGAACTCCGTTTTTTGCATTCGCCCCGGCCCTTGAAACTCCGCCGTTTTCCGGCATTTTCACCCCCTGCTTCCCAAGCTGAACACGGGGGTTCGATTCCCCTCACCTGCTCCATTAATGATCCCCCGGCGAAGCCGGGGGATTTTCCTAGACGGGCATAGCCCTTTGGTACTAGCGACGCGTCACGTC
>CANRFT010000002.1 GCA_947629955.1 uncultured Oscillospiraceae bacterium
TTCGCCCGGGCCAACCAGGGCGGCGTGCTGGTGCTCATCCACGACGTCACCGCCCAGCGCACCGCCGAGCAGACCCGCAAGGACTTCGTGGCTAATGTGTCCCACGAGCTGCGCACCCCGCTCACCAACATCAAGAGCTACGCGGAGACCTTGGCTGACGGGGTGGGCGACCTGCCCCCGGAGATGGAGCGGCGGTTTTTGGGCGTCATCCTCAATGAGTCCGACCGGATGATCCACATCCTACAGGACCTGCTCACCCTGTCCCGGTTCGACTCAGGCCGGAGCGAGTTGCGCCTGAGCCGCTTCCCCTTCGGCCAGGCGGTGGACGACACCTATCAGGCCATCCGGCTGGACGCCCAGAACCATGCCCACCAGCTGATCCTGGACCTGCCGGAGGACCTGCCAGAGGTCACTGCCGACCGGGAGCGGGTGGTCCAGGTGATGATGAACATCCTGTCCAACTCCATCAAATACACCCCCAACGGCGGCCGCATCGTCATCTCCGCCGGCCGGGAGGGGGACAAGGTGTGGATGCAGGTGGACGACAACGGCATCGGCATCCCCAAGGCCGACCGGGAGCACATCTTCGAGCGGTTCTACCGGGTGGACAAGGCCCGCTCCCGCCAGTCCGGCGGCACGGGGCTGGGGCTGTCCATCGCCCGGGAGATCATGAACCAGCATGAGGGCGATATCCGCCTGGTGGACAAGGAGGGCCCGGGCCTGACCGTGCGGATGGAACTGCCCATAGACGGGCCCAGGAGGGTGAAGCAGGATGAAGCGGGCTGAACGATGGATCGAGTGGGGGAAGGACCTGCTCATCGTCCTGCTGGCCCTGTCCGCCGCCCTGCTGCTGTCGGTGCTGCTGCTGGGCAGCGGCAGGCTCTCCGGCCTGGTGCCCCGGCAGGAGCCAACAACCGGCACCGGCGGGGAGGACGCCCCCATTGCGGCCACCATGCCAGCGGCGCTGGTGGTCACCAATGGAGAGGGCCGCTATGGTGTGCAGTACGATCAGGCCCGGACCGACGAGCTCTTCACCCGGACCGGGCCCCTGCTGGGAGACGCGCTGGCCTCCGCCGGGGAGCCTCTGACCATCCTGAGAGGGGAATGGCAGGAGAACCTGTCCGCGCCGGGGCTGTATTTCGACTTTGGCGGGTCCGTCCCCCTGTCTGCCCTGGGCGGCTGGCTCAGCGAGGCGGGGGAGTGCACCCTGGGGGGCTCCGCCCGCCGGCTGCTGCTGTGCGCCGGAGAGGGGGACCAGGTGCTACTGTGCTGGCAGGACGCCGATACGGACCTCTTTTACCGCAGCTCCACGGCGCTGAGCCGGTCCCTCCACCTGGAGCCCATTCTTGGGGATACGCGGGCCAACGGCGCCTATTTCGCCTATGAGGACGAGAGCCTGTCCGCCCTGCTCCAGCCCTACACCCTCGTCACCGAGGAGGAGCGCACCAGGACGGAGTACGACGTGACCAATCCCCTCACCCAGGCCAACGCGTCCGACCTGCTGTCCGCCCTGTCCTTCAGCGACCAGAACCATACCCAGGTCAGCGGAGGAGAGGCCTATCTGGACGGAGGGGACCGCCTGGAGGTGGAGGAGGCCGGCGGCGTGACCTACCGGGCGGCGCGGGGAGGCAAATACCCCGCCGGCCCCGGCGCGGCGGGAGCCATCGAGGCGTCCCGCGCCCTGGCGGAAAAGACGGTGGGGGCTTTGTGCGGGGAGGCCGCCCTGTACCTGATCTCCGCCCGGCAGACAGAGGACGGCTTTGAGGTCTCCTTCGGCTACCGGCTGAACGGTAGCGCCGTCCGGCTCTATCAGGAGGGCTGGTGCGCCAGGTTCCTGGTCCGGGAGGGATTTATCACCGACTTTACCCTGCTCATACGCAGATATACCGCCAACGGTCAGACCGCCATGCTGCTGCCCATCGACCGGGCGGCGGCCGTGCTGCCGGAGCTGACGGAGGAGCGGCTGGAGCTGCTCATCCTGTATCTGGACGGCGGCGGGGACACCGCCGCCCCCCAGTGGGTGGCGGAGTGACGATCCGTGAGAGAGGAGGCCGGCCATCGTGGAGTGGCGAAAAGTGAAAAATATCATCATCCTGCTGCTCCTTCTGGTGAACGGCTTTCTGCTGGCCCTGGTGTGGGCCCGGAAGAGCGAGGCCGATTCCTATGACCGGACGGCCCTCACCCAGGCGATAGACGCCCTGAGCGGCCGGGGTATCCAGGTGGATCGATCTGCCCTGACCGCCGCGGAGGGGCTGAGCCCCGTCGAAGTGGAGCGGGATGTGGCCGGTGAGCAGGCTCTGGCCGCCGCCCTGCTGGGGGAGGCCGCCGCCGGGGACAACCGGGGAGGCGGACTGTACCTCTATGAGACGGACGCCGGAGAGGTGTCCCTCCGGCCAGGGGGAGAGCTGTCCGCCCGGCTGAACGACGATCCCCGCTGGCAGACCGACGACCCCGCCGCCCACGCCGCGCTCCTGCTGAAGGAGATAGGGGTGGAGGGGACGCAGAGAGGCGCCGTCCAGCTGGAGGACGGAGGCACCGCCGTCACCTTTGTCCAGACCTGGGAGGGGACGCCGCTGTTCTCCTGCGCTGTCACCTTCACCTACCGGGAGGGGCGGCTCCGAACGGTGGAGGGCGCCCTGCTTGCCTCCATCCCCTCCGCGAAGGAGAGCGGCACGGTCCTCACTCTGCCCACCGCCCTCATGCGGTTCCTGGACGGCGTCCAGGAGCGGGGGGACGTGTGCTCCGCCCTCCGGTCCATGGAGGCGGGATACCGTTCCGGGCAGACGGCCTCCGGCGTCACCCGGCTGACCCCCTGCTGGCACATCGTCACCAATACCGCCGAGTATTACCTGGACGCATCCGCCGGCACCCTTGAGCGGATCGCGGAAGGATAAAAGACAACCCCTCTTTCATAGGATAGCTTATCCGTTGAAAGGGGGGCTTGCTTTGCCGGCCATTCTCGCGGGGACGCTGCTGCTCACCGCCACAGGGCTGTTCTCCCAGGTGGTGGGATTCCTCTACCGCATGGCCCTGTCCCGCATCATCGGGGCGGAGACCATGGGGCTCTATCAGCTGGTGATGCCCGTTTACTCCGTGTTCATGTCGGTGACCGCCGTGGGGCTGACGGTGGCGGTGTCCACCCAGTCCGCCCGGTACCACGCCCTGGGGGACAGCGGCGCGGTGAAAGCGGTGCTGAAGCGGGCGCTGGGGTGCTTTTTCCTAGTGGCACTTCCCTTGGGAGCCGTGGTGATCCTGCTGTCCGACCCCATCTCTGTGTACGTGCTGGGAGATGCCCGCACCCGGCTGGGGGTGGCCCTGCTGGTGCCCTGTATGCTCCTCACCGGGGTGGAGAATCTCCACAAGCACTGCTTTTACGGCATCGGCCTGGTGCGGCCTCCCGCCGCCGTGGAGACCGCCGAACAGCTCATCCGGGCAGGGGCGGTGCTGCTGCTCCTGCTGACGGTCTTTCCCCGGACGGCGGAGCAGACGGTGGGGCTCATCGTGCTGGGCATGGTGCTGTGCGAGGTGTTTTCCGCTCTGGCCCTGGCCCTGCTGCTGCGCCGCCGCTGGAGGCGGGACCCGCCCGGGGAGACGGCGGTGACCTTTTCCCGGCGGCAGCTGTTCGCCATCGCCCTGCCGGTGGGGGCAACCTCTCTGCTGGGGACGCTGCTGGGCTCCGCCAACGCGGTGTTGATCCCGGCCAAGCTGGTGGAGGGGGGCATGGCCCTGGGGGACGCCATGGCGGAGTTCGGGGTGCTCTCCGGCATGACGCTGCCTTTGCTGAATCTGCCCACCGGGTTCATCGGGGCATTGTGTCTGGTAATGGTGCCCGATCTGGCCCGCCGCACCGCCCGGGGGGACCGCCGGGCCGCCGGGAGCTTTCTGGACCGGGTGATGTCGGCCACCTCCCTGCTGACCGCCCCCTGCATGGCCCTGCTGGCCGTCCTCGGCCCAACTCTGGGGAGAGCCATGTTCGGGGATGCCCGGGTGGGAGAGTTCATCCTGCCTCTGGCCGCCGGGACGCTGCTGAACTGTTACCAGTCGGTGCTGTCCGGGGCGCTGAACGGCCTGTGCCTCCAGGGGCGGGCCGCCCGCAACGCCATTTTGAGCGACGCGGTGCAATTGGGGTTCACGTATTTCACCGTGGCCCAATGGGGCCTGGCAGGATTTGCCACCGGGTTCCTCCTGTCCGGCCTGGTGGGGGCGGGGCTGAACTTAGTCTCCGTCCTCCGGGCGGCGGAACTGAGGCCAAAGGTGTTCCGCTGGTTCGTCCGGCCCCTGCTGGCGGCGGGGTTCATGGGAGCCTGGTGCCGGCTGTTGTTCAACATCCTGCTGGAATCAGAGGTGGGGGAGCTGACCGCCGCCGCCATCTGCGCCGTGCTGGGCGCGATTTTGTACTCCGCCGCCCTGCTGGCCCAGGGGCTGTCCGTCACCGACCTGGCGCGCAAATTGAAGCGAGCCGTTGCCCGCACATAGCCTTCCCCCCCTGTGGGTGGAAGCCTTTTGAGCACTGTCTATCCGTGGAAAGGAGCCCTGTCATGCCACCCAGAATCCTCATCTCCACCGGTGGGGGCGACCCCGCCAACTATGTAAGCGCCGTCCGGGCGGCGGGCGGCGAGCCCGTGGCCGCCTATCTGCCCCCACCGGACCTGTCCTATGACGGCCTGCTGCTGGCCGGCGGCGGGGACGTGGAGCCCGCCCGGTTCGGCCAGGAGGACCGGGGCTCCAGAGACATGGACCCCGCCCGGGACCGGGCGGAGCTGGCCCTGCTGGACGCCTTTCTGGGGGCGGGAAAGCCGGTGCTGGCCATCTGCCGGGGACATCAGGTGGTGAACGTGTGGGCGGGCGGCGACCTCATCCAGGACCTGGGCCGCCTGGTCCCGGACCATCAGCTGCCGGAGGGCGACTGCGTCCACCCCGTCCGGGCGGAGGTGGGCACCTTGCTCCACCGGCTGTACGGCCCTCTGTTCCCGGTGAACAGCAATCACCACCAGGGGGTGGGGCGGCTGGGCCGGGGGCTGTACGCCTCCGCCCGCTCGGAGGACGGGGTCATCGAGGCGCTGGAGCACGAGACCCTGCCGCTGATCTCCGTCCAGTTCCACCCAGAGCGAATGACCGGGGCGCTCTCCCGGCCGGACACGGTGGACGGCGGGGCGATCTTCCGGACCTTTGTGGAGCGGTGCCATTCCACCCACTAAAAAAGTAGGTTGAATTTTTGAAAACCCCTGTACTTTTTGCCCGCTCCCTGATATAATAGCCCACAACACCCACCGATGTGAGAAATGAGGGAGCGCCATGAAGCTGTATGAATTGTTCGGCAAGGGGAGGACCGTGTTCTCCTGCGAGATATTCCCGCCGAAAAAGACCTCGCCCGTGGACAGCATCTATCGGACGCTGGACGGGCTGAAAGACGTGCGTCCGGACTTTATCAGCGTCACCTTCGGGGCGGGCGGCTCCGACATGGTGAACCAGTCTACCCAGGAGATCGCCGGCATCATCCAGAACCAGTACGGCATCCCCTCCATGGCCCATCTCACCTGTGTGGGCGCGGGGCGGGAGGACGTGGACCGCACCCTGGCCCAGCTCAAAGCGGACGGGGTGGACAACGTGCTGGCCCTGCGGGGGGATGTGAACCCCGACTATCCCCCCAAGACCGATTTCGCCCACGCCGGCGATTTGATCGCGTACATCCGTGCGCGGAGCGACATCGGCGTCTCCGCCGCCTGCTACCCGGAGGGCCACCCGGAGAGCCCCGATCTGGTGGAGGACATCCGCCACCTGCGGGAGAAGGTGGACGCCGGCGCCCAGCACCTGGTGAGCCAGCTCTTCTTCGACAACGAGGACTTTTACCGCTTCCTGGAGCGCTGCCGCATCGCCGGGATCGACGTGCCCATCGAGGCGGGCATCATGCCGGTGCTCAGCGCCGGGTCCATCCGGCGGATGGTGTCCCTGTGCGGGGCCAGCCTGCCCCGGAAGCTCACCCGCCTGCTGGCCCGGTACGGCGACCACCCCCAGGCGATGCGAGAGGCGGGCATCGCCTACGCCATCGATCAGATCGCCGACCTGATCGCCAGCGGGGTGGACGGCATCCACCTCTACACCATGAATAACCCCGGCGTGTGCCGGCAGATCGCGGACAGCATTTCCTCCATCCGCACCCTGTGAGCAGAATGAGACCCCCGGCCGATGAGGCCGGGGGTCTCTCATGCCGTCCGGGCGGCGTTATTTCTTATTACGAACGTAGATCTGGGTGCCCTGGTACTTGGCATTGTGCCGCTCGTCGGTCTCAAAGCCATCCAGGGAGGAGATGAATTTGGACAGCTTGGAAAAGCCGTAGTTCCGGGGGTCGAAGTCGGGCTGCTTCTTCATCAGCAGATTGCCCAGGTCGCCCAAATAGGCATAGCCGTCCTCGTCGGCCAGATCCTCCACCGACTGGGCGATCAGCTCCTTGATGCCCAGGCTCTGCACCTCCGGCTCGGGGGCGGGGGTGGAGGACTTCTTTTTGGCCTTGGGGGCGGTCTCCTTGACGGCGGCGGCCTCGGCGGCCTTCAGGGATTCGATGTAGACGAACTTGTCGCAGGCCACGATGAAGGGCTTGGGGGTCTTTTTCTCCCCCATGCCGTAGACCTTCATCCCCGCCTCCCGCAACCGGGTGGCCAGGCGGGTGAAGTCCGAGTCGCTGGACACCAGCACGAACCCGTCGCAGTTGCCGGAGTAGAGGATGTCCATGGCGTCGATGATCATGGCGGAGTCGGTGGCGTTCTTGCCGGTGGTGTAGCTGTACTGCTGGAAGGGGGTGATGGCGTGCTCCAGCAGCAGGGGTTTCCAGGAGTTCATATTGGGGGTGGTCCAGTCCCCGTAGATGCGCTTGACGGTGGCGGCGCCGTACACGGCCACCTCCGCCATGATCTCCCGCAGGGCGGAGCGGGGGGCGTTGTCCGCGTCGATGAGGACGGCCAGCCGGAGTTCCTGATCCATACGCGCTCTCCTTTCGGTTGATTGATCGTTGAGAACAGTATATCATAGAGACACAGGATTTTCCACAAAAATATTTTCATCTTTGCAGCAATCGGGCCCGGTTTCGCGTTTTATCAGTGAAAGGGGGCAAGAACATGACCCCGTCCAACCGGTTGGAGGAATTGGTAAGCAAATACGAGAACACGCTGTACCGGGCCGCCCTGGCCATCCTTGGGACGGCGCCGGAGGCGGAGGACGCGGTGCAGGACACCTTCCTGCGCTTTCTGCAAACGCGCCCGAAATTCAAGGATGAGAACCACGAAAAGGCGTGGCTGCTGCGGGTGACGGCCAACCGCTGTAAGGACGTGCTCCGGGATCGGCAGAGGCACCCCACCGTGGAGCTGCTGGACGTGTACCCCGCCCCCAACGCCGAGACGGGCGACCTGGTGGAGGCCATCCTGGAGCTGCCCCCGGACCAGCGGGCGGCGGTCCACCTCTTTTACTACGAGGGGTACTCCACCGAGGAGATCGGCAAAATACTGGGCCGGCGGCCGGGGACGGTTCGCTCTGACCTGAGCCGGGCCCGGGAGGCCCTGCGGCAAAAGCTGAAAGGAGAATTTTGAATGAAGCGATACAAGCGCTATATGGACGATATTGAAGTGTCCGACACCCTCCATGAGAAGCTGAAAAACCTGAAAGCGCCGGGAAAGCGGCCCAATCCCTGGCTGAAGTGGGGCGGGCTGGCGGCGGCGATGGCGCTGGTCATCGGCGTGGGGGCCTGGGCGGTGAGAGCAAATCATATCGGGCGGGATGTACCCGATGCTCAAATTGACGATATGCCAAGCGGCTGGAGTGCTGGCGAGGCGGCTACCGGTGTCCCTGAGCCCGCGCCGGAAGTGTCCGCGCCCGACCCCAATGACCCGGATCACACAGGCAAAGAGCCCAAAGCGGATCCCGGCTACTGGCTGGCGGAGGGGGAGACCCAGGCTTACTACTTCCTGCCCGCCCTGAACTGGCTGGACGTCTCCGGGCTGGAGCAAAGCGGCGCGGACTACTGTCTGGCCCCGCCCAGCGCGTATCACCGGGACGCCGGCTATGGTGACGTGACCGCACTCTGCAGCGGGGAGTGGCCCATGCGGGACCATCTGCTGTGGGACGGCCTGGACTGGGGCGGGGTGCTCTGGCTCACGGAGGACGGCATGTTCCAGGCGGCCTCCCTGTACGCCGACGGGGACGATCTGCACCTGTCCCTGGAGATCATAAAGGGCGACGAAGTGCCCTCCTGCGTCGTCTTTCCCGACGAGGACTATCAGCGCACAGAGTGGCAGGGGGTGGAGATCACCGCCCTGGAGAACACGGGCTATATGACCCGGGATGACGGTGCCGAGCTGCGCGAGAGCCGGGAAGTGTCCTTCGTGGCGGACGGCGTGGGGTATAAGCTGTGCCTCTATGCCGCCGACGCGGACCGGGCCGACGAGCTGTGCGCCCGGTTCGTCCGGTACGCCGTCGGCGGAGGGTTTTGCCTGGACATCGATTTCTCCGGGCAGCCTTTGATCCCGGACAAGGTGACGCCCCCGCGGGCGGAGCCGTAAAGCAAAGGCTTCCACCCTGCGGGTGGAAGGCTCAAGGGCATATCTGGCCCTTTTATAGGACTTGCGCTTTTCCGCGAGACCTGCTATAATATCCCCGAATATAGGACTTCTGTTTTGGTAGCATGGTCCTGAAAGGAGGGGATACACCATGGCGAAGAACGCCAATTACAAGCGCAAGCTGCCCATTCTGGCGAAACTCCTGCTGGAGCGCAGCGACGAGGACCACCCCGTCTCCCGGCAGGAGATGCAGGAGGAGCTGGAGCGCCACGGCCTGTCCGCCGAGCGGAAGAGCATCTATGACGACATGGAGCAGCTCCGCCAGCTGGGGCTGGACGTGCAGTCCCGCCGGGGCAAGGGGGGCGGCTGGTTCATCGGGGAGCGGGACTTCGAGCTTGCCGAGCTGAAGCTGTTAGTGGACGCGGTGCAGTCCAGCCGGTTTCTCACCAACCGCAAGAGCGACGCCCTGATCCGCAAGCTGGAGGGGCTGGCCTCCGTCCATCAGGCCCGGCAGCTCCAGCGGCAGGTCTATGTGGACCGGCGGGTCAAGACCATGAACGAGAGCATCTTCTACAACGTGGACAAGCTCCACGCCGCCATCGCCGCCAATAAGGTGGTCACCTTCCGCTATTTCGAGTACAATCGGGCCAGGGAGAAGGTCTACCGCCGGGACGGGGCCCGATACAAGCTCACCCCCTACGGTCTCATCTGGGACAGCGAGAACTACTATCTGGCCGGCTGGGACGAGACGAGAAACGAACTGCGCCACTACCGGGTGGACAAGATGAGCGACATCACGCTCACCGGCATGGCCGGGCGGTCCAGGGAGGGCTGGGACCCGGAGGGCTACGCCTCCCGCCACTTCGGCATGTACGCCGGCACCCCCTGCCGCCTGCGGCTCCGGTGCAAAAACCGGTACGCCGGCATCGTGCTGGACCGGTTCGGCCGGGAGGTCATGCTGGTGCCCGACGGGGACGACCACTTCACCGTCACCCTGGACGTGGTGGTGAGCCCCATCCTGTGGGGCTGGATCTTCGGACTGGAGGACGGGGTGGAGGTCCTCTCCCCGGACTGGGCGGCGGCGGACTTCAAAAACCGGCTTGAAAAGGCGCTGGCGCTGTACCAAAAGGATTAAAACGCTCCAAAAAAGGGCACACTTCCCGCAGAATGAGGAGGTGTGCCCTTATGCTGCGTCAGGGGAGAGAACTGTTTGAACTGGGGGCCAGGCTGGCCCGATCGGGGACGGTGGCCATCGGCTCCGCCGGGGGAGAGCGGGCCAAACTGCTGGCCCGTGCCGCCGGGTGCGGGGCGGCCCTCGCCGGGGGAGAGGTCCGGTTCCACGACGGGACCTGCGCCGCCTGTGGGGTGTGGCTGGCGGAGTATTACGGCTTCGGGGCCGCCCTGTTCGTCCGGCAGGAGGGAGAGGAGGTCCGCATCTACCTCCACGACGGGGCGGGGAAGGTGATCAACGCCGCCTCCCTCCCGGCGGCGGGAGAGGCCGGGACCGCGGGCTCCTGGGACCTGTTGGCCGGGGCGGACTGCGCCTGGGCGGCCAACCGGGCGGGGGACCGGCTGACCCGGGGCGGGGTGGCCTTTGTCCGGGGGCCGGCGGCCCTCACCATGGCGCTGGAGCGCATGGGCTGGATAGTGACAAAGCAGCCCCTCCCCGGCGGGACGGTGTTCACGTCGGACGGGGAGGGCTTTGCCTTGACGGTGGAGCGGAGCGGGGCGGTGTGCCGCCCCGTCGGAGCGGACGCCCTGGAGGCCGCGGCCGGGTACGGGGAGGAGCCCCAGGCCATCCCGGCGTTCGGACCAGGAATCTAACTGGCAGACAAACGCCGCCGTAGGGGTCGCCCCCCTGGGCGACCCGCTCCCGCAAATATTCCGGTTAAAAAACGGGTCGCCGAGGGCGGCGACCCCTACATTTCCCTTTACAAAGCGTTGTGGTCGATGGTATAATCAGACGAAAAAGACGGCTTTTTGCCGAAAAGGAGAGAGGGACATGACCCCCTATCAGGAGGAATTCATCCACTTCATGGTGCGCTCCGGCGTGCTGACCTTCGGGGACTTTACCACCAAGTCGGGCCGCAAGACCCCCTATTTCGTCAACACCGGCAACTACAAGACCGGCGCCCAGGCCGCCAAGCTGGGGGACTACTACGCCGCCTGCGTCCAGGAGCATATGCCTGACGGCATTGACGCCCTGTTCGGCCCCGCCTACAAGGGCATCCCCCTGGCGGTGACCACCGCCGCCTCCCTGTTCCGTAATTACGGCCGTGACCTGCCTTACTGCTTCAACCGCAAGGAGGCCAAGGACCACGGCGAGGGGGGCTCTATGGTGGGCTATAAACCCCAGGCCGGGGACCGCATCGCCATCATCGAGGACGTGGTCACCGCCGGCACCGCCGTGCGGGAGACCATCGAGCTGTTCAAACATGTGGCCGATGTGGACATCAAAGCCCTGTTCGTCTCCGTGGACCGGATGGAGCGGGGTACCCGGGACTGCACCACCCTGGACGAACTGCGGGAGGACTACGGCATCGCGGTGTACCCCATCGTCACCATCCGGGAGATCATCGAAGCCCTCCACAACAAACCGGTGGACGGGAAGGTCTACATCGACGACGAGATGCGGGGCCGCATGGAGGCGTACCTGGCCCAGTACGGCCCCAGAGGTTGAACCGTGGCCGGCCAGAAAGAGACAAAGAGACCTGAGAATCCCCATCAGGATCACCGGAAACGGGTGAAAAAAGAGTTCCGGGACCGGGGATACAGTCTGACGGGGATGCCAGACCACCGGGCGCTGGAGCTGCTGCTGTTTTACGCCATCCCCCGGCGGGACGTGAATACCCTGGCCCATGAGTTGGAGCGGCACTTTGGGGGCATCGTGGGGGTGTTCCACGCCACCCCGGAGCAGCTCATGGAGGTGGAGGGCGTAGGCCCGGATACCGCCGCCCTCATCCGGCTGGTGATGGAGCTGTCCGGCCGGTACCTGGAGCGGATGTACTCCTTTGAGGGCCGGGTGGTCACCATGGGCCAGATGGAGCAGCTGCTGCGGCCCCTGTTCTTCGGGACCCGGGATGAGATCGCCTATCTCATCTGCATGGACGGCAAGAACAAGGTCATCGCCCAGAGAAAGCTGGGGGAGGGCGTGGCCGACGCGGTACAGATCACCGCCAGGAAGGTGCTGGAGGCGGCTTTGAGCTGCAACGCCACACGGGTGGTGCTGGCCCACAACCATGTGTCCGGCGTGGCGCTGCCCTCCGAGGCGGATATCGCCACCACCCGCCGGCTGAAGGCGGTGCTGGCGGAGGCGGGGGTCCAGCTGCTGGACCATATCGTCTTCGCCAACGACGAGGCCACCTCCATGGCCGAGAGCGGTTTGATGAACGACTGACCAAACTGTGGGAGCCAAACTGTGGGAGCCGCATTTTTCTCTTGCGGTTTTGGGAAAAGGGTGCTATACTATTACTCCAACGCCGAGAGAGGGGGTGTTTCCCGTAGCGAAGCAAAATACGAAGCAGATCGCGGCCAACCGCAAGGCCTTTCATGACTACTTCATCGAGGACAAGTTCGAGGCCGGCATCGAGCTGGCCGGAACCGAGGTCAAGTCCATCCGCCTGGGAAACGTGAACCTGAAGGACTCCTTCTGCGCGGTGAAGGACGGGGAGATGCTCCTGTACGGGATGCACGTCTCCCCCTATGAGAAGGGCAACATCTTCAACAAGGACCCCCGGCGCACCCGGCGGCTGCTGCTCCACAAGCGGGAGATCCTGCGGCTCCAGGCCAAGGTCCAGCAGGACGGCTACGCACTGGTGCCCCTGTCCCTCTATTTCAGCGGGCCCAGGGTGAAGGTGGAGCTGGCCCTGGCCAAGGGCAAAAAGCTCTACGACAAGCGGGAGGACGCCGCCCGGCGGGATGCCAAACGGGAGATGGACCGGGCCTCCCGGGGACGGTACTGACATAAGACGAAGGAGGACACAACTATGGCGCAGAATCCCATTGTGACCATCGAAATGGAGAACGGCGGCGTGATGAAGGCGGAGCTCTACCCAGACGTCGCCCCCAACACGGTGAATAACTTCATCTCCCTGGTGAAGAAGGGCTTCTATGACGGGCTCATCTTCCACCGGGTGATCCCCGGCTTCATGATCCAGGGGGGCGACCCCCAGGGGATGGGCGTGGGCGGCCCCGGCTGGTCTATCAAGGGCGAGTTTGCCCAGAACGGCGTGAAGAACGACCTGCGCCATGACCGGGGCGTGCTGTCCATGGCCCGGGCCATGGACCCCGACTCCGCCGGCAGCCAGTTCTTCATCATGGTGGAGGCGGCCCCCCACCTGGACGGGGCCTACGCCGCCTTCGGCAAGGTGACCGAGGGCATGGACGTGGCCGACAAGATCGTGTCCGCCAGGACCAACTGGCAGGATAAGCCCCTCACCGACCAGCGGATGAAGAAGGTCACCGTGGACACCTTCGGCGTGGACTACCCCGAGCCGGAGAAAGTTTAATTTGTTATTCCGTTCGGCCTTAATGGGGCCCCCGCAAAGCCGCCCTTTGGCTTTGTGGGGAGAGGAGGGGCAGCGAAATGAGCGAGCTCTGCCGCTTGCGGCGGAGCGAGGGATATGGAGCTTGCCCCGACGACGCGGGGGCGTACTGGTTTCGACGGGGATGAAGAAGCGGGATAAGCGGGTGGCGGCGCCCAGCCGCCATAAAATGGGCAATTATAAATTAAAGAACAACGATAACGTCGTTCTCGCCGCTGCTTAAATAGCGGCCGTCCCGGCCGGAAGGGCCACGAGCCGTCCGGGGCGTGAAATGAGTGGCGTCCGTGAGTCCGGAAAGAGTTGACCGGGCCATGCATCATGACTCTACCGACTCCCTGAGTGTGGCGGTCCACGCCTGGGGAAGGGAATGTAAATGACCGCCTGCACCCGGAGAAGGTCCCGTGGAATCGTTTTCGGACAGGGGTTCGATTCCCCTCGCCTCCACCAGAGTTCCGTTATACGAACTCAGGCAGCGATTTACCTGGTTGGCACCAGCCTGGTACTTGTCTGCCCGCTCGTAGATGCGGACAAATAAGAAAAGCAGCTCGTCTGCACAGAGAGATCTGTGTGGACGGGCTGCTTTTGTCTTTTTTCCTTACGATATGCGTAATTATCTTACGATTTGCGGAAAAAACTTTATTCTGTTGCTAAGATATTACGCAAAGGAGCATGGCTATGATTAGGATTTTACTGTCCACCCGCCTTGGCGAGCGTCGGTGGACGCAAGCTGACCTTGCACGGGCAACAGGGATCAGAGCCGCGACCATCAACGAGCTGTACCATGAGCTGGCCGATAGAGTCACCCTCGAACACCTGGACCTGATCTGCGAGGCATTGGACTGTGAGCTGACAGACCTCATCGTCCGAATGCCGAACAAGGAGATCACCGTGAAAAGGCGCTATGGCACCCCCATACATAAGCCGAAAGAATAGCGGCTCCCCCGGCCCGGACGGTCATTCGTCCGGGCCCTTTTTGTTCTCCGGCTCCGGCTCGATGGAAATGTGCTGGCCGTCCGGCAGTACGAAGGCCAGCTTGCAGCCGCAGAACTCCGCAACCCTGGCCAGGTCACGGCCGGACCAGCTGTCCCGCTTCAACTTGTTGTTCATGGTCTGCTTGCTCATGCCAAACACTTCTGCGAGATCGAGCTGGCGCCGCCCGCTGAGGGCCAGCAGTCCCCTCACCTTGTCCGAAATCGACATGAAAAGTTACCCCCTTTCTATAAATCATATAGTACACGATACGGATTGACTTGTCAACAAAAAAAGTGAAAAAATACTCAAATAAGTATTGACAAGTAAACCAAATTGGTGTACTATATAACCAGAACAGAAAACCACCCCACAAAATACAGGAGGTAACGAAAATGAAGTACGTCGACATCAACAAGAAGTTCACCGAGGCCGTCAACGAGTACATCACCAAGGGTTACGCCATCAACACCAACTCCATGCGGGGCAGCCAGGGTGTAGCGAGAATCGACCTCACCAACGGAACCGAGATCATCCGCGTGATGCTTGCCGAGTTCAATCAGTTCGAGCCCTTCGCCGAGGGGATGGAGATCATCGTCGGCCGGTACACCGCCGGCAAGGTGGTACCGCACTCCCGGGGCGGCTTCGACACGATCTGGAACGACGAGCTGGACGTCATCAAGACCGAACGGTTCTACAAGGTCAGCTCCAATCTCTGTGTCGATTACTTTGGAACGCAGGAAGACGCCGCTGCCGCCACCGAGGTCCGGCTGGCCCGGTGGGAGCGCAGGAGCGAGAGCAAGCAGGTGTCCATCACCAGCGACGCAGCTCTGAAAATCGCCCAGTGCGTCATCCGCCAGAAGCTCGGTATCAAGCGCGTCATCACCGCCGATGTGGAAATCCAGAAGGCCAAGCACGGTTACGACATTTCCTACCACGGCAAGACCGTCGCCCTGCGGTAAGCAGGGACAACTCAAAGGAGGGCAAAGAGATGTACGACATGATGAAGAAGCAGAACTTCGGGGTGGAGATCGAGCTGACCGGGATATCCCGCGAGAACGCCGCGAAGGTCATCGCCAACTACTTCGGCACCAACACCCGCTATGCCGGCACCTACTACCAGACCCACACCGCAACCGACCGGAAGGGCCGCACCTGGAAAGCGATGTCCGACGCCAGCATCCGCACCGAGATGAAGGATCACAGCTACGCGGACGGCAGCTACTCCTGCGAGATCGTTACCCCCGTCCTCCAGTACGAGGACATCGAGGATCTCCAGAACGTGGTGCGGGCGCTCCGCCGGGCCGGAGCCGTAGCCAACAGCAGCTGCGGCATCCACGTCCACGTTGACGGCAAGAACCACACCCCCGCCAGCCTCACCCGCCTGATGAACTTCGCCATCGGCCGGCAGGACCTGTTCTACGAGGCCCTGGAAATTGGTGACCGCGCCAACCGCTGGTGCAAGAAGATGAACAAGCGGCTCCTGGCCGCCATGAAGCACGACACCGAGAAGACGAAGGAAAGCCTGGAACGCATCTGGTACAGCCGCGTGAACGATGGTTACACCGGCGGCATCGACCACCAGCACTACAACACCAGCCGGTACCACGGCATCAACCTCCACGCCTTCTTCACCAAGGGCACCGTCGAGTTCCGCCTGTTCAACGGCACCACCCACGCCGGCAAGATCAAGGCCTACATCCAGTTCTGCTTGGGCATGAGCGCCTGGGCGATCAACAGTACCGACACCAACCTGTACTTCAAGAGCTGCGCCAACTACACCCAGGAGAAGAAAGAGCAGCTGATGATGGGCGTCCTCACCAAGCGGCTCGGCCTCTCCGGTCCCGAGTTCAAGACCTGCCGCCAGCACCTGACCGCCGCCTTCCGGGCCGAAGCTGGCAACGTGGCAGCTTAACTTACTCTCAAGTAGTCTCAAGTTAGTCTCAACTTTCACGGCTGACCTACCGGCCACACGGGGAGAAAGGACGAACGATATGACAGGGAAAATCACCGTAAAGCGCCACGATTACCCGGAGCGCATTCGCCACCTTCGCAATGGTTCCACCAAAGTTATCCCAGCGTACTATGAATGCATTTACTACTGGAACGACAAAGAGATCGCCTACTACGTCAGCCGGGAAGATGTCGTCTATCTCAAAACCGACTACCTTGGCCGGGGCAAGGATCTCAGCTACTTTGAGCGGATGAAGGCATCCAATGACCCGGGGATGTGGGCCGACCTGGTGCAGTTCCTCAAAATCAACAGCGACACCAAGCTGAGTGAGTATTTCAACATCTGACGCAAAGCTGGCCTATCGGCTATACGGGGAGAAAGGAGATCCGCATGCTGACATTCACGGTCATCGACGCCCGCACGTTCCGGCGGGTGGGCAGGTATGAATACGACGAGCCCCGGACATGGAGCGAGGCCCAGGCGTTGCTCGACGAGCTGCGCCGCACCAAGTACCCGGCCAGACTGTACGATCTGGACGAAATCACCATCACAGAGGAGGATGCGCAATGAAACGGAAATACTACATCGCCTATGGGAGCAACCTGTGCGTCGACCAGATGCTCCACCGCTGCCCCGACGCCATTGTAATTGGCTCGGCCACCATCAAGGATTACAAGCTGACGTTCCGGGGCAACAGCCGCTCCGGGGTGGCCAACATCGAGCCCAGCAAGGGCGATAGCGTCCAGGTCGGTATCTGGGCCGTCAGCCAGGCCGACGAGATGCACCTGGACATCTACGAGGGCTACCCCCACCTCTACACCAAGCAGTTCTTCAACATCAAGATCAGGGGCCGGGTAGTAGAGGCCATGGCCTACGTCATGACCCCAGGCCATCGGATTGAGGCGCCCTCCCGGTATTACCTGGGCGTGATCCATGAGGGGTATCTGGATTTCGGGTTCGACACACTGCCGCTGCTGGATGCCGCGGCCCGCGCAAGGAAAGGAGCATGAACATGGACTACGATCAGTTTTCTCAGACCGTCAATGAGACGGTCGCCGCGAAGAAGGCGGTGGACGACTTCGCCGCGGTGCAGACCGACGGGACACACTTCTGCCCCCGGTGCGGCCGCTTCACCGTCAAGGACAGGCTGCACACCAACGCCCTGAGCCGGTATGCCACCGTCTACATCTGCGACGCCTGCGGCAACGACGAGGCCATGCGCGAATGGATGGGCACCCCCATCCCGTTGAAGGACTGGGCCGTGGCCAAAAAGGGGGTGACGGAATGATCACCCGCGACAGCGACGGCATCCGCGTGACCGGTCACATCGGCACCTGGCACGTCGTGGACGAGGGCCGGTTCGTCTGGACAGAGGACAGGCCCCGGCGCAAGCCCAAGTCCGTCCACGCGCATATGTTCCTGTTGGAGCATGACATCTACGGAGACGAGGCCGCCGGCGTGATCGTGGACGAGAACGGGCACCTGGTACTCGAAGACGTGTGGAACGGATTTGGCGATCTGGAAGAGGTGGGGTGGGAACGGGAACCGGAGCAGGAAAGCTAATCGCCCCGGAATGGCCGTTGCAACGGCCCACAGGAGCCCTCCGGGCCTCCGGTAGTGTAGATATATTCCCCGCCTCGTAAACGCGCCCACAGCGGCTTTCCTGCGGTGGGCATAAAAAAAGAGCCCCCTCCTCACCAAAGCGGTGAAGAGGGGGCGTCTTTTTGCCTAATCGTAATTGACTTTTCTGCGGGTCAGTCCAGCAGGTGCAGCCTGTCCAACACCACGCAGAGATCCTGCCGGGTGATGGGGCTCGTCCAGTGATAATCCCCGGTGCCGTCGCCCTGGAACACACTCTTGGCCACGGCCTTGGCGCAGAAGGGTTTGGCATAGTCCGCAGCGCCGTCCTCCGGTTTCGGCTCCGGAGCCGGGGCAGGGGCCGTCTTGCTCACGTAGTCCAGGGACACCCACCCTTCGTTGAGGGTGAGCCCCCAGCCGTTCAGCTCCTGGATGATATACAGGGCCGTCCCCTCCGGGAAGGCTTTGAGGACGTTGCCGGCGACGGGGTACGTCCGGCAGTTTAGGCCCTCGTCGCCCGTGTTGGCCACATAGCCAGTCCACCCGATCAGGGTGATACTGTCCACCAGCGACCAGTCGGGCCGGCCGTAGCCCTTGATGGTGCCATAGGTCAGCGGGTACACGCACCGGGCCACCTGCACAGAGCCGCTGCCGGTATTACCCTCGATGGTGTAGACCTTGCTCCCCTGCACCTTCTCCACGATGCCGGTGTGAGACACGGTATTGCCAGAGCCGAAGAAAATCTGATCCCCCGGTTGGGGCCCGCTCGTATGGAACTGGCCCTGGGCCTGATAGTAGCCCATGGAATACTTGCACCCGGCACCGCACCCGCTGTACTCCTGGCAGAGTAGCTTCATCGCCAGAGTGACCCCGAACGTCATTATGAACATCGTGTCCACAAAGACGTCGCACCAGTCATAGCCCTGTTTCCGGCCGTTGTAGATGTTGCCGATGGCATCCAGATCGCGGGCGTACTTGGTGTAGTTGGCACTGCCGGAGTTTCCGGTTTTGCTGTCCAGGTCTTTGTTGCTGGCCTTCTCGTGGTAGCCAACCTCAGCTGCGGCGGTGGCCAGCAGCCGCTCCACCGCGGCGCTCATGTTTTGTCCTCCCCGGCATTCTTGCCGTCGGTCATTTCATCCCCGGCCTTATCGACAGCGTCTTTACCGATGGCCAGCAGTTTGGTCAGCCATTCGGGAACAGCAGCGCCCATGTCCACTGCGTTCTCCGTAATCGACCCAAGCTCTGTGATAATGTACCATACCAGCACCACTGGGCAAATCAGCCCGGGGTACTGGAAGGGCAGCTCGATTACCGGCAGATTTTCCAGCACGGCGGAGATTAGCAGATCAGCACCAGAGGCCACCAGCACCACAAACACCATACCTAATTTGTGCCAGATGCCCTCTCTTGCCACCTTAGAACTCCAATTCCCGGCTTTGGCCGCGGACAGGGAGCCGGTGATGTAGTCCAGCACCATGCAGACCACCCAGCCGATGACCAGCCAGCCCATCCACCCCCAAAGGCCGGTCAACGCCCCGACCAACGCCGCGAACCAGATTTTGATGTCGTTCAGTTTGTCCATGTTTGTGTCCCCCTTGATATTGTGAAATTGAAATTACTCCCCCGGTTTCCCGGGCGGGCTCCGTGAGTTGTCCCCCATGGGCGCGAAAAAAGACAGCCCCCGGACGGGGACTGTCTTGGCGCTGTATTTTATTGCTCGACCTGCTCCCAGTTGGTGGGGTAGGTGCTGGGGGAATAGACGTTGTTGTCCACCTTCGACCGCCAGACGGCGGCGGGGTCTGCGGCGTCGGGATCTGTGCAGCACTCCCCGATCATATACATGCCGCTGGTGCCGTAGGACTGCACATAGGGCTTTGCCCGGGTGGGGTCTTTGGTGTGGGCCAGGCCCCAGAGTGCCCGCAGATCGGCCGGCCGCTGCGGATAGTTGGCAGCGTTGTACGGCTGGATCAGCGTCCACACCTGGCCGCCGTCCGTCACCGGGGAGCCAACCGGCCAGTTGGAGTAATCCTTCTGCGGGTCGAAGGCGGGCACCTTGCTCTCCTCGGCAATGATGGCGGTGCCGTCCAGATCATGGGCCCGCTCCCGCAGGTTCAGGGCGTCGGCCTTGCCCTGGGCCCGCATGATGTTCAAAATGAGATCCTGGCTGTTCATGCGCTCTGCACCCCCTCCTGATAGGCTGCGGCCATCTGGTCCCAAACGGCCTTTACTTCCGCTCTGGTGGCCTTGTCATCTTCAAGCTGCTGTACCCTTTCCGCGAGGTCACCCGGCTCCTCTGGCGTCTCCTGTGCCTTTGCCTGGGCCAGCATGGCGTCGAAGTTGGCGCGCACGTCCTCTTCCAGCCCTGGTCTGTCCTCCAATTCCAGGTGATACTCGTCGTACACCCAGCCGTGGATAGGCTCTCCCTCGTCCCGCTGTTCGGTGAACTGCTGGGCGTTTTCGTAGAACCGGGCCAGCACGAAGCCCGGCTTGTTAGGCAGCGCCTCCAGAGTAAAGGCGCTCCCGGGCGAGTTGTCGCCTCTTACTTTCATAGCGCACGACCTCCTTCAAATTCTTGACTTTGATGGGGTCAACGTACTTGACCCTCAGATTTAGGCTGTCGCAGTGTTTCAACTGCCCGATCCGGCTCAGCAGTCCGGCGGCCTGTTGGAACGGGACTGGTATCATGTTGTCCAGCTTCTTTTTCACCCGCCGGCATTGGCGGGTGAGCCGCAGGAAGTTCCGCTTGCGGAGAATGGTGTGCGTGTGGCCGAAGCGGTAGCCCACCGCCGACACCATTCGCGGCCGGCGGAGCTGCCGTTGCCGGTCGGTCATGGTGAGCCGCCTCCGCTGGGCCTTGCGGGTGAACACGGTGGAGTACAGCTGCCAGTTGCCTTTCATGGTGAGACCCAGCCGGCGCATACCTTCGTCCAACGCCCGCCGGGCCGCGTGGAGCTTTTTCTTGTTGGGGCCGGTCATGGTGATGTTGTCCATCTGTCGGACGCTGAACGCCACGCCCTCATGCCGCAGCGCGATCCAATCCAGCGGCTCCATGTAGTAGTTCGCCAGCCATTGGTCGAGGTAGAAGCCAATCAGCAGCCCTACCCGGCCGCGGGTGATGTCTCGCCAGGTGTAGCCCCTGTCCAGGGCCTCCCGGAGCGAGATCTGCTCACAGGTGATGCACAGCGCCACCAGCAGCAGAAACTCCCTGTGTTGTCATTGTACTGCGCGGGGTTGGTGCAGACATAAACGATGCCGTCGTTAAAGTTGACGCCATCGATCCACTCATACACGTTGCCCCAGGGGTTCTCGATCCACCTGTACTGGACGGCGGTTTTGCCGTCGGTGCCGGTGGGCCGCCCGGTGTGGTAGGTCATGCTGTCCGTCTGGCCGCTGGAAATGGCGGAGCTGTTGCCGTCTGTGTACCCCTTGCCGATCTTCTTCTGGCTGTCCCAATCGGCATACTCCACCAGGTAGAGCAGCCAGACCGCGCACCAGGACGCAAAGTCATACAGATACCAGCCCTTACCCTTGCTGGTGGCGCCGGTGCGGGCGGCAGGCCGCGTGATATTCACCAGCGGCGCAGCGCCTGTCCGCGAGAAGTTCCCGCTGATGGTGTTGTACCGCCCGACATACCGCCCGGAGCCGGGGTGCTTGGTAAAGCCGTTCTTGGCCTTGTCCGCCACATAGAAATACCGCGTACTGGCCGCGCTGTCGTCCTCGATCTTGAACCAGAACTCCGGGATGTAGACCACGACATCGTTTGTGGAGAGGTTGAACCCGTCCGTGCCCTTCTTTGGGCCGACGGCATTGCTGACGATGTTATACATCTCCATGCCCATCCAGGGCATGAGCGTGTCGAAGGGAGAACTTCCGGCGCCGTTGCCCACGGCGGGGGCGGGCTCGGTGCTGATGTCAACGTTGACCAGATTGCTCTTGTCGGTCGCCTTTTTCAGCCGGGTGAGGGCGGTGTTCTGGTTGCTGTAATTCCAGCTCACGCCGGTGATCTTCACGTAGGACAGTTCCAGGGTGTATCCCTGGTAGGCCGCGCAGTTGATGCTCCCCTCGGCGGTCTGGTCGTCCTTGGTGGCTTTTGCGCTCCACACGCCGGTCTCCGGCAGGTAGAACTTCGTGGAGGCGCCGGACGTGGAGGGCCGGTTGTAGCTGTGGGCGTCCTTGCTCACCGTCAGGTTACTGCCGGCGTCGATGGTCACGGTCAGCGTGATGAAGGTCACGGTGGCCGTGTATTGGCCCTTGTCCTGCGTCACTTCCGCCGTCGCCGTGCTGGAGGTCACGCCCTCCTTGGTGGCGGTGATGGTGTAAGTGCCGGAGTGTGTGATCTCCAGCGCGCAGGTCGCGCCGCCGGTGCATTTCCCGGTAAAGGTGTTCTGGCCGCTTACGGCCTTGACCTCCGCGCCCTCCTCCGCCGTCACGGTCAGCGTGGCCCGGAAGTAGGAGAGCGTCACGGTGTACTGCTTCACCTGGTCCACGACCACCGATTCCTCGGCGGTGGTCTGTTCGCCCAGCGTGGCCTTGAAAATCCACGTGCCGTAGGCCGGCAGGTCGAATACATAGTGTCCATCGTCGCCAGCGGTGCCGGTCAGTTTCTTCTCCCCACAGGTGGCGGTGATGGCAGAGCCTGCGGTCACGGTCACATCGACCTGGGGCTTCACCCCTCCGCCCCCACCGGTGGGCAGCCATTGGTACGGGCCGGAGCCTTCGCCGTCGTCCGTGCAGAGGTAGGAGTTTCCGCTGTCCAGGTCAACATACGTCTGCCCGACGGCGCCCTTGGTTTCCTCGCTGGGTTCACCGTGGCCGGTGAGCGTCCCCAGCCCGTCCAGCACGTCGGACAGCTTCTTGCCGTCGTAGGTCAAATCGGAGGCATCGGTGGCCCCGGACTGCTCCCAGGTGGTCTTGCCATCTTCGGACACTTCCGTACAGGTGTATTCCTTCCCGGTGTCCTCGTCGAAGTAATGCTGTCCGACTTCGGCCTTGGTGTTCTCCGTCGGGGCCCCGTGGCCTTTGGGCATCGGCAGCCCGTAGTCCTCGCCGGCCACGGCCGCCACGATCTTCCCCTTGCCCTCGCCTTTCAGCAGGCCCTTCACATCGATCACGTCCTGCTTTTTGGCGAGGCCGGCAGAGACATACTCCTCCATCTCCTGCCGCGTCACCGAAGTGCTGGTGTCGATCGTCACCTGCAGCTCCCCAGTGTTGTCAAATTCCAGCAGCGCGTAGAAGGTGAATTTGAAGTCCGGGGAGTCCGACTTGCTTGGGATGGGGATGTCCTCGTTGTTCTGGAACAGGGCCAGCAGCGTGTCTGGGCCTTCGTCCACCTTCGCCCACACACCATATTGCGCCAGGCCATATCCCTCTTCCGCGCCTTCGATGCGCAGTTTTATCTTGTGGCCATTGTCCACCGTCTCCTCGGAGATAATGCTGGCGGTCTGCTTCTCCTCTTTGAGCGCGGTCTGGCTCATAAGGGCCACGGAGCCGACCCGGCCCGCACCGGTCGCCGCCTTGCTGATGGTCAGCACCTTGCCCTCCGTCCACTGGGCCAGAAGGTTGTTGCCCGCGTTGGTGATTACGCCTTCCCATGTCAACGCCATAGCGATCCCTCCAATCAGTAGCGTACCGCCGCCGCGCCGTCCTCGATCTCGCAGCCCAGGAACGCGGCGTAGGTGTATTCGGTTGCGGTGCCGCCGGCGTTGACATACTCGACTTCATCCAGCACAGACCGCAAATTTTTGTAAAAGTTCACCCTGTCCAGGACACGGGCGTGTTTCACCGGGTCTACGTTCTCGTAGGTGGCGTCGATTTGAAGCCGGAAGTGATACGGCTCCCCGCCGTACTCCCACCACTCGGAGATCTGCGTGTCCGGGTAGATGGCGGAGATGGCCATGACCACGGCCGCGGGGGTGCCCAGCATACGGTGGACGCTCCAACTGTCCTTGATGGTCTGCCGCTTCTCGGCCAGGGAGTAGCCCGGGTCGTACCAGTCCACCTTGAAGTCCACCGCCAGGATGTCCAACAGTTCCTCCGGGAGCTGGTCGATGCAGGGGTAGAGCAGCACCCGCGCGATCTCGTCCATCCGGCCGGCAAGCACCTGGCAGATGGCGGCGAATGCGGCCACTATTTTCTCGTCCTGGGTCAGCGCGGTAGGGAGCAGCGCCTGGATGTTTTCAGCGGTCAGCTTGTGCGCCTCATTCATCCTCATAGCCCCCATTCGTCACGTTGATCTCGCCCACCTTGGCAAGCTGGGGGGTGTGCGTGGCCAGGAACGTGGCCTCGTCCACCTCTTTGCCGGTATACAGCACCTTGAACTCCGGCTCGGTCAGCACCACCCGCTTCACGCCGGCGGAAACCAGAAAGTTCCGCAGCTTGTCCGGGTTGATGTCCCGCCCGAACCGTCCGCACTGCCAGGCCACATACTGCTTGACTGCCGCATCCACGTCGGCCTCGATGGCTGCCGCGCTTTTCTCAGCGTCGGACTGGATGTAGTAGGTCAGGGTGATGTTGTAGGTCACTTCCTCCGGGTCAGCAGTCTCCACATGGTCGGTCAGCGGCCGGTGTTCCGCCGCGCTGCACGCTGCGAGGGCAGCCTTTTTGATCTCCTCAGATGCCTTGGTGCCGTCGGACATCAGCACGTACAGCCGCACCTCGCCGGCGCTGGGACTGTTGGCCACCACGTCGGAGATCTCCGTGCTGACGCTTTTGGCCCAGTAGATGTAGCTGCCCAAGGCTCCGGCGGTGGAGAAGGCGTCCATGGAGGAGCGCAGCAGGTCGTAGAACTCTTCATCGGTGGCCGCGTCCGCGCCGTCGTCTGATGTGGTGGTGTTCTCACAGGCCGAACAGTAGTCATACAGATCCACGAAGGTGTTGATTTGTCCGGCGGTGTAACCGTTGCCCACGACACCCGGCGTCTGGCACCTGATCTGCACGTCTACATGAGTGTCTCCGATGGGCACATAGGCGTCGGCCACGGTCTCCCAAACGAGGGTCGCGCTGGTGTCGGTGACGCGGGTGCCGGCGGGGATCAGGATCGCGCTCTCCTGGGCCTCGCTTATGTGGAACCGCTCAGTGCAGACGGCGGGCTGCGCATCCGGCCGGCCGGACACGTTGTAAAGTTCCGCCAGCGCGTCCAGGTTGGCGCCCGCCGCCCGGCTGGGGATGTTCTGATTGCCGGTGTAGTTGGTGTCGGCCCGCTCCAACACGATGGCGTAAGCCACCGTCTTAAAGAGCAGCCGCATCGGGTCTGCCGGGGCTAAACTCGCGCCGGTGAGCCTTTCGTAATACGACACCATCTGCGCCTCGGTGCTTTCGGTGTCGGTGGGGACAAACTGATAATCTGTTGCTCTACTCATTGATTTCCACCTCCACGATAGGGATAAGCCCGCCGGGGGCGGAACTGTCCTCCCGGAAGGTCACATTGACCACGCTTGCCCTCGGCTCGTATTCCTCGATGGCCTCCTTCACGTCGGAGTACAGCATGGTCTTGGCGATGGGGATGGGTTTATCCACCGACCGCCAACTCAGTCCGAAGTCCCGGTAGAGCGGAACAGTCCCCTTCCGGGTGGACAGGATGACCGCGATATTCTGGAGGACGGAGGTAACGGTGTCCTGCTCGTTGACCCGGATGTGGGCCAGGTCAGCGGCTCTTACCTGATAGCTCATGCCTGACACCTCACGATCTCAAATATTCTTGCAGCGATAGGGAGACGGTCGCCGTCACCAGGTCGCCGTCGCCGTCGAAGCTCTGGCCCTGGATGGTGTGACTGATCACGTTCCAGCGGTATTTGCCGTATGCTTTTGTTCCGATGACCAACGGGACGGCCTGGCCGCTCCGCTCATAGTTCCAAATCTTCACCAGCTCGGTCATGGGGTTCACACCCAGGTAGCCGCTCAGCGTGATGTTGAACGACATCTGATCCGGGTCGATGCCGGTGAACTCCGTCAGCGCGTTGGTGCCGTGCCGCTGGTGTGCGGGGTAGCGGGCTGAGCCAGACCACCGCATGTTGTCCAGCGTCTTGACCTGCTCGGATGATACGGTGAAGATCACGTCTCCCAGGCAGCCAACGACCATGTCAGATCCCTCCCAAAATGTAACCGTCCCCGTTCTTCACCGGGAGGTAGAGAACGAGGACGGTATCATTGACTTTCGGCATCCACGGCTTGATGATCAAGTCGTGCTTGTGGCTATCAAAGGCGGCGTCGCCGGAACCGCCGCCGGTGAATTCTGTCCGCTGGGGCTTGGTGTCGTAGTCCGGGATGAAGGGCTGATTGACCACCACTTGCAGCCAGTCAGACGTGATGCCCGTCAGATTGAACTTCACGCGGGCCCGGCGGTTCGCCCGGTCAACGTCGGTCACGTTGCCGACCTGCACCAGCCTGTCCAGGATCTCGTCCATCAGTATCCCTCCAACACCCGGCGCAGCTTTACCCGGGTCGAATAGCCGCCGCTGGCGTCAACGGTATGGGCGGCCTGCGAAACGAGATACTTCCCATCCCATCCGCCAAAGCCTTTGAGCATCACCGTCACCCCGGCCGTAACGTTGGGGTTCCCCGGCAGGTCGAATGTGGCGTCCCGGCTGTACTTGTTGTGCAGCCGCAGCCGCTTCTCGGCCAGGGCCTTCGCCTCAGCAGCGTTGGCCACCTTCGCGGTGACCTCCAACTGCTGGTTGTTCTTGCTGTCCTCCTTGTAGTCCTCCACCTTGGCCACGCCCTCAATGAGCTTGCCCGCCGGCGTGGTGTATCGGACGCGGCAGGACGAATACAGACTGTCTGCCGACCCGACACCCAGAGTGTACTTCTCATAGCCCCCTGCGCCCCGTTGCAACGTCAGCACAGCGTCTTTCGACTCGTAGTCCACCTGGTCGAACAGGATCAGGATGTTGTTGCTGGCTTTGAGGGAGATACCCGCGTCGTGGCACAGGTCGCTCAGAAAAGCTATGTCGCTGGTCTTGTACTGCTCCACCCGCTCATAGTACGGGTCCTGCGCGGACAGGTAGAGGCAGGTCATGCCGTTGGCACCGGCCATTTCGTTGGCGATGCCGGACAAGGTGTAGGCCTCCCACGCCTTGGACTTCTTCGTCTGCCGGCCTCTGCCGCGTCATCGCTCAAATTCATCCCCGCGATGTCCTCGGTGAGCGCGTCCTGCAACTGATCCATTTCTTCGGTGAAGTTGGTTTTCAGATCGGCTATGCTGCCGGAGGCCGCCTCCTGTTCCGCCTGGAGGTCTTTCCAGTTCTGCACCATGGCGGCCAGGTCTTCGTCGCTGGCGTTGGCCATGCCTGCGATAGCGTTCACACTTTCCTCGGAGCCGTCGGCAAAGCTGGCGATCACTTCACTCAGCCCGTCGATGTCGTCTGTCCGCTCGGACAGGGATTGCAGGTTGGCGTTGTAGTCCTGCCAGTAGGTCACCTGGCTTTCCAGTGCCTTGTTGATGTTGCCGATCTTCGTGGGCACGGTTTCGCCGGCCTCGTCCCAGAGGGCGTACTGGCCATTGATGCTATCCAGCGCGGTGCTGTATGCCTTTTCGTATTCCTCGGTGAGATAGGTCATCTGCTCACAGATGGCGTTGATGGACTCCTGGACAGCGGCGCCGGAGGTCAGCTGCTCGTCCTGGTAATCGGAGAAGGTTCCCTCCAACCCGGACAGGGCGGCCTCGTTCTCGTTGTACGCCTGGGTGGTTTCGTCCACCGCCTGGCGGTATTGCTCCAACTGCTCCCGGGCGGCATCCAGCCGGGCCTGTTCGTCCCGGGTGGAGAGGAATGTACCCAGCCCGGTATAGTCCCAGCCCTTGGACTGCTGGACGGCGGCGTTGTACGCTGCCTCCGCCGCGTCGAATTCTTCCTGCGCGAGACGGGCCTGCTCCGCCGCGTCCTCCATTGCGCTCATTTTGTTCTCCTTTCATTTCGCCGGTTTTACCCTCCGGCTGGGGATTTAGAAAAGTGAAAGCTGTCCCGTCTCCGTGGCCCGCAGGGAGGGCTCTGGCTCCGGGTATGTGTCTACACGGGCCGGGGCTGTAACCGCTCTTTCCGCCTCCGGCAGAGGCGTTGCAACGGGCGCATGGGCGAGGGACTGGATCAGCAGGTCCATCCGGTGCCAGATACGCCGCTCCGCCCAGATCTGATGGTGGAACATCGGCGTAAACCAGATGTCGTTATTCTCGGTCTTGATGGGGTCGAGCAGCGGGCCGGTGCAGGGGTGGGTGATGGTGTTCGCTATGACCACATATCCGGCACAGCCCAGCAGGGACAGTTGGATGTAGCACATGAGGGCCGCGTTCCGGTCGATGTCCTGAGCTACGAACAGGGCGGTGAAGGGAGACATCTCCCGCTCCACCATGACATTCCGGACGGCCACCAGCAGAGCGCCGGCGCCGCAGGCTGGGTCGTTTATCCCGACCCAGCCCCGCGCCTTGATCGTGTCGTCCAGCCTGCCGTCACAGACGGTCATTTGGGCCATCATCCGGCAGATGTTGTACGGGGTGAAAAACTGCCCCGTCCAGTGATTGCTTAGTTCCAGGGCCATGAACATTTCTCCGAGGAAGTCCTGGTTCGGCTCTTTTTCAAGCGCATCAACGGTGATCGCGCACAGCTTTGGGAATTGCTGCTGCTCCTCTGGCCTGTACTGCCTGATGGTGTCCAGGTATAGCTTCTCGCGCTCGTCATGCTGCGGACCTGTCTGATCCACAGCGTTTGAGATAGCGATTGCCGTCATGGTCACGAAATCGGCCCAGACCTGCCAGGAAGAGCGGGAATTGCATATCGACTCGAAGACCTTTTGAAATTCCTTCTGCGAGTCGTTCAGCCAGCGGATCACCTTTCTCGCCATGCGTCAGCCCTCCGCCTTTTCCGCGTCGCCGCTGCCGGCCACGACCTCCGGGGCATTCAGCCCGCCGGTGACAGACTTCACTCCGGCGTCGAACCCCCGCTGCCAGATGCGGCGCAGGTAGGTGTCCAGGTGCTGCCTGTCCATGGCCTTCACCGCCCGGTAGTCCTCACGCTTCATCATCGGCGCTGCCCTCCTCGCTTTCGTCCGGGGTGTCGTAGGCCAGGACTTCCCGCGGCTCGGAGCCGTTGAAGGGCCCGATCACGCCCAGGGTCTCCAAGTAGTCCAGCAGGCGGGAGGCCTTCGCGTAGCCGATCTTCATGTGGCGCTGCAACAGGGATGCCGACGCGGTGTTGGCCATCCGCACGATGCGGGCCGCCTCCGCGATCTCCGGGTCGTCCATTGTGAGGACGGGCCGGTCGCCGTCGTCCTCGGCCTCGTCGGTGGGCAGCTCGTCGCCGTCCTCGTCCACCAGCTCTTCCAGCGGTTCGGCCCCCTCCGGCAGCGGGGCCTTGTCGTCGTCCTCGGCGGTGGGCAGGGTCTTGGGGGACAGCAACTTGCGCTCGATCACGTCCCGGAAGAAAAACGCCTGCCAGTATGCGATCATCTTGGACAGGATGTTCTCGATCTTCGTGCGCAACACCTTGGAGATCGTGAACGTGCCACCGGTGACTTTGACCGACAGAACGCCGTCCTCATAGATCCAGGACATCCGGGCGTCGGGGCTCACGAAGCCGTCCTCTTCGGCGTGCTCCATCATGGAAAGCTGGGCGTCAAATCCGCTGGCCAGGCGGATGGTGAAGATCACGGGATACTGATCCTTCACGAAGCGGTAGGTCAGATCGTGTTCCTCGCACAGATCCTGCATTTTCTTCACCTGGGCCTCGTACATAGAGAGTTCGGTTGGCATAGTTTTTTCTCCTTTCAGTCCAGGAGCAGCAGCACGTCGTTCCGCGCCACCGGCACCCGGTATTTGATGATGTTTTGGTCTTGCTCGGTGATGTACTTGCGGCCAAACAGCCGCTTCATGTCCTGCCAGTCCGTCCACGGGAGCCGGTAGACGTTCCCGGACGAAAACCCGGCTATCACATAGCAGCGGGCGCCCAGGGCTGTGTACCTGTCCATGTAGGCCGCCTGGGTGTCAATGACGACGCTGTGTTTCAGCTGGGCCCTGTCGGTATACTTGGCCTCGAAGACCACCATGCGCCCGCCTTTGATGATGCCCTTGTAGTCCGGCTGGGCTTTTTTCAGAAAGCAGGCCATGAACCTGCCCTCGGCCATCCGCCGGATGACCTTCATCGGCTCCGGGGTCTTTTCGATGATGGCGAAGCCGTTGGCCTCGTAGCTGGCAAAGGCGGCGTCAATGCGCTGCTCGAACCGCTTGCCGCGCTCCCGGGCCAATCTGCCCTGCAACTGACGGCGGGGGTCCTTCTCTCCGATCATCCGAATACCCCTCCCAGCAGGCCGCCGAACACGAACATCAGCAGCCCGACAACGCCCTGGATCATGATCTCGGTGTCGGTGCCGATGCCGCAATCGCTGTTGCCCGCAGCGCCCAGCACCACGAACAGGCCCAGGACGCACACCACGCGGGCGACGATGATCAGGATGTCAAACAACAGATGCCGCCCTTGAACACTTCGGCGTTGGGCCAGGCCAGGAGCATCACGGAGAAGATCTCCGTCATTTCCTTGTTGGTCACGTCTCGCCCTCCTCGAAGTAGCGGTGCAGCTCCTGCAGATCGCTCATGGCCTGCTGGCTGCGGGATGCCGGCGGCTGTCGTCCTCCGCCGCGCCCGCCCCGGTTCTGCACCCGGGCCAGCCAGCCGGTCACGAATTTGTTGATGCCCTGGCTGGTCTTGCGCTTGGCGGGGTTGCTGGTAAGCCAGCCCCTCATGTTGCGCAGCTCCTGCGCCACGTCCACGGCGGGGTACAGTCCCGCCCACTCGTCGCACTGGTCTTGGTAGATGGGGTACTCACTGCCATTTATCATGGGGAACAGGATGACCGGGGCCTCGCCGGGCCGCTGCATTTTTGCCTTCATCACGCTTTCCCGCTCGTTGAACCGCGCCACCAGGACTTCCCGGAACCGGTCGGTCTTGACCTCTTGGATGCCGGCCATCAGGGGCTTGTCCAGCCGCTCCGAAGCCGTCCAGTTGTACCTGTACCAGTTGAGGATCAGCAGCTCTTTGGTCTCCTGGTCGTACTGGATCACCTTGTGTTCCTTTTCGAGCCGGGCCAACAGCCGCTTCACTGTGTCCTCGTTGTAGCCGGTCTCGGCAGAGATCTGCTTGATGGAGATCTCATAACAGCCGCATAGGTTGGTGTGGGGGTTGGTTATGCAGTAGAGCCAGATGTATCTATCCTCCGGCGTAAACTCCTCCACCACCTTGCTGTCCGTCCAGAATGACACGCTGACGTTCCGATAGTTTGCCATGTACTCGCCCTCCTCCCGGACGGGGCGCCCCGCTTGGAGCGCCCCGCGCCAACATCAGAACGGCAGCTCACCGTCATCGTCGTCGTCCATCTCGGAGAAGTCGCCCGGGCCGGGAGCAGGGGAGATGTCAGCCGCCCGGCGGAAGTCCCCACCGTAGCCGCCCTGGTAGCCCCCGCCATAGCCGCCCTGATTGCCGCCGGAGGGGTAGCCGCCGGGCTGCTGGTAGCCGCCGCCGGCATCGTCCCGCCGGGAGTCCGCGAAGTAGAGGTTGTCGGCCACGACCTCGGCGCTGATCCGCCGCCCGCCGTTTTTGTCCGTCCACTCCCGCATCTGCAGGCGGCCCTCCACCACGACCATGCGGCCCTTGGCCAGATACTTCTCGGCAAACTCGGCCGTGTTGCGCCAGGCCACCACGTCAATCCAATCCGTGGGTCTCTCGCCGGTGTTCTTGTCCTTGAAGTCCCGGTCAACCGCCAGCCGGAAGGATGCCACCGGGGTGCCGCTCTGGGTGTGGCGGATCTCCGGGTCTTTCCCCAGGCGGCCCATGATGATGATCCGGTTAAGCATCAGTCTTCACCGGGCTTAAAGCGCCAGACGGGGCAAGGATTTCATCACTCGCCGTAAAGATGGCCTTCATAAAGCTGTGCAGTTTTTCCGGGGAGAGCTGCCCACCCACACGGTCAATGATCCGAAAAACGGTCTGACACCGGATCAAATCCTCGTAGCACGTCCGGGGAATGGAAATATAGTCGTCATCGATGATAACCTCGGCGGTTGCGGTCATTTCCTTGGCCTCTTCGGTGGTCTGTGTGGCGGTATCTTTTGTCAGGCCCAGTAGCCAATCAGCGGACACCTCGCATTTCTCGCAGATTTGAAGCAAAGACTCTGAGTCCGGTATCCTATCGCCGTTCAGGTAAAAGCCCACCGTTTGCCGGGACAGACCAACCTTTTTTGCGAATTCTGTGCTGGACATGCCTCCCAGCAATTCATTGAGACGTTCTCGAAGAACGGGTAATCTATTGGGCTTGCTCATGTTTTTTCTCCTTTCAGTCGCAGTAGGTTCGGTGGCAGTGAGGGCAGCCAGTGATCAGAGTGCCGCCGGCCTCCTCCACCGAGATCCCGCTGGTGTGGCCATCCGGCCACTGATGTTCCTGGTAGATGTTCAGTCCGCAGGCGCAGCTCCCGCCCGCCGGCGCGAACCGGGGATAGCCCTTGCTGGCACAGTAATGAGCCTGGGCAATGGACGCCTGGATGGGGTTATAGGTTTTCATCCTGATCTCCCTCCCTGATGTACCCGACAACCATAGCGGTGAGCCAGTCCTGCGCGGTGGCGTAGCCATCGGCCCGCAGGCGCCGTTGCAACGCCTCGTAGGTGTCGCTGTCGAGCCGGGCCATCACTTTACACGTCAGCTTGTGGCGGTCCCCCTTGCGGCCCTGAATGGCCTTGAGCCGGTCGGGGGCAAATGCCTCATACAGAGCTTTCAGCGCGTCCTCCGGGATGGTGGCCCCGCACTCCCCGCCGTGTTCGCACCGGCTGAGCAGGTACCTGTCGAAGCGGGGGTACAGCTGCTGGACGACGGCCACCATGTCCTTCACGGCGATCTTCCGGGTGATGCGCAGATACCGCAGTTCATCGGCGGCGGTCATACGCGGACACCCCCTTGACTTCCGGCCGGCGGCCTGATACACTGTAACCAACTTGTTTTGTGTGAGGCCGTTCCCGTGCCAGCGGGGCGGCCTCTCTCCTTGCCCCGAGACAGTCGCACCGCTCTCCCGGGTCAAGGTTTGCCCCGCAATGGGGGCAGGGCCTGAAATACATTTGATCTCTCCTTTCGTTTGATGTCGGGTCCTGATCCGAGCCGTACTGCGCAATTCTTTTTCGTTGCTATTCCAGGCAAAGCTTTTCCGTTGCGATCTTTGCTGTTCTGTTCTGCTCTCTACTGCGCTATTCCTTTGCTGTTCTCGGCTGCTCGGTGCCACTCTCTGCCTTTTCACAGCATGGCCCCTCAACGCTGTGCCCATGCACTGCAACTCTAAGCCATCCCTTGGCCATTCCCTGCTGTTCCAAGCAAAGCAGTTCCTACGCAGATCTAAGCCATACGCAACATAGCCACCGCGTGGCCGTCCTTGGCCCTGCGCCGCATTTCCCAGCCAACGCTCGGCCATGCCCCGCTCCGCGTCGCCTTGCCTCTGCCGATCGCTCCCACGCTATTCAAAGCCGTTGCCTTGACCTTCCAAGCTATTCACATCCGCCGCATCTCTCGGCTGATCGATGCTTCACCTCTGCTGTGCCTTGCTTGGCTCAGCTTGGCCCATCCGCCGCTAAGCTCAACCTCTCGCAGCTTATCCGTCGCTTTGTCCAGCGTTACCCAGCGTTACTATGCCGATGCGTATCCGCGCTGTCCGCAGCAACACCGTTGCCTATCCAATCTCGACCACGCTTTTCCAACACATTTCCTGTCAAGGCAGCTCTATACCAACGCTCTGCTTTACGCGGCCGCGCATTTCCTTGGCGAAGCGGGGCGAACCGTTACGAAGCCATGCCCACGCCAAGCCCCCCATCACCATTCCATGACAGAGCGGCGCATTGCTGTTCCTCAGCCGGGATATGCAATTCGTGGCGCTTCCCGTGCCATAGATTGCTACGCAAAACCGCAGCGGTTCACAGCGTCCCTACGGATCGCCATGCCTTAGCAATACTCCCAGGTGAACCGGCCCTTGCCGGAGTTGCGCCACTGGCCGATGCCTGACCACTTGCCATAGTCCAGCCACTCGACCACCGCGTCGGCCAGGGTGTCGTTGAGGCAGGTAACTGAGAACTCCACCGTGGCCCCGGCCGGGATCTGTTCGCTGATGGCCAGGCTCACACGTTCGCCCTGGGCGGTCTGCGCCCGGAGGGGGCGCTGGCACTCGTTCATCTCACCCTCAAAGCGGATGGGGATCTGCCGGGGTTCCGGGAAGATCAGCTTATCGATCTCCTTCTTGAATGCCTTGATCTTCTCCGACTTGGTGCCGGGGACTTTACGTAGGCCGCCGCAGGTGTCCTTGAAGAAGCCCTTGATCTGGTAGTCGTAGAGGAATGGGGTGCCGTCCTCCATGCGGGGGAACACGGTCATGCCCTTCTCCACCACGGCGTCGGCTCCCAGGGCCGCCACCTCGTCATCCACAGTGGCAGCGTCGGGAGCCTTCGCCCCGATGAAGTCACGGTACACGTCCTCGTTGGCCGGGCTGGTACCCAGCAGGGCCTCGGTGAAGGTCAGTCTTACGTTGATGGTTTTCATAGGTCGCTCTCCTTTCAGATTTGCGCCGCCCTTGGGCGGCTTTTTTAATGCGCGGGGGCGGAGGCCGCTCTTGCCTCCTTCTCCGCCAGCCAGCGTTCGTACTTCTCCCGGACGCCGGGCTGCTCCATGTAGGCCGCCGCCGCGTCATAGGCGGCAGACAGCAGCTCGTCGCAGACGTGATCGGGAATCAGCTCCGCGTGGATATGTATCTGGGGTATTCTCGTGACATTGGCATTTTTCACAAAGTTTTCACCCGGCAAACCCATTCACCCCTTCCTGGGCCATTCGCATAGTCACTGTGAGTGACATTCTTCCTCAAAAAAAAGCTGCTGAATTGATACTCCGTAAAAATCAGCAAGCCTCTTTTTGACGTCGTCGCGGGGCACCCTCTTATTGCACTCATACATACCGAGCGCAGATGAAGAGATGCCAACGGCCGCGGCAACATTGTCCCTATTCCGTTCTCCACGCAGATCTTTGAGCCTTCTTCCGAGATCCATCCGTCTCGCCTCCTTTCTGTCACTGTGAGTGACATTTTCAGAATAACACAGGCATTTGGCGTTGTCAACACTTTCCGTGACAAAATTTTTTGTAATCCCTTTACATTTGTCACATAATGTGATAGATTGGTCTCGGGTGATAGATATGAGTAAATTCAGCGATATGCTCGTCTATTTGAGAAAGCGGGACAATATTTCTCAGCAGGAACTCGCAGATAGGATCGGGATGTCCCGGTCTATCGTCGGCATGTATGAAACCGGAAAGCGTATGCCGAGTTTCGAGGTGTTGGAGGCCATTGCCGATGTCTTCAACGTGGACATCAATTTTCTTTATGGCCATACGGACTCTCGCGAGTATTCCCAGATCTATCGCTCCAACCTGGCGGCCATCGTGGAGAATGCCAACCGCGCCGATTTGGAGGCGGCCGGCGTCGATCTCTATGAAGTCGGCCTTATCATCGATGGCGCGATCTCCCTGTCCTTTGACCACGCCTGCCATTTAGCCAACCAACTGGGGGAGACCCTGGACTCCATGCTGGGCATAAAAAAGCCCGCCATCGAACACGATGACGAGCTTTCTTCTGCTGTTGAAATATTCAAGAAGCTCTCCCCAGATAATCGCTCCAAATTGCTTGAACTGGGTCGCCTCTATTTAGACGCGCAGCACAATAGCTGAGAAAGCCGACGAAATCATTGAGACTTCCAGCTCCCTCGGCTGTCGCGAGCTGTTCCCTGAACTCGCAGTAGGTATTCAGCTCGTCCTGATCCATAGTCTCATCTCCTCGTATGTAGTGCTGCCGGCAGTGTCCACGATTATAGCACTTTTTCTCCCACTGTATATACGAAACGAAAAATTATTACTTTCGATTGCATTCGACAACATGGAGGTATTTTTATGAAACGCATTCTTACTCTGGCCCTCACCCTTATCCTGATGTTCACAGCCGGCTGTTCCGGCGGTGTTCCCGATGGTGTCAGCGACCGCGCCTATGAGCTTGGATGCGCGGCCCTCGAAACGATAGACGACTATATTGCCGGCAAACTGGACGAGGACACAACCCAGCAGCGGCTTCGGAGCAACCGCAGAACATTGGAGGCCCACCGGGACACCGAATTGGAGGAACACGGTGATACTCTCATTGGCACTGATGTATGGAAAGACGATCTCCTTGTTACCCACATCGTGCTGGCCGAGGACGCCATCGGAAACAAAGGAGCAGGCACCGGAACGATGTCTGCCGTCAAGACCCAGCGGTCTGAAATCGCTGACCTTCTTGGAAAATAGATATACCCTATCGATACGGTATCTATACGGTATGGATAGGGTGTCACGCGCGCATGCGCGCGCGCGACGCGCTGTATCTGATACTGTATCTGTAACTGTTACTGTACCTGATATAGAGATAGGTTATAGTTTTTTCTTTCTTACGTTGATAAGACCTATCGTAAGTAGTACGTTAGAAGAACCGCGCGCGCGAATTTTGAAAGGAGGTGCCAGAGTGCCCAGAGCCAGGAAGGGGAGAGGCGAATACTCCGGCGCCGCCGTGATCTACGCCCGGTACAGCTCCCACAACCAACGGGACGCTTCCATCGAGCAGCAGGTGGAGAAGTGCCAGGACTTCGCAGCACGGAACAATCTCCAAGTGACCGAGATCTATTCCGACCGGGCCGTCTCTGGCAAGACTGACCGGCGACCCAATTTCCAACGCATGATGCGGGACAGTGAAAAGCAGAAGTTCCGCTATGTGATCGCCTGGAAGTCCAACCGCATGGGCCGGAATATGTTGGAGGCAATGATAAACGACGCCCGGCTGACGGAGCAGGGCATCCGCTGCCTCTACGTGGAGGAGGACTTTGACGATACCGCCGCCGGCCGCTTCGCCCTGCGGAACATGATGAACGTCAACCAGTTTTACAGCGAGAACATGGCCGAGGACATCATGCGGGGCATGATGGACAACGCCCGGAAGTGCATGGTCAACAACGGGGGCCTGCCCCTCGGGTATCAGAAGGGGCCGGATGGCCGCTTTGCCATTGAGCCGAAGGGCGCCGAGATTGTGCGGGAGATCTATCACCGTGTCCTGGATGGTGAAGCCTTCGTAGACATCGCCGCCGATCTGAATGCCAGGGGCATAAAGACCAGCAGGGGAAAGCCGTGGAACAAGAGCAGCTTCAACCGCCTGATCACCAACGAGAGATACATCGGCGTCTATGAATTTGCAGGAGTTCGCATTGAGGACGGGGTGCCGCCCATCATCGGAAAGGAGTTGTTTTACGCCGTGCAGGAGAAATTGAAGGCAAAGAAAAATCCCCGTGGCAGGCATCGGGAGAACAGCGATTACCTGTTGACCGGGAAACTGCATTGTGGCCACTGCGGTGCCTTCATGGTGGGCGTGTCCGGCACCAGCAAAACGTCGGCCAAGCACTATTACTATGAGTGCCAGACCAAACGGCAGCAGAAGACCTGCCGGAAGAAAGCGGTGCGCCGGGACTGGATCGAGTTCAAGGTGGCCGAGGCTGTCAAGACCTATCTCATGCAGGACAGCGTGATCCAGCGGCTGCTCGATCGCTATGAGAAGTTCATGGAGCTTCATCGGAAGGACTCTCTGCTACTGTCCTATGAGAGTGACCTGGAAGGGGTAAAGGCGGCCATCAAGAATGTGATGTCAGCGATTGAACAGGGTATCATCACACCGACCACCAGGGAGCGGCTGCTGGAATTGGAGGCAGAGCAGCGGGAGCTTGAGAGCATGATCGCCGCGGAGCGGGCCGCCCTCAAAATGGTGCCAAGGAACGAGATAGAATTCTGGCTCAACTCCTTCCGCGAAGGGGATGCCCATGACCGGAAGTATCAGGAGAAATTGATAAGCTCCTTCGTGCGGGCCATATACTTGTATGATGACCACATGAAGCTGGTCTGCAACTATACCGGCAAAGACGAGGATATTACCATATCGTTCGAGGAGATAGATGGCATTGAGGAAGAGGGTGCCCCGGTAGTTCGTATAGACTCTTCTCAGGTCCACCAAAAACTCCCTTGATTCTGTTAAATCAAGGGAGTTTTCGTGTTATTTGGTGTAGAAAAGTTGAAAATTTAATATTGGTAGATATTTGGCCGAACATAGTACTCCTATCAAAACATCATCGACAAGCACATCGTTCTGGCCCTGGGCGCGATCCAGCTTCAGAAACTGACGCCCCAGCAGATCCAGAGGTATTACACAGAGAAGATGGACAGCGGGCCGACTACCGAAAAAGGAAGCGGCCCGCTTAAAACGGACAAGGTGCAGTCCCGAAAGACTGCACCTTGCCGTACATAGTAAATACTTTTTTACAGAGTTGGCCCGAACTCCTTCGGGGCTTCTTTTTACCTGTTAGTCCGTCACGTAGGGCAGCAGGGCGACCTGACGGGCGCGCTTGATGGCGTCGGTCAGCTGGCGCTGATGCATGGCGCAGGTGCCGGTAGTGCGGCGGGGCAGGATCTTGGACCGCTCGGACAGGTACCGCTTCAGCTTGGCGGCGTCCTTATAGTCGATATGCTCCACCTTGTCCACGCAGAAGGCGCATACCTTGCGGCGCTTGCGATTGGGACGGGGCTTGGCGTTATCCATAGCCATTTGGCAGACCTCCTTATTCGTTGATGGGGTGCTCAGAAGGGCAGCTCGCCGTCGTCATCGGCCAACTCGGAGAACTGGTCGTCGCCGGACGGGATGCCGTAGTCGGCGGGGGCGGGAGCGCGGCTGTAGTCGCTGCGGTCGCGGTTCCCGCCGCCGTAGTTGCTGTTCCCGTAGCCGCTGTTGCCGTAATTTCCGCCGCCGTTGTCGTTCTCCCGGCGGGAGTCGGCAAAATAGATGTTGTCGGCCACCACTTCGGCGCTGGTGCGGCGGTTGCCGTCCTTGTCGGTCCAGTCCCGCATCTGCAGGCGGCCCTCCACCACGGCCAGACGGCCCTTGGCGAGGAATTTGGACGCGAACTCGGCGGTGCCCCGCCAAGCTACCACGTCGATCCAGTCGGTGGCGCGCTCGCCGGTGTTCTTGTCCCGGAAGTCCCGGTCCACCGCCAGGCGGAAGGTAGCGACCGGCGTACCGGTCTGGGTGTGGCGCAGCTCGGGGTCACGGGCCAGCCGGCCCATGATGATGATTCGGTTCAGCATGATGCTCCTCCTTACTCGTCCTTGCTGACGATGATGGAGCGCATGACGTTGGGATTGATCCGCATCAGACGGTCCAGCTCAGCGGGGAACGCGGGGTCGGCGGAGAAGGTCATCAGGACGTAGTAGCCCTCATCCAGATCGTTGATGAGATAGGCCAGCTTGCGCTTGCCCCACTCGTCCACCTCCGTCACGGTGCCGTGGCCCTCGGCCAGCTCCTTGAAGCGGGCCACCACAGCGGCGGTCTCTTCCTCGCCCAGGTTCGGGTCGATGATATAGAGCACCTCGTAATTGCCGGAAAGTTTTGCCATTGTGTTTGCACCTCCTTATGGTCTTGTGGCCTCCGGTCTCGCCGGAGGCAAGGATGTTGTCCGCCCGCAAACGGGGGCAGACTAAATCATTATACCGGTTTTTGAGCGGTTGTCAAGGGCTTGGGGGAGATTTTTTGGAGAAAAACCGATGAAAAGGCCCTCCGACGCGCCGCCGGAGGGCCCTCTTGTTCCATCAGAACTCCGCGTTGCCCACGGTGCGCGGGTGCAGCTCCACGTCCCGGATATTGCTGATGCCGGTGAGGTACATTACCATCCGCTCGAAGCCCAGGCCGAAGCCCGCGTGGCGGCAGGAGCCGTACCGCCGCAGGTCCAGATACCACCAGTAGTCCTCTTTTTTCAGGCCCAGCTCGGCCATGCGGGCCTCCAGCACGTCGATGCGCTCCTCGCGCTGGGAGCCGCCGATGATCTCCCCGATGCCGGGGACCAGGCAGTCGGCGGCGGCCACGGTCTTCCCGTCGTCGTTGAGGCGCATATAGAACGCCTTGATGTCCTTGGGGTAGTCGGTGACGAACACCGGCTTTTTGAACACCTGCTCGGTGAGATACCGCTCGTGCTCTGTCTGGAGGTCGGTGCCCCAGTCCACCTTGTAGTCGAACTTGTCGTTGTTCTTCTTCAAAATCTCCACGGCCTCGGTGTAGCTCACCCGGCCGAAGTCGGAGGAGGCCACGTGCTCCAGCCGCTCTTTCAGCCCCTTGTCCACGAAGGAGTTGAAGAAATTGATCTCGTCGGGGCACCTGTCCAGCACCGTGCGGATGATATGCTTGATCATGGCCTCGGCCACGTCCATGTCGCCCTTCAGATCGCAGAAGGCCATCTCCGGCTCGATCATCCAGAACTCGGCGGCGTGGCGCTGGGTGTTGGAATTCTCCGCCCGGAAGGTGGGGCCGAAGGTGTACACGTCGCCGAAGGCCATGGCGAAGTTTTCGGCGTTCAGCTGGCCGGACACGGTCAGGTTGGCCCGCTTGCCGAAGAAGTCCCTGGACCAGTCCACCGTCCCGTCGGGCAGGCGGGGCGGGTCATTCACGTCCAGGGTGGTCACCTGGAACATCTCGCCGGCGCCCTCGCAGTCGGAGCCGGTGATGATGGGGGTGTGGATGTAGACGAACCCCCGGTCCTGGAAGAAGCAGTGGATGGCGTGGGCGGCCACCGAGCGCACCCGGAAGGCGGCGGAGAACAGGTTGGTCCGGGGCCTCAGGTGCTGGATGGTCCGCAAAAACTCCACGCTGTGGCGCTTTTTCTGGAGGGGATAGTCCGGGGCGGACACGCCCTCCACCTGGATGGAGGCGGCCTTGATCTCCAGGGGCTGTTTGGCCTCCGGGGTCAGGACCACGGTGCCCTCCACGATGAGGGCGGCCCCCACGTTCTGCCCGGCGATCTCCTTGTAGTTGTCCAGCACGTTGGCGTCCATGACCACCTGGAGGTTTTTGAAGCAGGAGCCGTCGTTCAGCTCGATGAAGCCGAAGGTCTTCATGTCCCGGATGGTCCGGGCCCAGCCCATGACGGTGACGGTCTGCCCGCCCAGCCGTTCCCGGTCGGCAAAGACGGAGGCGATGGTGACACGATCCATAGTTTTCCCTCAATTCGTAGGTTTGGTTATGGATAGTATATCACCTTTCCGCCGTTTTGCAAGGGAAAGGCGCGAAATTCTCGCCGCCTGAGCGGGTTTGCGTTTTTCCCCGCGGAAACGCCGCGCGGGCAGCCGTCATGAACGGATCCCTTTGGGAAGAAACGAAATATGCGGGAAAATCCTGCGGGGAAATGGCGCCCCTGGCCTTGATTTCCAGAAGATGCTGTGCTATACTGTAAAGTCATAAAGGGGCTTTCAAAATGTGTACTTTATCAAAAGCCCTCGCTGTTTGAGACAAGGAGGAAGCAAAAGACATGAAACTGAAAACGCGATTCCTGTCAGCGGTCCTGGCCACAGCGCTGGCCGTGGGCCTGCTGACGACCGGCGTCTCTGCCGCCGTATTCAACCGAATCAGGACCTACACCCCGGGGCAGTTCACCGACGTGGCGACGAACGCCTGGTACGCCAGTTCGATCAAGGACGCCTATGAGCTGGGCCTGATGAGCGGTACCGGCGATACCACCTTCTCCCCCAGCGGAATATTCACCGTGGCTGAGTCCCTCGCCCTCGCCGCCCGGATGCACAATATCTACCACGGCGGCAACGGGACCCTTCCCAACACCTCTCCGGACTGGCGGCAGAACGCGATCAACTACTGCCTCAGCAACGGCATCATCCGGGAGGGCCAGTTCGACAGCTATGTCCGCAGCGCCACCCGGGCCGAGATGGCCGGTATCGTGGCCGCCGCCCTGCCCGACAGCGAGTGGAACGCCATCAACTCCGTGAAGGAACTGCCCGACGTGTCGACCTCCACCGAAAGCAGCGCGGCCATCTTCAAGCTGTATAACGCCGGCGTCTTCACCGGCAGCGACGTTTACGGCATGTTCCAGCCCTACGCCTCTATCACCCGCTCTGAGGTGGCCGCCATCGCCGCCCGGTGCGCCGACCCCGCGCTGCGCAAGACCCTGCACCTGCTCCCCCTGAGCCAGCGGCAGGCCCCGGAGATCATCGACGCGAGCCACAAGATGTCCAACGGCCTCATGCTTTTCCAGGACAGCGGCACGAAGCGGTACGGCTACATTGACGGCTCCGGCACCGTGAGGATCTCCGCCAAGTATGCGGAGGCCAAGGACTTCTCCTATGGCTACGCCCCGGTGTTAGACAACAGCACCAGAAAGTGGGGGCTGATCGACACCAGCGGTGATGGGCTGAAGGTTCCCGCCTCCTATTTGAGCATGACTCATATTGGCTACGGCGTATTCACGGCCCAGGACAGCAACGGCTACGCCATCGTGGTCAACGGCGCCCTCCAGACGAAGTCCGTTTACCCCGAGGTCAAGACCAACGGTGTTTACATTTTCGCCCGGTGTAAGACCTCCAACTCCTATGCCTACGACATCTACGATATGACCGGGAGCAAGCTGGGCCACTTTGACGGCGAAATCAGCTGGAAGACCGGCTCCCCTCTGCTGGCGGTGAAGTCGGGCAACAAGTGGGCCCTGGCCGTGGGCAAGAGAGCCGTTACCGACTACCTGTACGACTCCATCGAGCTGTATGAGAACGCCACGCTGGCCCTGCTGAAGAACGGCTCTATGAGGGGCCTTGCCGGGGAGAACGGCATCGTCAAAGGCTGCGATCTCGGCGATCGCACCACTTATTATGATATCAACGGCGGCTATGCCCTCACCTGGGATGACGCCACCGGGATGAATTTGGTGGTGGACGCCACCGGCTGGACCTCCGAGCCCTTTGAAAACGTGCTCAACTGGGGCAGCGCCAAGGTCGAGGACAACAGCGACAAGGGCGTGGTCTTCGCCTACGGCTACGGGATGGTAGTCATCGACAAAACAACCGGAAAGGTCTACACCCCTGTGGAGATGCACCACAACAACGATAAGCCGAAATACGCCCTGATGGAGGACGGCACGTGCTATCTGGGCGACGGCACCCGCTGCACCGAGTTCACCCTGTGCGGCAACAACGCCTGCGCCACTTACTGCGTCAACGGCAAGTACGGCCTGGTCCGCAAGGACGAGCAGTTCGACACCCAGGTCGTGGTGCAGCCCGTCTGCAACACCCCGGAAGAGGCCCAAAACGCCTACGGCTACTACAAGATCGACAAGGAGAACGGCAAGCCGGTGGTGACCTACGGCAATGAGGCCAGCGGGTTCAGCGCCGACCAGGGCATCCACTACTACAAGAACAACATCTATTACGATCAGATCAAAGCGGTGGGCGAGGACTACTACGCCTGTCTGTACAATACCACCTGGTATCTGGTCCACGCCTGATCTCTGATTCCGACAGCAGCTAATCAAACAAAAACCCGGTTTGCCCATGCGGGCAAACCGGGTTTTTGCTGTTAAAACAGGGCAGCCGGTACCAGGAACAGCCACGGCGGCCCGATGCCATCGGCCAGGAAGCCGCCCAGCCACACCCGCCGCCGGGCCGTTTTCATCACCCGCCCCGGTCCGGGACCTTCAGCGTCCGCGGCCCAGATACAGGCCCAGGCCCAGGGCGGCGGGCAGCAGGGCGCAGGAGACGGTGAGCCCCAATCCTCCGGCGGCCAGACGGTCCGGCCAGACGGGGCTCAGCAGGGCCGCCAGCGCCCCGCCGCAGAGCCGCTGGGGGAGCAGAAAGAGATACGCGTTTCGGAGCAAAGCGGTCCCGGCGGCCCACAGCGGCAGGACGATCACCGTCCCCGCCTGCCCCGGCCGGACCTCCCGCGGGGCCAGATACCCCGCCCCCAGCCAGAACAGCAGGACCAGGGCCCCGGCGGCCATCCAGCCCCATATCCCGGGGCCCTCCAGATGGACGCCGCTGAAGGCGGCCAGGTCCAGCCCCAACAGCGCCAGGGACCCCAGCCCAAAGAGGAACGCGGCCAGGAACTGGACCAGAACCAGCCAGACCAGCAGCAGGGCGGACGAACGGACCTCAGCGCGCGTGGGTTTCGTGTCCATAAAGTCTTCCTTTCCCGGTCAGAGAATACATAGCGGCACAGCCGGACAGCTCCGCCGCGCCTTTCAGGATGCCCCGCCCCACGGGTGGGGCGACGCGGGCTACCAGCAGATAGCCCGCTCCATAGGCCAGCGCGCCGCACAGCGCCCCCAAGGGCAGAAGGACAGCCCGCCTCATGCCGCCGCCTCCTTTTTGCGCCCGCGCTGATGGAGCAGCCCGCCGCACAGGTTGCCGGCCAGGGCGGCGGCCAGCACCACGGTGGCGCAGACCAGGAACGGGACAGTGGGATCCCGGTACCGGTCCACAAAGTACAGCCCGAACAGGCTCAGCAGATAGAACCCGCCGCAGGCCAGAGGATACAGCGGGCAGAATCCGTGCCGCCTGCCCAGGGAGATGCCGGGGACGCAGGCCGCGATGGCCGTCAGCGGGGTGATGATGGTGATCATGCCGCGGGTGGGGTCGTCCATCCCGTAGAACAGGGTGACCGACAGCGCCGCCGGCACGGCCAGGCACAGCAGGGCGGCGAAGCCTATATGGGGCAGGGACTCCCGCCACCGCAGGGGGGAGGGGGCCGGGGCCAGCCCCAGCTTCTCCCGGATGGCATCCAACTCGCCGCACCAGGCGATCCACCGGCCCAGCCAGATCATCACATACAACAGCACCAGCAGGAGCAGCTCCACCAGCCACATGGCCGCGTCCAGCGCCCAGCCGGTGAGCAGCACCAGGGCGGAGGACACCGCCGCCATATAGAGGAAGTGGAGCGCCGAGCGGAGAGCCAGCTGCTCCCCCTCGTCGGCGAAGGGCAGGGTGGCCACGCCGAGGCCCGCGCCAAACAGGAAGTACAGCCCGAACTGGAGCACCGCCGCCAGCGGCAGACCCATCCGCTCCGCCATTTGGGGGCTCACCGCCACGATCTCCCACGCGCCCTGGAACCGGGCGCCGTTGAACAGCCCGCCCAGCAGGAACAGCCCCGCCATGCCGCACAGTCCGCCGGCGAGGATGCGGACCAGCCATGCCCTTTTCATCTCATTCATACGCTCCGCCTCCTCTCACAGCCCTACGGCCTCTTTGATCTTCTTCACATACCGCCTTGAGGCGAAGGCCACCGCCGCGCCTCCCGCCAGGGTCATGCGGATGGTGCCCGTCAGGGACAGGTCCAGGGCGGTCACCCGGTCCAGGTTCACGATCTCCGAGTTGGACACCCGCACGAACCGGGTCCCGGCGAACTCCTCCTCCAGCTCGTAGAGCCGCTGGCGGACGGCGAACGTCCCCTTCTCCGTCTGGCAGGATACCCCCTTGCCGTCAGCGTAGAAGCGGAGGATGTCCCCCAGGGGGATCAGCACCGCCTCGTTCTCCCGGAAGGCGGTGAAGGGGGCGGAGGTCTCCTCTCTGCGGAGCCGTTCGGCCAGGGCCAGCACCTCCGGCGTGGCGGCGGGGGCGCGGATGATCACATGGGGCCGGCTCAGATCCGGGTCGATCTTTACTTCTACTTTCACGGCGCCGGCCCCCTTTCGCTTTGTTCAGATCCAGTATAGCCAATCCGCGGGAAAATGTCCAGCGATTCGGGACAGACGGTCGTTTTGGGCGGACAGGTGGTCGGCCAGGCCGCTTTTGCCGACCGGCGGGCGCGTGAGCGGGGATTGCCGGCTCTGCTGGAAGAACAAAAGAGCGGCACAGCCAGGCTGTACCGCTCTTCGGCGGGGCGACGGCGGACGGACCGCCGACAGCGTCAGTATCGGTCCGCCCAGTTGGCGATGACCAGCTCGGGCACCAGCCAGGCGGCCATGAAGACGAGAAAATTCACCGTGGTCAGCGAGGCAAAGGCGCCGATGGCCGTCAGGTAGAAGGTGACGACCAGCCCCATCACGGCCCCAATGATCGCGAAGAGGAACCCCCAGCGGGCGGCCAGCCGCAGCCGGCGGCCCCCCAGCACCGCGTCACAGTAGGCGGACAGCCCCTCCCGGGCCAGCACCGCCACGGCAATGGGGTCGTGGTCCTGGTCCTTGTCGGACAGCTCCATGCGCCGCTCCACGCCGGGGAACTCCAGCTTGTCCACCGGCAGCCTGAACTTCTGCTCCAGCATGAGGGGGACGATGATCGGGTCCCGGGTGGCCAGCACCGGGGACACGTTCTCCCGGATGAGGGCGGACAGGCTGGGGCTCACCGCCGGGTTGAGGGAGTACCGCAGGGGGAAGAGCCCCGCCAGCTCCCCGTCGATGGCGCAGTAGACCGCGTTGCGGACGTTGTGGCCCGGCTTCAGCGCCACGTCCATCATGCGCATGAAATCGGCGTTGCCCACCAGCACCTCCTGGTTGCGGATGATACCGGATACGCCGCCCTCATGGGCCACAAGGCCGGATACCTCCCGGTAGATGGCCCCCTGAGCCCGGAGCAGGTCGTGGAAGGGACGGGTGAGACCGCAGTCCAGCGCCCGCAGCAGGGTGGCGGTATAGGCCACCACCTTCTCGGTGGCCGCCCCGCCGAACACGTTCACCTGGCTCACCGACACCGAGCCGGTGGGGAACAGGTCGCCGTCGGTCATGATGATCCCCGCGGGGCCGCAGCGGAGCACCCCCGGCCACCCCGCCAGGGCGGCACCCAGCTTGTCCAGCCGGTCGGCCAGCCTGCGGTAGGGCAGCCCGTACACCAGCAGGGCGGACCAGGCCGCGGCGGCAGTGAAGCAGCAGGAGGCCGCCCAGGGGAACCGCCCCGGCGTCCCCCGGCCGAAGGAGGCCAGCAGGGCGCACAGCAGAGCCCCCAGCATCAGCAGAGGGGCGGCGACGCGGTAGGCCCTGTCCGGCCCGGCCTCCGCCAGGAGCTGGCTGCCGAAGCCGGTGGGGAAGTCGGACCGCTTGGCGTAGGCGGGCTTGGAGTTCCACTTGTTCTCGTCCAGGGTCACCACATAGGGGGTATGGGCCTGGGCGGCCGCCTTGGCGGAGACGCGGCCCGCCGCCTGCCGGGCGTGGATGCCCCATAAAGCGCACACCAGCCCGATGGCGGTGACGGCGGCGCAGGGGAGGCAGCCCGCCCGGTCCTCCAGCCGGCCGGCGGTGAGCCCGTCGATGAGGGTGAACAGCCAGGCCAGCGCGGCGAGCATCTCCGGACAGGGTTTCATGATCATCGCCCCGCGGATGGCGTTGGCGGAGACCTCGAAGCACAGGGCCCCCTCCACGGCCAGCAGGATGGTCAGAATGAGAGAGCGGAGCTGGAGGGCGGGCAGCGCCCCGCCGGAGATGCTGTCGGCCCAATCCGCCCAGCGGAGGAAGGGCAGCTCCAGCGATACCAGCAGGATGATGACGGCCAGCGCCCCCCCGATGAGGACCCGCCGCCCCTGGCTCACCAGGCCCTTCCGCCAGCGGGCGGCCAGTTCGGAGGGGGCCACGTCAGGCGGCAGCTCCTCCGGCTTGGGGCCGCGCTTTTCCACTCGGCGGGGGCCGTCCCCGGCCGGCTCCTCCTCCACATCCACACCGGGCATGTATCTCTCCGCCTTTTTGTCCTCCTCGCTGGGCTCCGCCTCGTCGTACATGTGGTCGGCGAAGTGCTCCGCCCGCCGCATGAGGGCGGACAGCCGCGCCCCGATGGTCCGCCGGATGCCCTGGGGGACGATCTCCGGCATGGGCTCCGGCTCCTCCTGCCTGGGGGGCGTCTGGATGGGCGTGGGCGGCTGTGGGAGGCCGCTCTCCTCCGGCTCGGGGGCCTCCTCCTCAGCGGGAGGCAGCCCGTCCGGACCGGGCAGATCAATCTCCTTTTTGGGCCTGGGCCTGGCGGCGGCCTGCTCGGGAAATTCCACCACCTTGGGCTTTTTGCATGAGCCGTACTCCGCCAGGATCTCGTCCACCGAGTAATCGGGGGCCTTTTCCTTGTCGTCAGCCATGGGAAGCCTCCCTTTCCGCTCAGCTCCGCTGACGCACCGCCTCGTACAGCACGATGGCGGCCGCCGCCGAGGCGTTCAGTGAATTGATCTTCCCCTTCATGGGGATGGACACCAGAAAATCGCACTGTTCCCGGATGAGCCGGCTCATACCGTCCCCCTCGCTGCCGATGACTACGGCGGCGGGGCCCTTCAGATCGGCCTCATAGAGGGAGACGTTCCCGTCGGCGGCGGTGCCGAACACCCACAGTCCCCGCGCCTTCAGATCCTTCAGGCAGGCGGTCAGGTTGGCCACCCGCGCCACCGGCAGATAGCTCACTGCCCCGGCGGAGGTCTTGGCCACGATGGCGGTCAGCCCCGCGGAGCGCCGCTTGGGGATGATGACCCCGTGGGCCCCGGCGCACTCGGCGGTGCGGATCACGGCCCCTAAGTTGTGGGGGTCGCTGAGCTCATCGCACACCATGATGAGGGGGGGTTCCCCCTTCGCCTCGGCGGCGGCCAGGATGTCCTCCACCGGCACGTACTCCCGCACGGCGGCCACGGCGACCACCCCCTGGTGGGACTTGGTGCGGCTCATACCGTCCAGCTTGCGCCGGTCGCACTCTGTGACCACGATGCCCTTGCCGCGGGCGGTGGAGGCGATGTGGCCCAGGGCGGCGTCGGTCTCTCCCCGGGCGATGTAGATCTTGTCGATGGCCGTCCCGGCCCGCAGGGCCTCGATGACGGCATTGCGCCCCTCGATGAGGCCGTCGGCCTCCGCCTCCTGGGGGCGGGCGGGGCGTTTTTCGTCTCGCATGGGGAAAACTCCTTCCCGGTTTTGGACGCGCCCTGGGCGCATCGCTTGTGTATACACAGACAGTCTACCACAAAATATCGCCGCTGGAAAGAGAAAAAACCGCGCCCGGCCGATTTTGTCATAGAAAATTCACACCCCGTCCATGAACATTTCTTGTTTTTATGAAAAAGGTGTGTTATACTACGCATGCTGGCGGGGTGCGCCCGCCGGCTTTCTGACGATCCCATCCCTCGGGGGACGACCCCGTGTGAAAGGAGGCATTTCTCCATGCCCAATCTCAACGGACCGGGCGGTAACAATAACAACCGCAACAACCGGGGCGGCGATAACGACCGCAAGCGCTCCCCGTGGAGCTTTCTCTCCATCGTGCTGTGGGCCCTGCTGCTGGTGATGCTGCTCAATACCTGCAGCAACAGCCTGCTCCAGAACGGCAACGTCCAGGAGGTGTCCATCGACGACTTCTGCACCTGGGTGGAGGCGCACTATGTGAACGAGGTGGAGCTCCAGAGCACCGCCTATTACTTCACCCTCTATGAGGACGCCCCGCCCCTCCAGGACTTTCTGGACCAGGGCGGCGGCTACGGCGGCGGCTTCGGCCTGTTCGGCGGCGGCCTGATGGGCGGCAGCGGGGAGATCAGCTTTGTGGTGCCCGCCTTCTCCAACCCCGATCTGGTGGGCTGGCTCCGTGAAAACGGCGCCCACCCGGACGCGGAGCTGGTCACCGCGGAGCAGCAGATGCTCTCCGCCCTGGTGAGCTATGTGCTGCCCCTGGTGGTCATGGTGGTGGCCATGATCTTCGTGTACCGCTACATCTTCTCCAAGATGGGCAGCGGCGGCGGCATCGGCGGCATCGGCGGCGTGGGCAAGGCCAACGCCAAGGTGTATGTGGAGAAAAAGACCGGCGTCACCTTTAGAGATGTGGCCGGCCAGGACGAGGCCAAGGAGTCCCTGGAGGAGATCATCGACTTCCTCCACAGCCCCGGCAAGTACACCGAGATCGGCGCCCGCCTGCCCAAAGGCGCGCTGCTGGTGGGCCCTCCGGGCACCGGCAAGACGCTGCTGGCCAGGGCTGTGGCCGGCGAGGCCAACGTGCCCTTCTTCTCCATCAGCGGCTCCGACTTCGTGGAGATGTTCGTGGGCGTGGGCGCCTCCCGGGTCCGCGACCTGTTCAAGGAGGCCAGCAAGATGGCCCCCTGCATCATCTTCATCGACGAGATCGACACCATCGGCAAGTCCCGTGACAACCGCATGGGCGGCAACGACGAGCGGGAGCAGACCCTGAACCAGCTGCTGGCCGAGCTGGACGGCTTCGACCCCAGCAAGGGCGTCATCGTCCTGGGGGCCACCAACCGGCCCGAGGTGCTGGACAAGGCCCTGCTGCGGCCCGGCCGGTTCGACCGGCGCATCACCATCGACCGGCCCAACCTGGCGGGCCGTCTGGCCACCCTCCAGGTCCATACCCGGAAGATCCGCCTGGCGGAGGACGTGGACCTGAAGCGGATCGCCCAGACCACCGCCGGCTGCGTGGGCGCGGACCTGGCCAATCTGGTGAACGAGGCCGCTCTGCGGGCCGTCCGGCACGGCCGCAAGGCGGTGAACCAGCAGGATCTGCTGGCCTCCTTCGAGTTCGTCATCGCCGGCAGCGAGAAGAAGGGCTCCGTCCTCACCGAGATTGAGAAGCGGATGATCGCCTATCACGAGGTGGGCCACGCCCTGGTGTCCTACAAGCAGAAGAACGCCGAGCCGGTGCAGAAGATCACCATCGTCCCCCACACCCAGGGCGCTCTGGGCTACACCCTCCATCTGCCCGAGGAAGAGAAGTTCCTCATGACCCAGGAGGACCTGCTGGCCGAGATCCGCACCCTGCTGGCCGGCCGCGCCGCCGAGGAGGTGGTGTTCGGCTCCAAGTCCTCCGGCGCCGCCAACGACATCGAGCGGGCCACCGACATCGCCCGGAAGATGGTCACCATGTTCGGCATGAGCGACAAGTACGGCATGATGGGGCTGGCCACGGTGCAGAGCCAGTATCTGGACGGCCAGATGGGCCTCACCTGCGCCCAGGAGACCGCCGCCGGCATCGACAACGAGGTCCGCGCCATCATTGACCGGTGCCACGACGACGCGGTGCGCACCCTCCAGGAGAACCGGGATATGCTGGACAAGATCGCCGCCTATCTGCTGGAGAAGGAGACCATCACCGGCGGCGAGATGGTGGCCATCATCGAGGGCCGGGACCCCGCCCTGGTGGAGGACGCCTACGCCTCCACCCACGCCCGGCCCAAGTTGCCCGGGGACATCGAGCCCCCGGCCCGGAACATCCACATCGTCAGCGAGCCCGTCCCCATGCCGCCCCCGGCGGATGGCGGGGAGAGCACGCCCGGAGAGGACGTCCCCAAGCCGGAGGGCGACGCTTCCGCGACGCCTCCCGCGCCCCCTGCAGAGGACCCCAACGATCCCTCCACCTGGACGGGCGACAAGACAGAATAAGCCAAAAATATCCCCTCTGCCGCGTGGCAGAGGGGATATTTACTGGACTCAGCGCAGATTGTCCACGGCCTCGGCGATCCTGTCCGGGTCGCCCACCGCCAGCAGGATGGTGTTGTCCACCCGGCGGATGACGGCGGCCTCCAAATGGGGGATGGCGGCGGGGGCGTAGTCTTTCAGGGATTCGATCTGATCCGCCACCCGCTGCTGGAAGCCCTCCTCCGCGCTGGCGGCGGCGGCCTCGTCGCTGAACACCACGACGGTGATCTCGTCGGCGCTCTCGCTGGTGTTGGTGGCCTGGTAACTGACGCACTCCTGGATGGCGTTTTCATCCACGTGGTACAGCATGGAGATGACATAGGGGTCGGCGATCTTCCCCATATCCTCGCTGAACAGGCCGGTGTCCAAAAGGGTCTGGGCGTCGTCCAGGGTGTAGGGGGCGTCGGCGGCGGTCTGTCCCGAGTCGCCGCAGGCGCACAGCACCAGGGCCAGCGCCAGGGCGCAGATCAGCGTTTTTTTCAGATTCATTGCGCGGCCTCCCGACTGGCGAAGTACCAGTCTCTGTCGATGATGTGGGTGCGGAGATAGTCCGCCCAGTAGGGGTACGCCTCGGCCTTGAAGTGACAGCCGTCTCCGCTGGCGTAGTCCTCCTTCAACTGGCCGTTTTCATCCCGGTAGACTTCGGCCACGTTCAGCAGGGCGATATGCTTGTCCGCCGCGGCCCGGGCGTTGATCTCGTTGAACACGTCTATGGTGGCGTTTTTCTGCCAGCTCTTGGTGGTCATAGCGTCGTTCACCGGGGGCATCAGCTCCAGGTAGATGACGGCGTCGGGCTGGGCGGCGATGACCTCGTCCAGGAAGACGTTCAGCTGCTTCTCATAGGAGGAGGAGGGGTAGCCCAGCTCATTGAGCCCCAGCATGATGTATACCTTGCCGTACTGTTTGGCCTTCAGCGCCTGCATCACGGTGGCCTTCTGCCCGTTCGCCGTCACGGAGTAGTCGCTGTCGTTCACGTGGAACACGCTCATACTGGTCTTGCAGAGGTAGGTCCCCGCGTGGAGGCCGCCGTACAGCTGGAGCCCGTCGGTGCGGGAGTCCCCTACGAAGACGGCGTCGTCAAAATAGGAGTCGTCGGGCAGGGGGGCGCTCTCCGCCACGGGCGAGCCGAACTGATAGAAGGGCTCCGGGGTGGGCTCCGGCGTAGGCGTGGGGGTGGGCTCCGCCGTGGGCGCCTCGGTGGGCTCGGCGGGGGAGGAGGTCCCGGCGGAGCCGGCGGGCTCTGACGCCGGAGGGTCGGTGGAGGCCGACGGACCGCCACAGGCGCACAGCAGGAGCGCCAGGCACAGTGTCAGAAGGAGCAGGATATATTTTCGCACAGGCAAACCCTTCTTTTCGATATATTGTGCCAGATTCGCAATCATGCTACCACCAACTGTTTCCACTGTCAAGCAACAAATCGGTAACAGTTATGTAAACGTGTCATCCCAGCAGCAGGGCGCGGATCTCGTCATAGGAGGCGGCGGTATAGGTGGGAACGGCGGGGCCGGAGAGGGGTTTCCTCTCCGGGTCGTACCAGACGGTGTCGATGCCCGCACGGTTGGCGCCTAAAATGTCGGTCTCCAGGCCGTCCCCCACCATGACCACGGCGGAGCGGTCCGTGATACCCAGCTTGTCCAGCGCCCGGTCGAAAAAGGCGGGGTCGGGCTTGGCGGCCCCCAGCTCCACCGACACCAGCAGGTGGGGGACCACCCGGTCCAGCCCGGTGCCCCGGTAGCGGCCCCACTGGGCGGCGGGCAGACCGTTGGTGGCAATAGCCAGCTCCAGCCCTCCGTCCCGCAGACGCTGGCAGAACTCCATGGCGCCGGGGAGAAGGTATCCCTCCCGGCCCAGGCCCTGCTCGTACTCCCGGTTGAGGGCCTCCGGGTCCTCGCGGCTGCCCAGGAGCTTCGCCAGCCGGACGAACCGCTCCACCACCAGGGCGGCCTGGGCGGTCTCGCCCCTCGCCATGGCTTTCCACAGGCTGTCGTTGATCTCCGAATAGGCGGAGATCACACCGCCGTCATGGGGCAGGCCGTGGGCGGCCAGCACCTTGACCAGGGCCTCCCGCTCCGAGCGGCGGAAGTCCAGCAGGGTCATGTCCGCGTCCAGCAGGGCGACCTTGTACTTACCCATGGCGCACCCTCCTGACCCGCAGATGGTGGATCACCCGCACGGCGGTGGACACCAGCAGCAGCCCGATGGCCAGACACCCCGCGATGCCGAAGGTGCGGAAAAAGGTGTCCCAGAACAGCTCCGTCTCCCCCCGGATGCCGTAGTCCATGGCCTGGTAGATGGTGAGGCCGGGCACCAGAGGGAACATGGAGATGACCAGATAGGAGGTGGCCGGGCATTTGCGGACCCGGGCCATGATCTGGGCGTAGACCGCCACCGTCACGGCGGCCAGCAGGCTGGACAGGAACACATTGCCCATCCAGGCCTGGGCCAGCAGGTAGACCATCCAGCCCAGCGCGCCGCCCACGCAGCACAGGGCCGCCGCCCAGGTGCGCACATTGTAGGCCGGACAGAAGCCAAGGCAGGCGATGAAAGCGAACAGACAGTACAGCAGGGGGCTGTAGTCCACCGTTTGGCCCAGCTGCTCGGATACGCTCCACAGGGAGCGGCACAGCAGCACCGCCACGCCGGTGCCCAGGGCGATGGCCACCGCCGTCAGCACCGCCCGCACGAAGGTGGACAGCCCCGCGATGATGTCCCCGGTGAGAAGGTTGCTCATGAAGTTGGTGAACACAAGGCCGGGCACCAGCACCATGATGGCGCCGGCAACCGCGCTGTCGATGTTCACCGGGAGCCCCGCCGCCAGCGGCAGCCACGCCGTCACCGCCAAGGCGAAGCCGGATACCATGGTGGAGATGAAGAAGTTGGCGCGGAGCCGGCCCATCACGCTGACGCAGGCGCCTGCGGCCAGTCCCGCCAGGGCGCCCGCCAGCGCCTCGGCCAGCCCGCCGGAGAAGAACAGGGTAAAAAAGAAGGCCCCGTAGCAGTACCCGAACAGCTGGGCCCACAGGGGGAAGGGCCTGACGGCCTCTCCCTCCGTGCGGCAGCGCGCCAGGATCTCCCGGGGGTCGGCGGGCGGGGCGGCGCACAGCCGCCGGGACAGGGCGTTGAACCGCTCGATGCCGTCCACGTCGATGGAGGACAGGGGCACCCGCCGCATCCTGGTGTGCTCCCTGCCGTCCGGGTCCACGATGCTGACGATGAGGCAGTTGGGGATGGCGAAGACCTCCCCCTCCAGCCCGTAGGCGGCCAGCAGGCGGTGGATGGTGTCCTCCGCCCGGTGGATCTCCGCCCCGTACCGGAGCAGCCGCACGCCCATCTCGCAGCAGCCCTCCAGCAGTGTGTCATAGTCCATGAGGTGACCTCCTGAAAAAATTGACCGTGCGGCGGGGTTCGACCCGTTCCGCGCCGCCGCCGTGGTATATTGAACCTGCGGCCCGGCCGCGGCATGGGGATCGGTCCCATGCGGTCATTCCATTCTCCCGCGCAATAGACCCTTCGGCCCTTTTCCGACTCAGGAGAAGGGTCATTTTTTGTCCGCAAAAAGAGGGATGCCGCAGCATCCCTCTTTTAGGATCATTTCCGGCCGCCTCTGCGGTTGCCGCGCCGCTCGTTCATGTGGAGCTCAGACAGCTTGCTGTCGGAGCTGGCCATGAACTGCTTGAGCTGGTCCTCGAAACTGGACGAGCCCTTGGGCATGGGGGGGTCGGGCACAAAGCCCGGTCCCGGCGGAGTTCTGCGGCCGCTGCCGCGGTCGCCCTCGGAGCGGGAGCGGGGCATACTGTTCCTGGCTGGTGAGCGGCGCTCCGGGCGGGGGGGCGGGGGAGCGGCCTGCTTGATGGACAGGTTGATGCGGTTGTTCGCGTCGATGCCGATGATCTTCACCGTCACCGTCTGCCCCTCGGACAGATGGTCATGGACGTCGTTCACATAGGTGTACGCGATCTCAGAAATGTGTACCAGACCGGAGCGGTTGCCGGGCAGTGACACGAACGCGCCGAATTTGGTGATCCCGGTCACCTTGCCCTCTAAAATCTCGCCAACTTCTAACGCCATAGATCTTTTGTTTTCCTCTCCCTCAGAATATGTATACCTATTTGGACGGATCGGCGAACACGATCTCGTCCGGCTCCAGCAGACCCAGTTTATCTCTGGCGATGGACTCCAGATACTCCGGATCGTCGCTGTGGGCGATCTCGTCGGCCAGGGCGGCGTTTGCCTCCTGCTGGGCCTGTACCTGCTGTGTCAGCGCCTCCCGGCTCGCCTCGGCCGAGTCCAGCCGGGTCTTCACCGACAGGAGCGCCGCCACGGCTGCGGCCAGCAGCACGAGTATGAGGATCTTGGCGCCTGCGCCCGCCCGCTTGAACTTCATGGTCAGACTCTCCCTTCTGGTTGCGGCTGGAAAAACGGTATACTACACTTATTGTATACCAGTCCAGCCAATTTTGGAAGAGTTTTTTTTCATTTTTACAAAATTTTTTTAAGAGGTCCCAAAGCCGGCGGAAGGGGGCGGTGAAAAACCGCCAGAGCCGCCCCAGCGTCTCTATAACGCGCAAAAACAGGGGCAAAAGCAGCCGGCTCAGGGTGAGAAAATAGCCCCCGCCCCCCAGCAGGACGGCCGCCCCGTGAAAGATGCGCAGTTCCCCCGTGCCCCGGAGGATGGCCAGCAGGAACAGGCACACCGCCGTGCCCAGCCAGAAGACCAGGTCCAGCAGGACGGCCAGCCATTTCAGCGGCAGGCTCCGCCGGACGGCCCGCATCCCGTCGTACACCAGGCCCAGCGCCGCCCCCAGCAGAAGGCCCCGGCCGAACATCGCGGCCTGGGCCGCCACGTCCGCGGGCATCTCAGCGCAGCAGCCGGGAGAAGAAGCCGCCTCTGGCCGGCCCCGCGTCCTCCTCGTAGGACACCGAGTCGATGTCCCCCTCCACCTTCAGGTCGCCCCCGTCCAGGGACAGCTTCTCGATGTGGAGGTTTTCCCCCGCCACCACCATGGCCCCCCTGGAGGTGGACAGCACGATGGAGCTCTCATCGAACCGCTCCACGTCCTCTACCCCGGACACGGTGAGGCTCTTCCGCTCCTCAATCACCACATGGTGGGGGGCTCCCGTCCCGCCTTCATACGCCATAAGACCAACTCCCGATGCTTGATGGTCCAGTGTATGGAGTTTGTCCGGGAATTAGAACTTTGGATGGACGTCGTCGCCCCGCTCCCGCTCCAGGTTGATGCGCTTTTTCCGGCCGGAGGCCGCCTCCAGCATGGAGGAGAGCTTTTCCGTGTCCCCGGACTCGATGGCCAGCCGGTACTCCCGCATCCGGGTCTCCAGTTCGGCCACCATTTTGGTCAGGGCGGGGGCGTTGAGGGTGAACAGCTGGGTCCACATGGGCACGTCCAGGGAGGCCACTCTCGTGCAGTCCCGGAAGGAGCCGCCCTCGAACCCCTGGCAGGAGAAGAAGTCCTTTCCGTCGCACACCGACACGGCGATGACGTGCATGAGCTGGCTGGTGTAGGCGATGAGCTCGTCGTGGCGCTCTGGGGTGGTGCGGGTCACGTCCCCGAAGCGGCAGTAGGCCGCCATCCGGTACAGCAGGGCGATGTGCTCTTCCGTGCTGTCCTCCCCCGGGGTGATGATGAAGTGGGTGTTGCGGAACAGGGTGGCCTCGGCGTTGTCGATGCCGGAGACCTCCTTGCCCGCCATGGGGTGGCAGCCGATGAAGTCCACGCCCTTCGGCAGGCATTTCGCCGCCTCCGTGATGGCGGTCTTGACGCCGCACACATCGATGACCAGGGAGCCGGGCTTGAACCGGTCCCGGTTGTCCCGCAGGAAGGAGATGATCCCCGCCGGGTCCTGGCACAGGATGACCACGTCGGACTCGGGCAGCTCCTCCTCCGGGTGGAAGGTGAGCCGGTCCGCCGCGCGGCGGTCTTTTGCCTTTTCATAAGTTCTCCGGGAGCGGACGCCGCCCACCACCTCGCAGCCGTCAAAGCCCTGGAGGGCCATGGCCAGCGAGCCGCCGATGAGCCCCATGCCCACCACCAGGATGCGTTTTACCTCCATGAAAGGCGCCTCCTCTCAGAGTTCCCGGCCCACCGCCGGGGCCAGGACGCGCAGCTTGTCCATCAGGGCCGCGAACTGGTCCGGGGTGATGGACTGGGCCCCGTCGCACAGGGCGTGGGCGGGGTCGTTGTGGACCTCGATCAGCAGGCCGTCCGCCCCGGCGGCCACGGCGGCCAGGGCCATCCGCTCCACCATCCACGCCTTGCCGCAGGCGTGGGAGGGATCCACCACCACCGGCAGATGGCTCTGCTTCTTCACCGCCAGCACGGCGGACAGGTCCAGGGTGTTGCGGGTGTAGGTCTCAAAGGTGCGGATGCCCCGCTCGCACAAAATCACGTTGGGGTTGCCCTCCGACATGATGTACTCCGCGCTCATGAGCCACTCCTCGATGGTGTTGGACAATCCCCGTTTGAGCAGCACCGGCTTGTGGTAGCGGCCCACCTTTTTCAGCAGGTCGAAGTTCTGCATGTTCCGGGCGCCGATCTGGATCACGTCCACCGTGTCCTCGAACATGGGGAGCTGGTCGGGGCTCATCAGCTCGGTGACCATGGGCAGGCCGGTGGCCGCCCGGGCCTTCTCCAGCAGGTGGATGCCGTCCACCCCCATGCCCTGGAAGGCGTAGGGGGAGGTGCGGGGCTTGTAGGCGCCGCCCCGGAGGGCAGCGGCCCCGGCGGACTTCACCGCGCCGGCCACCGTGGTGATCTGCTCCTTGCTCTCCACCGAGCAGGGCCCCGCGATGATCGCCAGCTTTTTGCCGCCCACGCGAGCCCCGCCGCCGATGTCCACCACCGTGTCGTCGGGGTGGTATTTGCGGTTGGCCTTTTTATAGGGCTCGGACACCCGCATGACCCGCTCCACGCCGGGGAGCTGGGCCAGCAGCTCCTGGTTGAGATTGGCCGCGTTGCCCTCGGCCCCAAGGATGGTGGTCTCGGACCCCTTGGAGATCATGACCTTGACACCGCCGGCCTCCATGGCCTTGACGGCGTCCTCCAGCTGTCTGGGGGTGAACCCCTGCTTCATGATGACGACCATAACAGACGCGCTCCTTTGTGCAAAGAGATTTGGACATACAAAAAGCGGCCACCCATGAGGGTGACCGCGCCGGAGGCCGCGGGTGACCGCTCAGGGGCACGACAAAACGCCGCTATCGCAATAGCGGTAATAGCCGTACCCATAGAGCCGGTTCGCCATAGACGGGGCCTCCCTTCCTGTGTTGAGGGTACTTTAACACTTTTAGCGATAAAAGTCAAGAGGAGATTTGCGGAGTTGCCCCCGCTCACACATAGATCACGATCAGGCCCACGATCATGCCCACCAGGATGGCGAAGGCGGGCGTCTTGGAGCGCCACATGAGCACCGCCTCAGGGATGAGCTCGCCGAAGACCACGTAGATCATGGCGCCCGCCGCAAAGGACAGCGCCAGGCAGAGGGCGACGGGCCCCAGACCGCCCAGTCCGTAGCCGATCAGGGCGCCCAGGATGGTGGGGGATCCGCTCAACGCGGTCACCAGCACCGCGCGGCCCCTGGGCATCCCGCCTGAGATCAGCGGCACGGAGACCGCCATCCCCTCCGGGATGTTGTGCAGCCCGATGACCACGGCCATGACCAGACCGGCCCGGTCCATCACGTTTTCCGCGCCGGTGTAGGACACGCCGATGACCATCCCCTCCGGCAGGTTGTGCAGGGCGATGGCGCAGGCCATGATGACGCCGGCCACGAACATCTCCTGCCAGTTGCCGCTCTCCCGGTGGTGGCTGTAGTGGTCGCTGTGGATCAGTTCCCCCAGGTCGTCGGCGGTGGCGGGGTGGTCCTTGTCGATGTGGGGGACCTCTTTGTTGGTGTTGTTGTCGATGATCCGGTTCAGGACGAACACGGTCAGATAGCCCACCAGCAGGCCGGCAATGGTGGGCAGGAGATATCTCAGGCTCCCCTCGCCGGAGGGGGCCAGCGCCTCCGTGATGAGGTCGAAGCAGACGATGGCCAGCATGACCCCGCCCGCGAAGCTGAGAAACAGGCTGACGATCCGGGAGGAGTCCCGGCGGGCCACGCAGCCCAGCAGCCCGCCCAGCCCTGTTCCCAGGACTCCGGAGATAAAGGTCACGATGATGATCCAGACAAATACCGGCATAGGGTTTCGTCACACACTTTCACGATCGGATTCTGACACATTGTAGCACGTTTCGCCACAGGATGCAATACCGTTCCCGCGGAGCCGTCAGAGGGGGCAGGGAAGGGTCTCCCCGGAGGGGCCCAGGAGGAGTTCGGCGGCCTCCCGGTTTCGGACGGCGTCGATGTAGTCCCGGACGGAGCGCAGGGGCCGGGAGAAGACCATGCCGCCCAGCAGGGGAGAGGCGGTGTGGATGTCGGAGCCTCCCGTCACCGGCAGACTGAAGGAGCGGGCGTAGTCCAGGGCCCGCCGGTTCTGCTCCCAGGGCTGGGAGAGGTTGACCCCCTCCACGCCGTCGCAGTCGCGGGGATAGAGGTGGATGCCCTTGAGGTAGGAGCGCTCCCGGAAGGGGTGGGCCTGGATGACCAGGCCGCCGGCGGCGGAGACCGCCCGGTACTGCTCCTCCGGCGTCCAGCGGATCATCTCCGGGTGGGCCAGCAGCCACGCCTTGTCCAGACCGTAGATCAGGAACTCCGCGCCTCCGTAGTTCTCCTCCCAGCCGAAGAACACGGAGAGACCGATGCGGTCTCCCTCCGCTTTGGCGTGCTCGTAGCCGCTGCAAAAGGCCTCCACATAGTCCGCCCAAGGGAGGGACCGGTCCGGCCGGGAGTTGCCCCGGAAGAAGTGGTCGGTGACGATGATGGCGTCGTAGCCCTCCGCCTTGCGGACCCTGGCCTGTTCCGCGCCGTCCGCCTGGCCGCAGGCGCTGCCCTCCGCCGTGTGGAGGTGGGTCTCGATATAGAATCCCCGATGATCTTCTGCTTTTGAGAGACGCACGGCTGTCAGTCCTTTCTGATCCCGCCGGTCCGGCGGGGGCTCTGTCAGATGAAAAGGGGCGCGCGGCGGAATATCCCCGCCCGGCCCCGCATACAAGTCCGTGAGGTGATGGGACATGGTGGGTCAGATCGTCTACCGGCGGGAAAAGGGGAGAGGTGGGCCAGAGTTCGTGGAGTTGGGCAGGATGATGGTCCTCCGCTGGACCCTGTACGAGCCCCCCAGCCTGCCCCGCTGGCGGCTGGAGCGGCGGCTGCGCCGGGCGGAGGGAACGCTGCTGAAAGCCGGCGCAGGCCGGGTGCTGCTGCCGGAGGGCTTTCCCTACGCTTCCATGCTCCGGGGGCTGAAGCCGGTGGACCCGCTGCCCTTCTGGCGGGCCATCGCCGACCGGCTGGTCCTCGGGGCGATGGAGCGGACGGGGACAAAGCCCCAGAAGGGGAGGGCGGCCCTGTCCGCCCCCCGGCTGAGCGCCGAGCTGCGGCAGACGGCGGAGCGGCTGTGCCCCCAGGTACGGGGGCTGGTCATCGACGTGCCCGGCGTGGGGCAGGACTACGCCCGGTGGCTCCACCTGCGGTACGGGCTGCCGGTGTCGCCCCCCTCGGCGGGGGCGGAGGTGACGGCGGCCTTCGGCCCCGGCGGAGGCCGCTGGGGCACGGCGCTGGAGCTCTACGGGGCGCGGCCCGACCTGGCGGGGCTGACGGTCTCCGCCCCCGGCCTGGACCTGCCGGAGGACTGCGCGGCCCAGATGCTGGCCCTGCTGTGGGAGCAGGGGGCGGTGGAGCGGGAAGGGCTTGTCATCACATAGTTGTAAAAGCCTTCCACCCGCAGGGGGGAAAGTGCCCCAGTGCGCACACTGGGGCGGAGAGGTCAGATGTCGGCCTCATCCGTCACCGCCTTGCGGCGGTGCCACCTTCCCCATAAATGGGGAAGGCCTAAAGATGAAGCTGCGGTAAACAGGAAAGCCCCCGGCCGGGGGCTTTCCTGTTTATCCGCGCATCAAAACTTTGTTCCGCCGAACTCGTGGAGGGTGAGCTGCTTGTTCCGCTCCGCCGTCCAGCCGATGGACCACTGGGAGGCGAACAGCAGCAGCTGATTGCCCTTGTAGTCCTCCACCAGCATGGCGTCGCCGGGGAGGGTGAGCTGGTCGGCCCGGAGGGGCTCGTCGCCATCGTGCTCCACCCAGCGGAGATACTCGTAGGGCAGGCCCTCGGAGTAGAGATCCACGCCGTACTCGTTTTTCAGCCGGTATTCCAGCACATCGAACTGGAGGGTGCCCACCACGCCGACGATGACCTCCTCCATGCCGGAGTAGGGGGTCTTAAAGATCTGAATGGCGCCCTCCTGGGCGATCTGCTCCATGCCCTTGAGGAACTGCTTGCGCTTCATGGTGTCCAGGGGCCGGGTGCGCTGGAAGTGCTCGGGGGCGAAGGTGGGGATGGGGTCGAATTGGAATTTTTTGCCGGGGGCGCACAGGGTGTCCCCGATGGAGAAGATGCCGGGGTCGAACACGCCGATGATGTCCCCGGCGTAGGCCTCCTCGATGATCTCCCGCTCGGCGGCCATGAGCTGCTGGGGCCGGGAGAGCTTTATTTTTTTGCCCCCCTGGACGTGGTAGACCTCCTTGTCCGCCTCGAACTTGCCGGAGCACACCCGCATGAAGGCGATGCGATCCCGGTGGGCCTTGTTCATGTTGGCCTGGATCTTGAACACGAAGGCGGAGAAGTCGTCGTCAAAGGAGTCGATGAGCAGATCCCCCGCCGTGCGGGACAGAGGGGCGGTGGTCATGCGGAGGAAGTCCTCCAGAAAGGGCTCTACGCCGAAGTTGGTGAGGGCGGAGCCGAAGAACACGGGGGAGAGCTGCCCGTGGCGCACCCGATCCAGATCGAAGTCGCAGGACGCGCCGTCCAGCAGCTCGATCTCGTCGGAGAGCTGATCCCGTTTGGCCTGGCCGATGAGGGAGGCCAGCTCCGGGTCGTCGATCTCGATCTCGGTGGCGGTGGCGGCCCGGGCGTTGGTATTGGAGGTGAAGTGGATCACCCGCCGGCGCTCCCGGTCGTACACGCCTTGGAACTCCTTGCCGCAGCCGATGGGCCAGTTGACGGCGTAGGTGTCGATGCCCAGCTCGTGCTCCAGCTCCTCGCACAGCTCGAAGGGGTCCCGGGCCTCCCGGTCCATCTTGTTGATGAAGGTGAAGATGGGGATGTCCCGCAGGGCGCAGACCTTGAACAGTTTTCTTGTCTGGGCCTCCACGCCCTTGGCGGCGTCGATGACCATGACGGCGGAGTCGGCGGCCATGAGGGTGCGGTAGGTGTCCTCGGAGAAGTCCTGGTGGCCGGGGGTGTCCAGGATGTTGATGCAGAACCCCTCGTACTGGAACTGCATGACGGATGACGTGACGGAGATACCGCGCTGCTTTTCGATCTCCATCCAGTCGGAGGTGGCGGCCCGGGCGTTCTTCTTGCCCTTCACCACCCCCGCCTGGGCGATGGCGCCCCCGTACAGCAGGAATTTCTCGGTCAGGGTGGTCTTGCCGGCGTCCGGGTGAGAGATGATGGCGAAGGTGCGCCGGCGCTGTATTTCGGATTCGTATTTTGACAAGGGGATGACCTCCTATGATTTGACTTATGAAATTGTCCGTTCTGTCTTACATGGGAGACCCTCCTGATTTCAGACTGCGGGAGACATTATAACACGGGAGAAGGGAAAAAACAACCGGCAAAACCGGGACTTTACATCCCGTTTGGGGTATGGTATAATCCTCCCGACCGACTCCACTTCGGTCCAACCGGCGGGCAGAGTGCCGCGGGCAGTCGATGCGTGAGACTGCCCGGAAGGGACGCCCGCCGCTGCGCCCCACGCAGGCGCTCTAAACATAATTGGAGGTTTTTTTATGCGCAAATTCTCTGTCCGTGACCTGACCTTTGCCGCCGTGGTGGCGGCCATGTACGTCGGCCTCACCCTCGGCCTGACTTACACCCTGCCCATCCTCTCCCAGTACCAGGGGGTGCAGCTCCGGGTGGCCGAGGCCCTCACGGTGCTGCCCTTCCTGTTCCCAGCGGCCACGCCGGGGCTGGTGGTGGGCTGCTTCCTGGCCAACTTCCTGGGCTCCCCCATGGCGGTGGACTGGATTTTCGGCACCCTGGCCACCCTTATCGCCTGCCTGCTGACCCAGCGGGCGCCCAACCGCTGGCTGGCCCCCCTGCCCCCGGTACTTTGCAACGCCGTCATCGTGGGGGCGGAGATCGCCTTCTTCTATCCTCTGGAGGGGATGGGCTTCTGGGCGGCCTACGCCATCAACGCCTTCACCGTGGGGCTGGGGGAACTTATCGTTTGCTATGTGCTGGGCTCCCTGCTGCTGGCGGCGCTGCCCAGGGTGCCGGTCCTGAGGACTTCGCTGAGGCAGGACGCGGGCTGAGCAGGGCCGCCCTGCCCTTGAGCCTTCCACCCGCAGGGGGGAAGGTGCCCCCGAAGGGGGCGGATGAGGGGGCGGAAAGGGTCAGCAGCGGATTCGACTGCCACGGCCGGCCTCATCCGTCATCGCCTGACGGCGATGCCACCTTCCCCAAAGGGGAAGGCTTTTAGAGGAATTATGATTTGATTTGGCCGTGCCACCTTTCCCACAAGTGGGGAAAGGCTTTAGAGGAGTATTCCAAACTGCGACAGGAGGCGTCCGCCGTGGAGGACCAATATTCCCGCACCCGGCTGCTGCTGGGCCAGGCCGCTTTGGACAAGCTGAGACGGTCCCGGGTGGCCGTGTTCGGTGTGGGCGGCGTGGGCGGCTACGCGGTGGAGGCCCTGGCCCGGAGCGGGGTGGGGCGTTTAGACCTCATCGACAGTGATACGGTAAGCCTGTCCAACCTGAACCGGCAGATCATCGCCACCCACAGCACCGTGGGCCAATACAAGGTGGACGCCGCCGCCGCCCGCATCAAAGACATCGACCCCACCATCGAGGTGCGGACATACAAAATCTTTTACACCCCCGAGACGGCGGACCAATTCGACTTCACCCGGTACGACTACGTGGTGGACGCCATCGACACCGTCACCGGCAAGCTGGCCTTAGTGGAGCGGGCCAGGCAGGCCGGAGTGCCCATTCTCAGCTGTATGGGGGCCGGGAACAAGCTGGACGCCGCCGCCTTCGAGGTGGCCGACATCGGCAAGACCGCCATGTGTCCTCTGGCCCGGATCATGCGGAAGGAGCTGCGGAAGCGGGGCATTACCCACCTGAAAGTGGTCTACTCTCAGGAGGAGGCCCTGGAGCCCCTGGAGGAAATCGAAACAGAGGGCCAGCGGCGGCCGGTCCCCGGCAGCGTGGCCTTTGTGCCGGGGGCGGCGGGGCTCATCGCCGCCGGAGAGGTCATCAAGGATTTGACCGCAAGCGCGCGGGCCGCTGCCCGGAGGGAGGAGAAACCATGAGGCACATCCCAAAGAGCGCCACCGGGGTGCTGGAGATCGTCTCCTTTGAGGACGCACTGCAGGAGGCGCTGGAGCCCTCCCTGGAGTACGACGTGGACAAGTGGCTGTACGTGCCCAACACCTACGGCGAGTACCGGTACATCCTGGGCACCAGGGGCGTCAAGCCCCTGATCTGCGTGGGGGTGAACCCCTCCACCGCCGCGCCGGACGCTTTGGACCGCACCCTCCAGTCCGTCCAGCGGGTGGCCAAATTCAACGGCTACGACAGCTTCATCATGTTCAACGTGTACGCCCAGCGGGCCACCGTGCCCGACGACATGGACCGGGAGCTGAATCTGACCCTCCACGCCGAGAACATGAAGGCCTTCGACTACGTGCTGTCCCTGGACGAGGGCGGGCACCCGGCAGTGTGGGCCGCCTGGGGGGCGGTCATCGAGAAGCGGGGGTATCTGCCCCGGTGCGTGCGGGACATGATCGACATCGGCGAACGGCGGGGGGCCCGGTGGTATTCCGCCGGGCGACGCTCCAAGGCGGGGCACCCCCACCACCCCCTGTACTTAAAGAGCGACAGCCCCCTGGAGGACTTCGACGCGGGGGCCTATTTGGATTCCCTGGCCTGACGCGGACGGAGAGGCGGCCCCATAGACAAAAAGGACGGTATGGCGCTGCCCGTACCGTCCTTTACATTTCAGAATTGTGCGAAAAATTCCCCGCTCCCCCCTTGAAAAAAACCGGGGGACGGGTTATAATTCAAACTTGATTATCATGCGGTCATATCCGCCGAAATGGAAGTGTGCGCTTTGAAATACGATTTTGCGTCCATCGAGCCCAAATGGCAGAAGAAATGGGAGGAGGCCAAGGCCTTCGCCGCCGCCGACAACAGCGAAAAGCCCAAGTTCTACGGCCTCATCGAGTTCCCCTATCCCTCCGGCCAGGGGCTCCACGTGGGCCATCCCCGGCCCTTCACCGCCATGGACATCGTCACCCGCAAGAAGCGGATGGACGGCTATAACGTGCTGTTCCCCATCGGGTTCGACGCCTTCGGCCTGCCCACGGAGAACTACGCCATCAAAAACCACGTCCACCCCGCCGTTGTGACGAAACGGAACATCGCCAACTTCACCCGGCAGCTGAAGATGCTGGGCTACGGCTTCGACTGGGACCGGGTGGTGGACACCACTGACCCCGGCTACTACAAGTGGACCCAATGGATCTTCCTCCAGCTCTACAAGCACGGCCTGGCCTACAAGACCACCATGCCGGTGAACTGGTGCACCTCCTGCAAGTGCGTGCTGGCCAACGAGGAGGTCGTCGAGGGCGTGTGCGAGCGGTGCGGCAGCCCCGTCATCCGCAAGGAGAAGTCCCAGTGGATGCTGAAGATCACCGAGTACGCCCAGCGGCTGATCGACGATCTGGACGACGTGGACTTCATCGAGCGGGTGAAGATCCAGCAGCGCAACTGGATCGGCCGGTCCACCGGCGCGGAGGTTACCTTCAAGGCCACCACCGGGGACGACATCGTGGTCTTCACCACCCGGCCCGACACCCTGTTCGGCGCCACCTATATGGTCCTCTCCCCGGAGCACGCTCTTATCAAGAAGTGGGCCCCCGTCCTCAAAAACCTGGACGAGGTGACTGCCTACCAGAAGGCCGCCGCCTCCAAGTCCGACCTGGAGCGCACCGAGCTCAACAAGGAGAAGACCGGCGTCTGCCTGGACGGCGTGGCCGCCATCAACCCGGTGAACGGCCGGGAGATCCCCATCTTTATCTCCGATTACGTGCTGGCCACCTACGGCACCGGCGCCATCATGGCCGTCCCCGCCCACGACGACCGGGACTGGGAGTTTGCCAAGAAGTTCGGCTGCGAGATCATCGAGGTGGTCTCCGGAGGCGAGGACGTGCAGAAGGCCGCCTTCACCGCCAAGGACGACACCGGCATCCTGGTCAACTCCGAGTTTTTGAACGGCCTCACCGTGAAGCAGGCCATCCCCGTCATCACCAAGTGGCTGGAGGAGAAGGGCATCGGCTCCGCCAAGGTCAACTACAAGCTCCGGGACTGGGTGTTCTCCCGCCAGCGCTACTGGGGCGAGCCCATCCCCATGGTGTGGTGCGACAAGTGCGGCTGGCAGCCCATCCCCGAGTCTGAGCTGCCCCTGCTGCTGCCTGAGGTGGAGAGCTACGAGCCCACCGACGACGGCGAGTCCCCCCTCAGCAAGATGACCGACTGGGTCAACACCACCTGTCCCTGCTGCGGCGGCCCCGCCCGGCGGGAGACCGACACCATGCCCCAGTGGGCCGGCTCCAGCTGGTACTTCCTCCGCTATATGGACCCCCGCAACGATGAGGCCCTGGCCTCTAAGGAGGCCCTGGACTACTGGTCCCCGGTGGACTGGTACAACGGCGGCATGGAGCACACCACCCTCCACCTGCTCTACTCCCGGTTCTGGCACAAGTTCCTCTACGACATCGGCGTGGTGCCCACCAAGGAGCCCTATCAGAAGCGGACCTCCCACGGCATGATCCTGGGCGAGGGCGGCGAGAAGATGTCCAAGTCCAGGGGCAACGTGGTCAATCCCGACGACGTGGTGAAAAACTACGGCGCCGACACCCTGCGGCTCTATATCATGTTCATCGGCGACTTTGAGCAGGCCGCCGTGTGGAGCGACAACGCGGTGAAGGGCTGTAAGCGCTTCCTGGACAAGGTGTGGAACCTGGCCGAGAGCTGCGACCCCAGCCTGGAGCACACCCCCGCCAACGAGGCCGGCCTCCACAAGACCATCAAGAAGGTGGCAGACGACATCGAGGGCATGAAGTTCAACACTGCCATCGCCGCCATGATGACCCTGGTGGGGGACTTCCAGAAGAACGGCTGCTCTAAGGGCGATATGAAGACCCTGCTCACCATCCTGTCCCCCTTCGCCCCCCACATCTGCGAGGAGCTGTGGGAGATGCTGGGCGGCGAGGGCTTCGTCTGCCAGCAGTCCTGGCCCGCCTACGACGAGAGCAAGACCGTGGCCGCCACCGTGCAGATGGCCGTACAGGTGAACGGCAAGGTGCGGGCCAACATCGTGGTCCCCGCGGACGCGGACAACGACGCCATCGTCGCCGCCGCCCAGGCCGACCCCAAAGTGCAGAAGTTCACCGCCGGCATGAGCCTGGTGAAGTCCATCGTGGTGCCCGGCCGCCTGGTGAACCTGATCGTCAAACCGTAACATCCCCTGGTGGACGAGCTCAAAAAAACTACCATATTTTGCGGTTGACAACACACGACTTTTCTCATATAATACTACTGTTAAAGCCGCATACTGCGGCTTGGAAGCATCCTGGATCGAGCCGGATGCCCTCGGAAGGAGGGAAAACATAAATGTCCGAAGTCCATGTCCGCGAGGGCGAATCCCTGGAGAACGCTCTGAAGCGGTTCAAACGCAGCTGCGCCAAATCCGGCGTGCTGGCCGAGGTCCGCAAGCGCGAGTTCTACGACAGCCCCAGCGTCAAGCGGCGCAAGAAGAGCGAGGCCGCCCGCAAGAACCGCAAGAAGTTCTATTGATCCGAGCGTGAAAAGACCGACACAGGAGACTGTGCCGGTCTTTTTTTGAAAATTTTTCTTTCCCCCGTAACCTTTTTCCCTCCCCGCCGGTCTTATGGATGTCCGGACAGAACAAAACGAGAGCGGGTGGAAGCGTGAGATCATTACAAGCGGCGGCGGCGCGGCAGTTCAGTCCGGCCGCGGCCATCAGCCGATTCCCCGGCGGCAGCCGGGAGGAGGCCCCCGTCCGGGGCCGGGTGGCACAGCCCGCCGATCCCCGGCGGGACTGGTTCTGCGCCCAGATCGAGGCCAACAAGACCGCCATGTTCCGGCTGGCCCGGAGCATCCTCCGGGGCGACGCCGACGCGGAGGACGCCGTGTCCGAGGCGGTGCTGCGCGCTTTCGTCCATCTGGACGGACTGCGAAAACAGGACAGCGTGAAAAGCTGGCTCATGCGGATCACGGCAAACGAGGCCTACCGCATTTTGTACCGGCAGCGGGACACCGTCCCCCTGGAGGAGCTGGACCGGGAGCCAGCCGCCCCCCGGCGGGAGTTGGAGGAGGAGATGAGCCTCTGGGACCACGTGAAGGCACTGCCCGACGGTCTGCGGGCCCCGGTGACACTGTTTTACTACGAGGAGCTGCCCGTCAGCGAGATCGCCGACATCCTGGCGCTGACGCCGGGGGCGGTGAAGACCCGGCTGAGCCGGGCGCGGGCATTGCTGCGGACGCGGCTGGAACAGGAGGATGAATCATGAAGCGCACCGACGAACAGTTCGACGAGCTCCTGCGGACCATGGCCCGGCGGGAGGACACCCCCCTGCCTCCCGACCTGGACCGGCGGCTGGAGGCGGTGTACGCCCGGCTGGATGACGCGGGGCGGACTGTAAAAAAGGAGGAAAAACCGGTGAAACGGAAGATCTTTACCCTGGCGCGGGTGGCGGCCATCGCCGCGGTGGTGGCCCTGTGCGTGGCAAGCATGGCGGTGGGGGCGCTGGCCTTCTCCACCGAGCGCGTCGTGGAGAGGCCCGTGGAGGTGCCTGTTGAGGTCCCGGTGGAGCCCGAGGCCATCGACATGGACGACATCGGCATCTCCCTGATCTTGCCCGACGAATGGAAGGACAAATACACCGTCGTCCGCGACGACGAGCGTGGAGTATATAACGTCTTCTGCAAATCCGTTTATGACTACTGTGTGTCCGAAAATCTGTTCGTGGAGGACTTATTCGACGAAATCTCCGGCGACTTCCCCATCATGGGGCTCCTGTTCACGGTGAGCTGGGCGGATGATAACGACGCATCGTGGACCAATGTTCCCGGTTATGAACTGGCCCATACCGAGGGCGGCTCCTATGTGATGACCCTCACCAGCGATGTGGAGTATCCCTTCGGATTCGTGGACCCGGAGACGCTGGAGCCCACAGAGTGGGAGCCGGACGACCCGTGGCTTGCCGACATGATGCGTGAATATCCAAACGCCTCTTTGGAGGAGCTTGTGGTCATGAACAGGGACTACCTCACCCTGTACTACTCTATCAAGGACATCCGGCTGGTGCTGAACGGTGTCATGGCCCGCGCCCTGGGCGCCACGAACGGATAACAGATCTGCTCACCGGAGGGGTCCGGCGCTTCGGCGCGCGGGTCTCCGGGAACGCTTACCGGGATGCGAAAACGCTCCGCCGCCGGCGGGGCGTTTTTGCGCTCCACAGACAGGAACACTCAAAATTTGCCGCACAAAAAAGCCGAAAACAACGGAGATTTTCAAATAGATCGTTGATAATCCAAAAGCTTTTTCGCAAAAATCGGAGTTTTCGGTTTTTGGAACAGAGAAAATTCTATGCCGCGCCGCCCCCAGATTTTTCATCTTTTTCTTGAGGGCTTCGCCGCCGTCTGCTATATTATTTGTGGATCGTCAGCGGCTGTCTGCGCGTCACGGATGAAGGGAGGGATACCGGGGCAGAGCCGTTGACAGCGGCCGGCGCCCGCAGGGGCGCGAACGCCGCGACACAAAAGTAAGGAGGAACACACATGAAGCACTTCAAAAAGGTACTTGCCCTCTGCGTTTCCCTGGCGCTGCTGCTCTCCGTCTGCCCCATGGCGCTGGCGGCTGACAGCGCCGCGTTTACCGACATCAGCGGCACCACCCACGCCCACGCCATCCAGGTCCTGGCCGCCGCCGGCATCGTGAATGGCATCGGCGGCGGTAAATTCGATCCCGACGGGTCCGTGGACCGCGCCACGGCGGCCACTGTGCTGCACCGTCTGGCCGGCAAGCCCACGACCGAGGCCAGCAGCAAGTTCGAGGATGTGAAGGACGGCGCCTGGTATGCCGCCACTGTGAACTGGGCCTCGGAGACCGGCATCGTCCAGGGCGACGGAGCGGGCCATTTCTTCCCCGATTCTCCTGTCACCGGTGAGCAGATGGAGCTGATGCTGTCCCGGCTGGCGGAGCGGATCGGCGTGGACTATTCCGCCGTCGTCACCTCCAAGGAGCCCCTGAACCGCGGCGAGCTGGCCGAGATGGCGTATGTCCTCTATACCATGATGGGCGACTGCGTCTTTGCCACCGACGGCACCCTCTACATCGTGGGTTATGACGCGGGTCCCAGCGTGGACAAGGTCATCGTCACCCTGCCCGAGGCCGTTGACGCCGTCAGCGCCGAGGGCGCCGCGGTGGCCACCGCGGGCACGGAGCGCAAGGTCACCGGCGTGGTTCTCTCCGACGAGAAGGGCAATCCCGTGGAGGGCACCTCCAAATATGTGACCCTGACCCTGGAGCCTGTGGCCGGCGGCCTCTTCGTGGAAGTCCCCGATGCCCACGGCAACAGCCTCAAGGAGTGGGTCGACGCCTATGTCGTCTCCGCCCAGTTCAGTGTTGAGCTGAACGGCGAGAGCAAGACCGCCTCTCTGAACGCCAACTGCATCGGCAGCCGCATCGCTCCCGAGGCCGACAAGTTCACGATGGGCACCTACAGCGTTGACAATACCAACCCCATGACCGACAAGACCGAGAAGGTCAACATCCATTACGCCTCCTATGCGCCTGACACGCTGAAGAACGACGGGGCCAAGAACCCCCTGGTCATCTGGCTGCACGGCGCCGGCGAGGGCGGCAGCGATCCCAGCTTTGTCCTGCTGTCCAATGAGGCCGCAGATCTGGCTGGCGAGACCATCCAGAACTACTTCACCACCGAGGGTGGCCAGAAGGGCGCTTACGTTCTGGTCCCCCAGACCGAGACCGTTTGGATGGACCAGGGCGACGGCGTGAAGAGCTGGGGCGACGTGGAGACCCGTTACTCCGAGGCTCTGATGGCGGCCATCGAGCAGTATGTGGCCGACAACGGCGACATCGATGCGAGCCGCATCTATATCGGCGGCTGCTCCAACGGCGGTTACATGGCCGTCAACATGATGATCAAGTATCCCGACTACTGGGCCGCGGCCTTCCCCGTCTGCTCTGTCTATCCCTACAACGTTTGGCAGCGCAACGAAGACGGCAGCTATGTGAAGGGGTCCCTGGACCGCGCCTTCCCGGCATTCTCCTTCCCGCCCTATCATCCGTCTCTGGACAGCTATGTCCCCTCTGACGTGCGCTGGACCACGGATGAAGACATCGAGACCATCAAGGACATCCCCGTGTGGTTCGTCCACGCTGCCTCCGACCCCGTCGTGACCCCCGACTACACCTCTATGTCGGTTTATCGCGCTCTGGTCAAGGCCGGCGCCACCAACGCCTGGTACTCTCTGTTTGAGCATGCGCTCAACACCGATCTTGTAGAAAAGTCCACCGCCACCTTCGGTCACGCCGTGTGGCAGAACCTCTTTAACGATCAGGTGAAGCGCGTACAGAACGTGGATGCCATCAAGAACTCCGCCGCGGACGACAAGACCATGGGCTTCGTTCCCTCTGATGAGACTGGCGGCGGCTCCGCCTCCAACGGCTATGACAGCCTCTTCGCCTGGCTGAATGCCCAGAAGAACACCAACACCAAGGTCATCGTTACCGGCACCCAGCAGGTGGTACTTAAAGCTGAGGATGGGGGTCCCGTCGTGTACAAGACCATCGTCCATCTGGATAAGGCTGTAGACGCCGATTCCGTCACAAAGGAGAGCCTCAAGGTGGTTGAGACCAGGGAAACCTTCAGCTGGGCCACCTTCACCTCTGAAATCGTGAGCGAGGCCCGCGAGATCACCGACGCCTATCCCTGCGACGAACTGGGCAACAAGGTGGAGACCGATTCCAGCTATATCGCTGTGGAGATGACCTATGACAGCGTCGTCGGCTATCCCTACGCCACCGTGAATGAGCAGAGCGTTTACAGCGATGTATATGCTTTGGCTGTCTCCCTGGGCAGCGGCAAACTGGCCACCGCCAACGGCACTGCCATCGACAAGCTGTCTGTGGGCAAGGTAGATCTGAGCAAGGCCCTGATCCCCGAACTGGACAAGGTGGACCTGACCGGCAAGTTCGAGGGCACTGACGGCAAGACCCTGACTTACGCCTCCTACGCCCCCGACAACGCCGCCGACGGCCAGAAGCACCCCCTGGTGATCTGGATCCACGGCATGGGCGAGGGCGGCACCGATCCCTCCATCGCCATGCTGGGCAACGAGGTGACCGCACTGATCAAAGACCAGTTCCAGAGTCTTATGGGCGGCGCCTATGTGCTGGTTCCCCAGACCGACGGCTTCTGGCTCCGGTATGACGAAAACGACCCGACCAAATGGATGGACAACCCCGGCGTGAAATCCATCTACACCGACACCCTCATGGAACTCATTAAGAGCTATGTGGCGGCCAACCCCGCCATCGATACCGATCGCATCATCATCGGCGGCTGCTCCAACGGCGGTTACATGACCATGAACATGATCATCCAGTATCCTGACTACTTCGCCGCCGCCTATCCCATCTGCGAAGCCTATGAGGACTCTGGCATCACTGACGAGCAGATGGAGAGCATCAAGGGTATTCCCATCTGGTTTGTCTGGGCCGAGGACGACTTCCTGGTGGATCCCACCACTCATGAGAAGCCCACCATCGAGCGGTTGACGAAGCTTGGCGCTGAAGTCCACTCCAGCGTCTTTGAGACCGGCGGCCATGCCTCCTGGGTCTACTTCTTCAACAACGAGTGCGTTGAGGGCGACGTGAACATGTGGCAGTGGATGTCCCAGCAGGGCAAGTGATCCCCGTGTGACGCGGCACATCTGAACACAGCGCAGCAACGGGCCCCCGGCTTAACGCCGGGGGCCCGCTTTGCGCTAAGGTGATCTTCCACAGAGTTCCGGCGATTTTTCCGCAAAAATTAGGGGCCGGACCCCTTGCAAAAACGGGGAAGATGTAGTACAATGCAGTCGATGCTTTTGTGCTTTAATACATCGAATGAACAAAGCGATTGGGAAAGGTCGGATCCGGAATGGTTTCAGAGGCCATGCGCCAGTTGGGCGCCGCCGGCAACCCCATGCGGGTGCTGTTTGAATACGGAAAGAAGCGGGCCGCCGTGGTGGGCGCGGAGAACGTGCTGGACCTGGCTCTGGGCAACCCCAGCGTGCCGCCGCCCCCCCAGGTGAACGACGTGATCCGGGAGGTGCTGGCCGGCCCCATGGCCGACTCGGTCCACGGCTACACCAGCTCGGTGGGCGATCTGGACGTCCGGGCCCGCATCGCCATCTCCCTGAACCGGCGGTTCAACGCCGGGTGCAAGCCGGAGGACCTGTTCCTCACCTGCGGCGCGGCCCCGGCCCTGTGCGCCTGCTTCAAGGGCCTGACCTGCCCCGGCGACAAATTCATGGTCATCACCCCCTACTTCACCGAGTATAAAATCTTCATCCACGGCGCGGGGGCGGAGGTGGTGGAGGTCCCCGCCGACCGGAGGACCTTCCTGCTGGACATCGACGCCATCGAGGCGGCCCTGGACCCCTCCGTCAAGGGCGTGGTCATCAACTCCCCCAATAACCCCTCCGGCGTGGTGTATCCCCGGGAGAACCTGGAGGCCCTGGCGGATCTGCTCCGCAGCAAGAGCCGCGAGCACGGCGCCCCCATCTATCTGATCTCCGACGAGCCCTACCGGGAGATCGTGTACGACGGGGTGGAGGTCCCCTGGGTGCCCTCCGTGTACGAGAACACCCTGGTGTGCTACTCCTACAGCAAGGCCATCTCCCTCCCCGGCGAGCGCATCGGCTATGTGCTGGTGCCCCCCTCCATGGAGGACCACGACACCGTGTTCCAAGCGGTAGCGGGGGCCGGCCGGTGTACCGGCCACATCAACGCCCCCTCCCTGTTCCAGCAGGTGGCCGCCGCCTGCGACGGGCTGGTGAGCGATCTGACCTCCTATACCGTCAACCGCAACCGGCTGTACGACTCCCTCACCGCCATGGGCTATGAGTGCGTCAAGCCCGACGGCACCTTCTATCTGCTGATGAAGTCCCCGGAGCCCGACGCCGCCGCCTTCTCAAAGAAGGCCATGGAGATGGATCTGCTGTTCCCGGACACCTCCTCCTTTGCCTGCCCGGGCTTCGTGCGCATCGCCTACTGCGTACCGCCGGAGCGGGTGGAGAAGGCCATTCCCCGGTTCGCCCGTCTGGCCGAGCTGTACCGGCTGAAGGCCAGGACCGCCTGAATCTGTTTTGCAAGGGCCGCCCGTTCGGGCGGTCCTTAATCATTTTTTAAAGAAATTCCCCCTTGCGGCTTAATGGGCGGGCTGGTAGGATAAAAGGGAATATAAGGGGGGAGACGCCCGTGAACACCATATTGATCTGCGACGACGACAGGGACATCGTCTCGGCGCTGAACATCTACCTCACCAGCGAGGGCTACAATACCGTGGAGGCCTATAACGGCGAGGAGGCCCTGGCCGCCGTCCGGGCGGGGGGCATCGACTGCATCCTCATGGACGTGATGATGCCCAAGCTGGACGGCATCCGGGCCACGGCGAAGCTCCGGGAGGAGGGAGGCAATATCCCCATCATCCTGCTCACCGCCAAGAGCGAGGACGCGGACAAGGTGCTGGGCCTCAACATTGGCGCCGACGACTACGTCACCAAACCCTTCAACCCCATCGAGGTGATGGCAAGGGTCAAGAGTCAGCTCCGGCGGTACACCACCCTGGGCGGCAAGCCCCAGGAGGCGGAGAGCGGCCTCATCGTCAACGGGGCCCTGGCCATGGATGACAGCGCCAAAACGGTCACCGTGGACGGGGAGCCTGTGTCCCTGACGCCCCTGGAGTACAATATCCTCCGCCTGCTGATGAAGAACCCCGGCCGGGTGTTCTCCACCGGGCAGATCTACGAGCAGGTGTGGAACGATCCGGCCTACGGCTCGGAGAACACGGTGGCGGTCCACATCCGGCACCTGCGGGAGAAACTGGAGATCGACCCCGCCAACCCCCGGTACATCCGGGTGGTGTGGGGCCTGGGCTACAAGATGGAGAAGATGTGAGATGAAGCTGCGGGAAAATTTCGCCGTAAAGGCAGTTGCCTTCGTGCTGGCGGTGGCGGCCTTCGCCGGGGCGGCCATGCTGGGCTGGCTTTTGTTCCTCAACGGGGGCCTTCTGTGGAGCTACGACGGGGACGTCAGCGACTACTACGGCATCCAGGAGCGGATGTGTCGGGACGAGAGCAGCGTGGCCGCGATGCTGTACCTTCTGGGCGCGCAGCAGAGCGGGGAGACCCTGTCCGCCGCCGACGCCGCGTCGCTGGAGGCCCTGCAGGTGCGGTTCGACCCGGCCAATTCCAACCTCCGCTGGCGGCTGGTGGACCAGGACCGGGCGGTGCTGGCCCAGGGCACCGGGGACAATCCGGCCCTGGCCGGGGCGCTCCGGTTCGACTTTTACGACACCCATTGGCTGAACAACGGCCATTACTGCGGGCTGTACCTGTGGGTGGACGAGGACCTTCCGGCGGCGGACGCCTACTTTTCCCTGACCTATGAGGCCATCCGGCTCCAGAGTACCTGGGAAGCGGTGGCGGCCTCTGCCGCCGTACTGCTGGTGGGCTCGCTTCTGCTGGCGGTGTTCCTGTGCGCCGGCATGGGCCACAAGGCGGGAGTGACCGGCATCCACCTCCACGGGTTCCACCGGCTGCCGGGGGACGTGGTGTTTCTCGTCCTGGGCCTGGGGCTGCTCCTGTGCGGCGCGTCGGGCGTCAGCTTCCTGTTCCACCTCTGGACGGCGAGCGCGCCCATGGATCTGATGCTGTTATATGCGGGGGCCCTGGCGGCAGCGGCGGGGGCGCTGGGGCTGACCGCCCTCACCACCTTCGCCGCCCGGTGTAAAGCCCGCACCCTGTTCAGGGACACCCTCGTCTGGAAGCTGTGCGCCCTGCTGTGGAGAGGGGTCAAGGCCCTGGGCCGGATCCTCCGGGCCGCCCTGTCCGCCGTGCCCCTGGCCTGGAAGACCCTGCTGGTCTGCGGCGCCTACGGGGTGTTCACCCTGTGGATCTTCACCAACCAATGGCGCTATTACAGCGGAGGCTACCTCCTCCTGTGGATGGCGGTGAGCGCCGCCGGGGCGCTGTATCTCATCGCCTGGACGGCCCAGTGGAAGCGCATCCGCCGGGGCGCCCACGAGATCATCGGCGGCAACCCCTACTACCAGATCGACGACCGGTGGATGCTGCCCGACCTCCGGGAGCGCGCCGAGGAGCTCAACAACCTGGGCCACGCCATCTCCGCCGCCGCCGAACGGCAGGTGAACAGCGAGCGGTTCAAGGCGGAGCTCATCACCAACGTGTCCCACGATCTGAAAACCCCCCTGACCTCCATCATCAACTACGTGGACCTGCTGAAAAAGCGGCCCATCGACGACCCAGAGGCCAAAGAGTATATCGACGTGCTGGACCGCAAGAGCCAGCGGCTCAAAAAGCTCACCGAGGACCTGGTGGAGGCCTCCAAGGCGTCCACCGGCAACCTGGCGGTGACCCTGGCCCCCCTGGACTTCGGCCAGCTCATCGACCAGGCCCTGGCCGAGTGCGGCGAGCGGCTGGAGGGTTCCGGCCTCACCGTCGTCCGCTCCGTCCCCGAGACACCCGTGTGGGTCATGGCCGACGGCCGCCACCTCTGGCGGGTGCTGGACAACCTGCTCACCAACTGCGCCAAGTACGCCCTGGAGGGCACCCGGGTCTACCTGGACCTCCGCGTCGGGAACGGCTGGGCCGAGCTGTGGGTGAAAAACATCTCCCGGGACCCCCTGGACGTGTCCCCGGAGCGGCTCATGGAGCGGTTCGTCCGGGGGGACGAGTCCCGCACCAACCAGGGCAGCGGCCTGGGGCTGTCCATCGCCCAGTCCCTCACCGAATTGCAGAAGGGCCACTTCTCCATCGACATCGACGGCGACCTGTTCAAGGCCGTGGTGGCCCTCCCCCTGGCCGAGCCCCCCTCCGCCCTCCGCACCGCATGACCGCCCCCACAAAAATGTTTTTGCCAAACGTAAAAGCTCCCCCGGCCACACCGGGGGAGCTCGTCGTTTTTGCGGGGATATGGGTGTCGAAGCAACGAAAATTTTTTATAAAAGCGTACTTTTATAAAACAAATTGCCGAGATGCGTATGACCTTAGAAAATGCTTGATTTAAGCCTATTTAGATGGTATACTGACCATATTGAGTTGACGGGAAGCGATTTGAAATAGTACACTTTTCTAAAAAAACAGAGGGAGGACGGAGGTGGATCGCTCGGCCCCCTGGGTTGTCGATTTTCAAAATCTTTTGCGTGTTGAAAATTGGAGAATGATTTGAAAATGTGTACTTTTACAAAGTTAACTGTCGACTTTGTATAGGTTGAGTTTTACAGAGAAATATCGGTAAATCAACCACTTTTAAAGGCGATTTTTTTGCCGAATTGTGAGTTTGAAAAGGTACACATTTTTGAATGGGAGGTTTTCAAATGAAGAAGCGATTAAATAAGGCTTTGGCCGCGCTGTTGGCGCTGGTCATGGTCGTGGCGCTGGTGCCGACGGTGGCGTTGGCGGACGCGTTGTCAGAAGCCACTATTACCAATATTAGTGTTACCGCTGCGGGAAAGGTAACAGTCAGTGGCTATGAAAAAAAGGGAACACTAAAATACGCCATTGTTGACGAAGATAAGTCTGCGACTTGTCAAAGTTGGGATAGTACATCGACAGAACCCGAGTCGGTGAAAGAATCTGTTGGCGTATCTACTTGGGAAAATTTCGATGATACGGAGGGCATTACTGTAAAGTATGCTGATGCTAAAGATGGCAAGTATATCTTAATCATTGACGATCAGGAGTCAAAGGTTGTTGGTTGGGGCACTAAGAAACTGGAAGAGATCAAAAACGACTCGGCCGCTCTGACTAAGGTAGAAGTTTCCGACCCGAAGGGTGAAAATTCGACTCCTGGTGATGCAGGAACAGAAGCCAATAGTCCCAAAGAAGTAACCGTTAATGTTGCATTTGTAGCGGATAAGACCGGCAAGACGGTTACTTTGACCACAAATGCCGCTTCCGCGGTCAAGTATATCGAAAAAGAAAATGATACTGAAAAACCGCAGGACAACGAGTATGACAGCGCTAGCGATGGCTCGACAACTATGACTGTTGACCTGAGCAAGGTCTATTTTGTACGTGTTACCGCTGAGAACGGCGAAACAAAGGGCTACTACTGCATCAAGTTTACTGTTGCTGCGGGCGATAATAACGCTTCTCTGACACAAGTAACTGTGGATTCGGCTACCGTTAGCATTGACGCACTTCAAAACAACCAAACTGCGGTTACAAGTGCCGAAGAATTGACCCATTCAATCGGCTATAGCTCCGCTCCGCAGAGTCCCAAAGTCAAACTTGAGTTTTCCAGTCTTGCTACCGCAAAATATGTGGTAAAGGGTTCAGGAGAATCCGTTTCCGAAGCCAACGAAATCAATCAAGACTATTCTTCCGTACAGGGAGAAGGTATTAGTGTTGACGGTATTACTTCGGATACATCTAAGGTTGTCTACATTGAGCTAACCGCACAGGATACGACAACCAAGCACTATTACAAACTGACTATTAACATGGCTGAGCAGGCGCAAACTGTAGCGCCTACAATCAACACTTCGACCGTAACAGCTGAGACTGAGACAACGGCCAAATTTACAGTTGATAATCCGAGCTACACAGGAACACCGTCAGTTAAAGTCTATGATTCAAATGGCGATGATAACCTCGATGGTGCAGTGACTGGTGTATATAACGCAGGCACCATAACATTAACAAAAGCCAGCAAGTTTACTGACGATTCAGTTAGCTATCAGATTACCTTAACTGAAGACAATAAAAAAGAAAGCACAAAAGTAACTGTTACTGTTAAGGCGTATGTGGCTCCTGTGGTGGAGGACCCCAAGATCACCAATGTGCAGGAAACTCCTCTTACTGTGGGCACAGATGTCAGTACTTTGACTGTCACCACTGACAAGAACTTTAAGAGCGGGCTAAGCGAATCGGATGTTGGTAAGTTTACATTCAGTGACAGCGGCTTGACAGTGACCAACGTGAGCGGCGGTAGTACAACAGCAACGCTCACCATGAGCGGCGCTCCGACCAAAAATGGGACTGTCACTCTTACGGTTGCCAAGGACGCTTTTGAGCCTGCGGCCAAAAATGATGTTACTTACAGCATCACCGTGGAACAGGGCAAAGTGACTGCGGCAAATTTGAAGTCGCCCGAAAGCGGAACGATTACTGTTGCAGAGGATGAGCATCTGTTCACTGCGGACGATGTGATTTCCAAGAAATTGAACAGCCTTGAAATCGAGCTGACCTGTGGGGAGAAAAAAGTGACCCCCGCCAGCGTCTCCTGGCAATGCAAAGATACCTATGACCCTGCTAAGACCAGCACAGAGCAGACTTTCACCGGCACCCCCACCCCGCCGGCAGAATACAAGTGGGATAGTGTGGCGCAGACTGTCGAAGTCAAAGTGACCTTGAGTGTGGAGCAGACCCAGGAGGTTACCCCCCCCCCCAGCACCCCCACCACCCCCAGCACCACGGTTGACCAGCCCGCCACGGACGCGGACAGCGGCACGACGACGGTGGACGTGAACACCAACTCCACCACCAGCGGCACCACGGCCAACGCCACGGTGCCCAGCTCCAGCATGAACAGCGCGGTGAACAGCGCGGTGAGCGCCGCTGAGAGCGCCGGCACGACTCCCGTGGTGGAGGTGGAGGTGAAGACCTCCAGCCGGGCGGACGGCATCAAGGTGACGCTGCCCACCGGGGCGCTGGACAAGCTGGCCGCGGTGGAGGACGCGGAGCTGATCATCACCTCCGACGTGGCCGAGGTGGCGCTGGACAGCACCGCCATCGGCGCGGTAGCCGAGCAGGCGGGCGCCAACGCCGTGCTGACGGTGACCCCGTCCAAGACGCTGAACGCGGCCCAGACCGAGGCGGCGGACGGCGCGCCGGTGTATGACCTGACGCTGACCAGCAACGGCAAGGAGATCACCGAGTTCGACGGCGGCGTGCTGACCATCACTGTGCCCTACGCGCTGCCCGAGGGCAACGACGCCTCCACCGTCCGGGTGAGCTATCTGGACGACGAGGGCAAGCTGACCCCCTGCGCCACCGTGTATGACGCGGCGGCCGGCAAGGTGGTGTTCGAGACCACCCATCTGAGCAAGTACGTGATCACCAGCGAGGCGGTACACGTCTGCCCGGCAGACAAGTTCTCCGACGTGGACCAGACCGCCTGGTACCACGAGGCGGTGGACTTCGTGGTGGAGAAGGGGATCATGATCGGCGTTTCCGGGGACAAGTTCGATCCCATGGGCGTGACCACCCGGGGCACCATCATGACCATTCTGGCCCGCATGAAGGGCGTGGACACCGCGGACAGCGAGCCTTGGTATCAGGCCGGCGTGGACTGGGCCGTGGAGAACGGCGTGTCTGACGGCACCGCTCAGGAGCGGGAGATCACCCGCGTGGAGCTGGTGACGATGCTGTATCGGTATCTGGACGAGCCCGCGGCGGACGTCGCCGTGCTGGACGACTTCGAGGACGGGGACGCCGTGCCCGAGTGGGGTGCCGAGGCCATGGCCTGGGCCGTGGCGAACGACCTTGTGAAGGGCCGCGCCGCGGACGGCGAAGTCACGCTGTCTCCTCTGGGGACCGCGACCCGCGTGGAGGTTGCGGAGATCGTGATGACCTTCTCCGGACTCACCGGCAACTGAATCACCGACAGAGGGCGGGGCTTCGGCCCCGCCCTCTCTTTTTGCCCTGGGGCGGTCTTAACGGAATCTTTATGCCGCCGGGCCATCGTTAACACACATTTAATGGAAATCCTGTCACAATGGCAGTATCAAACTGGGGGAGGAGCTGCCATATGAGTATGCTGGAAAAGCGGCTGAGCACCTCCCAGCTCATCATCTTAGGGTTCGCGGCGCTGATCCTGGTGGGCGCGCTGCTGCTCATGCTGCCCTTCGCCTCGGCCGGCGGGAAGGCTGCCTCCCCGCTGGAGGCGCTGTTCACCTCCACCTCCGCCGTGTGCGTCACCGGCCTGGTGGTCCGGGACACGGCCCAGTCCTGGACCACCTTCGGCCAGGCGGTGATCCTCTGCCTGATCCAGATCGGCGGCATGGGGGTGGTGACGGTGGCGATGGCGGTGTTCACCGCCGCGGGCAGCCGGGTGAGCCTGAAGCAGCGCTCCACCATGCAGGAGGCCCTCTCCGCCCCGCAGCTGGGGGGCATCGTCAAGTTGGGGAAGTTCGTCATCAAAATGACCGTCCTGTTCGAGCTGCTGGGGGCCCTGGCGCTGGCCCCGGTGTTTTGCGGGAGGTTCGGGCTGGGGAGGGGGCTGTGGTACGCCCTGTTCCACTCGGTGTCCGCCTTCTGCAACGCCGGCTTCGACCTGATGGGCGCCGAGGCACCTTACTCCTCCCTGACGGACTTCACCGCCCAGCCTGTGGTGAACCTGACGGTGATGGCCCTCATCATCGTGGGCGGCATCGGCTTCCTGGTGTGGGGGGATGTGCGGGACAACGGCCTCAAGGTGAAAAAGTACCGGATGCAGACCAAGGTGGTGCTGGTCACCAGCGCCCTGCTGATCGTTTTGCCGGCGGTGTATTTCTTTTTCGGGGAGTTCGCCGCCCTCCCCCTGCCGGAGCGGCTGTGGGCCTCCCTGTTCCAGTCGGTCACCGCCCGGACGGCGGGGTTCAACACCGCCGACCTCACCGCCATGAGCGGCTCGGGCCAGGGGGTGCTCATCCTGCTGATGCTGGTGGGGGGCTCCCCCGGCTCCACCGCCGGCGGCATGAAGACCACCACTCTGGCGGTGCTGCTGGCCACCGCCCTGGCCGTGTTCCGCCGCCGGGAGAGCACCCAGTTCTTCGGCCGCCGCCTGACCGACGGGGCCGTCCGGCAGGCCGTGGCCGTGCTGATCATGTACCTGACCCTGTTTCTGGCGGGGGGCTGCGTCATCAGCCGGGTGGAGGGCCTGCCCCTGTCCGTGTGCCTCTTTGAGACCGCCTCGGCGGTGGGCACCGTGGGGCTGACGCTGGGCATCACCCCCGCGCTGGGCGTCCTGTCCAGGGTCATTCTGATCCTGCTGATGTATTTCGGCCGGGTGGGCGGGCTCACCCTGGTCTTTGCCGCCCTGTCCGGCAGGCGGAGTTCCGCCCGTCTGCCCCAGGAGTGGATCACCGTAGGCTGATTTCGGAGAACAGGAGGCTGCCATGAAAAGTATCCTTTTGATCGGGTTGGGCCGGTTCGGCAGCAACATCGCCGCCAAGCTGAACGAGCTGGGCCACGAGGTGATGGCGGTGGACAGCTGTGAGGACCGGGTGAACGCCGTGCTCCCCTTCGTCACCGCTGCCCAGATCGGCGACAGCACCAGCGAGGAATTTCTCTCCTCCCTGGGGGTGCCCAGCTTCGACGCCTGCATCGTGGCCATCGGGGACGACTTTCAGAACTCCCTGGAGACCGCCTGGCTGCTGAAGGACCTGGGGGCGAAAAAGGTCATCGCGCGGGCCTCCCGTGGGATGCAGGAGAAGTTTCTGCTCCGCAACGGTGCCGACGAGGTGGTCTACCCGGAGAAGCAGCTGGCTGCCTGGACCGCCATCCGCTGCACCTCGGAGCACATCCTGGACTACACCGAGTTGGAGGACGGCTACGCTATCTATGAGCTGTCCGTGCCGGAGGCCTGGCGGGGCAAGACTATCCTCCAGCTGGACGTGCGGCGGAAATATGACATCAACATCCTGGCCGTCCGGGAGAACGGCCGACTGAACATGAACGTGGGCCCGGACACCCTGCTGGACACCGAGCGGTCTATCCTGGTGCTGGGCCATGAGAAGGCCGTCCAGAAGTGCTTTCGGCTCTGACGGCCCCGCGCCGGAGAGGAGGCGGACCCCATGACCGATCTTCTGCTCATTGTACTCACGCTGTCCGCGCTGGCCCTGATCTATCGCCTGGTCCTTGCCGTCTCCGGCCGGTTCCGGGAATTTTTCCGGGAGAGCCAGCGGAAATTCCGCTGAGCCGTCTGGATTTTTGATCGGGACCGTGCTATCATTCCCACAGAGGGGAGGGAGCGCGCCGTGGAGGAAAACCGCGCCCGTATTCGGAGCATCCTGGCGGACGCCGCCAAAAGTGTGGGCATCCTGGCGGCGGCTACCGGGCTCAGCCTGCTGTTCGACCGGCTGGGCTTCACCCACGCCAATATCATCATGGTGTATATCCTGGGCGTGGTGCTCATCTCCGTGGCGGCCTCCCACCGGGTGTGCAGCCTGATCGCCGCCGCGGCCAGCGTGGTCATCTTCAACTTTCTGTTCACCGAGCCCCGGTTCACCCTCACCGCCTATGAGACGGGCTATCCCGTGACCTTTGTGGTCATGTTCCTCACCGCCTACATCACCGGCACCCTGGCCCTGCGGTACAAGGAACAGGCCGCCCGTGCCGAGCAGAGCGCCAGGGAGAAGGAGGAGGCCGCCGTGCTGGCCAGGAGCGAACAGCTCCGGGCGGACCTGCTGCGCACCATCTCCCACGACCTGCGCACCCCCCTCACCACCATCTCCGGCAACGCCAGCAGCCTTTTGAGCAACGGGGATATGTTCGACGAGGAGACCCGCCGGCAGCTCTATTCCGACATCTACGACGACTCCCTCTGGCTGGTGAGCCTGGTGGAGAATCTGCTGTCCGCCACCCGCATCGAGGAGGGCCGCATGGCCCTGCGCCCTTCCGCTGAGCTGCTCGGCGACATCGTGGAGGAGGCCGTCCGCCACGGCGAGCGGGCCGCCGCCGCCCATACCCTCCGCATGGACTGCGGGGACGAGCTGCTGCTGGTGAAGGCGGACGCCCGGCTCATCGTGCAGGTCATCGTCAACCTCATCGACAACGCCGCCAAGTACACCCCCGCCGAGTCCACCATCACCGTGACCGCGGCGCGGCGGGGGGATATGGCGGAGGTGTCTGTGGCCGACGACGGCCCCGGTATCCCCGAGGGAGAGAAGGCCCTGATCTTCGACAAGTTCTATCACGGCTCCAATCCCGTCCGGGACGATCGCCGGAGCCTGGGGCTGGGCCTCTATCTGTGCAAGGCCATCGTGGAGGCCCACGGCGGCTCCATCCGCCTGGAGGACAACCGCCCCCACGGCGCGGTGTTCCGCTTTACCCTTCCGCTGGAGGAGGTCACGCTCCATGAATAAGCCCCAGATCTTAGTGGTGGAGGACGATCCCCCCATCCGCAACCTGATCACCGCCACCCTGAAGGCCCATGACTACCGCTTCACCGCCGCCGCCACCGGCGAGGGCGCCCTGTCGGAGGCCGCCTCCCGCAACCCCGACGTGATCCTGCTGGACCTGGGCCTGCCGGACCTGGACGGGGTGGAGGTCATCCGCCGGGTACGGGGGTGGTCCAACGCGCCCATCATCGTCATCAGCGCCCGCAGCGAGGACGCCGACAAGATCGAGGCGCTGGACGCCGGGGCGGACGACTACCTGACCAAGCCCTTCTCGGTGGAGGAGCTGCTGGCCCGGCTGCGGGCCACCCAGCGGCGGCTGGCCCTCACGGGCAGCGCCGCCCAGGAGGCGGTGTACGTCAACGGCCCGCTGCGGGTGGACTACTCCTCCGGCTGCGCCTTCTTAAACGGGGAGGAGCTGCGGCTCACCCCCATCGAGTTCAAGCTGCTGTGCCTGCTGGCCCGGAACACCGGGAAGGTCCTCACCCACAAGTTCATCACCCAGAGCGTGTGGGGCAGCAGCTGGGAGAACGATGTGGCCTCCCTTCGGGTGTTCATGGCCACCCTCCGCAAAAAGCTGGAGAGCGCTCCCGGCTCCCCCCGGTTCATCCAGACCCACATCGGCATCGGCTACCGGATGCTGCGGGTGGAGCAGGCGGCCGGCGGGGAATGAGCCGGCATGATCACGGCGGAGAACAGAGAGAAGCCACGGCCGAAAGGCCGTGGCTTCTTTGACGTTTGCGGATTGTCCGGTCCGGACAGGGGCCGGATCCCCGCCGGTCACTCCGCCGGCAGGTACTCGATGGAGATCACCGCGTCGTTCTCCAGGATGAAATTCAGGGTGGTGCCGCCCTTGGTGTAGGACAGGGAGGTGGGGAGATCGCCTTGGGACTCGCCATAGAGGTCCTTCACCTGATCGGCGGTGCAGCCGATGTAGGCGCCCTCCTGGGTGGAGGCGCTGTCGTCGGTGAGGCGGATGGAGTTGATGAAGTCCTTGTCGCCGTCCGGATAGGTGGTGATGACGAAGCCGGAGTAGGTATAGGTCTTGTCCAGCCCCTCGAAGGCGCAGGACTCGGCCTCAAAATACTCGTTGGGGTCCCCCAAAGCGGAGAGGGCGTCGGCCATATCCTGTCCCACGGCGACCTCGGTGCCGCCGGTCTTGAAGGTGTAGCTGCCGGGGGCGGAGGGCCCGTCGTCGGGCTGCTGGGTGGAGCCGCTGGAGGGGGCATCGGTATTGCTGCCGGCGGGGCCGCCGCAGGCGGCCAGGGAGACCGCCAGAACAAGGCACAGGAGGAGGGCAAACAGATTCCGTTTCATAAGAGATACATCCTTTCCTTTTCGCGGTCACGCCGCGTCCCGCTCCGCCTCCAGCCGCGCCTGACGGGCGGCGTAGACGGCGCTTTTTTCATTCCAGATCTCCGCGTAGTCTGGCTGCTCCCGGCGGTCCTCCACCGGGGTGTTTTCCGCCAGCCACGCGCCGAACCAGCGGGACAGCTTCTCCGCCCCGTACAGGTTCAAATGCAGGCCGTTGTCATAGGTGTCGGTGTCAAAATCCAGGCCCGTCTCGTCGATGAGCTCCAGGAAGTTGAGGTAGGGCAGCCCCTTTTCGGCGGCGTAGTCCTCGATCTGCTCCTCCCACTGGTCGTACCAATAGGGGTACAGGCTGGGGGCCTTGACGAGCACGAACTGCACGCCGTGCTCCGCGCACAGCTCCGCCATGCGGTCCAGGTAGTCCCAGCACACATCGGAGAACCGGTAGTCGGCCAGAGGGGCGCCCTCGGGGACGTTCTCCGCCGGGCGGGTCCCCACGTTCATCAGGTAGCCGCTGTCGGACACGATATCCCGCCGGAACCAGTAGGTCACATCCTCCCCGGTCAGCTCGCCCCAGCGGGAGTGGTACCGCAGCAGGGGGAACAGATAAGAGAGCATATCCTCCTCCTCGGTCATGGAGGCCCGGATGGAGCCGATCTTGGCGGGGGAGAGGCGCATCCCGTCCAGAGTCATGCGGTTGTAGGGCTCGCTCTGGGGTTCATCGTACTTCATGGAGAGGACGTTGAACACCACCACCTTGGGGGTCTCGTATTTCAAGGTTTCCTCTAACAGATAGTAGGACTGCCAGATCAGCTGCTGGGCGCTGCCCCGGATGTAGCTGGTGACGCCGTACTCCCGCCACAGCACGTCGGGGGAGAAGTTCTCGTAGACCTCGCAGTCCCCGATGAACACCACGTCGTGGTCGGTCTTCTCTTTGTAGTACTCGGCGATGAGGGCGCCCTCCTGGATGTCGGTCATGTACTTGGGGGTGAGCAGGCCGGTCAGCAGCCACAGGCCGGCGGCCACCGCCAGTATCCAGGCCAGGGTGGCCAGAACGGCGCTTTTTTTCTTTGTTTTCATGGTCCCGCCCCCCTCAGAACTGGTTGTAGATGAACTGAGTGGCGTCGTATCCGATGCCGTACACCCCGAACACCAGGGTCAGCAGGATCAGGGCCGCGCAGAAGCCCCGGGCCAGGTTGGGCCGGTCGGTGAGCCGGGGCCAGAGGGGCTCGCTCCGGCTGCACAGGCTGACGCCCAGCATGGCCAGCCCGCCCAGGGCCGCCACCACCCAGTCCCCGGCGGTGACGCCCAGCTCCAGGAAGGAGCCGTTCCACAGCACCGAGGGGTGGAAAGAGGTGAGGATGGTCCCCACCTGCCGGAAGGTCAGAGGCACGTCCCGGTACACGTCCAGCACCCGGATCAGGCCCATGAGCCAGAAGGTACGGGCCACCTCGAACAGGCGGTAGCCGAAGGTCCCCTTCAGGCGGGGGAACTTTGCGTGGAACTTGGCGTACAGGGGCTCGCAGCTCTGGGACACCAGGATGACCACGCCGTTGAGCAGGCCCCACACGATGAAGTTCCAGCTGGCCCCGTGCCAGATGCCGGTGACGAACCAGAGGATGATGGTGCACAGGTAGACGGAGAGCTTCTTGCCGAAGCCCCACAGCCAGTTCTTGGCCTTCTTGTGGAGGTTCAGGATGGGCTTGGACACGGACATGGGGTAGAACACATAGTCCCGGAACCAGGTGCCCATGGTGATGTGCCAGCGCCGCCAGTACTCGGCGGTGTTCTTGGAGAAAAAGGGCCGCTCGAAGTTTTCCGTCACCTGGACGCCGAGCATCCTGGCCACGCCGATGGTGATGTCGATGCCGCCGGTGAAGTCCGCGTAGAGCTGGACGGCGTAAAGGAAGATCACCGCGATCACGTAGACGCCCTGATATTTGTCGGGCTCGGCCACCAGCGCCCGCAGGGGGATGGCCAGCCGGTCGGCCACGATCAGCTTTTTGGCAAGGCCCCACAGGGCCCGCTCCGCCCCCATGGCGATCTGCCGGGAGTCCCACTCGTGCTCCGCGTAGAGGGAGGGGCTCAACTCGTTGAACCGGCTGATGGGGCCCTGGATCAGCTGGGGGAAGAAGGTGACGAACAGGGCGAACCGGCCCAGGCTGCGCTCGGCGGGATACTTGCCCCGGTACACGTCCAGCAGGTAGCCCATGGCCTGGAAGGTGTAGAAGGAGATGCCCATGGGCAGCACCAGATCGGGGACCGGCAGGCCGGGAGCGCCCGCCAGGGCCAGGCCGCCGTTGAGGTTTTCCACCACGAAAGCGGCGTATTTGACCACCGCCAGGATGCCGAAGTTCAGCAGCAGGCAGGCCATCATCCAGCGGAACCGGACCTTCCGGGCCGCGGCCTGATAGGCCTTGCGCTCCTCCCGGGACATCTCCGCGCGGTGCTCCGCCAGGTACCGCTCCTGCCGCTCCAGCAGGGAGCCCACTTTCCGGCCGGCCAGCCAGGTGGTGACGGCGGTGACGCCGATGTAGATCAGGCAGTACCACCCCGCGAACCAGTAGAAAAACAGGCTGCCCGCCAGCAGCAGCTTCCACTGGTGCCGCCGGGGGATCAGGTAGTACAGGACGAACAGCACCGCCAGGAAGCCCAGGAACCGGGCCGATGCGAAACTCATGCCTTACTGCCCTGCCTTACGCCTCGTCCAGACGGCAGATCATGTCCCACAGGGCCTGGGCGGAGTTGAAATTCTCCGGCACGATCTCCTCGGCGGGGATCTCGATGGAGAAGGTGTCGCTGAGCTCCCCCACCAGGGACACGATATCGATGGAGTCCAGGATCTTGCCGTCGATCAGGTTGTCAGCGATCTCAAAGTCTACCTCGGGGTGCATTTCGTTCAAAATGGCCAGCAGTTCTTCCATGGGGATCATCCTTTCTCTTGTTCCGCGCCGGAGGCCCGTGCGGCCAGCAGCTTGCGGTCGATCTTTCCGTTGGGGGTCAGGGGCATCCGCTCCAGGCGCTCGGTGCGGTTGGGGATCATGTAGCGGGGCAGCTTTTCCCGGAGGAAGGCGGTCAGCTCTCCCGGCTGGGCTTCCCCGGTGTAATACAGCACGATGCGGTCCTTTTCCTTGTGATACACCGCGCAGACGGCCGCCGCCTGGGGGTGGGCGGCCACCGCCGCCTCGATCTCCTGCAGTTCGATGCGGTGGCCCATGTGCTTGATCTGGTAGTCCTTCCGGGAGACGAACACCAGCTCCCCCCGGTCATTGTACCGGCCCAGGTCGCCGGTGCGGTAGATGAGCTCGGGATAGGCGTCGTTCAGCGGGTTCTGGACGAAGCACTCCGCCGTTTTCTCCGGCATCCGATAGTAGCCCATGGTCACGCAGGTGCCCCGGATGCAGATCTCGCCCACCTGGCCGGGGGCGGCCTCCCGGTCGTCCTGGGTCAGCAGGAGGATGCCGGTATTGGGGAAGGGCCTGCCGATGGGGATGGACTCGTCGTCCTCAAAGTCCCGGTCCACGTGGTAGAAGCAGCTCATGCCGGTGCACTCGGTGGGGCCGTACAGGTTGGTGAACCGGGCGCCGGGCAGGGCGGCCCGCCAGCGCTTGAACTGCCGGATGGGGAACACCTCGCTGCCGAAGGCGACGGTGTGGAGGTACTCGGGGATCTTCTTATCCAGCACCTTGAGCCCGGAGATCATGGTCAGGGCGGAGGCCACCCAGCACACCGTGTTGATCCTGTGCTCGTTCAGGTAGTCCACCAGCCTGACGGGGGACAGGAACAGGCTCCTGGGGATCAGATAGGTGGTGGCCCCGAATTTCAGGGTGGGGTAGAGCTCCTTCAGGCAGGCGTCGAAATAGAGGGGCGTCTGGCTGCCGAACACGGTGTCCTCCGAGAAGCCCAAAGCGGCGGACAGCTGCTCGATGTAGTCGATGACCGAGCGGTGGCAGGCCACCACCCCCTTGGGCACCCCGGTGGAGCCGGAGGTGAACACCACGTACAGCGGGTCGGTGTCCAGCTGCCCGGCCCGGATGGACGAGAGCAGAGCGTCGTCCGGGGCGGTCCGGGCCGCCTCGTCGAAGTCGTAGAGGACGGCGTCGGTGCCCAGCTGCTCCGCCGCCGGGCGGGTCCCGCCGCCGCAGAGGACGGCCCGGGGCCTCAGCGTCTGGAGGATCAACTCGATCCGGTACTGGGGCATCTCGCTGTCAATGGGCACGTAAAAGCACCCGGAATAGGCCACCCCGAAGAAGGCGGCCACCGTGTCGGGGCACCGGGGCATGAACACCGCCACCGGCTCGCGGCTGTGTCCCTTTTGGGCCAGCAGGGTGCCGATCCCCCGGGCGGCCCGGAAGAGCTGTCCGAAGGTCAGGCTGGCCGCCCCGTCGCTGAAGGCGACCTTATCCGGCAGGCGGGGAGCGGTGGCCTCCAGATATTCCAATACATTGCGCTGCAACGCTTATCTCTCCTGTTCTTCCGGCTGGACGGGGATCTCCTCCGTCTGCTCCGGCGGCGTGTCGGGCTGAGCGGTGGGCTCCGGCTCCGGCGTAGGCGTGGGTCCCGGTGCAGGCTCCGGCGTGGGTTCCGGGGTAGGGACGGGTTCCGGTGTGGGCTCGGGGGCCTCCGTGGGGGTCGGGGACGGTTCGGGCTCCGGCGACGGAGTGGCCTCCGGCGTGGGCACGGGCTCCGGCGTCGGGGTGGGCTCCGGTGTGGGAGCGGGCTCCGGCGTCGGTGTGGGTTCCGGCGTGGGTTTCGGAGCCGCCGTGGGGGCGGCCGTGGGCTCAGCGCCGGGGGCGGGGGTGCCCGCCGCGGTCACCGGACAGCTGGCGTAGTCATACACATAGTAGTTCACCCGGGACCTGCATGTCCTGGTGTACTCCCGCACCTGGGCCTCCGTCAGCAGAAAGCAGGTGAGGGGGTAGTGGGAGGGGTGGGGACAGGTGTCGAAATGATACCAACCGTCCCCCACGTTGACCAGGTGCCAGTAGTGCCGGGAGGTCCCGCCCACCCGCTGCAGGTCCACATTGGGGATGCCCGCCCGGTTCAGCAGGGCCTCGGAGCAGGCGTAGTAGTTGAAGCAGTCCCCCCGGCCGGTGGTGAAGCCAGTGTAGGCCCCCACGATCCAGCTGGATTTGTCGGAGGTGCCCACGTATTTGACGTGGGTGTTCACGTAGTTGAAGATGGCCCGGGCCTTCTCCCGCTGGGACATGCCGGCAGAGATGATCTTGGCCAGGATGGCGTCGGCCAGGGCGTTCACGTTCTCCAATGTGGCCCCGCCGCCGGCGCCGCCCGCCCCGGAGGAGGTCCCGGGCTCCTGAGAGGCGCCGGGGTCCTGAGAGACGTTGGGGTCCTGGGAGGTCTCCGGGTCCTGGGAGGGCTCGTCCTCCGGGAGCGGTTCGGTCACCGTGACGGTGGCCTCCGCCTCGGTCCTGTTTCCGCTGGAGTCCGCCGCGGAATAGACCACGGTATATTCGCCGGGGACGCTCAGGTTCACCGCGCTGGAGTCCACCTGGAGAGCCACCGGCCCGTCCCGGTCGTCCACGGCGGTGACCCCGGTCCGGTAGGAGAGAGAGCCCCCCGCCTCCACGACCAAGTTCTGCACCCCGGAGATCACCGGCCCCTCGGTATCCGGCTCCTCCGTGACCGGCGGGGGCTCGGTCTCCACGCCGGTCTCCGCCCCGGCGGGCCCGCAGGCCGCGCAGAGGCTCAGGACCAGCGCCGCGCTCAGCAGAGCCGCGGGCAGGGCCCGTCTGTTCTTCCTCATGGCGTTCAACCCTTTCCCGCGCTCAGATGGGGATGGCCTCACGGCTCGGTCCCCTCGGAGGGAGGCTCGCTCACCGCCGTCACCGGACAGTTCTCGTAGTCGTAGGTGTAGTAGTTCTGGTAGTAGTCGGAGTGGGCGGCCAGCAGCTCGGTGTAATCCCGCACCTCACGCTCCGTCAGCAGGAAGCAGGTGAGGGGATAGTCCTTGGGGTGGGGGCAGGGGTCGAAATGGCAGTAGCCCTCGCCCGTGTCCGCCAGCACCCAGTAGTGGCGGGAGTTGCCGCCCACCCGCTGCACGTCCACCGTGGGGATGCCCGCTCTGGAGAGCAGCGCCTTGGAGCAGGCGTAATAGTTGTAGCAGTCCCCGTGGCCGGTGGTGAAGCCTGTGTAGGCCGCGTCGATCCAGTTGGATTTATCCGAGGTGCCTACATACCAGGTGTGGGAGACGATATAGTCGAAGATGGCCCTGGCCTGCTCCTTTTGGGTCATGCCGTCGCTCAGGATGCCGGCCAGGATGCCGTCCGCCAGGGCGTCCAGCTCCTCCCGGCTCACCTTGTTGTCGGTGACCTTGGGCTCGGGGGCGGTCACGGTGAGGGTGACGCCCGCCTCCGTGCGGTTGCCGCTGGAGTCCTCCGCCCAGTAGACCACCGGATACTCGCCCAGCCTGGAAAGGTCCACTCCGCTGGAATCCACCTGGAGGGCCACCGCCCCGTCCCGTTCGTCCACGGCGGTGACCCCGTCCCGATAGGAGACAGAGCCTCCCGCCTCGGCGGTCAGGTCTTTCACGCCGGAGATCACTGGGCCCTCGGTGTCGGGCGCCTCAGTGATCTCTGGGGTGGCGGCGGGCGGGGTCTCCGCGGCGGGCGGGCCGCTCCGTGGGGCGAGGCGCCGGACCGCGAACACGGCGGCCAGGACGGCGGCCACCGCCGCCAGGACCATCAGCGGGAGCGGCGGGCCATACCGGCGGCGGGCGGCGCGGGACCGGCCGCTCCAGCTCTGCCGCTGAGAGCCGTCTTTCTCCATGGTACTCATCTCTTTCAGGCGTTCATGTGGGGCGGCCCGCCGGCGGCCGCTCCGTCAGCGGGCCGGCGCGTGCCAGGGGTCCCGGTCCATGGGGGTGTTCTCCACCTTGACCGGGCAGGCGTCATAGTCGTAGATGTAGTAGTTCTTGCCCCGCCAGTCGGAGTACTCCTTCGCCTCCTCCTCTGTGAGCAGGAAGGAGTCGATCGGGTAGGCGCGCAGATGGGGACAGGCGTCGAAATGGTAGTATCCGCCGCCCACGTCCACCAGCTGCCAGTAGTGATTGGTGGGCCCTCCCGCCCGGCACACGTCCACATTGGGGATCCCCGCGCAGGTGAGCAGGGCCTTGGCGCAGGCGAAGTAGGTGTAGCAGTCCCCCCGCTTCCGGGTGAAGCCGGTATAGGCGGCGTCGATCCAGTTGGACTTGTCGGAGTCGCCCACGTAGGAGATCCCGTCATGGACGTAGTTGTAGATGGCACGGGCCTTCTGCTTCTGGCTCATCCCGTCCCTGGTGATCCTGGCCAGGATCTTGCCCGCCAGGGCGTCCAGCTCCTCCCGGCTCACCCGGCTGTCGCTCACCTGGGTATCCGGCAGGGTCACGGTGAGGGTGACGGGCACCTCCGTGCGGTTGCCGCTGGAGTCCTCCGCCCAGTAGAGCACGGGGTACTCGCCCACCTTGGACAGGTCTGCCCCGCTGGAGTCAACCTGGAGGGCCACCGGCCCGTCCCGGTCGTCCACGGCGGACACCCCGTCCCGATAGGAGACGGTGCTCCCGGCCGCAACGGTCAGGTCTTGCGCCCCGGAGATCACCGGGCCTTCGATGTCCGGCGCCGGGGTGGGCGTGGGCCGCGCTGTGGGCACCGGCGTGGGGAGCGCCTCGGCGGTCAGGCTCTCCGCCGGAGGGGCCTCCAAGGCCTTCGGAGCGGCGCAGGCGGCGCAGAAGGGCAGAAAAAATAGTGCCGCGAGGCACATGGCCCACAGGAAAGATCTCACAGGTCTTCCACTGTCTGTAATAAGGCATTCACTCCTTTTAGAGGGGATTTTATCACAAGAAGGGACTGTTGACAATAGCGCGGTGTAAAAAAGATGTAAAAAAAGGGATGAAAAAGTTGTAAGAAATGCGATGGGGCCCCATTTTGGGAAAAGGGCGGCACTTGTCAGGGCGGACCCCGGCGTGGTATACTGGTCCCGGAATGGGAGGCGGGCCGAATGGACGAGCTGAAACGGGAACTGGATTTCCTCCGGGAGCACCTGCCGGTGGATTGGGAGAGATACGGCGCCGGGCTGTTTGAGCGGTTCGCCGCCCACGCGGTCATGCTCCGGGAGCGGTACCCCCGGGTGGCCGCCCTGGACCGGGAGATCTTCTGTCACTACGTCCTCTGTCCGCGGGTGAACGACGAGGACCTGTCCTTTTACGCCGGGACCTTTTACGAAGCGCTGCGGCCCCGGATCGACGGCCTGCCCTCCGAGGAGGCCGTCACGCTGGAGGTCAACCGCTGGTGCCACGAGCACGCGACCTATCGGCTGACGGACGAGCGTACCGCCTCCCCACTGACGGTATACCGCTCCGGCTTCGGCCGCTGCGGGGAGGAGTCCGCTTTTCTGACGGCGGCCCTGCGGAGCGTGGGCATCCCCGCCCGCCAGGTGTATGTCCCCCGCTGGTCCCACTGCGACGACAACCACGCCTGGGTGGAGGCCCTGTGCGATGGCCGGTGGCGGTTCCTGGGCGCCTGCGAGCCGGAGCCGGAGCTGGACCGGGGCTGGTTCCCGCCCGCCGCCGCCCAGGCCGTGCTGGTGCGCAGCCGTGCCTTCGGCGGGGCCTCGTCCCCTCTCCACGGGGAGTTTTTGTACGAGGAGGACGGCGTCCGCTTTTATAATCAGACCGCCCGGTACGCCCCCGTGGCCCGCCGGACCTTCCGGGCCCTCCGGGAGGGACGGCCGGCGGCCGGCGCGAGATTCTGCCTCCAGATCCTGAACGAGGCCAGCTTTCACACCGTCGCCGTCCTCACCGCCGGGGAAGACGGGGAGGCCTCCGCCGTGCTGGGCCTGGGGAGCCTCCATGTGCTGGCCCTCCACGGCGGCTGGACGGCGGAGGGGGACGGGTGCGGCGGCGAGCTGACCCTCTCCCTGGCCCCGCCCCCGGAGGGGGACACGCCCTGGCGGACGCTGGACTTCCATCCCTCCGCGGCCCCGCCCCCGGCCCCCGGCCTGTCCGGGGAGGACAAGGCCCGGCGGGCGGCCCTCCTCCGGGCGGGGGACGCTCTGCGGGCGAGGTGGGTGGCCTCCCTGATCCGCTCCGACCCGGACCACCCGGAGTGGGACGATATCCTGGCGGCGGCCCGGGGCAACGGCGGCGAGGTCCTGGCCTTTCTGCGGCGGGGGACCGGCCCCGGCCGGGCGGACTTCCTCCGCGCCCTGCCGGAGAAGGACCTGAGAGATACCCCCGCCGGCCTTTTGGAGGAGCGGTATGGGCGGCCGCCCGCCCCCGCCGCCCCGCCGGAGCGCTCCGGCCTCCTGCGCCTGACCTGCGTCGGCGCCCCGCCCGTCTGGGGGCGGGACTGGTCCCTGTCCCGGTGGACGGGGGAGGGCTGGCGGCTGGCGGAGCTGTCCGGCGTCCCCTGGAGAGAGGAGGAATGGAAGGCACCCCTGCCGCCGGGCCGGTACCGGATCGTCACCACGGTGCGCCTGCCCGCCGGGGACCAGTTGGCCGCCCTCCGGGAAACGGAGTTGGCCGAGGGCGAGACGGCCCGGCACAGCCTGTACTTCCGCCCCTGGGCCCTGGAGGAGCTGCTGTACCGCCGGGAGCTGCCCCCCGTCCCGGCGCGGACCCCGGCGGGGGAGGATGTCCCCGACGTGTTCGCCTCATCGGGCGCGCCCGCTCTGACCCTGTGGCTGGAGCCGGGGCGGGAGCCCACCGCCCATCTGCTGGCCGAGCTGGCCGCCCTGTCCGGATTCCCCGGAGAGGTGACCGCCCTGCTGCGGCCGGGGGAGACCCTCCCCGCCGGAACGCCGCCCTGGGTCCGGCCCCTCGCCGCGGACTGGGAGGACGCGGAGCCCGTCGCCCGCCGGCTGAACTGCGACCCCGCCCAATTCCCCTTGGCCGTGCTGACGGACGGCCGGGGCCGGGCCCGGTTCGCCGCCGCCGGCTACCGGGTGGGGCTGGGGGCCCTGCTGGAGCGGCTGGCGGAGGGGCTGGAGTGAGCCCGGACAGACATAAAGAGGGCCCGTGGAATCCCACGGGCCCTCTTTATGACCAAAAGTAGGGGTCGGATTACTTCAGCTCCACCTTGCCGCCGGCCTCTTCGATCTTCTTCTTCAGCTCCTCGGCCTCGTCCTTGGACACGGCCTCCTTCAGGGTCTTGGGAGCGCCCTCGACCGTGGCCTTGGCCTCGGCCAGGCCCTGACCGGTGATCTCGCGGACGACCTTGATGACCTTGATCTTGGAAGCGGCGTCGAAGCCGGCCAGGACCACGTCGAACTCGGTCTTCTCCTCCTCGGCGGGAGCGGCGGCGGCGCCGGCGGCGGGAGCGGCCATAGCGGCGGCGGAGACGCCGAACTCCTCCTCCAGGGCCTTGACGAGCTCGCTGAGCTCCAGAACGGTGAGGCTCTTATACTCCTCGACCAGAGCGTTGATCTTTTCGCTAGCCATAATGATTTGACCTCCTATTGATTATGTTTGTTGGTTTGTGCCGCTCACTCGGCGGCGGGGACTTCCTCGGCGGGGGCGGACTGTTTGTCGACGATCGCCTGGGTGACGGCGGCCAGACTGGTGATGGGCATGAGCAGCATACCCAGGACCTGGGCCAGCAGAGCGTCCTTGGAGGGCAGCTCGGACAGGGCCAAGATGTCGTCCAGGGGCAGGACCTTGCCGTCCATGAAGCCGGCCTTGATGTTGAAGCGGTCGCCCATCTGCTTGGCGTACTTGTTGACGATGCGCATGGGGGCGATGGGGTCATCCTTGGAGATGGCCAGGGAAGTGCTGCCGTTGAGCACGCCGTCCAGCTCGGCCATGTCCAGACTGTCCAGAGCCCGGCGGAGCAGGGTGTTCTTCACCACGGCGTACTGCACGCCGGCCTCCCGCAGCTCCTTGCGGAGGGCGGTGTCCTCGGCCACGGTGATGCCCCGGTAATCCACCACCACACCGGAAGAGGCGGCCTTCAGATCGTCGGTCAGGGCGGCCACGATGGCCTGCTTCTCACTGAGAACCTTTGCGTTAGGCATTGTTTGGATTCACCTCCGGAAAAATAAAGTGCCGCGTCTCAGAAAAGAGCGCGGCACGACAAACTCGCATCTATACCGCGATCTCGGCAGGATTTACGCCGGAACGGCACCTGCTGTCTTTGAACGCATGGGGGATTATATCAGCCTCCGGGGAGATTGTCAACCCCTCCCCGGAGGCAAATATACGATTTTTAGCCGAACTTGGCGGTGTTGACCTTCACGCCGGGGCCCATGGTGGCGGCGGCCACGCAGGAGCGGACATACTGGCCCTTGGCGGCGGCGGGCTTGGCCTTGATGATGGCGCCCATGAGGGCGTTCAGGTTGTCGCTCAGCTTCTCGGGGCCGAAGGACACCTTGCCGATGGGGCAGTGGATGATGTTGGTCTTGTCCAGACGGTACTCCACCTTACCGGCTTTGATCTCGTTGACGGCCTGGGTCACGTTGGGGGTGACGGTGCCGGCCTTGGGGGAGGGCATCAGGCCCTTGGGGCCCAGCAGCTTACCGAGGCGGCCCACGGTGCCCATCATATCGGGGGTGGCGACCACCACGTCGAAGTCGAACCAGTTCTCCTTCTGGATCTTCTCCACCAGCTCCATGCCGCCGGCATAGTCGGCGCCGGCGTCCAGGGCCTCCTGGACCTTGGCGTCCTTGGCGAAGACCAGCACCTTGCGGGTCTTGCCGGTGCCGTGGGGGAGGACGATGGCGCCGCGGACCTGCTGGTCGGCGTGACGGGAGTCAACGCCCAGCTTCACATGGAGCTCCACGGTCTCGTCGAACTTGGCGGTAGCGGTCTTGATGACCAGGGCCATGGCGTCGGCCACGTCGTACTGGACGGAGCGGTCGATCTGCTTGGCGCTGTCCACATATTTCTTGCCTTTGAAAGCCATATCTCGTTCCTCCTTCCCTTACTCTTCCACCGTAACGCCCATGGAGCGGGCGGTGCCGGCGATCATGCTCATGGCCGCCTCCAGGCTGCCCGCGTTCAGGTCGGGCATCTTGGTCTCGGCGATCTTCTGCACGTCGGCCTTGCTGATCTTGGCCACCTTGGTCTTGTTGGGGACGCCGGAGCCGGACTCGATGTTGCAGGCCTTCTTGATCAGAACGGCGGCGGGGGGAGTCTTGGTGATGAAGGTGAAGGAGCGGTCGGCGTACACGGTGATGACCACGGGGATGATGAGGCCCATGTCCTTCTTGGTGCGCTCGTTGAACTCCTTGGTGAACATGG
>CANRFT010000003.1 GCA_947629955.1 uncultured Oscillospiraceae bacterium
GCTGTCAACGATAATTTCGACAGCGCGGACATGAACAGCGTGAATAACGACTTTGCGGGAATAAAGAACTGGTTCAACGAGTTTTATTGCCGGGATACCAGCCGCAAGATCCGGGCAGTCCAAAAGGCAAAGGGTGAACGCGGGATGACGTTGACCTACAACGTCCCCTATGGCTATGTGAAAGATCCGGAGAATCCCGGACGGTGGAAGATCGACCCGGAGGCTGCCGCTGTTGTGAAACGCATCTTTGACCTGTGCATGGAGGGGCGGGGGCCACAACAAATTGCCAATCTGCTCAAGGCAGAAAAGGTATTGACGCCTACGGCCTATAAAAAACAGCAGGGACGCAATACACCAAATCCCGTCTCGGAAAACCCGTTTGGCTGGCAGGACAGCTCCGTAGTCAAGATCCTGGAACGCCGGGAGTACACCGGCTGCACGGTGAACTTCAAGACCTACACCAATTCCATCTGGGACAAAAAACGCCGGGAGAATCCCGAGGAGAAACAGGCCATCTTTCCCAATACCCACAAGGCCATTGTTGACAATGATGTGTTCGAGAAAGTCCAGGAGATCCGGCAGCAGCGGCACCGTATGACGAGAACGGGGAAAAGCAGTATCTTTTCCGGGCTGGTCTACTGTTCCGACTGCGGCTCCAAAATGCAGTATGGCTCTTCCAATAACGGCGACTTTGATCAGGACTTCTTCGACTGCTCCCTGCACAAAAAAGACAGGGAGAAGTGCGGAGGTCACTTCATCCGAGTGAAGGTTTTGGAGTCGATGGTCTTGAAACACATCCAGGCAGTCACAGAGTACATCCTACGGTACGAGGCCCACTTCCGGGCGGTGATGGAACGCCAGATGCGGCTGGAGAGCGATGAGAAAATCAGAGCCGACCGCAAGAAGTTGGAGCGTGGCGAGAAGCGCATTGCGGAGCTGAAACGGCTGTTCATGAAGATCTATGAGGACAATGCCAGCGGACGTCTGAACGATGAGCGGTTCGATATGTTGAGCCAGAGCTACGAAGCCGAGCAGAAACAGTTGGAGTTGGAAGTCGCGAACCTACGGAAAGAGATCGAGGTACAGGCAGAACAAAACGAGAGCCTTGACAAGTTTATCCAGAAGGCAAAGAAGTATGTTGCCATCACCGCCCTTGACGCCTACACGCTGCATGAGCTGGTGTCTGCGATCTATGTGGACGCGCCGGACAAGAGCAGCGGCAAGCGACGGCAGCACATCCACATCAAATACGATGGGCCTGGTTTCATCCCGCTGGATGAACTGATGAAAGAGGAAACGGCGTGACCGAAGTCACGCCGTAACCCCTTGAAATCATTGGGCTTTCACAATTTCACGTTAATACTGTTTTACGACCACCCTGCTTTTCCGGGGTGGGTACTTTTTGGTGTGGGAGAGGTCGCTCTGCATCAAGTATCGTCCGCCTGTTTTCTGTTTGCCCGGCAAATGGGAATTTATATAAAATAATTTAATAATTTTTCATCAATAATTGCAATAGGTTCTTTATTCTTGATTTGGCTGTATAAAGTAAGTTTTGTTATTTCATTCTTATCTTTGATTTGTATGTACATATCATCAATATCTACATATGGCAGGGTAATTCCATATAATCCGCCATATTCAATTCTTTCTTTAGATGAAAAATAATCAGGTTGCATTAAAAATTTCATTGTTCCAATGAAGACCACATCAGCATTATTTATGCCTAATTCCTCGTAACATTCTCTTAGTATACACTCTCTTGGAGATTCTCCACATTCAATACACCCACCAAAAATTTCATATCTGTTACGCCAATTGTTCCACCCAAAAAGATAGTCGTTTCCAATTTTCACAACTACAAGACAATGCGTCAGAAATGGATTTTTGTACAAAAGAGTTTCGTCTTCACTTTCTATGGAAATTAACATATTTCCGTCATCATCTTTGCAAATATATGGATTACAAGAAATATCCATTTTATATGAACTCCTCCAAATCCCGATTTGAACTCGTCAAAATCTTAGAGTGTTACCACCCATTATAGGGCGACAATAAAGTCCTCCAAAAGCCTTGCAAATAAAGGGTTTGCCGCAGTTTCCTCACCGTATCACATTATCTGGTTTCACACACTGTTGCCCTTGCTATGACCGCTCATAAGGGAAAAAGCAAGGGAAGGAAAATCTCACAACAAGCTATAACAGAGTGTGGCAATCGGGAACCTGTGATGTATGTGCGAATAATATTATAGCGGAGGATTTCATAATGGACAAGTACATTTTTGACGAAAGTAACGGTTTGTGGTACGAGCTTCAGGGGGACTATTACATTCCCTGTCTGACCCTTCCGGCAGAGGAAGAAAAGCCGATTGGCCTTTGGGGACAGCGGCACCTGCGGTACATCAAAGAGCATCGTAAAGCCCTCTATTCCAGCCTTTTGTTGAGCGGAAAACTGAACAGCTACCTGGCGGACATTGACCGACAGGTCCAGGAGCAGATGGATATTATCATTCAGCAGATGGCCCAAGCCCAAGGCGTCACCGAGGGGTTGAAAGCCTCCGACCCGATGGCTTGGGTGGGACGGATGAATAACATCCAGGCGTGTGCGCGGGAAATCGTGACCAAAGAAATCATATGTAAATAAAGTACAGAGATGGCGGGGAATATTCCTCGCCATCTCTGTACTTTATGCCCTAAGCCAGCGTTGTAAAAACAAGCCTCAGTTGTTTTTGTCCAAGTTTCCATGCCTTGCATACAAGCAGAACTTTCGCTATAATAAGGCCAAGATCAAGGCCAAGATCAAAGCGAGGAGGTTCCATCATGGACAACAACCTGTTAGGCGAGCAAATCGCCAAATATAGAAAAGCCGCAGGACTGACCCAGGAAGAGTTGGGTAAGGCCGTTGGCATCAGTGCCCAGGCGGTGAGCCGCTGGGAGTGCGGCGGCGCGCCAGATATTACACTGCTGCCCGCCATTGCGGACCGGCTGGGGGTGACCATCGACGCCCTGTTTGGGCGGGAGCGGGAGATTCTGCCGGACGCGGAGGACGCGGTACGGCGATGGATCGTTACAGTCCCCCAAAGACAGCGGCTGAACGAATTGTGTCGGCTGGTCTGGTCGGCCATGGGGCCGCTTGTCCTGCCAAAAGGCGGGGACTACAAAACTGCCCCGGAATTTAACCGCGAAAGCCGCTGTGAATGGATCGATGAGGTGGACGGAAAATCATATCCCATCCTGCGGCGGACATCCATTTTCAAGGAGGACGGTTTAGTGTTTGGGGTCAACGCCGATGATATGTCTTTTGTTTCCATCTGGCCAGAGCCGGAGGCAGGCTATGAACCGTTCATGGCAACAAACAATCTGTGTCGGAAGCTGTTTCAAGTGTTGGCTATGCCCCATTGCCTTGAGCTGCTGGAATATCTGCACAGCAAGCCTGCCGATGATTACCGCCACTATACCCCCGGGGCGGTAGCAAAGGCTCTCGGCATTGAAGTTCAAGAGGCAGAAAACCTGATTGCGGCGTTGACAGAACTTGGTATGCTGAAACCTGCAACACTGGAAACGGAGAACGGGGTATGCCACTCCTTCCGCATATGGGGGTATGATGCAATCGTACCGCTCCTTTACTTTGCCCGCTGGCTGATCACGGGCGGCACCCCTCCTATCACTTCGGCCGGACGGACAGCCCCTGTGCTGCGGGGAGAGAAATGGAAGGAGGAAAATTGACATGACGTACTATTTGAAGAAATTTTGGAAAAAGAACCTCGCCGTCATTTTGGTACAGCTTGCAATATACAGTCTCACCGCCAGTCAGGCACTTGTCCAGATTCAATTTTTCCAAGGCATCATTGACTTGGATCTTAATCGTATGCTTTTTTGGCAGGCGGTCAACGTGATCGTCTGGATCACATTTTATTTCCTACAAATTTTGTGCGCGAGGGCGAGGGCAAGTGCGACACGAGCGATGAATAATCAGATTCGACGCGATATGGCCGCTACTCTGCTCAATAAGAGCCATCAGGACTACCACGCGCAGGATAGCGGAGAGTATCTCTCTTGGTTTACCAGCAGTGTGGAGCGCATCGAAAATTCCGCATGGAACCCGTTCTTTGACCTTGCGGCTTATGTTTGCATGGCGGGGACTGCTATAATCGCACTGGCTTCCGTACACTGGTCGCTCGTACTGCTTTCCCTTGTAACAACCCTGATCCTGTCCATGCTGCCAAAGCTGTTCGCGAAGAAAATGAATCATCTTGGTGAGGTGTGCGCGCAGGAGCAAGCCGTTGCTACCGGAAAGCTGAAAGAATTGTTGGGTGGTTTTGATGTCCTTTGCTTCTTCGGCAGGCACAGCCTATTCTCCAAAGGTATTGAGCAGGCCAGCGATCAGATCGAACGTCCCAAGTTCGAGCAAGCCTGCAAGCAAGAAGTCATTTCCAGTGGCGTTTTGGGCAACGTCTCAACATTCATCAGTTTAGGAAACACTTTGTTTGTGGCGGTACTGTCAATTAAGGGGATCGTCATCCAATCCGCCCTTACAGGCACTGGCAATCTGTGCAGTTCCGTCAGCAACGGTATTCGGGGCATTGCTGGTCTGCGCTTGTCCATCGCCTCCTCAAAAGCCTACTTTGATCGCATTAGCGTCCATGACAATGGAACAGAACGTCAGCACAATGCGGGAATTGACCCGGTACAAAACACCATCACTGTAGAGAACCTCAACTTCCAGTACGGTGAGCGCCCCATTCTGCAAGACCTATCCCTCCAATTTAAGAAGGGCGGCAAGTATGCTCTCACCGGCCCCTCCGGCTGCGGGAAGTCCACCCTTTTGAAGCTCCTGCTGGGCTGGCTGCCGGACTATGGCGGTGCCATCCGATTTGACGATAAAGACGCCCGCGATTTCACGCCTGAACAGCTTCAGCAGCAGATGAGCTACATCGAGCAGAACGTGTTCCTGTTCAACTCCACCATCCGGGACAACATCACTTTGGGAGAGACGTTTACCGACGAGCAGATGGAGAAAGCCCTGCGGGACAGCGCCCTCATGGGTGATCTGGCCTCCATGCCGGCCGGTTTGGATACCATCGTTGGCGAAGAAGGCGGCAACCTTTCCGGCGGGCAGAAGCAGCGTGTGGCTATCGCCAGGGCGCTGATCCATGACCGCTCTATCCTCCTTGTGGACGAGGGCACCAGCGCATTGGACCAGAAGAACGCGGACATCGTAGAAAAGAGTTTGCTGGAGAATCCCGACCTGACGCTGATTTTGGTCAGCCACCACCTGACCCCGGAGCGAAAGGAGCAGTTTACCCAAATGTACGATTTGCAACCGGCGGTATCCTATTTGAAATCGGCATAAGCCACGAGTGCTGCGAGAAACATAACAAGGACATCGCACGATGTGTGCGGTGTCCTTGTTATCTGCTTTCTCTGTCAACGGCCCTCCTGCGTGGCTGTGGCCGCTGCCTGCCCTGCTCCTGGAACTGTCTGAGTTTTCTTAGGACGCTCTCCCGTTCGGGCGGTCTGAGCCGTTCCTCTCTGGCGGGCCGCTGGCGCTCGTTCACCTTCCGCTCCCACTCGGCCAGTTCCCGGTTATACCGGCTGACAACGGACTCCGCCATGCGGTAGGCCGCCGTGAACGTCTGCACGTCGTGGTAGCCCTCCGCCCGGACGATGGCGGGCAGCGTGTCGATCCTGCGGGCAATCTCTTTCTCCGTCTGCTCGATCTGCTGCGAAAGGGCCTTGCGCTCCTTGCCCTTGAAGATGCCCGTAATGGCGGCGAGCTGCTGTTTCAGGTCGGGCAGCACATCCTCCTGCAAGCGCCTGATGTCCCTGGCCTCGCTCTGTACCTGTATCATCAGGTTCTGCATGGAGCGGAACTCCGCCATGCTGATGTCCAGCGTGGGCCTCGGCGGCATCTCCCGTTGGCGGATCAGTCCTTGCAGGAAGTCCCTGGCCTTGCCCACGATGGCTCGGAACAGGTGGGGCATCCACCCCTCCTGGCGGATGGACTGCCGGACTTTCTCGTGTATCTCAGCCTGTTTGACCTCCAATACTTCCGTCTCCGGGATGCCTGTCAGGAGCGCCACGTCCGCCGTTCGGTTCCACTCCTGTCTCGCCTCATTGTCCGCCCTGATCTCCTCCGCCCTGGGGTTGTTCTTGCCGATCTTCCTGGTGGGAAGATATACGCTTTGAGGGTCGAACACCTCCAGCCGCCGCTCCGGGTCTGACACATGGCGGTTGATGAGGCCGGTGTAGAGTTCCTTAGCCTCCGCCACGAAGTCCTCCTGCTTGAAACGGGTGTCCTTGACGGTGAACAGGTGGCGCTCGTAGACCTCGCCCTTCTTGATAACGGTACACCCCTTGCGTATCTGCCCGTCCTCCCCGGTGATCTCCTTTTTGGTTCGGACGTGTTTTCCGGTCTCGTCATAGAACATACTCCGGGACGCGATCTTTACCTCCGGCTCTGGCAGCAGCCTCCGCTCACTGAAGATCAGGTGGATGTGAAAATTCGTCTTGGCTTTGTTGTGGTGCAGGGCGGACACACACTCCACTCCGTACCGCCTGCGGAACACATCCGTGAAATCCACAAGCACCTGCTGAGGATCATAGCGGGTGTATTCTTCCGGCAGGGCGATGATGAGTTCCCTCGCCTCGATGCACTTTCCCTCTGTCCCGCTTCTCTTGAACTCCTGCCGGTTCTCTTTGGCAAGGGCTGTCCAGAACGCGGCGTCGGCGGTGCGATAGGTGGCGTACAGGTTCTCCTGTCTGGCCGGGCTGGTGATATAGGAGATCCGCCCCTTGACATTGGGCAGCTTCGACATCTGGATGAAGCTGTGTCTGGCCATTGATACCTCCCTTCTTTAAGCTCGTGGGGTCTGGCCCCCGGCAGGGCGAAATACACAGAGTACAAACCGAAGGTTTGTGCGATGGGTGTATTTCGCTCTCAAACGCCGAGGGCTTCCTACCGGCTGAAGAAAGGTCAGTCCAGCCTCCGCACATCGGCCTGGTTCCGCAGGTCCCGTCCCTGATTGACCGCCATGAACCGCTCCAGCGTGTCGCTGCGGATGATGGTCTTGCGCCCTACTTTGAGGACGGGCAGCTTCTTCCACTCCACCAGCTTCCGCATGGTGTTCCGCCCGATGCCGCTGCACTCTGCCGCTTCCTCGATGGTCATTCCCATTTTGATAGTCTCCATTTATTCTCCTCCTTCTGAGAATACTTATTTTGCAACCTCTACAGTTTTATTATATTCACTTTGTTATTACTTGTCAACCCGTTTTAAGTATTCATATTAAAATTTTTTGAAAAATAGGGTTGCATTATAGAATCGTTTATGCTATACTAACACTTGAAAGGAGGCCAGACCCATGAGCAAAGACATAACCTTTACCCCAAAGCAGGTCGGACAGCGCATCAAAGAGCGCAGAGCCGAGATCAACATCTCTATGCCGGAACTTGGCAGACGGGTAGGGGTAAACAAGTCCACCATCCAGCGGTATGAAGCAGACGGTGTGGACCCTAAGCGCACTATGATCATCAATGGACTGGCGGAAGCACTTCTCACCACTCCCGAATGGTTGACAGGGCTGTCCGATGAACAGGACTACAACGCCAAGACCCTGTGCCAAGCGGAGATCGAGAAGCACATAGCAGCCTACCTGGACGAACTGACAGCCGCCGTCCAGGGCGAACCCCACCAACAGCTTCTGACTACCTTCCTTGGCCAGCTCGTGGACCTCTATTCCGTGTTCTGCGTCCACTTTGCCAGGGCGATGGAGGAGGCGGACCGCATTGCAGGGGACGAGGGGCTGAGGCAGTCCCTTATGCGCTACTCCATCGAATCCGGGGACATTACAGAAAAGGTCTATCGCCGGGAGATGGAAGCGCCGGTGGAGGACATGAAGCGGTTTATGGACGGGCTTCTGCACCTCTACGATGAGGGGCGCACTAAAATGAAGATGGGCGATCTGCTGGACATCAGCAGAGAGGCCAGAGAGCGGCTGAGCGAACAAACTTGATCCGCGGCACCTTGACAACAGAAAAGCCGGTTGGAACCAACCGGCAGGAATGATGAACGCACATCATACGTCACAGTCCCGGTTGCCACGGATAGAAAGGAGAAAAAATATCTATGGCAAAAGGTTCTGTGCGCAAGAAAGGCAAAAAGTGGTACTATCGGTTCTACGTCGAGGATGAGAGCGGGAACCGGGTGCAGAAGGAGTGCCCCGGCACCGAGAGCAAGTCCGAGACGGAAGCCCTGCTTCGCAAGGCGATGGAGGAATACGAGGCAAAGCGGTTCGTGGCAAAAGCGGAAAACATCACCGTGGGTGATCTGCTGGATATGTGGGCGGAAGAGGAACTGAAGCCCGGAACCCTGGCGAATGGTACGGTGTCTCTGTATCAAAGCACCATCGGGAGGATCAAGCAGTATCCCATCGGGGAGCGCAAGCTGAAAACGGTCACGCCGGAGCATTTGCAGACGTTCTTCGATCTGCTGGCCTTTGGGGGCAAGAAGCCGGATGGCTCGGAGGTAAAAGCTCTGGCGACCAATTCGATCCGGCCCTACTCGGCGGTGATGCAGGCGGCGTTCCGGTTTGCGGTCTTTCCCAGGCGGCTGATGACCTTCAACCCGATGCAGTACGTCAAGATCAGGCACAGGCAGGAAACCTATGAACTGTTCAACAAGGACAGCGAGGACGGGGTGACCGTCCCGACGATCTCTTTCGAGCAGTTCAAGGGATTGACGGACTATCTGAAAAAGAAAGAGAACCCGGCGCTCCTGCCCATCCAGATCGCTTACTACACGGGGCTGCGGATTGGAGAGGTCTGCGCTCTCACCTGGCAGGACATCGACCTCAAGGAGCAGACCATCACGGTGCGGCGGAGCATCCGCTACAACGGGGCGAGGCACAAGACGGAGGTAGGAACGACCAAGCGGAGCAAGATCCGTACTGTGGATTTCTGTGACACGCTGGCGGCCATCCTCAAGGCAGCAAGGACTGAGCAGCGAAAGAACCGCCTCAAATACGGCGTGCTTTACACCCTGAACTACTACAAGCAGGTACAGGAGAAGGGCCGCAGCTACTATGAGGTATACAGTCTGCAACGGTCAGAGGACGTGCCGGAGGACTATCATGAGATTGACTTCGTTTGTCTCCGGCCCGACGGTGCGATAGAGACGCCGTCCACGGTAAGCGTTATTTGCCGTTCCGCGAGGAAGAAGGTACCGGGCTTGGCGGACTTCCATTTTCATATGCTCCGCCACACCTTCACAAGCAACCTTCTGTCCAACGGCGCCGCGCCCAAGGACGTGCAGGAGCTTCTCGGACACTCCGATGTCAGTACCACGATGAACATCTACGCTCACTCCACGCGGGAGGCCAAGCGGTCATCCGCGAGGCTGCTGGACAAGTTGGCCAGCGGGGCGTAAAAAACTTTCCCTTGTTTCGACCCGTAAGGGAAAAAACAAGGGAAAGTACATACGGTTTGAGGATGCAGACAGGCGGGATGCCTTGAAAATACAGGGCTTCGGTGGAAAGGCTAAGATAAATCCCGATTTTTCTGCTTATTGCCAGCGCAAATAATATACCCATTTACCAAGGGGGCGGCGCGTAACACGCGCCGCCCGCTCCTATATTACACTTTCAGTTCCACCGCCTGGCCGCTGAGGGCGGCGGCGTGGGCGTCCAGCACGGGCTTGACGCAGTCCCGGAGGAAGTCCTCCACCTGCTCCGGGCAGCGGCCGATGTACTTTGCCGGCTCCATGTGGGCGGACAGCTCCTCCATGGTCAGGCCGAAGGCCGGGTCGGCGGCGATGAGTTCCAGCAGATTGTTTGACAGGCCCAGGTCCTTCACGTTCCGCCCGGCCTCCTGGGAGAGGACCCGGATGCGCTCGTGGAGCTCCTGCCGGTTGCCCCCCCGCTTGACGGCGTCCATCATGATGTTCTCGCTGGCCATGAAGGGCAGCTCTTCCATGATGTGCTTCTCGATGACCTTCTCGTGGACCACCAGGCCGGACACCACGTTCAGATAGATGTTCAAAATGGCGTCCACCGCCAGAAATGCCTCGGGCACCGAGATGCGCTTGTTGGCGGAGTCGTCCAGGGTCCGCTCGAACCACTGGGTGGCGGCGGTGAAGGCGGGGTTGGCGGCGTCGGCCATCACGTACCTTGCCAACGAGCAGATGCGCTCGCACCGCATGGGGTTGCGCTTGTAGGGCATGGCAGAGGAGCCGATCTGGTTCTTCTCGAAGGGCTCCTCCACCTCCTTCAGGTGGCACAGGAGGCGCAGGTCGGTGGCAAACTTGCTGGCGGACTGGGCGACGCCGGACAGGGTGGACACCACGGCGGAGTCCACCTTCCGGGAGTAGGTCTGGCCGGACACGGGGACGGTGGCGTCGAACCCCATCTCTTTGGCGATGCGGCGGTCCAGCTCCCGGCACTTCTCGTGATCCCCCTCGAACAGCTCCAGGAAGGAGGCCTGGGTGCCGGTGGTGCCCTTGCAGCCCAGCAGCTTTAAGCCCTTGATGCGGTACTCCACCTCGTCCAGGTCCATGAGCAGCTCGTTCATCCACAGGGTGGCCCGCTTGCCCACGGTGACCAGCTGAGCGGCCTGGAAATGGGTGAAGCCAAGGGTCGGCAAGGATTTATACTTGTCGGCAAACGCGGCCAGTGCGTTCAATACCCGCACCAGCTTGTCCCGGACCAGCTCCAGCCCCTCCCGCATGAGGATGATATCGGTGTTGTCCCCCACGTAGCAGCTGGTGGCCCCCAGGTGGATGATGGGCATGGCCTTGGGGCAGGACGCGCCGAAGGTGTGGATGTGGGCCATCACGTCGTGGCGCAGCTGGCGCTCCTTCTGGGCAGCCAGGTCGTAGTCGATGTCGGTGATGTGAGCCTCCATCTCGTCGATCTGATCCTGAGTGACGGGCAGACCCAGTTCCATCTCCGCCCTGGCCAGGGCGATCCACAGCCGGCGCCAGGTGGAGAACTTCTTGTCGGGGGAAAAGATGTACTGCATCTCGTCGCTGGCGTAGCGGGAGGACAGCGGGCTCTCATAGACTGCTTTGCTCAAAGGGGATCCCTCCTTGTCTGTTGCCAGCAGTATATCACAGTTCACGCCTCCGCACAAGAGATTTCCGTACCGGGACGAAAGAACGGGCCGTGTGTGGACACGGCCCGTTCTCTCGTCGTTTGCTTCAGTTGTCGATCAAGCCTCGCCGCGCATCTTGGCGAAGCACTCGCTGCAATACACAGGACGATCAGACTTGGGCTCGAAGGGAACCCGGGCCTCGCCGCCGCAGGCAGCGCAGACAGCGGTGAAATACTCACGGGGACCGCGGGCAGCTTGTCGGGGGAAAAGATGTACTGCATCTCGTCGCTGGCGTAGCGGGAGGACAGCGGGCTCTCATAGACTGCTTTGCTCAAAGGGGATCCCTCCTTGTCTGTTGCCAGCAGTATATCACAGTTCACGCCTCCGCACAAGAGATTTCCGTACCGGGACGAAAGAACGGGCCGTGTGTGGACACGGCCCGTTCTCTCGTCGTTTGCTTCAGTTGTCGATCAAGCCTCGCCGCGCATCTTGGCGAAGCACTCGCTGCAATACACAGGACGATCAGACTTGGGCTCGAAGGGAACCCGGGCCTCGCCGCCGCAGGCAGCGCAGACAGCGGTGAAATACTCACGGGGACCGCGGGCAGCGGCCTTGCGGGCATCACGGCAGGCTTTGCAGCGCTGCGGCTCGTTCTGGAATCCGCGCTCGGCATAGAACTCCTGCTCGCCAGCGGAGAACACGAACTCCTTGCCACATTCTTTGCAAACTAAGGTCTTGTCTTCGTACATGGAATAACCCTCTCTTTTGATGCCCAGAACCGGAAAGCACCTGCTGGGACTGATTTATTTGCGTCAGCTTTCGCTGAAATCGCCAAAGGTGCCGGCGACTTTGCGACGGATACGCTGCACCGCGTTATCCACCGACTTGACTGTCCGTCCTACCTGTTCGCCGATCTCACGATAGGACAGTCCCCGCAGGAACAACGACAAAATAGTACGCTCCAGGGGAGAGAGCGCGGCGTTGAGCCTCTGAAAGCGCTCGATCTCCTCTTCCCTGCTGATGTAGAGCTCCTCCGGACTGACCGCGCTGCCCAGCATGGGCGTCTCGATGGGCACGCTGTTGTTCAACGGCGCGTGCTTGTCCCGGTTGGCGGTGGCCACGGCGGAGCGGATACGATTGCGGATACAGACCTCCGCGAAGGCGCGGAACGCGGCGTCCCGGCCGGGGTCGAACTCCCGGATGGCCTTCAGCAGGCCGAACATGGCCTCCTGGATCAGGTCCTCGCTGTCCCCTCCCGCCAGGAAGTAGGGGCGGGCGCAGACGCGCACCGTGCGGAGATACCGCTTGACGAGCTCCTCCTCCGCCGCGCGGTCGCCCTCCGCCGCGAAGCGGCAGAGCTGTTCGTCGCTGGAGTCATTTTTTCTCAAGTCCAATGTATCCATACAAATATCAAAACACGTTTTATCACAAAGGCAGAGAATTGTCAATGATTTTATGCAACTTTTTAAAAAAACTGAAAATTCCCGCGGCTCTTTCGGTCAATTGTCAGGAACAGACGGCCGCGCGGCCACCGGACAGAGCGCTCAGAACGTGAGCTGTTCCATGGCGCCGCCGGCCCCGGCGGGCGGCTGGAGACCGAGATGCTGATAGGCCTTCGGCGTCACGCAGCGCCCTCTTGGGGTGCGGGTCAAAAAGCCCAGCTGCATCAGATAGGGCTCGTACACGTCCTCCAGGGTCACCGACTCCTCGTTGATGGTGGCAGCCAGGGTGTCCAGGCCCACGGGCCCTCCCCCGTAGTTGGCGATGATGCTGCCCAGCATCCGCCGATCGATGTTGTCCAGGCCCAGTTCGTCGATCTCCAGGGCCTTCAGCGCCCGGTCGGCCACCTCGCGGGTGATGACGCCCCCGGCGGTTACCTGGGCGAAGTCCCGGACCCGGCGCAGCAGCCGGTTGGCGATCCGGGGCGTGCCCCGGCTGCGGCGGGCGATCTCCACCGCCCCGGCGTCCTCGATGGGCACGTCCAGGATGTCCGCCGACCGCCGGACGATGAGAGCCAGCTCCTCCGGGGTGTAGAGCTCCAGCCGCAGGGTGACCCCGAACCGGTCCCGCAGGGGCGCGGACAGCTGCCCGGCCCGGGTCGTCGCCCCCACCAGGGTGAACTTGGGCAGGTCCAGGTGGATGGAGTTGGCGGAGGGCCCCTTGCCGATGATGATGTCGATGGCGTAGTCCTCCATAGCGGGGTAAAGGATCTCCTCCGCCTGGCGGTTCAGCCGGTGGATCTCGTCCACAAAGAGGATGTCGTTCTCCTGAAGGTTGGTCACCAGGGCCACCAGGTCGCCGGGCTTCTCGATGGCGGGGCCGGAGGTGATGCGGATGTTGACCCCCATCTCGTTGGCGATGATATTGCTGAGGGTGGTCTTGCCCAGCCCCGGGGGGCCGTGGAGCAGCACGTGGTCCAGGGGCTCGTTCCGCATCTTGGCGGCGGCGATGAACACGCTCAGATTGTCCTTGGCCTTGGTCTGGCCGATGTACTCGCTGAGCCGTTTGGGGCGCAGGGAGTACTCCCCCTCGTCCTCCCGGGTGAGGGAGGTGGTCACCAGGGGCTGTTCGGTGACGAAATCGCCGTTGTCGGAAAAGTCGATGCTCAAGGTCTCCCCTCCCTCACTTCATGGTGTTCTTCAGTGCCTGCTTGATGATCTCCTCCAGGGTGAGGCCCTCCAGGTCCACTCCCTTGAGGGCGGCGCTGATCTCCGCCGGGCCGTAGCCCAGCACCGCCAGGGCGGCGGAGGCCTCGCTGGCCTTGTTCTCCGGGATGACGGTGACGCCGGGGGTGAAGGTCTCTCCCCCGCCGCTGACGGTGAGCTGCCCTTTGGCCAGCTTGTCCTTCAGCTCCAGGATGATCCGCTGGGCGATCTTCTTACCCACGCCGGGGGCGGCGGTCAGCGCCTTGGCGTTCTCCGACACGATGGCCATGGCCAGGTTCTCCGGCGTATTGGAGGACAGGATGGCCAGCGCCATCCGGGGCCCCACCCCGGACACGCCGATGAGCATCTCGAAGGAGGACAGCTCCCGCTCCGAGGCGAAGCCGTACAGCTCAAAGGCGTCCTCCCGGACGTGGAGGTAGGTGTAAAGCTTGGCTACTTTCCCAATGCTGAGAGAGCCCAAGGTATGGCTGGTGGTGCGGCAGGCGTAGCCCACTCCCCCGCAGTCGATGACCGCCAGATAGGGGCCGATGTGGGCCACCTTGCCCTCCACATAGTAAAACATGATCAAAACGCCTCCTGGCCGTTATTTGTCGATCTGTCCCAGCAGGGACGTGGAGGAGCGGGCGTGGCACAGGGCGATGGCCACCGCGTCGGCGGCGTCGTCCGGCTTGGGGACGGCGTTCAGGCCCAGCAGCCGTTTGGTCATGTCCATCACCTGGCGCTTCTCCGCCTTGCCGTAGCCCACCACCGCCTGTTTCACCTGGGACGGGTTGTACTCATAGATGGGCAGGCCCATCTTCTCCGCCGTCATGAGGATGACCCCTCTCGCCTGGGCCACGCCGATGCCGGTGGTCACGTTGTTGTTGAAGAACAGCTCCTCGATGGCCATCACGTCGGGGCTGAACCGCTTGATGAGCTCCTCCAGGTCGGCGGCGATGCGCCACAGCCGGGCGGACAGCCGCACCCCCGCCGGGGTGTTGATGGCCCCGCAGGCGGCCAGACGATACCGGTTCCCCTCCGCCTCCACCAGGCCGAAGCCCACGATGGCGTAGCCGGGGTCGATCCCCAGGATGAGCACTCAGACACCCCCACGCAGAATTTGTGATATTATAACACATCTGTTTCAGTCTGACAAGTAAAACCGTTTTGCATTGTTTTTCGCGTTTTGCATTGTTTTTCGCTTGACCTGTTATCCAGCGGAAAATGAAAACTGATCCTATTCCTCATACTCCCACAAACCCAATCTACCATTTACGAAAACCGGGTCTACTTTTTCTACGTTTTCAATCTTAAAACCGTATCCGTGCCAGCTGTTATTCTCTGTCGTACCTTCATAAATTGCAAAATTCTTTTTTCTAAGGAATTTCTTTAACGCTTCGTTTACCTCAACGCAGTCTGTTATAGTGGCTTTCGCAACAAAACACCCCAACGGATAATCGAGATCAAGATACGAAAATCTTTTCATAGCCTCTTTGTCAATGCCTTTTCCCGCATGGATCAGTATATCTCCTCGATACTTTGTTTTCCATGTGCGAAATTCGTATTCTTTTAACCCTTCGGCGATCAATGTCGCATAGGGCTGTTTGATCGTGATTGCTTTCATTGCTGCCTCCTCTATGCTTTTCACCTTATAATCCCGATCTGTCCGACCGTCTATTCCCATATATGACATTATACCATTGTTCCACGCAAATTGAAAGCAAAAACGGACGGCTTTCCACCGTCCGCTTTTCTGCATTGTTTTTCCGCGAATGATTGAAAAATGACGCTACCCCTTTGGGTCACCGACAAACGGGATTTATCAGCACAATTCAAACAAGTTATACGATTGGATATCCACACAAACATCGTTATCAAAAGTAATTCTCACAACCCACGGCATCAACCCCTTAATTTTTTCGAAGTCTGAATAACCGAATCGTTTATCATAATAATTGATGATCGTGCTTAACGCAGTTCCGTGAGTGCCAACAACGATCGTGCTGTCTCTATATTCGTCTAATAAGCGATTTAAAGCTGTGATATTTCTTGTCTGCACTTCTTGTAATGTCTCACCATCTGAAAGTTTGAAATTAAAATCCTCCCATTGTGCCTTACAAAACGATGTAAAATCATCGATCCAGCCGTTATCTACTTTTCGTTCTCTAAAATCATCTTCTATATGGATTTCAAGTCCCGCCAAATCTGCAAAATTACGAATCGTATCAATAGCTCTCTTATATGGACTTGAGAATACAATATCGATCTTTTTATCAGACAAAAATTGTGTAACAAGTTGGCTGTCCTCTAATCCCTTTTCAGTCAATTCCCGTAACAAATCATTGTGATTTGCATAATTAGGTTCTGCGTGTCTAACAAAATATACGGTGGTCACCTGAAGCCCAGCTTTCTTTATAAATTGGAAGCAAAAGCGGACGGCCTGTACCGTCCGCTCTCCTTATGTAAGTTCACGCTCTGGGGTGGGCCCTGGAGTACACGTCCCGCAGGTGCTGGTTGACCACCTGGGTGTAGATCTGGGTGGCGGAGATATCCGCGTGGCCCAGCATCTCCTGGATGGATTTCAGGTCGGCGCCGTTCTCCAGCAGATGGGCGGCAAAGGAGTGCCGCAGCGTGTGGGGGGTGATGTCCTTCTGGATGCCCGCCTTCTCCTGGTAGTGCTTCACGATTTTCCAGAAGCCCTGGCGGCTCATGCGCTCCCCGTTCATGTTGACGAACAGGGCGGTCTCCTCCGGGTCCTCCAGCAGTTGGGGCCGCACCTCGCTCACATAGGCGGACAGCGCCCTGACGGCGGCCTTGTAGAGGGGCACCACCCGCTCCTTGCTCCGCCCCCGGCACCGGAGGAAGTTGGCGGACAGGTTCACGTCCTGCACATCCAGCGAGATCAGCTCGGACACCCGGATGCCGGTGGCGTACAGCAGCTCCAGCATGGCCTTGTCCCGGCAGCCCTTGGGGTCGGACACGTCGGGCTGCTCCAGGAACAGGTCCACCTCCCGGTTGGTGAGGATGGCGGGCAGACGCCGCTCCGCCCGGTTGGGTTTGAAGCCCTTGGCGGGATTGGAGGGCACGCTGTGGATGCTCATCATGTAGCCGTAGAAGGACTTCAGCGAGGCGATGGACCGCACCACCGTGGCGTTGGATTTGCCGTGGCGCTCCAGAAACCGGGCGTAGTCCTTCACATCGTCCTGGGTGGCCTGGGGCAGCGGGATGCCCCGGTCCTCCATCCATTCGGAGAACTGGCGGATGTCCCGCACATAGGAGCTGAGCGTATTGACGGCGGCCTTTTTCTCATTGGCCAGCCAGGACTCATATCCGGCCAGGTAATCCATATCGCTCAACTCCTTTCCAGTCGATTAAGAGGCAAACAGGCGGGCGCAAACCGCCGTCAGCAGGGCGGGCATCACCGTCCGCTGGAGGGCGGCGGCCAGGGCCAGCAGCCCCGCGCAGGGGCCCAGCGCCGACAGGCGGGCCCGCCAGGAGACCGCGGGCGGTCCGTCGTGGGACAGGCGGCTCAGGGCGCTCTGAAACGCGCTGTACGCCGCCACGAACAGGGCCGGCACCGCCACCAGCGCCGTGACGCCGAAGGCGGCCAGGGCGGCGGCCATCCCCTCCAGCCCGAACAGGCGGGCAAAGGCGGTCACCGCGTAGGACAGCAGGAAGCCCCGCACCGCCAGCACCACCGGGATGCCCACAGCCCCCAGGGCGGTGAAGCCCAGCAGGGAGACCAGCAGGGGCCAGCGGAACACCTCCCAGATCACCGACAGCAGGGACGGGTCGAAGCCGTTCCCCTCGCCGGCGGCGGTGAGGCAGCGGAGCAGGTACTCCCGCAGCGGAGCGCTCTCCCCGCCCAGGCAGGAGAAACCGAAGCCGGCCAGCGTCCCCGCCAGAAAGCAGGCGCCCAGGAGGATCAGCCCGGTCAGCCCGTCCCATTTGAGGGCGGTGCCGCCCCGCTCTGTTGTCCGCCCCGCCGCCATGCTCATCACCCCGCACAAACCATATGCGGAGCGTAGGCGGGATATGACGGAGGAAAAGGCGTCTCTTCGAGCCGCATTGAGTTTAATATAGACCTCTTTCGCCGGAAACGCAAGGGGTTTGAACAAAATTTTCTAAAAAATTTCGTTATGTCCAGTTGTTATGTATTCTGTTTTATGTAAACAAAAGTGACAAAAAAGCGGACGACCACAAGATGATGTAGTCAAAAGAGCGGCGGTCTCTAAATATAGAGATCGCCGCTCTTTTCGCCTGAAATCCCTGAATTGTCAGGGGATATCCCTCACTTTTCCGCCAGACCCGCCCGGATCGCCTTCATGGCGATGGCGCACTCCAGCCGCTTTTTCTGCATCTCACAGCCGAAGCGGTTCGGTTTTTTTATGTCGCCGTTGACAAGGAGATTGGATGCGGAGCAGCCTCCGCTGCAGTAGAACCGGGCCCAGCACTCCCTGCAGTCGGGCCGGGTGTAGACGTTCAGCCCCGCGAACTTTCGGGCCAGCTCCATGTCGAAAGTCCCATCGTACAGGCTGCCCAGCTTATAGTCCTCGTTGCCCACGAACTGGTGGCAGGGGTAGATGTCCCCGTCCGGGGTGATGGCCACATACTCGCACCCGGCCCCGCACCCCCGCAGCCGCTTGATGACGCAGGGTCCCTGGGACAGGTCCACGTTGTAATGGAAGAAGTTCACGTCGGGCCGCTCCAGCAGCTCCGCCGCCAGCTTTTCATACTCCGCCAGGATGCCGGGCAGGTCCTCCTCTTTGAACGCCCACTCGTCCTCCGGCGCGCCCACCACCGGCTCCACCGAGATGCTGTGGAAGCCCAGGTCGGCCATGTGGGTCACGTCGGCGGCGAAGTCCGGGTTGTGCCGGGTGAAGGTGCCCCGGATGTAGTAGTCCTTCCCCTCCCCTTCCCGCTGCTGGGCCAGCTTTTTGAACTTGGGGAGGATCACGTCGTAGCTGCCCTTCCCGTTGACGGTGGGGCGCATGGCGTCGTTGATCTCCTTCCTGCCGTCCAGGGAGAGCACCGCGTTGGACATCACCTCGTTGATGTAGGCGATGTTCTCGTCGTCCAGCAGCACGCCGTTGGTGGTGATGGTGAAGCGGAAGTGCTTGTTGTGCTTTTCCTCCAGGGAGCGGGCGTAGTCCACCGTGGCCTTGACGGTATCCATGGCCATCAGCGGCTCGCCGCCGAAGAAGTCCACCTCGATGTTCCGGCGGGTCCCGGACCGCTCGATCACGAAGTCGATGGCCTTTTTCGCCGTCTCCGCGTCCATGGTCATCCGTTTGCCGGTGCCGAAGTCGCCGGTGGAGGCGAAGCAGTATTTACACCGCAGATTGCAGTCGTGGGACACGTGGAGGCACAGGGCCTTGATGGGGGCGTCCCACTGCATGAGCACCGCCGCCTGGGGGTCCAGATAGTTGTCGTCGGTGAACAGCAGGCCGCTGTCCTGGAGCTCCTTCAGCTCCGCCCAGGCGCCGTCGATGGCGGCCCGGTCATGAGGCAGCGCGGCGTACAACTCCTCCGGGCACTTGTCGCCCATAGGGCCGTCCAGCCGGGACAGCACATCGTAGGCGGCTTCGTCCAGCACGTGGACGGCGCCGCTGTTCACGTCCACCGCGACGGGAACGTTGAGGCATTTGAATGTATGTACCATGAGGGCATCCTCCCTGTGTAAGCATGGAAAAAGGGTGGGCAGTGCGCCCACCCTCTCTGAGCCGGACAATTTTACTTCTGACGCTCCTTGTTCTCGCACTTCTGGTTGCCCACAGTGCAGGAGGTCTTGCAGGCGGACTGGCAGGAAGTCTGGCACTCGCCGCAGCCGCCGTGGGCCGCGCTCTGCTTCAGAGTGGCGCCGTTCAGGGTCTGGATATGGGTCATGGGGATCTCCTCCGTTTCGGTTGATTTATGCTATTATAGCACAACGATTTCCAAAGTTCAATACCGCGCTCCCCCTTTTTTGCGGTTTTTCTGAAATGTCGGCCCCTGTCGTCCCGGCCGGAAAGCTGTCACTCCTCCTCCGCCCCGCATATGCTGGACTGACAGGAAACCTGTCAATCCAACCAAGGAGGGATCTCCCTTGTATTCCGACAACGGAACTACGCCCCGCCCCTGCCCCGACGGGAACGGCCTGATGCCGTCCTGCGCGCCGCTGGCGGTGCCATATGTGCCCTTCCAGCAGGAGGGCAGCCAGAAATACGACCAGACCGAGGCCCTGGCCAACGGCACCCTGTTCCCCGGCCTGAACCTGCCCTTCCACGTGAAGGTCAAGTGCGGCGATCTGCCCAGGACCGCCTCCGCCGAGCTCCAGGCGCTCCAGTTCGTGCTGGTGGAGCTGGGCGAGTACCTGGACACCCACCAGGGGGACCAGGAGGCCTTCGAGCTGTTCCAGAAGTACGCATCCCTGGCCGAGGAGGGCAAGCGCCGATATGAGGCCATGTACGGCCCCCTGACCCAGCGGGCCGCCGCCAAGGACGCCACCTATCAGTGGCTCAACGACCCGTGGCCCTGGGAGTACGACCAGAAAGGAGCGGGCAAATAATGTTTGTCTATGAGAAGAAATTGCAGTACCCGGTGAAGATCAAGAACACCAACCCCAAACTGGCCAATATCATCATCAGCCAGTACGGCGGGCCCGACGGCGAGCTGGGCGCCTCCCTGCGGTATCTGTCCCAGCGGTTCGAGATGCCCTATCCCGAGCTGAAGGGCCTGCTCACCGACATCGGCACCGAGGAGCTGGGCCACCTGGAGATGATCGGCGCCATCGTCCACCAGCTCACCCGGAACCTGAATGAGGACCAGATCCGGACCGCCGGGTTCGACGCCTACTTTGTGGACCACACCGCCGGCATCTACCCCACCGCCGCCTCCGGCTGGCCCTATTCCGCCGCCTCTATGCAGGTGAAGGGGGACGTCATCGCCGACCTGGCCGAGGACATGGGGGCCGAGCAGAAGGCCCGGGTCACCTATGACAACATCCTCCGCCTGTCCGACGACCCGGATGTGAACGATGTGATCCGCTTCCTCCGGGAGCGGGAGGTGGTCCACTTCCAGCGCTTCGGCGAGGCCATGCGCCTTGCCAAGGACAAGATGGATCAGAAGAACGTCTACTATATCAATCCCGCCTTCGACAAAAAGTAGAGCGGGAAAAGAGAGGCCCCCGGCCAGCGGCCGGGGGCTTTGCGTATCGCTCAGTAGTTCTCCGCGTGGACCTCGAAATAGCTCTGGGGATGGTTGCAGGTGGGGCAGACGTCGGGGGCCTTCTCGCCCACCACGATGTGGCCGCAGTTGCGGCACTCCCACACCTTGACCTCGCTCTTGGCGAAAACCTGCTGGGCCTCCACGTTGTGGAGCAGGGCGCGGTAGCGCTCCTCGTGGTGGCGCTCGATCTCGGCCACCAGGCGGAACCGGGCGGCCAGCTCGTGGAAGCCCTCCTCGTCGGCGGTCTTGGCAAAGCCCTCGTACATATCGGTCCATTCGTAGTTCTCGCCGTCGGCGGCGGCGGCCAGGTTCTCGGCGGTGGAGCCGATGCCCTCCAGCTCCTTGAACCACAGCTTGGCGTGCTCCTTCTCGTTGTCGGCGGTCTTGAGGAACAGGGCCGCGATCTGCTCGAAGCCCTCCTTCTTCGCCTTGGAGGCGAAATAGGTGTACTTGTTGCGGGCCTGGGACTCGCCGGCAAAGGCGGCCTCCAGGTTCTTCTCGGTCTGGGTGCCGGCATACTTGTTGGCCATCAGATGATCCTCCTTTGTTTTGATTTATTGTCCGAACTGCTCCGCCTTTTCCCGGCAGGCGGGGCACAGTCCTTCAAAAATGGTCTGGTGGCGGCGGATCTCGAATCCGGTCTCCTCCGCCACCCGCCTGTCGTCCTCGCTCTGGTAGGGCAGCGGCGCGTCAGCCACGGCGCCGCAGGACAGGCAGTAGAGATGATAGTGAGGCTCGGCCCGGAGGTCGTACCGGTCCGCGGAGGGGGCTTCCACATGGGCGATCTCGCCGCTCTCCGCCAGGACGTTCAGGTTGCGGTAGACAGTGCCCCGGCTGATCCTGGGATCTTTCCGCCGCACATCCAGGCAGATCTCGTCCGCGCTGGGGTGGTCGGTCCGGGCCCGCACCGCCTCCAGCACCAGCTGGCGCTGCCGGGTGTTCCGGATCTGTCTCATGCCGCTTCCTCCTCACTTCTATTGAGATTCAATCCTATTATGCTGGAAATGTCCCCGCTTGTCAAGCCCTTTCACGGATACGCGCCGGTGGGGCGGGCGATCTAACGTCCGCCTCTCAGGATGCCGCCGGCGGCGATGGAGGCCACCGCCTCCTTCAGTTTCTCCGGGGGCAGCACCAGGGCGAAGCGGACGTGGCCCTCCCCCAGGGGGCCGAAGGCGGAGCCGGGGGTACACAGCACGCCGGTGCGCTCCAGAAGAGTGAAGCAGAAGTCCACGGAGTTGTGGTACCCCTCCGGCAGAGGGGCCCAGACGAACATGCTGCCCTGGCTGTCGGGCACGTCCCAGCCGATGGACCGCAGACCGCCGCAGAGGGCGTCCCGCCGGGCCTGATACGCCTGCCGCTGGCGCTCCACGCAGTCCTGGGGGCCGTTGAGGGCGGCCACCGCCGCGTACTGGGCGGGCAGATAGCCGCCGTAGTCGATCTGAGAGCGGAGCCGCCGCAGGGCGCTGACGATCTCCCGGTTGCCCAGCAGGAAGGACACCCGGGCTCCTGTCAAATTGTAGGTCTTGGACAGGGAGTTGAACTCCACCCCCACCTCTTTGGCCTCCGGGAAGCTGAGGAAGGACTTGCCCACCCGGCCGTCGTAGACGATCTCGGAGTAGGCGTTGTCGTGGATGACGATGATGTCGTACTGTTTGGCGAAGCGGATCAGTTCCTCATAGAAGCTGTCCGGCGCGGTGACGCATACCGGGTTGGCGGGATAGGACACCACCATGGCCTTGGCCCGGCGGGCCAGGTCCGGGTCGATGCCGTCAAGGTCGGGCAGATAGCCGTTCTCTTTCAGCAGCGGGTAGTGGACGCAGTTTGCCCCGCACAGCATGGGCCCGATCTCAAAGATGGGGTAGCCGGGGTCGGGCACCAGCACCACGTCGCCGGGGTCGAACAGCGCCCAGCCGATGTGGGCGATGCCCTCCTGGGAGCCGTACACCTCCGTAAACTCGTCGGGGGCCAGCTCCACGCCGTAGCGCCGCCGGTACCAGTTTTGCACCGCCTCCACCAGCTCCGGGATCTCCCCCAGGGAGTAGCGGATGTTCTTCGGCACGGAGGCCGCCTTTACCAGCGCCTCCACCACATGGGGCTCCGGAAGGAAGTCCGGGGTGCCGATGGACAGATTGTACACCGGCTTGCCCTCCGCCAGCCGCTCGTTTTTCTTTTCGTCCAGCACGTTGAAGATGCCCGGCTGGAAGCCGTCCATCCGTTTTGCCAGCTTGATCTCCATGGAACTCGCCTCTTATGTCTCTGAATTGCCGAGCAGGGCCAGGATGGCCCCCTCGTCGCCCTCTTTCTCCCCGATCAGGGTGAGGAACTGGTCCTCATCCAGCACGGGGACCCCCAGCTCCTGGGCCTTGCGGAGCTTGGAGCCGGCGGCCTCCCCCGCGATGACGCAGCCCGTCTTTTTGGACACGGAGCCGGACACCTTGGCCCCCAGGGCGGCCAGTTTGTCCCCCGCCTCCTTCCGGGAGTGGGAGGACAGCTCACCGGTGAGCACGAAGGTGATCCCCGCCAGCTTGTCCCCCACCGGCTGGGCGTGGCTCTCCATGTTCACCCCCGCCTCCTTCAGCGCGGCGATCAGGTGCCGGCTCTGGGGGGAGTCAAACCAGTCGGTGAGATACTGCGCCGTGATGCCCCCCACATCGGGGATGGCGGTCAGCTCCTCCACCGACGCGGCGGCCAGGGCGTCCAGGGTGCCGAAGTGCGCGGCCAGGTCCCTCCCCGCCCGCTGGCCCACCTGCCGGATGCCGAAGGCGAACAGCAGCCTGGACAGGTCGTTCTGCTTGGACTTCTCGATGGCGGCCAGCAGATTGTCGGCGGACTTTTTGCCCATCCGGTCCAGCTTGGCCACCGCGTTCCGGTCCAGATGGTACAGGTCGGCGGGGGTCTTGACCATGCCGGCCTCCACCAGGGCCTTCACCGCCGCGGGGCCCAGGCCCTCGATGTCCATGGCGTCCCGGCTGGCAAAGTGGGTCAGGTTGCGGAGCAGCTGGGCGGGGCACTCGGCCCCGGTGCAGCGGATGTGGGCCCCGTCCTCGTCCCGCACCACCGGGGCGCCGCACACCGGGCACACCGTAGGCAGACGGTAAGGCTCCGTCCCCTCCGGCCGCTTCTCCTTCACCACGGAGACGATCTCCGGGATGATCTCCCCCGCCTTCTGGACGACCACCGTGTCGCCGATGCGGATGTCCTTCTCGGTGATGAAGTCCTGGTTGTGAAGGGTGGCGTTGGTGACGGTGGTCCCCGCCAGACGCACCGGCGACACCACCGCTTTCGGGGTCAGAACGCCCGTCCGGCCCACCTGGACCACGATGTCCTTGACCACGCTCTCCTTTCGCTCCGGCGGGTACTTATAGGCCGCCGCCCACTTGGGAAACTTGGAGGTCTCACCAAGCGCGGCGCGGTCTGACAGGGAATTTACCTTTACGACCGCCCCGTCGATGTCGAAGGGGTACTGCTCCCGGTCGTCCCCCAGTTGGAAGATGCGTTTCTGGATCTCCGCCATGTCGGAGGACACCTGGTAGTCGATGACCTTGAACCGCAGAGATTTCAGCCAGTCCAGGCTGGCGCTGTCAGTCTCGAAGGGCGCATGGTCGGCGTACTGGATGTTGAAGATGACCATGTCCAATCCCCGGGCGGCGGCGATCCTGGGGTCCAGCTGCCGCAGAGACCCGGCGGCAGCGTTGCGGGGGTTGGCGAACAGGTTCTCCCCGTTCAGTTCCCGCTCCTCGTTGAGCCGCTCGAAGGTCTTCCGGGGCATATAGACCTCCCCCCGGACGATGAGGGTGCCGGTGACGCCCTCCAACTTCATGGGGATAGAGCGGATGGTGCGGATGTTCTCGGTGACGTCCTCCCCCACCTGGCCGTCCCCTCGGGTGGCCCCCCGGACGAACACGCCGTCCTGATACTCCAGCGCCACCGAAAGGCCGTCCACCTTGGGCTCCAGCAAGTATTCCACCTTGTCGGCGCTTTCCTCCACCCGGCAGCCGAAGTCGGCCAGTTCCTCCGGGGAGAACACGTCCTGGAGGCTCTGCAGCGGCACCCGGTGGACCACCTGTTGGAAGGAGGTCAGCGCCTGGCCCCCCACCCGCTGGGTGGGAGAGTCCGGGGTGATGAGCTCCGGGTGGGCCGCCTCCAGGTTCTCCAGCTCTCGCAAAAGGTGGTCGTACTCGTAGTCGGAGATCTTGGGATCGTCCAGCACGTAGTAGTTGTAGTTGTGCTCGTTGAGGGTGCGGCGAAGCTCGTCGATTTGCGCCTGAATGTCCATGGCAACACGTCCTCTCCCCGGCTATCCCGCCGGACTCTGGTTCAACTCTAAATAGGTGTCCGGGGTCTCCCCCACGATGACCGTCTCCGCCACGCACACCGTGCTGTGGATTTTCACCGGCAACACCTCTCCCGGCAGGAACAGGTCCACGGCGGCGTCCACCACCAGGTCGATCTGGTGGTGGGTCTGGTTGACCCCGGCGGCGGTGAAGGAGTTGGAGTAGCGGGCGGTGACGCTTCCCACCGAGTACACCTTCACCCGCACCGACGGCCCCACGCCGGACAGTAGCAGCTGCCCGGTGAGATTGCCCAGGGGCACTCCCAGGTCCTTCTCATCCAGGCCTTGGATGGACTGGATGACCGCTTCTGTCACCTGGCGGCGGAAGCGGCTGGCCGCCGCCGTGTTTCCAGTGAGGGAGGTGATCCTGCCGGCGTCGTCCTTCACCACCGAGACGAAGTCGTCGTAGTCCATGCCGCTCTCGGTGAGGCAGTCGTCCACGGCGGCGTCGATGGCACGGGTCATCAGGTTGGTGGCCTGGCTGGCGGCCACCGTCTCCAGGATGGGCCGGAGCTGGCCGTTGACCAGGTGGATGACCAGCCCCGCCAGCAGCAGCGCGGCGGCGACGGACAGTAGGACGGGCAGGGGCCCGTCATAGTTCATGCGCGCCAGCCGGCGGCGCAGCTTCAAAAACATATCCTCACCCCCTTGCGTGAGGATATGCACGGGAACGCTTGGCCTATTCGCCTTTCAGCAGCTCGTCGGCGGCCAGCATGAGCCCCGCCTTGCCCGACTCGTAGGTCAGCCCGCCCTGGAGGTACACGGTGTAAGGCTCCCGCATGGGGGCGTCGGCGGACAACTCGATGGAGGCCCCCTGGATGAAGGCCCCGGCGGCCATGATCACCGGGCAGTCGTATCCCGGCATATCCCAGGGCTCCGGGGTCACATAGGAGTCCACCGGCGCGCCGGACTGGATGCCCTTACAGAACCGTTTGACCCGCTCCGGGTCCCTCAGGTGGATCATCTGGATGATGTCGTGGCGGACCACGTCGGACCGGGGCTCCGTCTCAAAGCCCAGCAGCTCCATCAGCTTCGCGCCGAACACGGCGGTCTTCAGCGCCTGGGCCACCGTGTGAGGGGCCATGAACAGGCCCTGATACAGCAGGCGGTTGTTCCCCAGGGTGGAGCCGCACTCCCGGCCGATGCCGGGGCAGGTCAGCCGCATGGCGGCCCCCTCCACCAGGTCGTGCCGGCCGGCGATGTACGCCCCCGTGGGGGCCAGCCCGCCGCCGGGATTCTTGATGAGGGAGCCCACCACCAGGTCGGCCCCCACATGGGTGGGCTCCAGGGTCTCCACAAACTCGCCGTAGCAGTTGTCCACCAAAATGGCGGCATGGGGGTTGTGTTCCCGCACCACGGCGCACAGTTCCCCGATCTCCGCCACCGACAGGGACGACCGGGTGGCGTAGCCCTTGGAGCGCTGGATCAACACCGCCTTCACCCGGGGGTCGCTGACGGCTTTCGCCAGCCCTTCCTTGTTGGGGGTGTTGTCAAGGAGTTCTACTTGACGATACTCCACGCCGTAGTCTCTCAGGGACCCGTGGCCCTTGCCCACCGCGCCCACCACGCCCAGAAGGGTGTCATAGGGCGCGCCCACGGCAGATACCAGCACGTCCCCGGCCCTCAGCGCCCCGAACAGGGCGCAGGTGATGGCGTGGGTGCCGTTGACGAACTGGATGCGCACCAGGGCGTCCTCGGTGCCGAACAGGTCGGCGTAGATGGCGTCCAGCTTGTCCCGGCCCAGATCGTCGTACCCGTAGCCGGTGGTACCGGCGAAATAGCTCTCCGCCACCCGGTGCTTCTGGAACGCGGCCAGCACCCGGTCGGTGTTTTCCCCGGAAATGGCGTCGATGCGGGCGAACTGCTCCGCGAGCTCCCGCTCCGCCTGGGCGGCCAGAGCTTTGACTCGCTCGCTTATCTGTAATGGCATAACACTTAACATTCCTTTTCCAGCTTGCTCTCGGCAAAGGCCGCCGCCAGATCGGCGCAGGCTTTTACGTCGCTTAAGTCCACCAGGGCGGCGGGGCTGTGGGCGTACCGGCAGGGGATGGAGATCCCGCCGGTGTACACCCCGCCGCGGCTCAGATGGATGGGGCCGCCGTCAGAGCCGCCCCGGCGGATCACGTCCCGCTGGGCGGGGATGGACCTCTCTTCTGCCAGCGACATGAGCTTTTCCACCATCTTGGGCTGGCAGATGACCGTGCTGTCCATCACCTTCACCGCCGCGCCGCCGCCGCAGACGCTGGTCACCCGGTGTTTTGCGCCGGGTTCGTCGTCGGTGGGGGTCACGTCCACGGCGACGCCGTAATCCGGGTCCACGGTCCAGGCGGCCGTCCTGGCCCCTCTGGTGCCCACCTCCTCCTGGGCGGTGAACACGAAGTACAGGTCGTTGTCCGTCTCCCTGATCCGCTCCATGGCCAGCAGCAGCACCAGGCAGCCTGCCCGGTCGTCCAGATAGGGGGAGATGACCCGTTCCCCCGCCAGGGCGGCGGGGATATCGAATACGGCGGCGTCCCCCACCCGGACCAGCTTCTCCGCATCCTCTCTGGATGAGGCGCCCAGGTCGATGAGCAGGTCGGCGGGTTTCAGCTTTGACACGTCGGCCTCCGCGTCGGCGCAGATGACGCCTTTCGCGCCGGTTTTGAACCGCACGGGGGTGTGCAGTGCCTCCGCGGGTTTGATGCCGCCCAGGGGCCCCACGTGGACATAGCCGTCCTCCCCGATGTGGGTGACCACCAGCCCGATGGTGTCCATGTGGGCGGCGAACATCACCTTGGGGCCTGTCCCCCTCTTATGGCAGATCAGGTTGCCCATCACGTCCCGGGTGACCTCGTCCACATAAGGGGCGGCGTATCGCTCGATGACCTGGCTCGCCTCACCCTCGTCCCCGGCGGGGCCAAAGGCGGAGACCAGTTCGGTCAGCGTTTTCATCAGTTCCATATCGTTTTCCTCCTCAGGCTTCCGCCGCCACCGACTGGATGAACAGCCGGGCCAGGTCCAGGATGCGGTGCGCGTCGTCCAGGCTGCACACGCTGCTGGGGGCGTGGAGATACCGCACGGCGGCAGAGATGCCGGCCACCCGGACGCCGGCCTTGGTGCGCTGGATCACGCGGCCGTCGGTGCCGCCGGCCACATAGTGCTTCATCTGCCAGGGGATGCTGTGTGCCTCCGCCAGGTCACGGAGCCGCTCGAACAGGGCCCGGTCATAGATGGTGCCGTTATCCATCCAGGACAGCACCGGCCCCCTTCCGGGGGCGCACACCTGCCGGCTGGGATCCAGGGCGGGGGTGTCGGCGGCGGTGGTGCCCTCCAGCACCAGGGCGATCTCCGGGGTGACGGAGAAGGCCGCTCCAAAGGCCCCCCTGGTCCCTACCTCCTCCTGGGCGGTGAAGGCAAAGGTGCAGTCCATGGGCAGGTCCTCCTCCAGCAGCTTGAGCAGGACGGCGCAGCCCACCCGGTCGTCGATGGCTTTGGCCTTGAGCATATGTTCGCCGAACTCCACCACATCGCCGGCGAACACACAGCAGTCGCCGATCTCCACCTGGGAGAGGGCTTCCTCTTTGTCCTTGGCGCCGATGTCGATGTAGTAGTCTTTCAGCGGGGGCACCTTTTTCCGCTCCTCGGCGGTGGTCAGGTGGATGGGCTTCAGGCCGATGACGCCGGGGACGCGCTTCTCCCCCACCGTCACCCGCTTGCCCAGCAGCACCCGCCGGTCGATGCCGCCCACGCAGCCGAATTTCAGGCAGCCCTCCTCGGTGACCGACTTGACGATGAGGCCCACCTCGTCCATGTGGGCGGAGAGCATCAGCCTATTCCCGGTGGATTTCGCGCCTCTCTTGAACACGATCAGGCTGCCCATGGCGTCCACCCGGATGCTGTCGGCGCAGGGGCGGGCCCGTTGGATCAGGTAATTTCTCACCTCGTCCTCGAAGGAGGACACGCCGGAGAGGGCGCACAGTTCTTTCAGGGTATTCACCATTGGGGACCGCCCTCCTTCCCGAGGTCCAGCGCGAAGGCGGCCAGCAGCCGGGCCGTGGACTCGATGTCGCTGAGCTCCACCACCTCCACGGGGGTGTGCATGTACTTCTCCGGGATGGACAGCACGGCGGTGGCGACCCCCTCGTTGGTCACCTGTATGTCCCAGCCGTTGGTGCCGGAGCTGCCCTCCATGACCTCCTTCTGGACCTGGATGCCGGCCTCCTTCGCCTTGTCCAGCAGGCGTTTGACCATCCAGCGGGCGCAGTTGGGGCCCATGCCCACGCAGGGGCCGCCGCCCATGACGAAGCTCTCGGTCCTGGGGCTGTCGGGGGTGCGGCCAAAGGTCACGTCCACCGCCACGCAGTAGTCGGGCCGCAGGACCTGGGCCGCCACCTGGGCCCCCTCGCCGCCGGTCTCCTCCCTGGTGCTGCCCAGCACATAGAGGTCCACGTCCAGCTCCTGATCGTTCAGCAGCTCCAGGGCGCGGAGCAGGGCCGCAAAGCAGGCCCGGTCGTCCATGGCCTTGCCGCACATCTGCCGCTCCCCCAGCGGGAAGGCCTCCGCCCGGTAGACGATGGGGGTGCCGATGGGCACCCTCCGCTCCGCCTCCTCCTGGGTGAGGCCCACGTCCAGATAGACGTCGTCCAGATCCGGGGCCTTGTCTCTGTCCTCCGGGGGAAGCACATGGGGGGGCAGGCAGGCCACCACCCCCAGCAGGGGCGGGTCGGTGAGCACCGTCAACTCCCGGTCCGGGAGCATCCTCTGGTCCACCCCGCCGAGGGAGTTGAACCGCAGAAAGCCGTCCTTATGGCCGGTGACCACCAGGCCCACCTCGTCCAGGTGGGCGTCCAGCAGCAGGCGCTTCGCGTCCGGCTTCCCACACCGGCGCACGCCGATGAGGTTTCCCAGCCGGTCGGTGTACACCTCGTCCGCCAGCGGCTCCAGCAGTTCCCTGGCCGCCTCAACGGCGGGCCGCTCAAAGCCCGAGGGGGCCCCCAGGTCGCAGAGCCGCTTCAATATGGCTTCGGTCTCCAAATGATCCACTCTCCTGTATCTCGTTTAGCGCAGCTCGTTCACGAACCGCTTGAAGGTGTCGCCCCGCTCCACGAAATTCTTGAACTGGTCGAAGGAGGCGCTGGCCGGGGACAGGATCACGATGTCCCCCGGCCGGGCGAACTCGCGGGCGCGGTCCACCGCCGCTTTCAGGTCAGCGCACTCATGGATGGGCAGCGTCTCGGCGTCGTAACCGGGAGCGTTCACCGTTGCCTCTTTGATCTTGGCGGAGGTGGCCCCTGTCAGGATCAGTGCCTTTACATGCGCTGTGATCTCCGGGCCGATGGGGCCATAATCCAGGTGCTTGTCATAGCCGCCGGCGATGAGGATCAGTTTTTGATTGAAGGAGCGCAGCCCGGCGATGGTCCGGGTGGGGCTGGAGGCGATGGAGTCGTTGTAATACTTCACCCCGTCCAGCTCCCGGACGAACTCGATGCGGTGCTCCACCCCGCCGAAGGCGCGGGCGTAGTCACGGATCACCTCGTCGGGCACAATGGCGTCCACCGCGGCGATGGCGGCCATATAGTTCTCCAGGTTGTGGAGGCCGGGCAGCCTAATCTCCTCGGCGGAGAGCACCGGGCGGCCGCCGTGCATCACCATGCCGTTTTTCAGATATACCCCCCGCTCCAGGTGCCTCTGCCGGCTGAACAGGGTCACCTCTCCCCTGGCCTCATGGGCAAAGGCGGCGGTGATGTCGTTGTCGGCGTTGAACACCGCCTGGTCCCCAGGCTCCTGGTACGCAAATACGTTCCGCTTGGCGGAGATATACTCCTCCATGTCCCTGTGGACGTCCAGGTGGTTGGGGGACACGTTGGTGACCACCGCGATGTTGGGGCTCTGCTTCATGGTGAGCAGCTGGAAGGAGGACAGCTCCAGCACCACCATGTCGTCCGGGCGGATGTCGTCCACCTCGCACAGCAGCGGGTGGCCGATGTTCCCCCCCACGAACACCCGGTAGCCCGCCGCCTTCAGCAGGCCGGCGATGATGGTGGTGGTGGTGGTCTTGCCGTCGGACCCGGTCACGGCGATGGTCTTGCAGGGACAAAGGGTCATGAACGTCTCCATCTCCGAGGTGAGCTCCGCTCCCTCAGCGACCGCCCGCGCGATCTGAGGCACATCAGGGCGCAGCCCCGGCGTGCGGAAGATCACATCAACGCCCTCAAGATGATCCAGATAATCCGGACCAAAGGCGGTTTTGAGCCCTCTCCTTTCCAGCCTCTCGATGAGGCCGCCGAAATCGGTCCGCTGCCGCTTGTCGCAGGCCAACACCTTCACGCCGGCGTCCAGCAGCTTTTCGATCAGCGGGGTGTTGGACACGCCGATGCCGATGACCGCCGCCTGTTTTCCCTTCAGCTGGTCAAAATACTGTTCCAAAATGGAATCCAAAGCTGTCTCCTCCCAAACCGCGCGCCCACTTGGGACGGGCGGGAAATTTTTCCTTCTGGCGCATTCACAGGTATTATACCCCAAGAATCTTGATTTGACAATCCGGGAAAATTGAAGTAAAATCATTTTCGCAAGTAAGCTGGACAGCCGCGCGGGCGGGGCGAAAGGCCCGCCTGTGAGGAAAGTCCGGGCTCCGCAGGGCGAGGATAACGGGTAACACCCGCCGGGGGCGACCCCAGGAAAAGTGCAACAGAAATAGACTACCTCCCCCTAAAAGGGGCCCCCGCAAAAACGCAAGTTTTTGTGGGGAGAGGAGATGCAGCGAAATGAACGAACTTTGGCGCTTGCGCCGAAGCGAGCGATATGGAGTTTGCATCGACGAGGAAAAGGTGGAAAGGCGAGGTAAGAGCTCACCCGATGGCGTGGAAGCGCCCATCGCTGTAAACTCTATCCGGAGCAACGCCGTGGAGGGACACAAGGCCGGCCCGGCCGTCCCGGGGAGGCGGCTTGAGCGTGCCGGCAACGGTACGTCGAGATAGATGGCTGTCTTAAAGGACAGAACCCGGCTTACAGGCTTGCTTGCGCCATACGCGCCCGGTCAGAGATGATCGGGCGCGTTTTTTGAGATTTTGCCTCGGTTTTTTCTTTACGCTCTCTCCAGTCTGTGGTATTATATTACAAATATGCGGGTCGTCGGCCCGCCGCACATCTCAGGAGGGATCACGATGAAAAGAGTATTGGCGCTGATCTTGGCGGCCGTCCTGTGCCTGATGACGGCAGTTCCTGTCTTCGCCGCCTCGGAGCAGATCGAGGCCGCTGACCGGCTCCACGATCTGGGCCTGTTCAACGGGGTGGGGACCAACCCGGACGGCACCCTCAACTATGACCTGGACCGGGTCATGTACCGCATGGAGGCGGTGACCATGCTGGTCCGGCTCCTGGGCAAGGGGGCAGAGGCCGAAAAAGGCACATGGCAGATGCCCTTTACCGACGTTCCGGACTGGGCGGCCCCCTATGTGGGCTATGCCTACGCCAAAGGATACACCACCGGCACATCCGCGACCACCTTCGGCAGCGACCTGACCGTGGACGCCACCCAGTACCTCACCCTTGTGCTCCGGGCCCTGGGGTACGAATCCGGCAAGGACTTCGCCTGGGACAGCGCCTGGACGCTGACGGATTTCCTCGGCATCACCAGCGGTGAGTACACCGGCGCGGGCACGTTCACCCGCGGCGACGCGGTCCTGGTGTCCTCCCGCGCGCTGGACGAAAATCTCAAGGGCCACGCCATTACCCTTTTGGACAGCATCCAAGGAGTAACGCCTGTCACATACAAGGTCACCCGCGTCATCGACGGCGACACGTTTGTGATCGACTGCAACGGCACGGAGAAGACCATCCGGCTCATCGGCGTGGACACCCCCGAGAGCGTCCACCCGGACAGCTCCAAAAACACTGAAGCGGGCGTTGCCGCCGCTGAATTTACCAAAGCCCGTCTCACGGGCGCCCGGGTGGAGATCGAGTTGGACGTGCAGGAGACCGACCGTTACGGGCGGACGCTGGCTTACGTCTATGTCAACGGCGAGATGTTCAACGAGACCCTGCTGAAATCCGGCTACGCCGACCTTGCCACCTATCCCCCCAACGTCAAGTACGTGGACCGCTTTAAAAAGATCGTCCAGGACAGAGACCCGTCCCCCACGCCAACTCCGACCCCCATGCCGACGCCCGCACCTACCCCTACCCCTGAACCCACCCCCACCCCGACTCCAACGCCCACGCCCACACCTACGCCCTCTGACCCGACGCCCGCCTATTACATCGGGAACAGAAACTCCATGGTGTTCCACCGGCCCACCTGCTCCTCCGTTAAGAGAATGAGCGCGGCCAACAAGGTGACCCTCTCCACCAGGGCCGAGGCCATCAGCAAGGGCTACACCCCCTGCAAGAACTGCAAGCCGTAGCGCTTTTCACCATATCCCCCCGGTGTTCCGGGGGGATATTTCTTTGGGGATTTGAGCGTTTTATGGTTGCGCTCTCCCCCGTTCATCATGTATAATATTATGACTGATTTGAGAGGGGGCGCGGTATGGACCTGCTCATCAAAAACGGACGGGTGCTCGATCCGGCGTCCGGCGTGGACGATATGCTGGATCTGCTGATCTCCGGCGGGAAGATCGCCGCCATCGGCAAAAGGCTGGATGTCGGAAACGCCCAGGTCATCGACGCCGCCGGGCTTATCGTCGCCCCCGGCCTGGTGGATATGCACGTCCATCTGCGGGAGCCGGGGTTCGAGGCCAAGGAGACGGTGTGTACCGGCTGCGCGGCGGCTGCCCGGGGCGGGGTCACCACCCTGGTGGCTATGCCCAACACCTGCCCCGCCACCGACTGCCCGGAGATCGTCGCTCAGGTGCGGGACAAGGCCGCTCCCACCGGGGTGAACGTCCTCCCCGCCGGCGCGGTCACCGTGGGACAGAGGGGCGAGCAGCTCACTGATTTCGAGGCCTTGCGGGCCGCCGGCGTGCCCGCCTTTACCGACGACGGGGTGCCCATCCAGAACCTGGCCCTGCTGCGTCAGGCCATGCTTGAGGCAAAGCGGCTGGGCCTGCCCATCCTGGACCACTGCGAGGACAAAGATTTAGTCAAAAACTACGGCGTCAACGAGGGCAGGGTGTCCCAGGCGCTGGGCCTGCCGGGGCGGCCCGCCGTGGCCGAGGAGGCCCAGATCATGCGGGATATCCTGCTGGCGGAGGACACCGGGGCCCACGTCCACATCTGCCACATCTCCACCGCTAAGGGGGTGGAGATGGTGCGCCAGGCCAAGGCCCGGGGCGTCCGCGTCACCTGCGAGACCTGCCCCCAGTATTTCACCCTCACCGAGGACGAGGTGTTGAAGCAGGGCTCTCTGGCCCGGGTCAATCCCCCCCTCCGCACCCGGGCTGACGTGGAGGGCATCCTGGCGGGGCTGTGTGACGGCACCATCGACGCCCTCATCACCGACCACGCCCCCCACACGGCGGAGGAAAAGGCGAAGCCCCTCCCCGAGGCCCCCAGCGGCATGGTGGGGCTGGAGACGGCGCTTGCGCTGAACCTGACCGGGCTGTACCATTCGGGGCTGCTGCCCCTGTCAAGGGTGCTGGAACTGATGAGCACCTCCCCTGCTGCCCTGCTGGGGCTGGACAAGGGCCGGATCGGTATTGGCGACGACGCCGACGTGGTCATCTTCGACCCGGACGAGGAGTGGATCATTGACCGGGACAAATTCGCCTCCAAGGGCAGGAACACCCCCTTCCACGGCCGAAAGGTCAAGGGAATAGTGAAATATACCATCGCAAGCGGGAAGATCATCTATCAGGAGGAGCAATAACGATGTCATTTGACGTGTTACAGGAGAAGATCAAGGCCAAAAAGAACCCCACCGTGGCGGGGCTGGACACCCGGGTGGAGTACGTTCCCCCCTATCTGCTAAAGGAGTACACCGACAAATATGGCGAGACCCTGGAGGCCGCCGCCGGGGCCATTTTGGAGTTCGATCAGGGCCTTATCGACGCGCTGTATGACGTGGTGCCCGCCGTGAAGCCCCAGGCCGCCTATTTCGAGTGCCTGGGCTGGCGGGGCATGAAGGTGCTGGAGGAGCTCATCGCCTACGCCAGGTCCAAGGGCCTCTACGTCATCGCCGACGTGAAGCGGGGGGACATCGGCACCACCGCCACCGCGTACAGCGAGGGCTGGCTGGGCGTCACCAGGGTGGGCTCTACCGACTGCCCCGTGTTCGACGCGGACTGCGTCACCCTCAACGGCTACATGGGCTCCGACGCCATCAAGCCCTTCCTGGCCGACTGTACCGCCCGAAACAAGAGCGCCTTTGTGCTGTGCAAGACCTCCAACCCCTCGTCCGTGGAGCTCCAGGACATGGTAGCGGGCGACCGGGTGGTCTACACCGTCATGGGCGATTTGATTCAGCGCTGGGGCGCGGGCACCGAGGGCAAATACGGCTTCACCGCTCTGGGGGCGGTGGTGGGTGCCACCCACCCCTCCGTGCTGAAGGAGCTGCGCCGCCGGCTGGACAAGACCTTTTTCCTGGTGCCCGGCTACGGGGCTCAGGGGGGCACCGCCGCCGACGTGCGCTACGCCTTCGACGAGCTGGGCCGTGGGGCCATCGTCAACGCCTCCCGCTCCATCCTGTGCGCCTGGAAAAAAACCGGGGGCGACGGCCACGACTATCAGGAAGCCGCCCGGGCCGCCGCCGAGAAGATGCGGGACGAATTGAAAGAGTATATCACCGTCATGTGAGGTGACGCTTCGTGAAAGTAGAGAAAAGCTGTAAGATTGTCCACAAGACCCAAATGGGGGACGCCGTGTTCATGGTGCTGGAGGCGGGCGATATGGTACGCACCTCCTATCGGAATCCCGGCCAGTTCGTCCACATCAGGTGCGGGGACTCCCTGCTGCTGCGGCGGCCCATCTCGGTGGCCTCCTGCCAGGAGGACTACCCCAGCGACCTGGTGACCATCGTGTTCGAGGTTCGCGGCGCGGGTACCCAATGGCTGGCGGAGCGCAAGCTGGGCGAGACGCTGGATGTGATGGGCCTGCTGGGCAACGGATTCCCCGTGAAGCCGGAGGGGCGCTATCTGCTGGTGGGGGGCGGCATCGGCGTGCCCCCTCTCTGGGGCTGCGCCCAGCGCACCAGCGGAAAGTCCACCGCCATCCTGGGGTTCCGCTCTAAGGATAAGGCCATCATGACCGACCTGTTCAACGAGGACTGCGCGAAAACGCTCATCGCTACCGACGACGGCTCCCTGGGCTATCACGGCTTTGTGGACGCCCTGGTGCGGCAGGAGCTGGAACAGGACAGAAATTACGACGCGGTGCTGGCCTGCGGCCCCAGGCCCATGCTGAAAAACGTGGCGAGGGCGGCAAAGGAGTTCGGCGTGCCCTGTTTCGTCTCCATGGAGGAGCGAATGGGCTGCGGCGTGGGGGCGTGCCTGGTGTGCGCCTGCGATATGAAGGATGGCAGCCGGAAGCACGTCTGTAAGGACGGCCCGGTGTTCGACGCGGAGGAGGTGGACTGGGATGCCTGACAGACAGGAGCTGGAACAGCAGCTGCGATCTGCTCTGGAAGGGGCGAAGGCCGCGTTGGAGGAACTTGTGCCGACGCTGAGACCCGCCCCTGTGACGCCGGTGGACACCTCTGTCACTCTGGCCGGGATGACCATGAAAAACCCTGTGGTGGTGGCCTCGGGCACCTTCGGCTTCGGCCGGGAGTATGGGGAGTTCTATGACCTGTCCGAGTTGGGGGGCATCTGCGCCAAGGGCCTCACCCTCCACCGGCGGGAGGGCAATCCCGCCCCCCGCATCGCCGAGACGCCCATGGGCATCCTCAACTCGGTGGGGCTGCAAAATCCCGGCGTGGACGCCTTTATTGCGGAGGAGCTGCCCTTTTTACGGCAGTACGATGTAAAAGTCATCGCCAACATCTCCGGCAATACGCCGGAGGAGTACGGGATCATGTGCGAGAAGCTGGCCGGGGCCGGCGTGGACATGATCGAGGTGAACATCTCCTGCCCCAACGTGAAGGCAGGAGGCATGGCCTACGGCACCCGTCCCGAGCTGGCCGCCGAGGTCACAAGGATGGCCAAGTCCCACGCCGGCAGCGTCCCGGTGATGGTAAAGCTCTCCCCCAACGTCACCGACATCACCGAGATCGCGAAAGCCGTGGAGGGGGCCGGGGCGGACGCCCTGTCCCTTATCAATACCATTCGGGGCATGCGCGTCGACGTGACCACCCGGCGGCCCATTTTGAAGATGAACACCGGCGGCCTGTCCGGCCCCGCCGTCCTCCCGGTGGCGGTGCGGATGGTGTGGGAGGTGGCAAACGCCGTGAAGCTGCCCATCCTGGGCATGGGTGGCGTGTCCTCCGGGGAGGACGCCGCCCAGTTCATGCTGGCGGGAGCCTCCGCCGTGGCGGTGGGCACCGCCTGCTTCGCCGACCCCTTCGCCCCCCTGAAGGTGCGGGACGGCCTGGCGGAGATCGCCGCGAAACAGGGTCTGCCCGCCGTCTCCCACCTGACCGGCGGCGTAAAACCGTGGTGAGGTGACAAATTATGCTGGAACATATCATTGAAGTAGTTCTCCCCATAATCGTATCTGTGTGCGAGCTGATGGGCATCTTCGTGGTGGCGGTCACTGCGGCGCGGGCCTTCTGGACTTACTGCGTAGGGCTGGTCACTCATCAGAAGAACAACCTGAAGTTTGATCTGGCCGATGGCCTCGCAACCAGTTTGGAATTTAAAATGGCCGCCGAGATCCTGAAAACCGTACTGGTGCGTGATCTCCAGGAACTTGCGGTGCTGGGCGCTGTCATCCTGCTCCGTGCCCTGCTGTCCCTGCTCATCCACTTTGAGATGCGCCGGGAGTCCAAGGAGATGGAAGACACCCACGACGAGACAGTACATCAATAGACGAAGGACTTGCGAACCTATGACAACGATTTATCTCATTCGACACGCCCAGGCGGAGGGCAATCTGTACCGCCGCTGCAACGGCTGGCACAACGGCACGATCACCGTCACCGGCCGGAAACAGATCCAGCGGCTGGAGGAGCGGTTTAAGGGCGTCCACATCGACGCGGTGTACTCCAGCGACCTGTACCGCACCATGGCCACCGCCGGGGCCATCTACAGGCCCCGGCGGCTCACCCTGCGCATCGACCCCGGCCTTCGGGAGATCTGCGGCGGCATCTGGGAGGACCACACCTGGGGCGAATGGCTCCACAAAGACCGGGACAATCTGGCGGCCTTTCTTCGCGACGATCCGGCCTGGTCGGTCCCCGGCGGCGAGACCTTCGCCAACCTGCGGGAGCGGATGAATGATACCATCCTCCGTATCGCCGCGGCCCATCAAGGCCAGACGGTGGCGGTGGTGTCCCACGGCAGCGCCATCCGGAACGTCCTGTGCCGCTGGCTGGGATATGCGCTGGGGGAGGACGCCCCCATCCGTCTGGGGGACAACACCTCCGTGGCCAAACTGGAGGTGGAGGACGGCAGGGTCAACGTGATCTATTACGGCGACAACAGCCACCTGGGGGACCTGGCCTTTGCCCACAACAGCATCGGCAAGTCCGGCGACCCTCTCGCCAACATGGAGGCCAGCTCCGTCTACTTTGAGCCCCTCACCTTCCCCGCGGACCGGGAGGTCTATCTGGCCGCCCGCCGGGACGGCTGGATGGCCAGCCACGGGACCATGGAGGGCTTCGACGGCGAGGGATTCCTCAGCGTCGCGGAGCGCAACAATGCCCACGATCCCAACAGCGTCCTGCTGGCCCGCATCGCCGGCACCCCGGTGGGCGTACTGCAAATGGACTATGAGGCGGAGGCGGACCAGGGTGTGGGCCGCGTGCCCTTCCTCTACCTCATGCCGGGGAATCGGGCCAAGGGCCTGGGGGCCCAACTGCTGGGGGAGGCGGTGTCCGCCTATCGGAAGCTGGGCCGGCGGGTCATCCGCCTGCGCTGCGCCCCCGAGAACGACCACGCCCAGAAGTTCTATCTGTCCCACGGCTTTGTCAAGGTGGGCGAGGAGCCGGGGGGCTCCTGCCATCTGGACACCATGGAGAAGTACATCGGCCTGGAGCTGTGACGGACATAGAAAAGGAGACCGGGAAGTCCCGGTCTCCTTTTTGGTCTGTCTGGCTCACCGGCCGGTGACCGCGTCGCCCACCGCGTCTCCGGCGTCCCGGATGGCGTTCCCCGCGCCCCGGACGATGTCGCCCACGCCGTCGCCGATGCCACGGGCCGCGTCGCCCACGGCGTTGCCCGCGTCGTCCATGGCGCCGCCGTGGGTCCGGTCATAGGCACGGGCCTGGGCCTCGGTCTCGGGCTTGCCGTCGTTGTCCACGTCGTTGGTGCCGCCGGCGCCGCCGCCGTCCTCCGCGTCGTTCACGTCAGGGGTGGGGCGGGCGCTCTCATGGACGCCGCTTTCACCGGTCCCCGCGCCTCCGCGGTTCGGATCGGCCGCGGCGCCGCTGTCTCTCCCGGCGGTGCAGCCCGTCAGGGCCAGGGCCAGCGCCAGGGCCGCCGCCCAGGCGATCATACGCTTTTTCATTCTTCTGCCTCCTTTGGGGCCTTTTTCAAGGCGTTTCCCTCGTCTTTTCACGTTCCCCGGTGTTCAGTATGCGTTGGGACGTGAAAAATAAAAGCAGAAAAATTTGCAATCGCCGCCGTGTCAGGTTTTTACAAAATGATGCAGATGAGCCCGCCGGAACCCTCGTTGATGATGCGCTGGAGGGTGTCCCGCAGCTTCTCTCTGGCGTCCTCCGGCATCCGCTTCAGCTTGCTGTTCAGGTCCTCTCCCACCAGCTCGTGGAAGGACCGGCCGAAGATGTTGGAGTCCCAGATCTTCGCGGTGTCCCCCTCGAACTGCCGGAGCAGGTAGTCCACCATCTCCTCCGACTGCTTTTCGGTGCCCATGATGGGGGACATCTCCGTTCTGATATCCGCCCGGAGCATGTGGATGGACGGGGCGGAGGCCCGCAGGCGGACCCCGTACTTCCCCCCCTGCTTGACGATCTCCGGCTCCTCCAGGGTCATCTCCTCCGGGTCGGGCATGACGATGCCGTACCCGGTGGCCTCCATCTGGTTGAGAGCGCCCTCCACCTTCTGGTACTTCTTCTTCATGGCGGCCATCTGGATCAGCTGGTCGATGAGGTCGCCGTCGTCCCGGATGTCCAGCCCGCACCGCTCGGACACGGTGGAATAGAACAGACTCCGGGGCAGATCCAGAGTCACCGTCACCACGCCGCTGCCCATGTCCATCCGGGCGAGGGATGCGGAGCCGATCTCCTCTCTGCCAGCCATGCCCCGCACGGCCTTCTCCGCGTCCCGGAGCCGCTCCAGCCCCGCCGTCTCCTCCCGGAGCATGGCGTACAGCCCGCTCTTGATGGGATGGTCCATGGGCAGCACGTCCACCCAGGGGGGCAGGAACACGTCCATCTCCTTCATGGGGAACTCGTGGAGCACCCCCCGGATGATGTCGGAGACCGCCCCCTCGTCCAGGGTCAGGCAGTTGACGGCGAGACAGGTCACGTCGTACCGCTCGGCGATGTCCGCCTGGAGGGTCTGGGCCTGCTCCCCATAGGGCTGGGCGGAGTTCAGCAGCACCAGGAAGGGCTTGCCCAGCCCCTTCAGCTCGTTGATGACCCGCTCCTCCGCCTCCAGGTAGTCCTCCCTGGGGATCCCGGTGACAGATCCGTCGGTGGTCACCACGATGCCGATGGTGGAGTGGTCGGCGATGACCTTCTCGGTGCCGTACTCCGCCGCCTGGGTCATGGGGATCTCGTGGTCGAACCAGGGGGTGCGCACCATCCGGGGCAGTTCCCCGTCCATCTGGCCCAGGGCGCCGGGCACCATGTACCCCACGCAGTCGATGAGCCGGACGGAGAACACGCCCCCGTCCTCCATGGCCATCTCCACCGCGTCCTCGGGGACGAATTTGGGCTCGGCGGTCATCACCACCCGGCCGGACCCGCTCTGTGGCAGCTCATCCCGGGCCCGGTCCCGGACGTACTCGTTCTCGATGCGGGGCAGCACCATGGTCTCCATGAACCGCTTGATGAAGGTGGACTTGCCCGTGCGGACCGGCCCCACCACGCCGATATAGATGTCGCCCTGGGTGCGCTGGGCGATATCCTCATACAGTTTGTTTTCCAAGTGATTACCCTCCTTGCCCGTACTTGTTCCATATGTATGGGGATAAGCCCTCGAATATGACAGCGGGACGGCGCGGATTTGTCCGTGCCGTCCCGTCTCGCGCTCACCTTCTTGTGGGGATGAGCAGAAGCGCCCCCTCCGCCCCCTCCTGGTCGGGCAGATCGTTGGCGGCCCGGATGTCCGCCACGGCGGAGCCGCAGGCCTTGGCCGCGTCCCACAGGGTCTCCCCCGCCCCCATGCGGCGGATGACCACCGAGGGGCGCTGGACGTCGGCGGGCGCGGTCCCCGGCCTCAGTTCGGACACCGCCCACACCTGCTCCGATCTGACCGCGCTGAAGGCGAACTCCACCTCGCACCGCACCTCGATGCCGCCGGTGACGGGCACCGCCGTGGTCTCCCCCACCGCGCGGCACCGGCAGGTACACTCCGCCCCCTGGGGCAGCTCCGCGCGGCCGGTGACGGGAATGGTCACCGTTGAAGCGCACAGGGCGTCGTCCTCGCTGAGATACAGCACCGACGCCTCCACCTGGGCGGTGTACTCCGCGCCCCCCTCGAGGGGGACGCTCTCCACGGAGGACACCGCGGCGGCGCAGTCCAATACCTGTTTGGCGGGGACGCCGGACTCGCACAGCCTGCGGCCCATCTCCCGGCGCGCCGTGCGCTCCGCCGCAGTGCACAGGGTCACGGGGGCGCGCTCCACGTCCACGCTCTCCCCCACGCCGTAGGCGTCCTCCAGCACGGTCACCGGCTGGCAGGCCCACAGCGCCGCCTGGACCAGCGCCTCCACGCTGACCTCCAGCTCCCCGTCTGCCAGCCGGCAGCCGGCGGATCTGACGGCCACCGTCACCTCCGGCTCGGCGTCCTCGGGGGCGTCCCCCATGTCCACGATCTGGGAGAAGGGCAGCTCAAAGCGGGCGGCGCACAGCTGGCCGCCGCCCCGGTACAGGGCGGTGAGCTCCAGTTCCCCCTTCAGCACCAGCTTTTTGCCGATGAATTTGGCGTCCATGGCCCCCAGCTCCGTCCGGGCGTTCAGCAGCTCCTCCATCTCCGGCTTGCTGGCCGGGGGGCGGAGCACGTCGGAAAAGGCGAAGGCCTTCTCCCGGACCTCCGGGACGCGCCAGAACTTTCGGGGGACGAGGCGCTTCTCCAGCCCCTCCCCGACGGCGTCGGAGGCGATCTCCCTGGCATCCTCCTCATAGGCCGCCGCCCACACGGACAGCTGGCACCGGGTCAGCAGCTTCCGGGGGTTGACGGTGCGGGCGTCGGCGGCGGCCAGGGTGACCTCCGCCGTCACCGGGCAGCCGGCCCGGAGGGCGGGATCGTCCCTGGAGCACTGGAAGGGGATGGTCACCTCCAGCGGGCGGGGGGCCTCCTCCCCCTCTGGGATGTACAGCACGGTGACCTGAGCGGTCCCGGTGACGCGGAGCATCCCCTCTCCCGCCTCCCGGTCCTTCAGGCAGGCCCTGCCCCACGCCGACACGATCCGGAGCACGTCCGGCATGGCGTCGGGCACGATGCTCTCCAGGGTCTCCTCCTGGGTAAACGCGGTATGATAGACGGGACGGTATCCCTCCAGCGTGACACGCCGCAGTTCCATATCCATAAGCTGTCCACTCCTCGTACAGATTTCTGTGAAAACTATATGAGCGGACGGCGCCGGATATGACTTGGCCTCCTATTCCCCGTCCATGTGGAGCAGCCTGCGCAGCAGCCCGCAGATCATCTTCGGGAATCTCACCACTACGATCCGCATGAAAACAGCCCCCCTTCTCAACGCTTTGATACAGCATATGAGAAAGAGGGCTGTCCAGTGATTATTTTTTTGTCTCCCAGGGCTCGATGGCCCCGCTCTGTTCATAGAGCCGCGCGTAGCTCTTGTGCCGGCTGGGGGCGATCTCCCCCGCTTTGACGGCCTCCAGCACGGCGCAGCCCTTCTCCTTCACATGGGCGCAGCCCTGGAACCGGCACCGGTCCAGGTACGGCCGGAACTCCCGGAAGGCGGCGGCAAGCTCCTCCCGCGGGATGGGCTCGGTCTCGTCCACGTCAAAGGAGGAGAAGCCAGGCGTGTCGGCCACAAGCCCGTCCCCCACCCGGAACAGCTCCACGTGGCGGGTGGTGTGGCGGCCCCGGCCCAGCTTTTCGCTGATCTCACCCACCCGCAGGCCGAAGCCGGGCTGGATGGCGTTGAGGATGCTGGACTTGCCAACGCCGGTATTGCCCGTAAAGGCTGATACCTTTCCAGCCAGGGCGGCAGAGAGCTCCGGGATGCCCTCGCCGGTCTCCGCGCTGACCTTCAGCGTGGTGAAGCCGGCGGAGCGGTACAGCTCCGCCAGGCCGTCCACCTGGGCCAGGTCCCACTTGTTGAAGCAGATGACGGGCTCGCAGCCCTTCCACTCCGCCACCGCCGCCATGCGGTCGATGAGGAACGGGTCGGTCACCGGGACGGCCCCGGAGGCCACGATCACCAGCTGGTCGATGTTGGCCACCATGGGCCGCCGGAACTGGTTTTTCCGGGGCAGGACGGCGTCCACCATGCCAGCGCCGTCGTCCAGAGCGGTGATCTCCACCCGGTCTCCCACCAGGGGGGTGATCTTCTGGTGGCGGAGCTTCCCCCGCCCCCGGCAGGGGACGGGTTCCCCCGCCCCGGTGTCTACGTAATAGAAGCCGCTGAGCGCCTTGACGATCTGTCCTGTCATCTCACTGCTCTTCCCCGCCCACGGGAGGCTGCTCAGTGGGGGGCGCCTCGGTGACGGGCGGCGGGGCCTCGGTGGGCGGCGCCTCCGTGGGAGGCGCCTGGGTGGGCGGAGGCTCCGTAGCGGGCGGCTCAGTGACCGGCGGGTCGGTGGGCGTCTCGGTGGGAGGAAGCGTGGGCGTGGGAGTGGGCTCCAGTGTGGGCGTGGGGGTGGGCTCCGGCCCGGTGGACACCCACAGGACGATCCCGTCCCCCTTGAACGCCTGCTCGCCGGGCTGGATGCTCTGAAAGGTCACTATTCCGGCCGCGTATTCATTGCTGGCGTACTGCTTGACCTCGGTCACCACCAGCCCCATATCCCTGATCTGCCGTTCCGCCTCTGAAAGGCTCATGCCCACCCATGGGATCACCGTCACGGGGACGGCCGCGGGCCCCTGGCTGACCACCAGGGTGACGGTCTGGCCCTCCACCAGGTCAGCGCCCTCCTCCGGGTCGGTGGAGATGACGTAGTCCTGGGTGATCTCGTCGGAGTACTCCCGCTCCACCTTCACGACCATCCCCAGCTCCTCCATGAGGGTCTGCTGGGCCCGGCGGTACTCCTGGTTGATCAGGTAGGGCATTTTCAGCTCGTCCTTGCCGCTGCTGACATTGACCCGGATGACGCGGCTGCCCGCCAGGACCTCCTCGCCGGCCTCGGGGGACTGGTTGCAGATCTGGCCCTCCTCATATTCCTCGCTGTAGGTCTCGCTGCCCCACTCCACCTCGAAGCCGTCCAGCAGATCGGGGCTGGCCTCCAGCTCCTCGCGGGTATAGCCCAGCAGATCGGGCACCGTGTATCTCTCCGGCTCGCCAGGGTTGAGCAGCGGGCTGATGAACACGTTCCACACAAAGACGCCCATGCCCACGATGAAGATGATGATGGCCGCCACTGCGATCGCCGGAGCCGCCGAGGCCAGCCCTCCGCCCCGGTCCTCCCGGTCGTCGTACTCCTCCTCGGGGTCGGCGCGGCGCCGCTCCCGGCGCTGGTCATAGCGGCTGTCATACTGGTCCTCGTAGCGGTCCCGGGTCCGGACAGGGCGCGCCGGGGCCTCCGGGGCCGAGGTCATGACTACGGTAGGCTCGTCCTCGATCTCCTCCCGGTCGGAGGTCTTCACCACCATGTTCGGGGTCCTGCGGAACTCCTTCAGGTCCTCCAGCATGGCCTCGGCGGAGGGATAGCGCTGGTTCAGGTCGGGGGCCATGGCCTTCAGGGTGATGGACTCCAGCGCCGGGGGGATGTCCGGATTCAGCTCCCCAGGCGGGATAGGGATGGAGCTGATGTGCTGGATGGCCACGTTCACCGGGTTGTCCCCCTCGTAGGGGAGCCGGCCGGTGATCATCTCATAGAGGACCACGCCGGCGGAGTAGATGTCGGTCCGGCAGTCCACGTGGCTGCCCTTGGCCTGCTCCGGGGAGATATAGTGGACCGAGCCGATGGCCTCGGCGGTCATGGTGTGCTGGGCCGCGCTGGCGATGCGGGCGATGCCGAAATCGGTGACCTTCACGCTGCCGTCCCGCAGGATCAGCACGTTCTGGGGCTTGATGTCCCGGTGGATGATGCCCCGGCTGTGGGCGTGGTCCAGGGCCCGGAGGATCTGGGTGATGAAGTGGATGGCCTCCCGCCAGTTCAGGGGGATCCCCCGCTTGCGCATATACTGCTTGAGGGTCATGCCGTCGATGAGCTCCATGACGATGTAGTCCAGCCCGTCGGACCGGCTCACGTCGTACACCGAGACGATGTTGGAGTGGGACAGCATGGCCACCGCCTGGGACTCGTCGTGGAAGCGGCGGCGGAAATCGGCGTCGCTGGCCAGCTCCGGCTTGAGGATCTTCACCGCCACCAACCGGTTCAGCCGGTGGTCCCTTGCCTTGTAGACCACGGCCATGCCGCCGTTGCCGATGCGCTCCAGTATCTCGTATCGGTTATCGAGCATCTTACCTATGTACTGATCCATAGTGTAATCCTCCTCGTCAAATCTCAGCCAGGACCACGGTGACGTTGTCCGGGGCGCCCCGCTCCAGCGTCGTCTCCAGCAGCGCGGCGGCGTACCGCTCCGGGTCGGCCTCCGCGGCAGACCGGGCCGCCAGCTCTCCGTCGTCCAGCACGTTGGTGAGCCCGTCCGAGCACAGCAGCAGTCGGTCGCCTGGCCGGGTCTCCAGCCGCCGGATGTCGCAGCCCACCTCGCTGTCCACCCCCACGGCCCGGGTGATCACGTTCCGCCGGGGGTGGTGTCTGGCCTCCTCCTGGGTGATCTCCCCCCGGTTCACCAGCACCTGCACATAGGAGTGGTCGATGGTCAGCTGCCGGGCCGCGCCGTCCCGCAGGAGGTAGCAGCGGCTGTCCCCCACGTTGGCGATGTATGCCTCCCCCGGCAGCGCCAGGGCGCCCACCAGGGTGGTGCCCATGCCCTCGTACTCCGGGTTGTTCTGGGCCAGGTCGTACACCCGGCGGTTGGCGGCGGTGACCGCCTGGATCAGGACGCGCTCCCGGCCCTCCGGCTCGTTGGGCATCCCGCCGGCGCAGAGCTTTTCCACCTCGGCGGAAAAGGCCTCCACCGCCACGGCGCTGGCCACGCTTCCGCTCTGTGCGCCGCCCATGCCGTCGCACACCACCAGGACCGCCGTGTCCTCGGTCCACTGCCGAAAAGCGTAGCTGTCCTGATTGTCCCGGCGGACCCGGCCCACATCGGTCATGCCATACAGCTTCATGTCATTACCCCCCTGTCCGCATCTGCCGCCGGCGGAGCTGGCCGCAGGACGCGTCGATGTCGCTTCCCAGCTTCCGGCGCACCGTGGCGGTGACGCCGTGGCTCTCCAGGCGCTGCTGGAACTGTCTCACCCGCCGGCTGGGCTTCAGCGGGGACTCCTCCACGTCGTTCAGCGGGATCAGGTTCACGTGGGCGGGCTGGCCTCTCAAAAGGGCGGCCAAACGGTCCGCCTGCCCGTCGCTGTCGTTGACCCCGTCGATCATGGCGTATTCGTAGGAGACGCGCCGCCCGGTGGTCTCAAAGTACCGGCGGCAGGTCTCCATCAACCTCTCCACCCCCACGGCCCGGTTCACCGGCATGAGCCGGGAGCGGGTCTCGTCGTCGGGGGCGTGGAGGGATACGCTGAGTGTCAATTGTAACCCAAGTGAGGCCAGTTTGTCAATTCTATCGACAAGGCCGCAGGTGGACAGGGAGATGTGCCGCATGCCGATGTTCAGCCCGTCGGGGCGGTTCACCAGCTCCAGAAAGCGCAGCACGTTGTCGAAGTTGTCCAGGGGCTCGCCGATGCCCATCATCACGATGTTGGACACCTTCTCCCCGCTGTCCTTTTGGGCGAAGACGATCTGGTCCAGGATCTCGCCGGCGGTCAGGTCCCGCACCTTGCCGCCCAGGGTGGAGGCGCAGAACACGCAGCCCATGTTGCACCCCGCCTGGCAGGACACGCACACAGTATTCCCATGATGATACCGCATCAAAACCGTCTCCACGCAGTTGCCATCCCAGAGCCGCCAGAGATATTTGACGGTGCCGTCGAGCCTGGAAACCTGCTTGCGCTCGATCTGTGGCGCGAACAGGCGGCACTCCTTCGCCAGCCTCTCCCGCAGGTCCTTGGGGAGGTTGGTCATCCCGTTGAAGGACTCCACGCCCTGGTTGAGCCAGGAGAACACCTGCTTGGCCCGGAAGGCGGGCTGGCCCAGCTCCTTGAAATAAGCGGCCAGCTCCTCGGGGGTCATGGATTTCAGATCGGTCAAAGAGCTCACCCTCTCTTGCGCAGCTTTGCCACAAAAAAACCGTCGGTGCGGTGGATGTGGGGCCAGAAGGTCATTGTTCCGGGCTGTTCGCCAAACTCCGGAAGCGTGAAAGGCTCCAAAGTAAACTCGGGCCGGTCCGCCAAGAAACTGTTTACGACTTCTTCGTTCTCCCGTTCCAACAGCGTGCAGGTGGAGTAGACCAGCGCGCCGCCCGGCCTCACATACCGGGCGCAGTTGTCCAGGATGGCCCGCTGGAGGGTCGGCAGCCGCTCCATGGGTTTGGGGTCCTTATAGCGGATGTCCGGCTTTTTGCGGATGACCCCCAGACCGGAGCAGGGCACATCGGTGATCACGGCGTCGAAAGCGCTCTCCCATTCCGGGCGGAACGCCGCGCCGCTCTGGAGGGTGGGCGCGATGACGGACAGGCCCAGCCGGTCTCGGCCGGCGGAGAGCAGCCTGATCTTGTGGGGGTGGATGTCGCAGGAGACCACCTCTCCCCTGTTTTTCATATCGATGGCGGCGACGAAGGACTTGCCGCCGGGGGCGGCGCAGGCGTCCAGCACCCGCATCCCCGGCGCGAGGCCGGCGGCGGTCACCGCCAGACGGGCCGCCGGGTCCTGGATGTAGAACAGCCCCTCACGATAGGCGGACAGCCGCTCCAGATCGCCGGGATTTTTCAGGATCAGGCAGTCGGGCAGCCAGGGGTGGGGCTCCGCCTCAACCCCTTCGGCACCCAGGATGGAGGTGAGCTCCTCCGCCGTGGTCCGGGTGGTGTTCACCTGGGCGGCGACGGGGGGCTGCTCGTTGTCGGCGAAGAGCAGTTGTTCCGCGCCGCCCTCCCCCAGACGGGCGAGAAACGCCTCCGTCAGCCACCGGGGATGGCTGTACCGCACTGACAAGGTCTCCGCCTTGTCAGCGCCTGCGGGCTCCGGCAGTTCCCCCGCCCGGAGCATGGCCCGGAGCACTCCGTTGACCATGCCGGCGGCTTTGGGGTTTTTGCAGTGGCGGCGCGTTGACTCCACCGCCTCGTTGACGGCGGCGCTGGCGGGGATCTTGTCCAGAAACAGGAACTGATAGGCGGCGATCCGCAGAGCGCACAGCACGTTGAGCTCCAGCCGGTCCAGCCTCATCTTGCAGAATCGGGCCAGGTGCCAGTCCAGCAGCATCCGGTTCTGGAGGACGCCGAAGCACAGCCGTGTGGCCAGGGCCGCCTCCCGGCGGTCCAGCCCGCCCTCCCGGAGGGTCTTCTTGAGATACCCGTCCGACCAGGCCCCCTGCCGCTCACAGGCGGCCAGGGTGACCAGCGCCGCCTCACGGGCGGACATGGGGCGCTTGTCGTTCATAGGGGCCCCTTCACCGGGTGGCCGGCCAGAAAGGCAGCGGCGGGCATGGGCTTCTTGCCGTCGGGCTGCAATTCCGCGATCGCAAGGATATTACCGTCCCCACAGACGATTTTCAAGCCTTTTTTGTCGGCCTGGGCCACCGTCCCGGCGGGTTTCCCTGAGGTCTCCCCCGTCAGTTTCGTCCGCAAAATCTTGCAGCGGACGCCGTCCAGCGCCGTCACCGCCGCCGGCCAGGGGTACAGCCCCCGGACCTGGTCGTGGATGTGCCGGGCGGTCTGCCCCCAGTCGATGGGGGACAGCTCCTTGGACAGCATGGGGGCGTAGCAGGACTGCCCGTCGTCCTGGGGAACGGGCGAAACAGTCCCGGCGGCGATGTCCGCCACCGTTTTTACCAGCAGCTCCGCCCCCATCTCCGCCAGGCGGGCGGTGAGCGTCTGGGCGTTCTCGTCGATGCCGATGGGGGTCTCGCCCTGGGTCAAAATGTCGCCGGTGTCCAGCCCCTCGGCCATATACATGATGGTGACGCCGGTTTTGTCCTCCCCGTTCAGGATGGCCCAGTTGATGGGGGCCGCCCCCCGGTACCTGGGCAGCAGGGACGAGTGGACGTTGACGCAGCCGTATTTGGGCAGCGCTAAAATGTCCGGCGGCAGGATCTTCCCGTAGGCCGCCACCGCAATCAGCTCCGGGGACAGGTCCTTTAAGATGGCCAGCGCCTCCCCGTCCCGCATTTTGACGGGCTGATACACGGGGATGCCGGTTGACAGGGCATAATCCTTTACAGGACAGGGTTGGAGCCTGCTCTGGTGCCGTCCAACCGGCTTGTCCGGCTGGGTGAACACCCCGCATATCTCGTGTCCCGCCTCCACCAGCGCCCGCAGGGAGGGCACCGCGAACTCCGGGGTGCCCATGAACACGATCCTCATTCGCCGCCCTCCGATTCAGCCTCCTGCTCCTTCTGTTCGTGGGCGGCCCGGTACTCGTCCATCTCCTCGGGGGTGTAGAGCTTGTCCACGTGCTCCACGAAAAGGTGGCCGTCCAGGTGCTCCAGCTCGTGGCAGAAGCACCTGGCAATGATCTCCTCCCCGGTGGCCTCGAACCAGTTGCCGTCCCGGTCCTGGGCCCGGACGGTGACCACGTTGGGCCGGGTGACGATGCCATACTGGCCGGGGACGCTGAGACAGCCCTCAAAGTCGGTCTGCTCCCCCTCCTGGGCGACGATCTCCGGGTTCACCAACTCCAGGATGTGCTCGTTCCCCTCCTCCATCACGTCCATGACCACCACCACCCGGCGGAGGATGCCCACCTGGGGGGCGGCCAGCCCCACGCCGTTGGAGATCAGCAGGGTCTCCTTCATGTCGTCGATGAGGGTGTGGAGCCGCTTGTCGAACTTCACCACCGGGCGGCACTTCTTCTCCAGGCAGGGATCCCCCCGGGTGATGATCACGCGTTCAGCCATATCGTGTTTTCCTCCTTATCAGTCCAGCGGGTCCACGTCGGCAAAGACGGTGACGCCGCGGTTGGCCTTGTCCGCCTGAGCCTGCCGCAGCAGATGGGCCGTCAGCAGGCGGATCTCTTTTGTGTTTTTGGTATTCAGGATCAGCCGGTAGCGGTAGCGGTTGTTCACCTTGGCCACCGCCGCCGGGGCGGGGCCCAGCAGCTGCCAGGGTTGGTCCCTGTAGGGCTTTTGATCCAGCGCCCCGCTGAGGGCGTCCCGGAGCCGGAGGCAGGTCCGCAGCACCGCCGTCTCCTCCAATCCGGAGGCGGTCAGCACGAACAGGTCGCTGAAGGGCGGGAAGTTCCGCACCCTCCGGATGGCGATCTCCTGCTCGTAAAAGCTGTCGTAATCCTGCCGGGCGGCGCACCGGATGACCTCGTTCTCCGGGGTGTAGGTCTGGATGACCGCCTGGCCCTCCTTGCCGCCCCGGCCCGCTCTCCCCACCACCTGGGTGAGGAGGGAGAAGGTGCGCTCTCCCGCATGGATGTCCCCGCTGTACAGGGACTGGTCGGCGGACACGGCCCCCACCAGGGTGACGTTCTCGAAATCCAGCCCCTTGGCCACCATCTGGGTCCCCAGCAGGATGGGCACCCGCCGGCGGCGGAACTCCTCTAAAATGGCCTCGTGGGTGTGGGTGGCGGACACCGAGTCGGCGTCCATGCGGAGGGTCTCCGCGCCGGGAAACAGGTCCCGCACCTCCTCCTGGAGCTTCTGGGTGCCTGTCCCCACAAAGTTCAAAATGCCGCCGCAGTTTGGGCACTCCTCCGGCAGGGGCTCCGAGTGGCCGCAGTAGTGGCACATGAGCCGCCGGTTGGCCGAGTGATAGGTCAAACTCACCGAGCACCGGGGGCAGGTGGGGGTCTCCCCGCACTCCCCGCAGGTGACCATCCGGTGGGCCCCCCGCCGGTTCAAAAACAGGATGGCCTGCTCTCCCCGGTCCATGGTCTCCTCCAGTTTGGAGGCCAGGGCGGCGCTGACGCTGGTGCCGTTGCCCCGGCGGAGCTCCTCCTTCATGTCCACGATGGCCACCCTGGGCAGGGCCCTCTCGTTGAACCGGTGGTCCAGGTGGAACAGGTGATAGTCCCCCTGTTTGGCGTGGTACATGGTCTCCACGCTGGGGGTGGCGGAGCCCAGCACCAGCAGGGCGTTCTCCCTGAAGCAGCGGTATTTGGCCACGTCCCGGGCGTGATACCGCGGGGTTTGCTCCGACTTGTAGGTGGGCTCCTGCTCCTCGTCGATGACGATGACCCCCAGGTCGGGCAGAGGGGCAAACACGGCGGAGCGGGTGCCTACAACGACTTTGGCCTCCCCCCGCTTTGCGCGCTTCCACTCGTCGTACCGCTCGCCGGCGGAGAGGGAGCTGTGGAGGATGGCCACTTCCCGGCCGAAGTGGGAGGTGAAGATGCGCATGAGCTGGGGGGTCAGGGCGATCTCCGGCACAAGGACCAGGGCGGTCCTCCCCCGGTCCAGCAGGGTGTGGATCAGTTGAAAGTACACCTGGGTCTTGCCGCTGCCGGTGACGCCGTAGAGCAGCGCGGCGGCGGGCCTGCCCTCCTCCGCCAGGGCCAGCAGACCCTCATTGGCCGCCTCCTGCTGGTCGTTGAGGACGATGGGCGCCGCCTGGGGCAGCTCGGGCAGGTCGGGCCGGCGGTAGACCTCCCGCTTGGAGAGGGTGAGCACGCCCCGCTTCTCCAGCGAGCGGAGAGTGGTCATGGACGCGCCGGTGAAGTAGCACAGCTCCTTGGCGGACACCTGGCCGATGGCGCAGAGGGCCTCCGCCGCGGCGTACTGGAGGGGCGCCCGGCTCCGCCTGGGGGCCACCAGGGCCATGGCGTCGGCCGGCGGCATGGCAAGGGCGGCGATCTGTTCCGACTTGTCCTTTACATTCCGGGCGGTCTGGGTCTCTTTGACGATGATCCCCCTGTCCGCCAGCGTTTTGATCGCCGCACCGGGGTCCGTGGTGCCGAAGGCCATACGGATCCTGCCCAGCTCCGCCGCCCCGCCGTTGGCAAAGAGCAGCTCTACCAGCTTGTTGGCGTTGGCGGAGCGGCCCGCCGCCTCGTAAGCGGCCTCCCGGTCCACGCCGGGGGCGATCTTCCAGCAGTCCATCAGGGAAAACCACAGCCCCGCCGGCAGCATGATCCGCAGGGCGTCGTACACGGTGCAGAAGTACCTCTCCCGCATCCACAGGGCCAGCTGGATGGAGCGCTCATCCAGCACCGGCTTCTCGTCCAGCAGGGCCTGGATGGATTTCAGCTTGGCCGTGTCCTCCCGCTCCCCCAGGGACAGGACCACACCGTCTGTCCCCCGGTTACCGGAGCCGAAGGGCACCGCCACACGCATCCCCGGACGGACCAGCCCGTCCAGCTCCGGCGGGATCAGATAGTCATAGGGCCGGTCGATGGCGTAGGGAGCCGCCGACACCACGATCTTCGCAATATTGGCCGTGCTCCCCACCCCCTGTCATACAGCGTCCAAAGGGCAAGCGGGTCACCCCCGCTTGCCCCCTGCCGGATCGTTCACGCCTCGGTCTCCTCGGACTGCTGCTCTTGGCGCGCGGCGCTCTCCATGGTCAGCGTGCCGCTGGCCACCTCGTTGATCGCCATGGATACCGCCTTCTCCTGGAGGGGCTCCCCCTCCTTCTCCGCCGCGCTGGACAGCTTCCGGGCCCGATTGGCCACCAGATTCACCAGCATATAGCGGCTGGGCACCTTGTCGAGCAGATCACGAATGGCTGGATACAGTAACATGTTCATTTCCTCCTGTCGGTAATACTGACGCAAGATCAGCTGAGATCGATATCGGTGATCCCGGCTGCCAGATGGAGCCGCTTGTGGGTCCGGCATCGCTCCGCCTCCAAAATGGCCCGGATCTGCCGGGCGGCGTCCACCACCGTGTCGTTCACCACCAGGTAGTCGTACCTGGGGCAGTCCCGGCACTCCTCACGGGCCTTCTCCAGCCGGAGGGCGATGGCCTCCTCCCCGTCGGTGTTGCGGCTCCTCAGCCGGCGGGACAGCTCCTCGATGGAGGGCGGGATCAGGAAGATGAGCACCGCCTCCGGGCACTTCTCCTTCACGTGGGCGGCCCCCTGGACCTCGATATCCAGCAGCACGTCCACCCCCCGGTCCAGCTGCTCCCGGATGACCTTCAGGGAGGTGCCGTAATAGTTGCCCACGTACTCGGCGTACTCCAGCAGCTCCCCGTCCCGGATCATCCGCTCAAATTCCGCCCGGGAGACGAAGTTGTAGTTGACGCCGTCCTGCTCGCCCACCCTGGGCGGCCGGGTGGTGAAGGACACCGAGAAGTGGATGTCCGGCCGGCTGCTCAGCAGCTCGGCGATCACCGTGCTCTTGCCCACCCCGGAGGGGCCGGACAGCACGATCAGCTCTCCGCGCTTTTTCTGTGTTTCGCTCATGGGGTATTTTCCTCCGTATCTTCGCCGCCGTCGAACCGGGCGGCCAGCTGGTCGCAGGTCAGGGAGGACCAGATCACATGGCCGCTGTCGGTCACCAGCACGGCGCGGGTCTTGCGGCCGAAGCTGGCGTCGATGAGCACGCCCCGCTCCCTGGCCTCCTGTCCCAGCCGCTTCACCGGGGCGGAATCCGGGCTGACCACGGCCACCACCCGCCGGGGGTTGACCAGGTTGCCGAACCCGATATTCACCAGTTTCATCCGAAGCCCTCCCGGTTATTCCAGGTTCTGGATCTGTTCCCGGATCTTCTCGATCTCCGCCTTGATGTCCACCACCGTGCGGGTGATGTCCAGATCGGAGCACTTGGAGCCGATGGTGTTGGCCTCCCGGTTGAACTCCTGGATCAAAAAGTCCAGCTTGCGGCCCACGGCCCCGCCGCCCGCCAGCAGCTCCCGGAGCTGGGCGATGTGGCTGTGGAGCCGGACCGTCTCCTCGTCCACCGCCACCTTGTCGGCAAAGATGGCCGCCTCGGTGAGGATGCGGGCGGGGTCGATCTGGGTGCTTTGCAGCACCTCGTTCATGCGGGCCTCCAGCTTTGCCCGGTACTCAGACACCGTCTGGGGGGAGCGCTCCTCCACTTTGGCCACCAGGGTCTCGATGGTAGCCGCCCGGCCCAGGATGTCCTCCGCCAGCCGGGCCCCCTCCTTCTCCCGCATGGCGTTGAAGTCGGCGATGGCCAGGTCCAAAGCGGCCAGCAGCCGCTCCTTCATCCGGTCCGGGTCCTCCTCCTTCTTCTCCACGGTGAGCACGTCGGGGAACCGGGCCAGATCGGTGACGGAACACTCTCCCTTGACCAGGATACCGCCGCCGGACTCGGCCAGCTGCTTCCAGGCCGCCTCGTGGACCTGCTGGAGGGCCGCGGCGTAGCTCTTGGCCAGCGCCTCGTTCACCGTGACGGTGAGGTCGTCCCCGCCGGTGTGGGCGATGGTGACGAACACGTCCACCTTGCCCCGGCCGATGCCCGCCTGGACCCGGGCCTTCATGGCGTCCTCGGCGAAGATGTAGCTGCGGGGCATCTTGACGGTGCAGTCCAGATACCGGTTGTTCACCGCCCGCAGCTCCACGGTGACGGTCATATCCTCATATGCCTGTTCTCCCCGGCCGTAGCCGGTCATACTTCTGACCATTTGGATCCCTCTCATTCGTTCAGGGTGAGCTCAGCGCAGGTTTTTATCCACCCGCGCCGCGTAAAGGGCGATGAGCCCGCTGAAGCCGTAGTCATAGAGCAGAAAAACGATGTTGCCGATGAGATACACGATCCACCAGCCCCCTGCCATGAACGCCGGCAGGGAGGCCAGCAGGGCCGCCCCCATGGCCAGCCACAGCACCGTCAGGGCGGCGTTGAAGAACACCAGCTTGACCGCAATCTCCAGGGCCTTGGGCCACCGACGGGCCTCCACGACGGATTTCACCATGGGATAGAGGCCGAACAGCACGGCGAACATCAGGGCGCAGAACTTGTCTGGCACCAGCAGGAAGGCCAGCACGGACACGGCCCCCCAGCACAGGAAGCCGGCCCGGAGATCGACGGAGATCACCGCCCCCGCCATGAGCACCCCCGCCGCCGCCACGATGCCGATGTTCCCCCTGGGCGCGATGGAGCCCAGATAGACCAGCACCAGGGCCAGGGCCGCCAGGATGGCCGGATAGGCCACCTTGGCCGCGGAGCTTTTCCGTCTCATATCACCGGCAGCTGCCGCACAGGCAGTTCATGCACATCATGGTGGTACAGCAATCCAGACTGTCGCACTGGGCCCCCGTCATGCCGCCGGGCTGATAGGAATAGCCCCCCTGCTGCATCATGGTCAGGGCCTGCCGGTACTCCATGTTCTGCGGGTTCATCTGCACGGCGATCTGGAAGTTCTGCCGGGCCTCGTCCAGCCAGCCCCGGCGGTAGGCGATGCTGCCCATCAGGAAGTACCACTCCCCCGTCTTGGCGCCGGAGCCCTGGAGGGTCTGCTCCGCGCCGTCCAGGTCCCCGGCGTTGATCTGCTGGCGGGCCCGGGCATAGGCCGAGTTGGAGGACTGCTGGTACCCCTGCTGATAGCCCCCTCCGGAGTACCCCTGCTGATAGGCGGAACTGCTGTATCCGCTGGAGTAGCCGGAGGAGTATCCGCTCTGGCCGCCGCTCCGCCCCTTGGTGATGGCGTCGTAGGCCTCGTTGATCTCCTTCATCTTCTCCTCGGCCAGGTCGGCCAGGGGGTTGTTCTGATAGTTGTCGGGGTGGTACTTCCGGGCCAGCTCCCGGTAGGCCTTTTTGACCTCCTCGTCGCTGGCGCTCTGGCTGACGCCCAGCACCTCATAGGGATCGCGCATCGGGGTCCCTCCTTGTCTTTGTCTTCTGTAGTTCCCTCCACCGGCCCTCCAGCACGGCGCTCTGCACCGCGGGCAGGCCCAGGTAGATCACGTTCTCCACGATGGGCAGCCACTCCCCCAGCTCCATCAGGTTGGCGGCCGAGGCGGCCAGCCGGGCGGAGTGGGTGAGGGTGGTCTCAAAATAGTCCCGCCGCTCCCGCGCGCCCTCCGGGAACCGGGCGGCCAGGGGGTTGTAGCGGCCCTTTTTTTCGTCCTCCTCCAGGTCGTCCCAGGCGTCTACAAGATAGATCCACCGGCCCAGATGGTACAGCAGCTGCTCCATGGGCCGCCGGTTAGGGTGGTCCGACCGCAGGCTGTCCGCCGCGGCGGACAGCAGCGACGCGAACACGTCGGCCACCCGGTCCAGCTCCGGTGAGCGGGCCCGCTCCAGCTGGTCCAGGCGGGCCAGCCCCTCCCGGACCCTTTGGTCGAACTGAGGGCGGGCGGCGGCCGCCTTCCGATACGCCCTTTTGAACACCAGCCGGAGGAGGCGGGCGGGCAGGCCGGCAAAGAAGCCGTGGTCAGCCACGTCGTCACACAGCTTGTGCCAGGTGAGGATCATGCTCTCGTCGGCGGCCAGGTCCAGCGCGTCCCCTTTGATGCAGCGTCGGGGCTTGCGGATGGGGTGGGCGGGGCACCGGCGGCACTCCGTCTCACAGTTCTCCCCCGCCGCCAGCAGGATGGCGAGGAAGGTGAAGTCGTACTGCAGGGTGAACCGGGCCCAGAAGCCGCAACGCCGCCCCAGGGCGTGGCACAGGCCGCAGTAGGCGGACTGGTATGCCTCCCGCTGTTCTTCGTCCAAGCGCTCCAGGACGGGGCGCACATAGCCGAACATCAGGGCGCTTCCGGCAGGTCCGAGGGCTCCGGCTCGCCCTGGGTCAGATTGATGGCGATGCGGTAGTCCCCGCTGAGCACTCCCACCTCCGCGATGGAGGGCGCGATGTTCAGATAGACCCGGACGGTGGCGGTATACCCGCCGGCGGACGGCGTCATATCCTGGAGATCGGCCACCGCCAGGAGGTTCTCATCCGTGACGGCGTCCAGCAGGTCCGGCTCGCCCCGGACGGTGACGGAGAGCACCTTCGTGATGATGTCCGCCGTCCAGCCCTCGGGGACGTTGATGCAGTTGATGCTGCTGACCTCGAAGGTCCGCTCCTCCAGCTGCTTGTTGAGGCGGACGGTGACGTCCACGCTGGTCACGCCGGTGAGGTTGGTCAGCTCGTCGGTCAGGGGCACCGGGAAGGTCAGCACGTCTCCGTCGCGGACGGAGTCCAGATTGACGGTGCCCAGATTGATGGCTCCCGCCGCCTTGATGGCCTCCACCGCCTCGGTGGCGCCGGCCACGGCGATGCTCTCGACGGACAGCTCCGCGGCGGCCTCATCGGCCCCCACGCCGCCCCCGTCCGTGAAGGAGACGACCAGCGGGATCTCAGCGGTGGCCTGGATGGGGAACCGGACGGACACCGTCTCCACATCGCAGGTCACATCCAGATCGAGCTCGTTGCCGGAGCGGTCCTCCAGCCGGAAGGGGAACTCCCTGTCCACCGTCTCGGTGAGCCCCTCGTCGTCCACGGTGACCACGGCCCGGGCCACCTGGTTCACATCCTCCAGACGACCACTGACCACCACGACCTTGGGGGAGAAGTCGAAGTCCTGCGTGTCCCCCGCCAGATAGCCCTCGGCCACGCTGCCGGTGAACTCGCCCTCGATGGGGATCTCCTGGCTGCTGTACCGGGCCACCTCCACGGTGATCACGTTGCCGTTGACGCCGCTGACCACGGTGAACTGGCTGGGGGAGATCCCGGCGGGCGGCGTCACGGTATAGCTCACCGAATGGCTCCCCTCCTCGTAGATGCCGGACACGTTGGCGGTCACCTGCACCGTCTGGTTGGTCAGGGAGGTCAGCACCATATTGGTGGCCTGCACCGTCACATTGGCGGTGTACGGTCCGTCCGCCAGCATCAGGCCCCGCTCCGCCAGGATCTCCTCCCCGGTAAAGGTGACGGGGATCCTGGTGATGGTCTTGGAGTGCGGCGCCTCATCGTTCACGGTGACAAAGAGCCACATGCCGATGGCGACGAAGACGGACAACACGATGTACAGAAAACGGCTGTCAAGAATCTTCTTTCCCATTTTCACCGTCTCCCTTGAAGCCCTTGAATACGCTGGTGAGCCTGGCGGCGGAGTTGACGATCCTGACGCCCTCCTCCTCCGAAGGCGTCAGCTCCGAGCGGAGGATCTCCTCCAGCCCGATGCGGTCCAGCCCGCGCCGCAGCGTCCCGTTGATGGCCACCGAGATGGCCCCAGTCTCCTCGGACACCACGGCCACCACCGCGTCGGAGTTCTCGCTGGCGCCGATGGCCGCCCGGTGGCGCATGCCCAGGCTGTGGTCCAGATTCACGTTGCCCGACAGGGGGAGCATACAGCCCGCCCCCACGATGCGCCCCGCCCGGACGATGACCGCCCCGTCGTGGAGGGGAGCCTTGTTCCAGAACAGGTTTTTCAGCAGCTGGGCGGACACCGCCGCGTCCAGGGGGGTACCTGTCTTGAGCATATCGTCCAGGATGGTCTTGCGCTCGAACACCATCAGGGCGCCCACCTTGTCGGCGGACATGTCCGCGTAGGCCGCCGCCGTCTCGGTGATGGCGTTCTTCAGATCGTCCCCCGCGCTCTCGGAGACGAACAGCTCCTTGATGCGCCCGCTGCCCATCTGCTCCAAAAACCGGCGCAGCTCCGGCTGGAACAGGATGATCAGGGCGATCAGGCCCAGCTCCACCGTGCGGTTGAGCACGTAGCCCACCACCCGTAGCCGCAGCAGATTGGCCAGCAGCATGGCCACGAGGATGAGCGCCACCGCCCGGACCACCTGGCCGGAACGGCTCTTGCGGGCGAAGCGGAACAGGTGGTAGACGCCGAAGGCGATGATCGCCATATCCAGCACGTCAAAGGGGCCGATGAGCCTGAGATACTCCGGCAGCTGCCGCAGGAATTGCAGGATAGCGTCCATCTTTCTGCCCTCTTTCCCCGGAAGATCGACTCGCGCCCCTGTCCGGGGACAGGTTCGCAAAATCATTCAGGGTATTATACCACATTTCCCATAGGGATGGCAAGACAAACCGATAAATTTCACCGGTCAAATTCCTCGCTCCTACGGCAAAAAGGCGCGGTTCCTCACCGCGCCCTCTTGCCCTGTGATACGATCTGCCGGAAGATCTCCGCCGCCCGGTCGGTCTGCCGGGCCGTGCTGAACGCCGAGAAGCTGAACCGGACGGTGCCGCGCTCCTCTGTGCCCGCGGTCCGGTGGGCCAGAGGCGAACAGTGGAGCCCCGCCCGGACGGCCACCCCCCGCCTGGCCAGGGCGGCCCCGATCTCCTCGCAGTCCATGTGATCCACCGTGACGGAGAACAGCCCGCTCTGTTCCGCCCCCCGGTACACCGTCACGCCGGGAAGGCCGGCCAGCCGGTCCATCAGCCGCCGGGCCAGCCCTGTCTCGTGGGCGTGGATGCGGGATATCCCCTTCTCTTTGACGAAGCGCATCCCCGCCAGCAGGCCGGCGGCGCCGCACACGTTCTGGGTGCCCGCCTCCAGCCGGTCTGGGAGGAAGTCGGGCATCTCCTGGAGCCGGGACTGGCTGCCTGTTCCCCCGTACAGAAGGGGCCGCGTCTCCGCCCCGCAGAGCAGCAGGCCTGTGCCCTGGGGGCCGTACAGCCCCTTGTGCCCCGGCATGGCCACGAAGGCCGCCCCCCAGCGGGTCAGGTCCACCGGCAGCGCCCCGGCGGATTGGGAGGCGTCCACGATCAGCGGCACGTGCCGCTCTCTGCACAGGGCGGCGATCCGGTCCACCGGCTGGATAAAGCCGAACACGTTGGACACATGATTGCAGATGACCACATCCACCTCCGGCGTCAGCTCCCGGCGGAAGGCCTCATAGACAACCTCCGCGTCGAACAGGGGGCCGGCGGCGACCTTGACCCTGACGTCCGGCCGGGCGAACAGCGGCCGGGTGACGGCGTTGTGCTCGTAGCCTGAGATCAGCACCGTGGCCCCCCGCCTCACCAGCGAGTGGATGGCGATGTTCAGGCCGTGGGTGGCGTTGGCGGTGAGGACCACCCGCTCCGGGTCGCCCACGCCGAAGATCTCCGCCGCCAGCTCCCGGCAGCGGTACATGGTGTCGGCGGCCAGGGCGCTGGCGGGATGCCCGCCCCGGCCCGGGCTGGCCATGTGGGTCATGGCCCAGGCGGAGGCGGCGGGGACGCTTTGGGGCTTTTCCAGCGTGGTGGCAGCGCTGTCCAGATAGATCATGCAGTCACCTCGCTGTAGACCCCCTCCGCCGACTGGAGGAACACCTGCCGGGGGGCCATCCCCTCCCGGCGGAGGACCATCAGCGCGTCGGTGAGCTTCCGCTCCGCCACCCGGACGCAGTAGCCGCAGCCCTCCTTGGAGATCACCTTGGGGGCGCGGATCACAGAGCCGGCGATGCCCGCCCGCTCCAGCAGATGGGCGGTACGCTGCGCGTGGGTCAGCGAGCGGCAGACGAACAGATAGTGAACCATCGGCCCATCATTCCTTTCCTGATCGAGGGGCGCGAAAACGCTCCTCACAAGGCATTGTATGCCCTGCGGGGAGCGTTCGTGATATGGTTCACTTGTCCAAAATGAGGGCCACCGCGTGGGCGGCGATGCCCTCCCCGGCCCCGGTGAAGCCCAGGCCCTCCTCGGTGGTGGCCTTCACGTTCACCCGGTCCGCGGGGACCCCCATGACGGCGGCAAGCCTCTCCCGCATCTCCGGGATGTAGGGGGACAGCTTGGGCCGCTGGGCGATGACGGTGGCGTCCACATTGCCCACGGCGTACCCCTTTTCCGCCAGCATCCCCATCACCCGCTCCAGCAGGATCAGGCTGGAGATGCCCGCGTAGGCCGGGTCGCTGTCCGGGAAGGCGTGGCCGATGTCCCACAGGCCCGCCGCCCCCAGCAGGGCGTCCATGACGGCGTGGGTGAGCACGTCCGCGTCGGAGTGGCCCAGCAGGCCCCTCTCACAGGGGACCTCCACCCCGCCCAGGATCAGCTTCCGATCCTGGACCAGCTTATGCACGTCATATCCGTGTCCCACGCGGGTCATTGGCCGTACTCCTCCATCAGCGTTTTGGCCACCGCCAGGTCCGCCGGGGTGGTGAGCTTGATGTTCCGCTCGTCGCCGGGGACCAGGACCACCTTCATGCCCAGCCGCTCCACGGCGGCGCAGTCGTCGGTGAGGTCCGCCCCGTCGTCGATGGCCTTCTGCAGGGCGGCCCGGATCAGGTCGCCGTCGAACACCTGGGGGGTCTGGACGGCCCACAGGGTGGAGCGGTCCAGGGTTTCACACACAAAGCCGTCCTCCCCCGCCCGCTTGACGGTGTCCTTCACCGGCAGGGCCGGGGCCGCCGCGCCGCCGATGGCAGCCTGGGCCACCGTGTCCTCGATCACGTCCACCGTGACGAAGGGGCGGGCCCCGTCGTGGATGGCGATGAGCTTCGCCTTGCGGTCCGCCTCCAGAGTGCCCAGCCGGGCGGACCGGGTGCGGGTGTCGCCCCCCCGGATGACCTTGGTCACCTTGGTGAGGCCCGCCTCCTTGATGAGCCGGGCCGCCTCCCCCAGGGCGTCCTCCCGGACCACCACCACGATCTCGGCGATGGAGGGGGCCGCCTGGAAGGTCCGCAGGCAGCGGATCAGGGCGGGCTCGCCCCCCACGTCGGTAAAGATCTTGTCGAAGCCCATCCGGGTGGAGCTGCCCGCCGCCACCACCACGGCGGAGCACCTGATTGGGTCCGGCCGGCCCGTCAGCTTATGCAGCAGTTGTCTCAGCATATGTAATCCTCCTCACGCGAAAAAGGAGCCCTCCCGGCTCCTTCCGCTCGATCACTGACGCAGTACGCTGTCCACGCTGGCCTCCACCGTCTCATAGGGCAGGCTCTGGGCCAGCACCAGTTCTGAGATGAGGATCTGCTTTGCCGTGTGGAGCATCTTCCGCTCTCCGTTGGAGAGGCCCCGTTCGCTCTCGCGGGCCATCAGGCCCTTGATCACCTTGGCGACCTCCAGCAGGTCGCCGCTTTTCAGCCGCACCATGTTCTCCCGGTAGCGGCGGTTCCAGTTCTGCGTCATGTCCACCTCCAGGTTTTCCATGGCGCTGAGGATGTCCTCCGCCTCCTCCACCGTCACCACCGGTCTGACGCCGATCTCCTCGGTGCTGCTGATGGGGATCATGACCATCATGCTCCCGGCGGACAGCTTCAGCAGGTAATAGTCCTGCGTCTGGCCTGCTACCTTCTTTGATACAATGGAATCGATGACTCCGGCCCCGTGCATGGGATGGACCACCTTGTCCCCGATCTGATACACGCCATCGCCTCCTTTTTCAGGCCCGCGCGGACAGTCGGCGGGTCAAACGTGTATAAGATTTCATGCATAGTATACATGATTTCAGCGCGGTTTGCAAGGTTTTTTCACAAATTTGTTGATTTTTTTATATTTATCCCCTATTTTTCTCAAGTATTTTCCAGTTTTTATTCGATTTTGACAAAAAACGTCATTGCGTTGGGCGCAAAATTCCCCGGCGGAGGACCCTCCGCCGGGGAACTCGCTCAGATCACGTGATTGACCAGCACGCCAATCCCCTCGATGTCCACCTCCACGGTGTCTCCGGGGACCATGGGGCCGATGCCCGCCGGGGTGCCGGTGGCGATCACGTCCCCCGGCTCCAGGGTCATGGAGGCGGTGATGAACTCCACCAGCTCCGGCACGGCGGTGATGAAGTCGGCGGTGTTCCCCGTCTGGACCGGTTTGCCGTTGAGGCGGGTCTCCACCTTTAAGCCGGAGGGGTCCGCCTCATCGGTGACCCAGGGGCCCACGGGGCAGAACCCGTCCATGGATTTGCCCCGGGTCCACTGGCCGTCGTGCCGCTGCACGTCCCGGGCGGTGACGTCGTTCAGGCAGGTATAGCCCAGCACATAGTCCGCGAAGTCCTTCGCCTTTACATCCTTTGCCCGGCGTCGGATGACCACCGCCAGCTCTCCCTCATAGTCCAGCCGCTGGACGAAAGCGGGCCCGTGGACCGCCCCCTCCGGCCGGTTGAGGGTGTTGGGCGCCTTGAGAAACAGCACCGGGAAGCCGGGGGGCTCGGCCCCCATCTCCCGGGCATGGTCGGCGTAGTTCTTCCCCACGCAGACGATCTTGGTGGGCTCGCAGGGGGCCAGAAGTTTACAGTCTGCCAGGGGAAGGCTCCCCCCGTCGTACTCGATTCCCTCATAGGGGGCATTCGCCAGGGTGAGGACGTCCTCTCCCCTCACCACGCCCCACCTGGGGCCGTCCGGCAGCTCGACGCGCACATATCTCATAGCGTTCCCTCCACATGTTCCGAGATCAGCCCCAGCAGCCGGTCCCTGCCCTCCCCCTTCTCGGCGGAGAAGGGCACCAGTTGGACCCGGTCGGGCAGCTCCAGGGTCTCCCGCACCAGCGCCAGATTGCCCTCGATCTCGCTCTTTTTCAGCTTATCCAGCTTGTTGGCGGCCACCACATAGGGCTGGCCGGTGCTCAAAAACAGGTCGGACATGGTGCGGTCGTCGGCGGTGGGCTTATGGCGGGCGTCCACCACCAGGATGCCCAGGGCCATAGGCCCCACGTCGGCGAACCAGCGCTCCATGAGCCTGCCCCAGCGGTCCCGCTCCGCCTGGGACACTCTGGCGTAGCCATACCCCGGCAGGTCCACCAGGTAGAGCTTCCCGTCCACGCGGAAATAGTTGATCTGGGTGGTCTTTCCGGGGGCGGCCCCCACCCGCGCGAGGTTCTTCCGGTTCAGCAGCCGGTTGAGCACCGACGACTTGCCCACGTTGGACCGGCCCGCGAACACCGCCTGGGGCAGCCCGTCCCGGATGAAATCCGCGGGCTTCGCCGCCGAGCGAACGAACTCCGCCCTGTTCCAGTTGATCGCCATGGGCACCTCACTGGCACAGGCCGATGGCCTCCCCGGCGGGCCGGGGCTGGTCGGCCGCCACGGCGGACTGGCCCTTGGGGGCGGCGGGCCTGCTCACCAGGGCCTCCGCCAGGGCCTCGTCCGCCCGGCGGATGGGCACGAATCTCAGCGCCCCGCGGACGGTCTGGTCGATGTCGTCCAGGTCCTTTACGTTGTCGGCGGGGATGAGCACGGTGGAGATGTGATTGCGCAGGGCGGCCATGGTCTTCTCCCGCAGGCCGCCGATGGCCAGCACACGGCCCCGGAGGGTGATCTCCCCCGTCATGGCCACGTCCCGCCGGACGGGCACGCCGGTGAGCGCGGACACCATGGCGGTGGCGATGGCCACGCCGGCGGAGGGGCCGTCCTTGGGCACCGCGCCCTCGGGGAAGTGGACGTGGATGTCCTTTGTCTTGTAGAAGTCCCCCTCCACCCCCAGATGGTCCGCGTGGGCCCGGATGAAGGACAGGGCCGCCTGGGCGGACTCCTTCATCACGTCCCCCAGGTTGCCGGTGAGACTGATCTTGCCCGCGCCGGGGACCACGTTGGCCTCCACCTCTAAAATCTCGCCGCCCACGGAGGTCCAGGCCAGGCCGTTGACCACTCCCACCAGGGGCTCCCGTTCCAGGTCCTCGTCCTGATAGCGGCGGGGGCCCAGCAGTTCATGGAGGTCCCCCTCGGTGACGGTGATCCGCTTCTCCCCGCCCCGGACGATGCGCGCCGCCGCCTTGCGGCACAGGGCGGCCAGCCGCCGCTCCAGCAGGCGCACGCCGGACTCACGGGTGTAACCGGCGATGATGGCGAGGATGGCCTCGTCGGTGATCTTCAGTCTGGACTTGGTGAGGCCGTGGCGCTTCAGCTCCCTGGGCAGCAGGTGCCGCTTGGCGATCTCCAGCTTCTCCCGGTCGGTGTAGCTGGGCAGCTCGATGACCTCCATCCGGTCCAGCAGGGGCTTGGGGATGGTGTCGGTGGTATTGGCGGTGGTGATGAACATCACGTCGGACAGGTCGAAGGGCAGCTCCAGATAGTGGTCCCGGAAGGTGGAATTCTGCTCCCCGTCCAGCACCTCCAGCAGGGCGGCCGCCGGGTCCCCCCGGTGGTCGGCCCCCACCTTGTCGATCTCGTCCAGCAGCAGCACCGGGTTGGAGCTGCCCGCCTGCCGGATGCCGGCGATGATGCGCCCCGGCATGGCGCCGATATAGGTCTTGCGGTGGCCCCGGATGTCCGCCTCGTCCCGGATGCCGCCCAGAGAGATGCGGGCCAGCTTCCGGTTCATGGCACGGGCCACGCTCATGGCGATGGAGGTCTTGCCCACCCCCGGCGGGCCCACCAGGCAGATGATCTGCCCCTTCAGCTCCCTGGACAGCTGCTTGACCGCCACGAACTCCAGGATGCGCTCCTTGACCTTCTCCAGGCCGTAGTGATCGGCGTCCAGGGTCTTCGCCACGGCGTCCACGCTGACCCGCTCCCTGGTCTTTTTGTTCCAGGGCAGGTCCAGGCAGGTGTCCAGATATCCCCGGATCACCCCACCCTCGGCAGAGCCGAAGGGCTGCTTCTCCAGGTGCCTGATCTCCTTCTCCAGCTTGTCGCGGACCTCGTCTGGCAGGCCGGCGGCGGCCACCCGCTTGCGGTACTCGGCGACCTCGTCGTCCTCGTCGTCCTCCCCCAGCTCCCGCTGGATCACCCGCATCTGCTCCCGGAGGAAGTAGTCCCGCTGGCTGGCGGCCACCTGCTCGTGGACCTTGCCGGCCAGCTCGGTCTCGGCCTCCAGGATCTCCACCTCCCGGCCCAGGATGCGGCACAGCAGGACGATCCGCCGGGCGGGGCGCAGCTCCTCCAGCACCGCCTGCTTGTCCTCGAACCGGAGGGGCAGGTTCTGGGCGGCGTAGTCGGAGATATAGGCCGGGTCGTCGCTGGCCAGCATCTTCAGATAGACCTCCGGCGGCACCCGGTCAGACAGCTCGGTGTACCGCTCCATGAGGGTGTACACCTGACGAATGGCGGCCTCGGCGCGGGAGGAGTTCCGCCGCAGCCGATCCGCCGCCGGGAGGATCTCCACCTCGGCCGTCAGATAGGGCTCGGCGTCCACGAGCCGCAGCATGCGGCCCCGGCTGTGCCCCTCCACCATCACCCGGACGCCGTTCTCGGGCAGGCGGAGGATCTGCTTCACATCAGCGATGGTGCCAACGGTGTAAAGGTCTTTCCCCTGCGGGTTCTCCACGGTCACGTCCCGCTGGGTCACCAGAAAGATGGTCCGGTTCTCCGCCATGGCGGCCTCCAGGGCCTTGATGGACGGCTCCCGCCCCACATCGAAGTGCAGGGTCAGCTGGGGGAACACGGTCAGTCCCCGCAGCGCCAGCGCGGGCATAACGACAGCCTCAGTCATTTCTCTCCCTCCTTTATGGGGAAAAAGGGGCGGATCCTCACCCGTCCCTTTTTTGCGCGCGGCGATCAGGATACGTTGCCCTGGGGCGCGGCCCTGCCGCCCTTCTCCGCGTGGAGGTCAGCGCCGCCCAGACGATGACGGGCAGGCCTCCCCTCCCGGCGGACGACCTCGGGCTCGCCCGTCCCCCGGATGGCGTCCCCGGTGATGATCACCTTCACGATGCTCTCGTCGGAGGGCACGTCGTACATCACGGGGGTCATGGTCTCCTCCAGCACGGCCCGGAGGCCCCGGGCGCCGATCTTCCGCTCCAGCGCCTTGTCGGCGGCGGCGTCCAGCGCCTCGGGGGTGAACTCCAGCTCCACGTCGTCATAGTCCAGCAGCTTGATATACTGCTTCACCAGGGCGTTCTTGGGCTCGGTGAGGATGCGCACCAGCTCCGCCCGGCCCAGGGCGTTCAGGGTGGTGATGACGGGCAGACGGCCCACCAGCTCGGGGATGATGCCGAACTTCAGCAGGTCGTGGGGCTGGACGGACTTGAGCACATTGGCCCTCTCCCGCTCCTTGGCGGTCTTCACGTCGGCGCCGAAGCCGATGGTCTTCTGGTCCAGCCGGCGCTCCACGATCTTCTCCAGCCCGTCGAAGGCGCCGCCGCAGATGAACAGGATGTTCTTGGTGTCGATCTGCAAAAAGTCCTGATGGGGGTGCTTGCGGCCGCCCTGGGGCGGGACGTTGGCCACGGTGCCCTCCAGGATCTTCAGCAGGGCCTGCTGCACCCCCTCGCCGGACACGTCCCGGGTGATGGAGGTGTTCTCGCTCTTGCGGGCGATCTTGTCGATCTCGTCCACGTAGATGATGCCCCGCTCGGCCAGCTCGATGTCGTAGTCGGCGGCCTGGACCAGGCGCAGAAGGATGTTCTCCACATCGTCGCCCACGTAGCCGGCCTCGGTGAGGGTGGTGGCGTCGGCGATGGCGAAGGGCACCTTGAGGATGCGGGCCAGCGTCTGGGCGAACAGGGTCTTGCCGCAGCCGGTGGGGCCGATCATGAGGATGTTGCTCTTCTGGAGCTCCACATCGTCCCCGCCGCCGAAGTAGATGCGCTTGTAGTGGTTGTACACCGCCACGGACAGCGCCTTTTTGGTGTCCTCCTGCCCGATGACGTACTGGTCCAGCACCCCCACCATCTCCTGGGGGGTGGGGATGACGTCGGGCACGTCCCGCGCCGTGTCCACATTGTCCTGTCCCTCGTCCAGGATCTCCATGCACAGGTGGACGCACTCGTTGCAGATATAGGCCCCCGGTCCGGCGATGATCCGCTCCACCTGCTCCTGGTGCTTGCCGCAGAAGGAGCAGCGGACGGACCGGTAATCGTCTCTTGCCATAGTTGTGATCTTCCTTTCGGGAAAAGGTCAGATGGGCAAAGAGCGGAGGTCTCCTCCGCTCTCCTCCCTGACGCCGTCAGCGATTGGTGATGATCTTGTCGATGAGGCCGAACTCCTTTGCCTCCTCGGCGGACATGAAGTTGTCCCGCTCGCAGGCGGCGGTGACCTCCTCCACGCTCCTGCCGGTGTTGGCGGCCAGGATCTCGTTCATCCGCTTCTTGATGGTCTCCAGCCGCTTCAGGTGGATGGCCATATCGGTGATCTGGCCCTGGGTGCCGGCGGAGGGCTGGTGGATCATGATCTCGGCGTTGGGCAGGGCGATGCGCTTGCCCTTGGCGCCGGCGGACAGCAGGAAGGCCGCCATGGAGGCGCACATGCCGATGCAGATGGTGGACACGTCGCACTTGATGTACTGCATCGTGTCGTAGATGGCCATGCCGTCGGTGACGGAGCCGCCGGGGCTGTTGATATAGAACTGGATATCCTTGTCCGGGTCCTGGGCCTCCAGGTACAGCAGCTGGGCCACCACCAGGGCGGCGGTGGTGGCGTTGACCTCCTCGCCCAGGAAGATGATCCGGTCGTTCAGCAGGCGGGAGAAGATGTCATAGGACCGCTCGCCCCGGCTGGTCTGCTCCACTACATAGGGTACCAAACTCATTGCGGACAACTCCTTTCGATGTGAAACGGCGGGATAATTATACCCCGGTTCTGACAAAGCCTATTCCGCCCCCGCGGACGGGCGCTCACTCCGCCTTGTCCTCGGCCTTCTTTTTGGCGGCGCGCTTCTTGGGCTTCTCCTCGCCCTCGGCGGCCTTCTTGGCGGTCTTCTTGACCTCTTTCTCGTCCTTCTTCTCGGCCTTGTCGTCGGCTTTGGCGGACTTCTTGGCGGCCTTTTTGGCGGCGGGCTTCTTCACGGCGCCCTTCACCAGCTCGAAGGCCCTCTGGGCGGCCAGGTCCTTCTTCACGTCCCCGGCGGGAACGGCGGCCTTCACCTGGTCGGCCTCCATCTTGTACTGCTCGGCCAGGCGGGCGTACTCGGCTTCCACGTCCGCGTCGGTGATCTCGATGCCCTCGGCGGCGGCCACGGCCTCCAAGGCCAGCTCCCGGCGGACGGCCCGGCCGGCGGCGGCCTTGGCCTGGGCCCGCATGGTGTCCATGGTCATGCCCATCATCTGGAGGTACTGCTCGAACTGGATGCCCTGGGACTGGACCCGGTTGGCGTAGTCCTCCAGCAGCTTCTCGGCCCGGTAGTCCACCATGGCGTCGGGCACGTCGCACTCCAGCTTCTCGATGAGGGCGGCGGTGACGGCCTCCTCAAAGTCCCGGTCGGCCTGCTCCTGGCGGCGCTTCTCCAGCTTGCCTGCCAGGTCCTTTTTGAACTCGTCCAGGGTGTCAAATTCGGACACGTCCTTGGCGAACTCGTCGTCCACCTCGGGGGCCTCCTTCTCCTTCACCTCGTTGACCTTCACATGGAACACCACGGCGGCGCCGGCCAGCTCGGGGGTGTAGTTCTCGGGGAAGGTGATGTCGATATCCTTCTCCTCGCCGGCCTTCATGCCCGCCACCTGGTCCTCGAAGCCGGGAACGAAGCTGCCGGAGCCCAGCTCCAGGCTGTAGTTGGAGCCCTTGCCGCCGTCAAAGGGGACGCCGTCCCTGAAGCCCTCGAAGTCGATGACGGCCACGTCGCCCGTCTTCGCCTCGCGCTCCACGCTCACCAGGCGGGAGGCCCGGTCCACATAGGGCTTCAGCTCGTTCTCCACGTCCTCGTCGGTGACCTTCACCTCGGTCCGGGCCACGGGCAGGCCCTTGTAGTCCTTGATGGAGGCCTCGGGCTGCACGGTGACGGTGGCCTTGAAGGTGAAGCCGTCCTTGCTGACGTCCAGCACCTCCAGGGTGGGATAGGCCACGGGGTCGATGCCCGCCTCTTTCAGGGCCGCCTCATAGGCGGCGGGATAGGCCTCGGAGATGGCGTCCTCAAAGAACACGTTCTCCCCGTAGAACTTCTCCACCATCTTCCGGGGCACCTTGCCCTTGCGGAAGCCGGGGATGGAGATGCTCTTCTTCTGGCGGTTATACACCTTGTCGATGGCGGCCTGGAACTCGGCGGCCCCTACCTCGATGACCAGCTCAACGGCGCTGTTCTCTTTTTTCTCGCTGCTCTTGATGTTCATGTTCAGGTTTCCTCCCAAATAGGCCCTTTCAAGCCCTCTTTCTAAATAGGCCACGTTATTTTATCAGATGTGCGCGGAAAATTCTACTGTTATTTTCGCTAATCCAGGATTTTTTTCGGACGGAATCCGACATAATCCGCCGATACCAGCCGGTAGTCCACCCCGTTCCGGTCTCCCTCCTCCGCCAGACGGTGGCTGGGGCCGTGGAGATGGCCGTAGCAGCAGGTCCTCACCCCATACCGCTCCAGCAGGGCGATGATCTCCTCGCACCGGTAGCCCTTATAGAGGGGCGGGTAGTGGAGGAAGCACAGCTTCTCCGCCTCTCCCGCCGCTTTTAAGGACGCCTCCAGCCGGATCAGCTCCCGGTTGAAGATCTTCTCCCAGTGGGGGGCGCCGTTCTCCTCGAAGAACCAGCCCCGGGTGCCGCAGAGGGCGGTCTCCCCATAAAAGGCGCAGTTGTTGTGGAGGATGTGGAGCTTCGCGAAGCCGTTGGCGGCGAAAAAGGCGTTCATCTTGGCGGCGGTGTTCCACCAGTAGTCGTGATTGCCCTTCACCAGCCATTTCTCCCCCGGCAGGCTGTCCAGGAAGGCGAAGTCCTCCCTGGCCTCCTCCAGGCTCATCCCCCAGGAGAGGTCGCCGCACAGCACCACCGTGTCGGTCTCCCCCACCTGGGAAAAACCCTCCCGGAGCCGGTCCACGTAGTCCGCCCAGCCGGGGCCGAACACCTCCATGGACTTGCCGGGCGTGCCCAGGGCCAGATGGGTGTCGCCGATCGCGTACAGTGCCATACGGTACCTCCCCGGCGCGGGTCAGGCCAGGAACGCCTGGACGGGGGCCTCCATGTCCTTCTTCTCCACCACGGAGGTGAACCGGGGCCGGCGGCCCTTCAGCCGGGCCAGGGAGGCGGGCGCCGCCACGCCGGTGAACTCGGAGAGCTGGTCCAGCGCCTCCAGGCCCGCCCTGCGCTCCTTGACGCCCAGCGCCTCCAGCACGCTGTCGCAGAACTTGAAGGGGCTGGCGGTGGACACCACCACGGTGGGGGTATCGTCCCCGGTGTCGGCCCGGTACTGGTCCAGCACGTGGAAGGCCACGGCGGTGTGGGGGTCGATCAGATAGCTGTGCTCCGCCCACAGCCGGGCGATGGTCTCCCGGGTCTGGTCCTCGTCGGTGCAGCCGGCGTAGAAGTTCTTCTGCATCCGGTCCCGGATGAAGGGCTCCACCCGGTAACTGCCGATCTCGCTGAGCTGGCCCATATAGTCCCGCACCAGCTTGTCGTCCCGGCCGGACAGCTCGAACAGCAGCCGCTCCAGGTTGCTGGAGATCAGGATGTCCATGGAGGGAGAGATGGTGTTGTAGAAGGTGCGGTTGCGGTCGTACACGCCAGTGTTAATGAAGTCGGTGAGCACGTTGTTGGAGTTGGAGGCGCAGATCAGCTTGTTGATGGGCACCCCCATGCACTTGGCGTAGTAGCCCGCCAGGATGTTGCCGAAGTTGCCGGTGGGCACACAGAAATTGATCTCCTGGCCGGAGGCGATGGCCCCGGTCTTCAGCAGGTCGCAGTAGGCGGAGGCGTAGTACACGATCTGGGGCAGCACACGGCCCCAGTTGATGGAATTGGCCGAGGACAAAAACCAGCCCCGCTCCGCCAGGTCCGCCGCAAGGCGCTCGTCGGCGAAGAGCTTTTTCACGCCGGTCTGGGCGTCATCAAAGTTGCCCACCACGGAGCACACGCCCACGTTGCCCCCCTCCTGGGTGACCATCTGGAGCTCCTGGATCGCCGACACGCCGTCCTTGGGGTAGAACACCAGGATCTTGGTGCGGTCCACGTCCCGGAAGCCCTCCAGGGCGGCCTTGCCCGTGTCGCCGGAGGTGGCCACCAGGATGCACACCGACTTCTTCTCGTCGCTCTTGCCCAGGGAGGCGGACAGCAGATGGGGCAGCAGCTGGAGGGCCATGTCCTTGAAGGCGCAGGTTGGCCCGTGCCACAGCTCCATGCAGAAGGTGCCGTCGTCCAGGCGGGTCACCGGCGCCACGTCGGGATGGCTGAACTTGCCGCCGCCGTAGGCGGAGGCGGTATAGGCGGTCAGCTCGGAGCTGGAGAAGCCCTCCAGATAGCTGTTGAGGATATACACCACCCGCTGCCGGTAGGACATGTCCTTCATATTCTCCATGGCCCTGGAGGGCATACGGGGGATCACCGCCGGGGTCAGGAGCCCGCCGTCGGGGGCCAGCCCCTTGACGATGGCCTGGGCGGGGGTCATCCGCAGTTCTTTGTTCCGTGTGCTCAAATAGTTCATCTTGCGGTCACCACTCTCATCAGATTGTTGTAAAAGATATCTTGTACAAGGGTCTCGGAGTACCCATGGCACAGCAGATGGTCATACAGCCGGGGCAGCGCGTCCACGGCGGGCAGGTCCGGGATGGTGTCGCACCCGTCCCAGTCGCCCCCCAGGGCCAGGGTCCTCTCCCCGCCCAGGCTGAGGATGTGGTCCGCGTGGGCCCGGACCGCGTCCAAATCCAGGGAGCCGCCCACGAACTCCGTGTAGAAGTTAAGGCCGATCACACCCTGATTCTTTATTATCGCAGTTATTTGTCCATCCGTCAAGTTTCTTGTGTGGTCCCGGACAAATTTTGCGTCGGAGTGGCTGGCGATGAAGGGCCGCCGCGCCTGCTCCGCCACGTCCCAGAACCCCGGCTCGGACAGATGGGACACGTCGATGAGGATGCGCAGCTCCTCCATCCGGGCGGCGAACCGCTTCCCCAGCGGGGTCAGCCCCCGCTCCGGCCGGTCGCAGTGGGAGCCGGACAGGGCGTTGGCGTGGTTCCAGGTCAGGTTGACGGCCACCACGCCGGCCTCCGCCGCCTGATCCAGCCGGGCGGGGTCGCAGCCCAGCAGCTCCGCCCCCTCCACCGACAGGAAGGCCGCCGCCTTCCCCGCCCTGTGGGCGGCCTCCACGTCCTCCGCCGTCCGGCACTGGACGATGCGGCCGCTGTTCCGGGCCATCTGCTCCTGAAAGCATCTCAGCAGCGCCCAGTATTGCTCCTCCACGCCCTCTCCCGCGGCGAACAGGGCGAAGAGCTGGCAGTAGCGGTCAAAGACGGGCTCCGTCCGCTCCAGGGACACCATGCCCCCGTTGGACGCCAGCCCCTCCCCGGTGCGCAGGCACCGGGAGATGGTGTCGCAGTGGGCGTCGAACACCGGGATCTTACCCATACTCAGTCCTCCTAAAACGCGTTCTGCCAGTAGCGTATGGCGGGCTGGGCGGTCTGATCCCCCTCCAGGGCGTAGACCTCCGCCACGTCGAACCGGGGCTGGAGGGTGGTGGGGTGGCCGGAGAGATACCACTCCGCCGCGGCCTTCAGCTTCCGCTGCTTCTCCCTTGTGACGAACTCCCGCGCGTCGGCGAACCTGGCGCTCTTGCGGAGCTTGACCTCCACGAAGACGATGTACTCTTTCCCCGCCGCGATCAGGTCGATCTCCCCGAAGCGGCAGCGGAAGTTGCGCTCCAGAATGGTCCAGTGGTTTTTCTCCAGCGCCTCGGCCACCAGCCGCTCCCCGAAATTGCCCTTGACTTTGGCCTGGGCGCCGCCGATCTCCCGCTTTTCGCCGCTCATAGGTTTTTCAGGAAGGTCCGCCGGTGGATGGGACAGGGGCCGTACTGCCGCAGCCGCTCATAGTGGAGGGCGGTGCCGTAGCCCTTGTGACGCTCGAACCCGTATTGGGGATAGAGCGCGGCCATCTCCACCATGTACCGGTCCCGGCTCACCTTGGCCAGGACGGACGCCGCCGCGATGGACGCTGACAGGGAATCTCCCTTTACAATACACTGATGGGCCGTTGTGATGGCGAATTGCCTGCCGTGATCCCGGTTGCCGTCGATGAGGGCCCAGTCCGGTTTGGGATCCAGGTCATCTATGGCCAGCTGCATGGCCTTCATCCGGGCGCTGAGGATGTCGGTGGCGTCGATCTCCCCCGCCTCCACGTATGCCACCGACCAGGCCAGGGCCCGCTCTTTGATGACCGGGAACAGGGCCTCACGCCTTTTCTCGGTCAGCTGTTTGGAGTCGTTCAGGCCGGGGATGTCGACGCCGAGGGGCAGGATGACGGCGGCGGCGTACACCCGTCCCGCCAGGGGCCCGGCCCCCGCCTCGTCACAGCCGCAGACAAGGGCGCGGCCCGCTTTCGCGGCCTCCCGTTCGTATTGCCAAAGGTCCATTATTACCCCTCCGGTGCCTCCAGTGTAAAGCGGCCCAGCTTGCTGGAGCGGAACTCGTCCAGCAGCACCCTGGCCATCCGCTCGGTGTCGGCCTCGCCGCCGGAGATCTTCATCCCCCGCCGGACGGCGGCGGCCCCCAGCAGGCGATAGCCCCAGGTCACGTCGTTCTCCCCGTCCTCCCGGACGGGCAGCTCCCTCAGCTTGTAGCCCTCCAGCAGGGCGTTGGGATAGCGGTCCCCCAGCAGGACCATCAGATGGCAGCCCAGGGTCTCCGTGTCCATGATCTCGTCCTTCACCGCGCCGGTGAAGGCCAGGTGGAGGCCGGTGGTCTCGTCCTCGAATTTGGGCCAGAGGATGCCGGGGGTGTCCAGCAGCTCCAGGCCGCTGTCCACGGTCACCCACTGCTTGCCGCGGGTGACGCCGGGGCGGTCGCCGGCCTTGGCGGACTTGCGCCGGGCCACCTTGTTGATAAAGGTGGACTTGCCCACGTTGGGCACCCCCACTACCATGGCCCGGATGGGGCGGCCCACCTGTCCCTTGGCCCTCCACCCCTCGATCTTCTCCCGCAGGACGGTGCGGACGGCGGTTGGGAACCGGTCCACCCCTCTGCCCTGCCTGGCGTCGGTCTCCAGCACGCCGAAGCCCCGCTTTTGATACGCGGCGATCCATCTGGCCGTCAGGGCCGGGTCCGCCTGGTCCGCCCGGTTGAAGATGACGAGCCGGGGCTTGCTCCCCGCCAGGCTGTCGATGTCCGGGTTGCGGCTGGAGGCCGGGATCCGGGCGTCCACCACCTCAGCCAGCAGATCCACCAGCTTCAGGTCCTCCTCCATCTGCCGGCGGGTGCGGGTCATGTGGCCGGGATACCACTGGATGTTCAAATGTCACGCGCCTCCCTCCGGATCGGGCGGATGAGGACATCCGCCCCTACATTTCTCAAATAGCACAAAAGGAGCGGAAAACCCGCTCCTCCTGTGTCTGAACGCTGTTTACAGGTCCTCCTTGACCTTGGCGGCCTTGCCCACGCGGTCCCGCAGATAGTACAGCTTGGCCCGGCGGACCTTGCCCTTGCGGACCGTCTCCACCTTCTCGATGGTGGGAGCGTGCAGGGGGAACACCTTCTCCACGCCCACGCCGTAGCTGATGCGGCGGACGGTGAAGCTCTCCTCCACGCCGCCGTGCTTCTTGGCGATGACGGTGCCCTCAAACACCTGGATACGCTCGCGGCTGCCTTCCTTCACGCGGATGTGCACCCGGACGGTGTCGCCCACATTGACCTGGGGGGGTGCGTCCTTGGTGTACTTGTCGCTGAACTGCTGCAACAGATTCATGGTATTTTTCCTCCTAAATTTCAGGCGTTCATGCGTCCGTGCCCAGTGGCCGCGCAGAGGACCGCCCTTACTCAGACTTGGGTAGTATACCATAACGCGATCGGGATTGCAAGCACTTTTTTCGGATTTTTAAGCCCGGAACGTCTTGACCAGCAGCCACAGACCGGTGAGCAGCAGGGTCACGTTGGCGTATCGGGCCGCGGCCACCGCCCCCATCCCCACCAGGGCCCCCACCACGCACCCCGCCGCCGCCGTGGAGACCCGCTCCGCCCAGTCGGCGTCCAGGGTGCCGGCCAGCATGTCGTACAGGGCCCTCCCCCCGTCCAGGGGCCGCACCGGGAGCAGATTGAAGGCGCCGATCCCCAGGCTCATCGCCGCGGGGAGATACCATCTCATCGCCAGGGCGAGGGCGCCGGCGACCAGATTGACCGCCGGCCCCGCCAGGGCCACCAGGCTGTCCCGGCCGTAGGACAGGGGCCGCAGATAGTCGAAGGTCAGCTCCGCCCCCACGGCGCTCAGAGCGAAGCGCTCCACCCGCCCCCCGCACAGGCGGGCGGCGGCCACATGGCCCAGCTCGTGGAGCAGGCAGGCCAGCGCCCCCCAGGGCAGCAGGCCCACCCCCTCGTCCAGCCAGAACAGGGCGCCCATCAGCAGCAGAAAGCCGGGGGTCACCTCCGCCCTGGGGCGGTCACAGGTCCACATAGTACGCCGGGTCCAGGCGGATGTTGTCCTTCAATATGGTCAGGTGGAGGTGGGGCCCGGTGGCGTGGCCGGTGTGGCCCGCCAGGGCCACCGTCTCCCCGCAGGAGACCTTCTGTCCCTTGGACACCAGCAGCTTGGAGCAGTGGGCGTAGAAGGTGCTGACGTTGTTGGCGTGGTCGATCATGAAGTACAGGCCGAACTGGTCGCTCTTGCCGATGTAGCGGACGGTGCCGTCGGCATAGGCGGCGATCTCCGTCCCCTCCGGCACGCCGATGTCCAGGGCCAGGTGGAACTCGTAGTTGCCGTCGATGGGGTCGGTGCGGAAGCCGAATTTGGAGGTGATCACGCCGTTCACCGGGTTCACCGTTTTGTCCAGCCCCAACTCATAGCGGACGAAGCTCACGTTGGAGGGCAGCTTGCGGCCCTGGTCATCGGTGACCTGGGCCACGGCCGTCACCACCTCCGGCGTGGGCGCTGGGGTGGGTTCAGGCGTGGGCTCCGGGGTCGGCTCCGGAGTCGGCTCGGGGGTCGGTTCAGGAGTAGGCTCCGCCGGGGACTCGCTGGCCGCGGGAGAGGGCGCGGGCTCCCCCTCCCCGCTTAGACCGGCCAGGGCGCCGTGCTCCGCCAGCCAGTCCAGCCCCAGGTTCGGGGTCTCCGCCAGCGGGACGGCGGTGAAGTCCTCCTGGGCGGGGGCGTCGGGGAGCTCCTCCGGCTCGCCGCCGAACACGGTGACGCACAGCCGCTGGAGGGCGTCCCGCACCGGCTCTCCCGCCGACACCTCCTGTCCGAACTGCCGGAACGCCCCCTGAAAATCCACGTCGGAGGTGAGGGCGCCGCGCCAGGCCTCAATCTGGCCGGGGAACACCCCACGGCCGAAATACACCAGAAGGAACAGCCCCAGGCTCACCAGGAGCCGGATCAGGCGGCGGCCGTCCTGTCCACCGTTCTGCCCCCGGGCCGGGGGGCGCTTCTGCCTGGGGGCGGGCCGCCGCCCTCTCCCCCGGTCCCTGTCGTGAAATGCGCGCTCCACGCCGTTCCCTCCCTGTCCAAGCGTTTACTCCAAACTGTATGTGCCGGGACGGGGATTTATGCGCCGCCCCTTGACGCCGGGGCCGGTCCCTGCTAAAATAGAACAAAAGTACGGTATGGAGGAACTGCTATGAACATCGTTGTGATCGACGGCCAGGGCGGCGGCATGGGCAGACAGCTGGTGTCCGCCATCAAACAGGCGGCGCCGGACGCCGACGTCACCGCCGTGGGCACCAACAGCGCCGCCGCCTCCGCCATGCTGCGGGCGGGGGCCGACCGGGCCGCCACCGGGGAGAACGCCGTGGTGGTCAACGCCCGCCGGGCGGACATCATCGCCGGGCCCATCGGCATCGTGGTGGCCGACGCCCTGCTGGGGGAGATCACCCCCGCCATGGCCGCCGCCGTGGGCAGCAGCCCCGCCGTGCGGGTGCTGGTGCCCGTGAGCCACTGTGACACGGTGGTGGCCGGGGTGCCCGACCTGCCCATGTCCGCCCTGATCCAAAGCGCGGCGGAGCGGGTGGCCGCCATCGTCAAAGGGCGATGACCGGGCAGGAGTATGAGGAGCGGTGCGCCCGGCGGCTGAGGCGGTGTGGCTTCTCGGGGGTGACCCTCACCAAGGGCAGCGGCGACCAGGGGGTGGACATCCTGGCCCGGCGCAAGGGCGAGCGGTACGCCATCCAGTGCAAGCACTACGCCCGCCCGGTGGGCAACCGGGCGGTGCAGGAGGCCTTCGCCGGGGCGCGGTACTACGGCTGCGACCGGGCCGTGGTGCTCACCAACAGCACCTTCACCCCCGCGGCGGAGGAGCTGGCGGAGAGCACCGGGGTCCTCCTCTGGGAGGGGGACGCCCTGCCCTATCCCCCCTGCCGCTCCCTGCTCATCCTGTGGATGGGGGCGCTCATCGCCCTGACCGCCGCCGGGGCCCTGGCGGGGCTGAACTGGTTCGGCCCCCGGCCCTCCCCCCTCCAGAACGGCTGCCTGGCCGCCCTCGTCGCCGGCGGGCTACTGAGCGCCCTGGAGCTCGGCCTGTTCGGGATGGATCTGGCCGCCTGCGGCTGCTGGGCGGCGGCGGCGTGTCTGGCCCTGGCGGACCCGCCCCTTCAATACGGGCTGCCGATGCGGGCGGGGCTGTGGCTGCTGCTGCCCCTGGCGGTGAGCGCCCTCCGGGCCCTGCGGCTGATCCGGCGCTACCGGGCCGGCCACCAGCAGGAGCCGGAGGACGGCCCCGAGGACGATCCAGAGGAGGACATATGAAAAGGACCTGTCCGTGGGGACAGGTCCTTTTATCCTGCGTTTTCAGCCCAGCAGGAGCTTGTCGTCGGCCTCGTCGGAGCCGCTGGCCTTGCTGAACAGGGACAGCAGCTGCTCCACGGTGAGCTTCTTCTTCTCCTCGCCGGACACGTCCACCACGATCCGGCCCTCGTACATCATGATGAGCCGGTTGCCGTGGACGATGGCGTCCTTCATGTTGTGGGTGATCATCAGGGTGGTGAGCTTGTCCTTGTTCACGATGCGCTCGGTGGCGTCCAGCACCTTGGCCGCGGTCTTGGGGTCCAGGGCGGCGGTGTGCTCGTCCAGCAGGAGGAGCTGGGGCCGCTTGAGGGTGGCCATCAGCAGGGTGAGCGCCTGGCGCTGGCCGCCGGACAGCAGCCCCACCTTGGTGGTGAGCCGGTCCTCCAGCCCCAGGTCCAGGATCTTCAGCAGCTCCCGGTACTTCTCCCGCTCCTCCCGGGTGATGCCCCGGCGGAGGGTGCGGGCCCGCCCCCGGCGGGCGGCCAGGGCCAGGTTCTCCTCGATCTGCATGGTGGCGGCGGTGCCCATCATGGGGTCCTGGAACACCCGGCCGATGTACTGGGCCCGCTTGTGCTCCGGCAGCCTGGTCACGTCCGTGCCGCCGATGGAGATGGAGCCCTCGTCCACCAGCCAGGTGCCGGCGATGGCGTTGAGCAGCGTGGACTTGCCGGCGCCGTTGCCGCCGATCACGGTGACGAAGTCCCCGTCCTCCAGCCGGAGGGATACCCCCCGCAGGGCGGCCTTTTCGTTGACGGTGCCGGCGTTGAAGGTCTTGCGGATGTTCTTCACGTCAAGCATGGGCCTTGACCCCCTTTTTGCTGAAATACCTGTTCTTCCAGTTGGGGATGGCGAGGAACACGGCCACCACCAGGGCGGTGAGCAGCTTCAGGTCGGTGGACTCCAGACCCAGGCGGAGCACCAGAGTGATGACCACATAGTAGATGATGGCGCCGATGACCGCGGAGAGCAGCCGCAGGGCGAAGTTGGTGAACACCTTGCCCAGCAGCACCTCGCCGATGATGACGGCGGCCAGGCCGATGACGATGGCGCCCCGGCCCATGTCGATGGTGGAGCTCCCGGAGTACTGGGCCAGCAGGGCCCCGGAGAAGGCCACCAGCCCGTTGGACACCACCAGGCCCAGCACCTTGGTCATGTTGGTGTTGATGCCCTGTGCCCGGGCCATGCTGCCGTTGGCGCCGGTGGCCCGGAGGGAGGACCCCAGCTCGGTGCCGAAGAACCAGTACAGCAGGGCGATGACCACCACCGCGAAGACGGTCAGCAGGATCAGGGGGTTGTTCAGCGCCAGATCCCGGACGTATCGGGAGGACACCAGCAGCGGGTTCCGGTCCGGATTCAAAGCCAGCGTGGGCTTCGTCTTCGACGCGGCCTCCCCCAGGGTCAGGACATCGTTGATGGCCATGATCCGCAGGTTCAGGGAGTACAGGGCCAGCTGGGTCAGGATGCCGGCCAGAATGGCGGGGATGCCGCAGGCGGTGTGGAGCAGGCCGGTGATCAGGCCGGCCAGCATACCGGCCAGGATGGCCATCCCCAGCGCCAGCCAGGGGCTCCAGCCCATGGTAATGAGCACGGCGCACACCGCGCCGCCGGTGGTCAGCGACCCGTCCACCGTCAGGTCGGCGATGTCCAGGATCTTATAGGTGATGTACACGCCGATGGCCATGATGCCCCAGGCCAGGCCCTGGCTGAAGGCGTTCGGCATGGAGTTGAGGAACGAAAGCAGTGCGTTCATATGGATCTCCCTCCGAAAAGCGGTTCGGTCCGCGCCGCAGAGCGGCGGTTTTCCCGATCAGGAGCATTGTAGCAAAAAACAGCGGGAAAGGGAAGTCCTTTCCCGCCGTTTTTTCAGTTTTTTCGGGATCAGTCGGCGGCGATGGCGGTGTAGTCATCGGGCACGGTGATGCCCAGCTCCGCGCAGTTGGCGGCGTTGTACTCCTTGGTGACCTCAGGGGCGAACTGGACGGGCATGGTGGAGATGTCGGCCTCGCCCTTCAGGATCTGGGCGGCCATCTCACCGGTGGTATGGCCCAGGTCATAGTAGCTGATGGACAGGGTGACCACGCCGCAGCCCTTGCAGATGCCCTCCTCGCCGGCCACCACGGGGACCTTGTTCTGCAGCACCACGTTGGCGATGGACTCGGTGTTGTTGGCGGCGGTGTTGTCGGTGGGGACATAGATGACGTCAGAGCCGTCGCAGGCGTTCTGGGTCACGGAGGGCAGATCGTTCACGTCGGTGAAGGCGAACATGTTGCAGGTATAGCCCATGTTCTCCAGATAGCCCTTGATCACGTTGACCTGGTAGATGGAGTTGGGCTCGCCGGAGCAGTAGAGCAGGCCCACGTTCTTGGCCTCGGGGAACATCTCGTGGAGCATCTCGGCCTGCTGGTCCAGGGGGGCCAGGTCGGAGGTGCCGGAGATGTTGCCGCCCACGGTGCCGGTCCAGTCGGCGATGCTCAGCGCGGTGGCGTAGTCGGTGACGGAGGTGCCCAGGATGGGGATCTCAGAGGTGGCGGCGGCAGCGGCCTGGAGCGGAGAGGTGGCGTTGGCCAGGATCAGGTCCACATTGCTGGCCACCAGGTCGCCGATGAGGGTGGGGCAGAGGGAGTCGTCGCCGCTGGCGTTCTTCTCCTCAAAGGTGACCGCGTCGCCCAGCGCGTCGGTCAGGGCATCCTTGAAGCCCTGGGTGGCGGCGTCCAGCGCCACGTGGGGGGCCAGCTGGCAGATGCCGACCACATAGGTCTCGCCGGCGGGGGCGTCAGCGGGCTCGGTGGGCTGCTCGGCGGGCTCAGTGGCCTCCTCCCCGGCGGGCTCGGTGGCGGGGGCCTCAGTGTTATCCCCGGCGGGTTCCTCGGTGGGGGCCTCAGTGGCGGCGGACTCGCCGCCGCAGGCGCACAGGGCGAAGACCATGACCATGGCCAGCAGGAGCGCGATGATCTTTTTCATTTCAGTTTCCTCCAATTTCAAAGGTATCTTTAACACTTTGCGCCGCAAAAGTACATGACGCATAATGCAGTATATTCCAAACTGCTGCCGGTGTCAAGCAAAATCGTCACATTTTTCCCCGATAAAACCGGCAAAATTCCGTCGTTTTCCCGGATTCCCGGTGTTGCAATCCTCTGAAAATGCCATTATAATAAGTAGCTGTGACTTTACCCATCAAAACGCGAGGGACATTTTATGAAGAACGAAAAGCTGAGGAACGTCGCCATCATCGCCCACGTGGACCACGGCAAGACCACCCTGGTGGACGAGATGCTCAAGCAGGGCGGCATCTACCGGGAGAACCAGGCCACCGTGGAGCGGGTCATGGACTCCAACGACCTGGAGCGGGAGCGGGGCATCACCATCCTGGCGAAAAACACCGCCGTCCACTACAAGGACGTGAAGATCAACATCGTGGACACCCCGGGCCACGCCGACTTCGGCGGCGAGGTGGAGCGCATTTTGAAGATGGTCAACGGCGTCATCCTGCTGGTGGACGCCGCCGAGGGCCCCATGCCCCAGACCCGCTTCGTGCTGAGCCGCGCCCTGGAGCTGGGCCACCGGGTCATCGTGGTGCTGAACAAGATCGACCGGCCCGACCAGCGGGTCCACGAGGTCATCGACGAGTGCCTGGAGCTGCTGCTGGACCTGGACGCCACCGACGAGCAGCTGGACTCCCCCATGCTGTTCTGCTCCGGCCGGCAGGGCACCGCCTCCTACTCCCCCGAGGTGGCGGGCACCGACCTGGTCCCCCTGTTCGAGACCATCCTGGACTATATCCCCGCCCCGGAGTGCGACCCCGAGGCCCCCTTCCAGATGCTGGTGTCCTCCATCGACTACAACGAGTTCGTGGGCCGCATCGCCATCGGCCGCATCGAGCGGGGGACCATCAAACAGAACCAGGAGATTGCGGTGTGCAACTACCACTCCCCCGACGTGCCCCCCCGCAAGGCGAAAGCGGTCTCCCTTTACACCTTTGACGGGCTGAACCGCACCCCCGTCACCGAGGCCGCCGCCGGCGAGATCATCGCCATGAGCGGCATCGGGGACATCACCATCGGCGACACCATCTGCGCCCCCGCCGCCCCGGAGCCCATCGAGTTCGTGAAGATCTCCGCCCCCACCATGGAGATGACCTTCTCGGTGAACGACTCCCCCTTCGCCGGCCGGGAGGGCAAGTACGTCACCTCCCGCCAGCTCCGGGACCGGCTGTTCCGGGAGACTTTGAAGGACGTGTCCCTCCGGGTGACCGAGGTGGAGGGCTCCACCGACTCCTTCAACGTGGCGGGCCGGGGCGAGATGTCCCTGTCCATCCTCATCGAGACCATGCGCCGGGAGGGCTACGAGTTCCAGGTCTCCCCGCCCCGTGTCCTCTACCAGGAGGTGGACGGCAAAAAGTGCGAGCCGGTGGAGCGGGTGGTCATCGACGTGCCGGCTGAGAACGTGGGGGCCGTCATGGAGAAGCTGGGGGCCCGGAAGGGCGAGTTCCTGTCCATGAACCCCATCGGCAGCCGCACCAAGCTGGAGTTCCTGGTCCCCTCCCGGGGCCTGTTCGGCTACCGGAACGAGTTTTTGACCGACACCAAGGGCGAGGGCATCATGGCCTCCGTCTTTGAGAAGTACGCCCCCTACAGGGGGGACATCCAGCGGCGGAACACCGGCTCCCTGGTGGCCTACGAGACCGGCGAGTCCGTCACCTACGGCCTGTACTGGGCCCAGGAGCGGGGCGCCCTGTTCATCGGCGCCGGTGTGCCCGTGTACGAGGGCATGGTGGTTGGCGTCTGCCCCAAGCTGGAGGACATCACCGTCAACGTGTGCCGGAAGAAGCAGCTCACCAACATGCGGGCCTCCGGCTCCGACGAGGCCCTGCGGCTGGTGCCCCCCAGGCAGATGTCCCTGGAGCAGTGCCTGGAATTTCTGGCCGACGACGAGCTGCTGGAGGTCACCCCGGAGAACCTGCGGCTCCGCAAGCGCATTTTGAACCACGACCGGCGGATGAAGGCCCTCATGCGGGGGAAGAACGGCTGAGCCGGACCGATACAGACAGAGAGAGGGCGTCCCGCGGGGGACGCCCTCTTTTCACGCTTTTCCGTTTTCGCTCCGGAGGATGACCGGCTCCCCCGCGCAGGACACCTTGCCGCCATAGACCTCTACGGTCTCCCCGTCTGCCAGATTGGTGTAGCGCCCGTCGGGGACGTCCACCTCCACCAGGGCGGGCTCGCCCCGGGTGGAGAACACCCCCGCCAGCGTGCCGGCTTTGGCCCGGTGGACGGCGTACAGCACATCGCGGGCCAGGGCCTTCACCGAATAGGAACTGTCGGTGAGGATGGGATCCCCCTTCAGCTCCGCCAGCCGTCTCAGCGCGGAGGAGATGTCCTCTCCCCCGCTCCAGTCCACCGGGTCTCTGTCGAACAGGCCGGGCCGGTGGGCGGCGGAGACCTCCTGGCCGCCGTACAGCAGCGTGGCCCCCTTCTGGAAGTAGAGGAAGGCCGTCCAGTTCCGGCGGGCCCTCGCGTCGGGGATGGCGAAGGCCGCCCTGGGGTTGTCGTGGTTCTCCAGGAAGCGGAGCTTCACGTAGTTGTCGGGATAGACGGTCTCCTGCCGGCTGACGGCCTCCGCGTACCGGGACAGGGGGGCCTTCCCCGCGAGGCAGTCCCGCCAGTCGTCCACGATGTCGTAGTCGTAGCACATATCGAAGGCCCGGTACAGCTCCGAGTCGGACAGGGCGGTCATCCCCTGCCCCCGGCACCAGGCGATGAAGCCCGGCTCCACCGACTCGGCCAGCCACAGGCAGCCGGGCCGGACCGTCTCCACCTCCGCCCTGGCCCGCAGCCAGAAGTCCAGGGGCACCAGGGGGGCAACGTCGCACCGGAAGCCGTCCACCATGCCCGCCCAGTATTTCAGCGTGTCGATCTGATAGTCCCACAGGCCGGGCTGGCCGTAGTCCAGGTCGATGACGTCGGACCAGTCCCCCACCCGGTTGCCGAAGGAGCCGTCCGGCTTGTGATAAAACCACTCCGGGTGCTCTCCCGCCAGCACCGAGTCCGGGGAGGTGTGGTTATACACCACGTCGATGATGCACCTCATGTCCCGGGCGTGGATGTCGTCCACCAGACGCTTGAAATCGTCCAGCGTCCCGTACTCCGGGTTCACCGCCCGGTAGTCCCGGATGGCGTAGGGGCTGCCCAGGGTCCCCTTCCGGCACTTCTCCCCGATGGGGTGGATGGGCATGAGCCAGACCACGTCGGTCCCCAGGCTTTTGATGCGGTCCAGATCCCGGCGGACCCCCTCGAAGGTGCCCTCCGGGGTGTGGTCCCGGACGAACACCGAGTAGAAGATCAGATCGCGGTACGATCTCGGGGTAGTTCCTGCCATAAAGTCCTCTCCCTTCCGATGGGCCCGCCCGTCAGTAGTCGAACAGGCAGTGGCCGCAGGCGTTGATGACGGTGGTGGCCCCCAGCTGGGCCCGCTGGGGGATGTGCATCCCGTAGCTCTTGTGGATATGCCCGTGGATGAAGTATTTGGGCTGATACCGCTCCACCAGGCTGCCGAAGCACTCGAAGCCCCGGTGGGCCACGGTGTCCAGGTCGTTGAAGTGCCGGGCGGGGGCGTGGGTGAGCAGGATGTCGATGCCCCCCTGCCTCCGCAGGGCAAGGGCCTGCCGCAGGACGCGGCGGCGCATCTGGCTCTCGGTATACATATGGTTCCCGTCCCGGTAGCGGAAGGAGCCCCCCAGGCCCAGGATGCGGATCCCCTCGTGGACGTAGAGCCTGCCGTCCACGCAGACGCAGCCCTCCGGCGGGGCCTGGTCGAACCGGTCGTCGTGGTTGCCGTGGACGTACAGCAGCGGGCAGCGGCTCATGGTCACCAGGAACTCCAGGTACTCCCGGCTCAGGTCCCCGCAGGACAGGATGAGGTCCACCCCGTCCAGCTTCCCCGGCGTGTAATAGTCGTAATACTGCTTTGAGACCTCGTCAGACACGGCCAGGATCTTCATGTCAACCCTTCCTGTCTTTGGCGGCGGGCTTCACGCCCACCTGGTCCACCGTGGCCTTGCCCACGTCGGTGAGCTGGTCGTAGCTGGGGATAGAGCCCTCCACGTTCTCCATGAGCCAGTCCATGGTGATGATCTGCTCGGTGGTGAGGTCCCCCTTCATCTCCCGGCCGCCCTGGGCGTAGAGGGCGCCCCGGAAGGGCCGGCACAGGTCGGCCCGGATGCTCCGCTGGAGCAGCTCCGCCAGCTTGCGGGTGATGGGCGGCACCTTCTCGGAGCAGCGCACCTCCACCACCCCGGCGGACATTCCCCAGTAGTAGTTGACGGCCCGCTCCGTCTCCTCGTACTCCGCCCGGAAGGACTTGTCCCTGATGCGGCGGAGCATCTCCTCGTAATAGACCCCCCAGTTCCACACGGGCACGGCCAGGTTCACCCGGCCCCCCTCGGACACCAGGGACAGGCCGAAGCTGGCCCAGCTCTCGTCCCCCTGGCGGGTCATATCCTGGGAGGACATGAGCCGGATGCCCCGGTCGGTGAGCCGCTTCATGGCGGCCCCCGTCCCGTCCACCGAGGTCCACTCCAGATAGACCTTGGCGGTGGGGTTGACCATCTGCACCCCCAGGGCGAAGGCGTTCACCCCGGCGATCTGGCCGAAGATGGGGTAGTCGCACAGATAGCCCACGTCGTCCCGGCCGGCCAGGGCCCCGGCGACGGCCCCCACCACGAATTTGGCCTCGTACATCCGGGCGTAGTAGGTGCGGATATACCGGTGGGACTGGTTCAGGGAGCAGTTGAGGATGGACACCTCCGGGTGCTCCACCGCCGCCCGCAGAGAGGCGGGCAGCAGCCGGGGGGAGGTGGTGAAGAGGATGGTGTTCCCGTCCCGGATGGCCTGCTCGATGACCTGATAGGGGTCGTCCTCCAGGGCGTTGAAATAGGGGGTGGTCTCGATCCTGCCCTCAAACACCCGCTGGACGTGGAGGCGGCCGCGCTCATGGCCCTTGGTCCAGGCGGCGGAGGCGGGGTCCTTGTCGTGGATGAAGGCCACCTTGCTGCCCCTGCCCTCGCCGGGGATGAGCACCTTGGCGATCAGGCCGGGCTTCTTCTCCTCGGGGGCCAGCTTCACGTCGATGGGGCTCTCCTCCTGCTGGAGGGCGATCTCCTCCCACACCTTGGCCAGCAGCTTCTTGATCTCCCCCTCGGTGGAGCCCCGGAGGGTCTGCCAGCCGTACACCCGCAGGAAGGCCAGGACGGCGTCCCCCACGGTGGAGGACAGCCGGTTCCCGCCGCTGGCCTCATAGGCCCGGCGGAAGTAGTAGCAGGCGGAGTTGAAGCCCATCCGGTCGTCCTCGCTCCACCGCTCGTCCGGCTCCTTGCCCAGCAGGGCCTGGAGCTCGGCGGCGCTGCCCTGCTTGGAGAACTCGATGGAATTGGTGCCGCTGAGCCGATAGAAGTCCAGCAGCTCATAGTACCGCTCCACCTCGGGGGAGCCGTTGCGCTCGGGCAGCACCCGGATCACATGGGCGTACACCGTCTCCGCGCCGAAGTACTTCAGCACGGACACCCGCTTGTTGCCCTCCTCCACGTAGTAGCGGTTCATATACTCATAGCACTTGATGGCGTCCCGGATGCCCTCCTCCAGGTGGGAGGCGCACAGGGCGGTCCACTTGGCGGCAAATTCGCTGTTCACGTCGATGACCGGCATGAAATTGCGGGCGAAAGCGCTGGTGCGGCCGCCGGTGACGGTGCCCACCACGAACTCCATGGGGATCTGGGTAGTGCCCACATCCACGCCCCGGTTGATCCGCTCCGCAGGGACGAAATCGGCCAGGGCGGGCAGACAGGGGTACTCCCCCCGGGCGGTACAGGCGCGGAACTCCCGCTGGCCCAGCTTCAGCGCCTCTTTGTAATCGGAAAACGGCATAAATGATCCTCCTCCGGATCGTCACGAAAGGGTCGGAAAACACTCTGGGATCGATGTGATGATACCACGGCCGGGTCGGATGCGCCAGTGTCACCTTGGACAAAATGCGGCCCGCCCCGCTCCCCGCCGCCGGGCGGTTTTGACGGAAGGCGGCCTCTGTGATATAATTCGGAAAAAAGCATGGAGGGATGCTCATGTACCGCATCTGTTTCGTCTGCCACGGCAACATCTGCCGCAGCCCCATGGCGGAGTTCGTCATGAAGGACCTGGTGGAAAAGGCCGGCCTGTCCGGCCGGTTTTACATCGAGTCCGCCGCCACCAGCACCGAGGAGATCGGCAACCCGGTCTATCCCCCCGCCCGGCGCAAGCTGGCGGAGCACGGCATCTCCTGCGCGGGCAAGACCGCCCGGCAGCTCACCCGCCGGGACTACGGCCGGTTCGACCTGCTCATCGGCATGGACCGGGCCAACCTCCGGAACATGGAGCGCATCTGCGGCGGGGATCCGGAGGGCAGGATACACGCCCTGCTGGAGTACGCGGGCCGCCCCGGCGAGGTGGCCGACCCCTGGTACACCGACGACTTCGACGCCGCCTGGCGGGACGTGTACGACGGCTGCCGGGGCCTGCTGGACTCCCTGCGGAAGGGGATGTGACGGGCCCTGTCAGCGCTCCTCTACCAGATTGTTCACCCACCGGCGGCTTTTCACCAGCCAGTGGCCGATGACCGCCTTCACCAGGTTCAGCCCCTCCACGGCGGCGTACATGGGCACCACCGGCAGGGCGGTGAACCGGGACAGCACGAAGGCCGTGGGGATCATGATCACCCAGAGGAAGCAGCAGTCGAACACGAAGGTGATGACCGTTCTCCCCCCGGAGCGGAGTGTAAAGTAGGCGGCGTTGACATAGGCGTTCACCGGCATCAGGGCGGCGGCCACCAGCAGCAGCCGGACGGCCAGGGCCTTGACGGCGTCGGTGGTGTTGTAGATCTGGGGGAACAGCGGGGACAGCAGGGCCATCACCGCCCCCACCGCCACGCTGAGGACCACCGAGAAGGCGATGAGCTTCCGGTCCTCGTCCACCGCGCGCTCGGTCTCCCCCGCCCCCAGCAGCTTGCCCACCATGATGGCCACGGTGTCCCCCATGGCCAGGAAGGCACAGAAGAACAGATTGGACACGGTGGTGGAGATGTTGAAGGCGGACACCACCTCCAGCCCCCGCATGGAGTAGCACTGGTTCAGGGTGGCCATGCCGCCGGACCACAGCACCTCGTTGGCCAGCAGGGGGGCGCCCAGGACCATCACCTGCCGCACCAGCTCACCCGGCGCCCGCAGGGACCGCCACGCCCCCACGATGTAGGGGCACCTCTCCCGGTGGAGGTGGGTCCACAGCACCACGATCAGGCACTCCACGCACCGGGCGATGACGGTGGCGGCGGCCGCCCCCACCACCCCCAGAACCGGGAAGCCGAATTTGCCGAAGATCAGGATGTAGTTGAAGCACACGTTGACGAACACCGCCGTCACCCCGGCGGCCATGGGCACCACCGTCTCCCCCGTGCTGCGGAGGGTGCCGGAGTACATCTGGGTCACGGCGAAGGGGACCATCTGCCACAGCATCACGTGGAGGTAGTCCAGGCCGAAGGCCAGGGTGGCGGCCAGGTCCAGGTCCTCCTCCCCCTGGTGGAGGAACAGGGAGATCAGCCCCTCCCCGCAGGTGAGGAAGACAGTCAGGAACACCGCCACCGAGGCCGCCGCCACGAACAGCTTGATCCGCAGGGTGTCCCGGATGCCCTTATTGTCCCCCTTGCCGTAGAACTGGGCGGTGAAGATGCCCGGCCCCGCCAGGCCCCCGAAGATGCACAGGTTGAAGATGAACAGCAGCTGGTTCACGATGGCCACGCCGGACATGGGCTCGGTGCCCACCCGGCCCACCATCACGTTGTCCAGCAGGCTGACGAAGTTTGTGATGACATTTTGGAGCAGCACCGGGCCCATGACGGCCAGCAGCCGCCGGTAGAAGTCCCGGTCACCGATGAATTTGCGCAGAAACATGGAAACACCCCGCGAGTCGTTTCGACAGATCCAGTCAGTCACTCATTGTACCGAAAGGCTCCGGAAAAAGCAACCCCCGGGGCGCAAAAAAGCCGCCGTCAGCACGGCGGCTTTTTCTCTTATTTCAGCGGGTCGACACGGACCGCCCCGCAGCCCAGGGCCCCCGGCCCCGTGTGGGTGGCGATGGACAGAGTCAGCGGCTCGCCGGTCACCGGCGGGAAGTCCGGAAAGGCGGCCCGGACCTGGGCGCGCCAATCCTCCAGCAGCTCTTTGGACACCTGGCTGCACGCGATCTTGATGGCCAGGTTCCCCGCGTCCTTCAGCGGCTTGAGCCGGCCCTCCACGTCGGCCCGGAGCCGGCGGAGCATATCCTCCCGGGCGGCCTTCATGCCCCGGACCTTGCCCACGGCGTTCAGCTTCTCCCCGTGGATCTCCAGCACCGGCTTGATGTTCAGCATGGTCCCCGCGATGGCCTCCACCCCGGACACCCTTCCCCCCTTGCGGAGGTATCTCAGATTGTCCACGGTGATATAGATGCAGGCGTCATAGGCCTGGTCCTCCAGCGCCTTCCGGACGGAGGCGGCGTCCATGCCCATCTCCGCCAGCTTGAGGGCGTCCATCACCGAGTGGCGCTGGGTCACCGAGATGCGCCGGTTGTCGGCCACCTCCACCCTGCCGCCGTAGTCCTGGGCCAGGATGCAGGCGGTGGCGTAGGAGTTGCTGAGGCCCGCCGTCATGGGGATGTAGACCAGCCCCTCGTGGTCCTCCAGCACTTTGTCCCAGAGGGCGGTGACGTCCCCCGGCGCGGGCTGGGAGGTGACGATGTCCGCCCCGCCCCGCTGCTGGTCATAGAAGAACTCCTGGGTCAGGCCGTCCCCCTCGTAGTAGATCTTTCCGTTGATATGCACCGGCATGGGCACCACCGCCACGCCCAGGGTCCTGCCCTCGGCCACGGAGATGCCGCTGTTGCTGTCGGTGACGACTGCGGTTTTCGCCATGTTCACGTGTCCCTCTCTCTGTTGTAATCGAATCAGCCCCGGTCCCGTTGGATGAGCAGCTTCAAAGCCTCCACCCCCACCCGGACGGCGCTCCCGGTGTCCTCGTCCCGGATCTGGTCCAGGCCGGCGGCGTTGCGCTCCTGGTTCCAGATCACGTGGAACACCGAGCCGCACCGGACTCCCCGATGGGCGGCCACGGTGAACAGGGCAGCGGACTCCATCTCGGAGGCCAGCACCCCAAGGCGCTTCCAGGCCTCCCACTTGCTTTGCAGCTCGCAGGACACCGGCATGACCTCCGGGGAGTGCTGCCCGTAGAAGGAGTCCTTGCACTGGACCACCCCGGCGTGCCAGCGCTTTCCCAGTGCTTTCGCCGCGTCCACCAGGGCGTTGGTGACCGACAGGTCGGCCACGGCGGGGAACTCGATGGGGGCGTACTCCCGGCTGGTGCCCTCCATGCGCACCGCGCCGGTGGCGATGACCACGTCGCCGCTGGTCACGTCCAGTTTGATGCCGCCGCAGGTGCCCACCCGGATGAAGGTGTCCGCCCCCAGGTTGCACAGCTCCTCCATGGCGATGGCCGCCGACGGCCCGCCGATGCCGGTGGAGGTGACGGTGACCTTCTCCCCTGAGAGGGTCCCTGTCCAAGTGCAGAACTCCCGGTTGGTGCGGACGTGGACCGGGTCGTCGAACCATTTCGCAATGGCCTCGCACCGGCCGGGGTCGCCGGGGAGGATCACGTACCGCCCCACGTCGCCGGGGACGCAGTCGATGTGAAATTGCCGCTCGTTTGCGATCACGCACGCATCCTCCCCTCTCTGTCTGGCATTATACCCCATACGCGCGCAAAAAGCAAGACGTAAGTTCAAGTTTACGTCTTGCTTTTTAATAATTATGTGGAAAATTTCAAAGAATTATGCTTCAAAAGTTCTTATACTTTATTACACGATTTTTAAAATCATTTCTCTCCCCCGGACCCGGAAACCCGCGCCGTTACAGGGTTTGCGGCGTTCCGGGCCGTAAGCAAACGCCAAGCAAACGGAAAGCAAACGGAAAGCAAACGGAAAGCAAACGGAAAGCGATAAGGAACAGGAGAAAAAACAGGAAAAGGATGCTCACGCAGGAAGTGGACCTTCGGAGCGGAGGGCGGTGGGTAACCAGAGAAGGGGGGCTGTCATGCCGGGCCCTCCGCCCTTTTCGCCGCCAACAGCGCGGCCAGACTGACGAGATCCAGAAGATATTGCATGGTTTCGTGCTCCTTTCATGTGTCCAGTTCGTAATAGTACAGCGTCCGGGCCGCCCGACTGTACACCGCCAGGGCGCAGTTATAAGACCCCCGGTCCCCGTCGAAGATGTGGCTGCCGTCGGAGGGGTCGGCCCTGTTCTGGTCATCCCGCACCCAGTACAGGCCCTCTGTGGCGGGCGGGATGGGAAAGGCGTGATCCTCCGCCAGCTGCCGCAGCTGTTCTGCCCCCGGCGGCAGGGGCAGCGGCTCCCAGCCGGCAAGCTGCTCCTCCAGGCCGTCGTCCTCGAACCGGACCACCACAAAGGTCTCGCCGTCGTTCCCCATGCCGCCGTGGGTGTCCCGGCTGTCTACCACAGTCCCGGCGGACAGGTCCAGGCCCAGCGTTTTGTCGATCCCCCAGAGGGACAGCTTCTCAAAGAAAGGGACCTCCTTCCAGGCCAGGGGCTCCTTTCCCCGGACCAGGGGTCCGTGGTACGCGTAGATGCGGTAGCCGCTGTCCCAGGCGTTTCCGTCCTGGACCACCAACTGCCCCTGATACTCCCCCACCGCCTCTCGGGAGGGGGCCACGCTCAGGAACCAAACCCCCCCGGCGATGGTGCCCACGCCCATGGCGGCGATGAAGCAGAAGATCGTCACACCGGTGAGGGCGTCCCTGTGCCGCTCCGTTCGGCGATAGGTGCCGAAGATGGTGAGGACCCCCGCCGCCCAGCCCAGGCACCACAGCAGCAGCGACAGCGTCCACACGGGGACATACCGCCAAGTGAGCCCGAACCGCTCTAAAATCCACTCCCCGCCGAACAGCAGGGCCGCCACAGCGAACATAACGCACCCCACCGGCAGCAGCCCCCGCCGCCGCTCCGGCGGCAAATGTTTGAGGGCCAGCGCCCACAGGACCGTCAACACGATGAGCGGGACGATCAGCAGCAGGACCAGCACCAGATACAGGGGGATCGTCAGATACGGCATAGGTTAGCCCTCCCCCGGCCAGTCCGGGCCGTACTCCAGCGCGCCGTTCCGGAAATACACGAACCACCGCTCCCCCTCCGCCGGGGCCTCGGGGATGACCAGCGAGGCGATGGGCTCCGCCCCGTGATCCCCCCGGCAGGCGGTGACGGTCATGGGCCAGCCCGTGTCCTTTCCCCGGAAGGAGAGGCTGTTCCCTTTCGCCAGCGGCGAGCCGTTGGCGTTCTGGGCCCCGCCGCCGCCGAGATGGCCCTCCGCCAGCACGGACACCACCTTCTCCCCGCCCGTCTGGACGAAGACCACGTCGCCGCCGTCGTCGCAGCCGCAGGCGGACAGGCCGCACACCAGCGCGGCGAGCAGGATCATGATCGCGGTTTTCCAAAGCGTTTTCACTGTTTTTCCCTCCTAAAAGCGCATTTCATAGTAGTACCAGTTTTCGTCCAGCCGGACGGCCCGCTCCCGGTTGTCGCCGTCGGTCTCCTCCCAGAGCCAGCCGTCCCCGTCGGCCCGCCAGGGGTGATTCAAGCACTGGAAGCCCAGCGGTCCGCCGTCCTCAGAATACACGATGCCAAAATAGGTGGTCTGAGAGCCGAACCCCCAGCCGCCGGTCTCGAACTCCACCCCGGCGCGGGTGGCGCCGCCCGGATCAGTCGTGTCCTCATGGCGCTCCACCGCCGTCACCCCGAAGGGGACCACGTCCTCCCCCGCCGCTGCCCGGTCATAGGCGCCCCGGAACAGCCGGAAGGACAGTTCCGCCCGCCCCTGAGCAAATCCGGGGCCGGCGAGCAGGGCGGCCAGCAGGATCACGCCCGCCAACGCGGCCAGGACGATCAGGATGTGTTTCACCTGTTTTCCCACGGAAAATCAGCTCCTTTGTCTGAAAATTGGCAGCAAAAAAGCCGCCCCATGACCCGGGACGGCCATGCGGAACCACCGCTGTGAAGTTTTTCCGCCTTACAGCTCGTCGTCCGGCAGGAACTCCAAAATGTCCCCCGGCTGGCAGTCCAGCGCCTTACAGATGGCGGCCAGCGTGGAGAACCGCACCGCCTTGGCCTTGTTATTCTTCAAAATGGACAGGTTGGCCAGGGTGATATCCACCCGCTGGGACAGCTCATTGAGAGACATCTTGCGCTTTGCCATCATCACGTCCAGATTCACGATGATCTTCATGCCGTCCCCCCTCAGATGGTCAGGTCGTTCTCGGCCTTCATCTCCGCCGCCTGGCGGAACAGGGCGGACATGACCAGGAACAGCAGGCCGCCCGTCAGGAACACCGGCACGAACAGGGCGTTGTAGGTGAACAGCGGGTTGATGCTCCGGTAGTAGACGAATCCCCAGATCAGCCGGACAAAGGCCGCGGCGGAGATGACGAAGCAGCACACTGCCGCCCGTTTCAGGTTGGCAGCGTTTCCCAGTGTAAAAGGCTCCCCCTTGATGATGGTGTCCAGCACACGCTTCCCCTGCCACAGGATGTTGACGGCGCAGGCGCCGCAGGCCCACAGGAACAGGGCCAGCACAGCGTCATAAGGGTCCGCGAATACGGCCAGATAGCTGCGGAAGAACAGCCAGATCTCGTCTTTGACGTTATCCGTGGTCACCCATCGCAGGGACAGCAGCCGCGGCACCGCGGTCATCGCCAGGATCACGCACACGATGAACACGATGACGCAGACGCGAAGGACTTTGGCCAGTTTTTGCACGCCTGTTTTTTCCATCACGGCCACCTCCTGGGACAAGGATAGCACCACTATTATCGTTTGTCAAGCATTTTTTATTGTTTTTCGATAAAACCAAAGTGAAAGAAAACCCTCAGTCACGGCTTCGCCGTGCCAGCGTCCCTACCCCCTCTGCCCCTTCGGGGCATCTCCCCCTGACAGGGGGAGTCGGCCCTTTGCGAAGGGAGCTTGGTACGTTGCCTGCACCGCGGTGCAAATTCCGTACCAACCCCCTTTCGCAAAAGGGGGTGGCATTTGCGAAGCAAATGACGGGGGATTTTCTCCGCCCTTTATCCCTCCCACGGGTCCTGCGCGGTCACGTCGTCGCGGTAGCTGTAGGTTTCCTCGCCGGAGAAGCCCCCCTCCGCCGCCGGGCCCTCGTAGTAGAGTACGGGCCCCGGCGCCGCGGCCCCGGGCGCGGGCGTGCGCTCCTCCTCCACGGGGTCCATGCGGAAGATGGCGGCGGCCTCCCGCCGGAAGAGGAACGCCAGCAGCAGCCCCAGGACGAGCAGCGCCAGCAGCGCCGGCATCACCCACCGGCCCTCCGGGAAGAGGCTGCTGAGCGTGGTGAAGGTCTGCCCGATCAGGTTGAAGGCCATGTGGGCCAGGATGGACGGCAGGATGGACCGGGTCCGCATATCCAGCAGGCCGAACACCAGCCCCAGGGCAAAGGCGTAGCAGAACCAGAGGAACTCGCCGTGGCACAGCCCGAATATGCAGGCGGAGAGGACCACCGCCGGCCAGGGGGGGAGGACACGGGTCAGCCGGGTCATAATGAGGCCACGGAAGACCACCTCCTCCACCACGGGGGACACGACCACCACGCAGAGGAAGGCCAGCGCGCTCGCGTCCTCCAGGGAGGCGGACGCCTCGGCGTAGTCCTCCACCAGCCCCTGGGGCAGCACCATCATGATGAGGGTCACCAGCGCGTAGAGGGCCGGGGCCAGCGCCGCCCCCGACCACAGGGCGGCGCCCTTCACCGGCCGCAGCCACAGGGCCTCCCCCGGCGCCATACGGCGGATGGCGAAGTAGACCACCGCAACGATGGCCAGGGTCATCAGGCCGGACACCAGCGTCAGCCCCACCGAGGCCGACATCACCCGGTCCAGCAGGATCTGATACAGATCGGGGTCGGAGAGGGCGCCGGGCCCCAGCTCCCCCAGCACATAGTAGAGATATACGTAGGACACCGCCATCTGGCTGCCCAGAAACAGCGCCAGAAAGGCCAGCGTCTTGCCGGCCGCCGCCAGCACCTGGCCGGCGCCGGGTCTCTCCTCCTTCATACCGTCAGCCCTCCCAGCACCCTGCCCAGGGAGTCGTGGATCACCAGGTCGGCCTGCCCGTCATAGGGGGTGGGGTCCCGGTTGATGAGCACCAGCCTGCTCCCCCGGTAGTAGTTGATGAGCCCCGCCGCCGGGTACACCACCAGGGAGGTCCCCCCTACGATGAGCATATCCGCCCGGCGGATGGCCGACACGGCCCCCGCCACGGTGTCCTGGTCCAGCCCCTCCTCATAGAGGACCACGTCGGGCTTCACCCGGCCGCCGCACACGGGGCACTTGGGCACCCCCTCGCCGTCCCGGATGAACTCGGCGGAGTAGGAGGCCCCGCACCGCTCGCAGTAGTTGCGCAGCACCGAGCCGTGGAGCTCGTAGACCAGCCGGCTGCCCGCCTTCTGGTGGAGCCCGTCGATGTTCTGGGTGACCACCGCCTTCAGCTTCCCGGCCCGCTCCAGCTCCGCCAGCTTGAGATGGGCGGCGTTGGGCTCCGCCTCCAGGGGCAGCAGCTTGTCCCGGTAGAAGCGGAAGAACTCCTCCGGGTACCGCTCGTAATAGGTGTGGCTCAGCAGGGTCTCCGGCGGCACGGCGTACTTCTGGCGGTACAGCCCGTCCACGCTGCGGAAATCCGGGATGCCGCTCTCGGTGGACACCCCCGCCCCGCCGAAGAACACGATGTTTTCGCTCTCGTCGACCCATCTCTGGAGCTGTTCCGGTCCTGTCATAGAGATCCCCTCCCCCGCGCTTTTTCTGCTATTGTAGCACAGTCCGCGAAAAATGTAAATCCCCCGCCGGCGGAGACAGAAAAGAGCCGCCTGCCGATGGCAGGCGGCTCTCAGGCAATGTTAAAGTTCAGTCTCCCAGGATCGTGCAGTAGCGCTGCATCATGACCGCCACCTGCGCACGGGTGGTTGTGCCCAGAGGCAGCAGCTCGCCGTCGCCGGTGCCGTTGATGAGGCCGTTCTCCACGCACCAGGCCATGGCGGAGACGGCCTCGCTGTCGGGGATAGAGGACGCGTCCGGCCATTTGTTCATCTGGCTGGTGCTCACCGCGGGGCTGTCGGCGCAGCGGTACAGCAGGGTGGCCAGCTCCGCCCGGGTGATCGTCTCCTCGGGCTTCTCGCCGTCGGACACGCCCT
>CANRFT010000004.1 GCA_947629955.1 uncultured Oscillospiraceae bacterium
ATAGTATATCCACCTTCTCAAAAAAATATTCCAAAAATTTTGAAAAAACTCTTGACAAACATCTGTTCCATGTGCTACCCTATAATAATCGCCCTCCATTTGAGAACTCCAGTCAGGCGGGCGGGAGGACACTCTTTCTGTCCTCCGATACCATCCAAAACCGAATGATCGGCTGAACAGGATATGACTTTGCGATGACATGAGCAAGGCGACGCCGCGGTGAGACTCCGGGGCAGGAACGGGGTTCAGGCAGACCGGCGCTACATATAATTCCGAGCCAACGTATCAGTTTCCCATGGCCTTTTTCCGCGAAGATGATCGACAGATTTCGCTCCGAAACAGCATGAACTTACATACCTGCCTTAAATTTTAAGGAGGCGGGAACATTATTTTTCGGAGGTGATAAAAAATGTCGGGCATCATACAAGAGCGGAAAGGAGGCAGCAGAAATGGACGAATTGGAAATCGTCCGGGGAAGCGACGTACCGGTTCGGGAGGTTGAATGGCTGTGGTATCCGTATATCCCATACGGGAAGATCACGCTGGTCCAGGGCGACCCCGGAGACGGGAAAAGCACTTTTGTCCTGAACCTCGCCGCGATCCTCACCAGCGGGAGGCAACTGCCATTCACAGATGTAGCGCCGGAGCCTATGAACGTCATTTATCAGAATACGGAGGACGACGCGGAGGACACGGTCCTGCCCAGGTTCCTCCAAGCGGGCGGTGACCCGAAACGGCTGTGCTTCATCCGGGAGGACCGGAAGGCGCTGACCTTTTCGGATGACCGCCTTTTCCGTGCCATCCGGCAGGTGGACGCACGGGTCCTGATCCTGGACCCGCTTTCGTCGTATATCGGCGGAGATGTGTCGCTGAACATGGCCAACGAGGTCCGGGCACAGTTCAACCCGTTGATCCAGACGGCGAAAGAGACCGGCTGCGCCGTTATCGTCGTGGGGCACATGAACAAGCAGCGCGGTACGAAGGCGTTGTACCGTGCCATCGGCTCCATCGACATCGTAGGCGCGGCCCGGAGCGCCCTGCTGATCGCCCGGACAGACAAGGACAGGCCGGACGAGCGCGTCATGGCGGTCCAGAAGTGCAACCTGGCCCCGCCAGGGCCAGCCGTCGTCTTTTCAGTCGGTGACAAGATCGAATGGATCGGACAGACGGACCGGACGGCGGACGACATCCTGAGCGGCATCCCCGCACCACCTGGCAGGCCGGCGGCCAAAGCGAAGGAGGCAGAGGTACTGCTCAGGCCCTTCTTGCGGAGGGGCCGAGGCCCGCGGCGGAAGTATCCAATGTGCTGAATGAACAAGGGATCAGCCAAAGGACCATGGAGAGCGTCAAGGCGGCCATGGGCGTCAGGTCGGACAAGCGGGGCGGGGCCTGGTTCTGGTCAATGCCGCAAGACCGCAATAAATCCGCGTGACTGGCTTTTGCGGTGTTGATGGCCCTGTGTCAGTTGTATTTCTTGCGGCCTTGCGGGGTTCAACCCCGGTGTGACGGCAAAAACGTGCGAATTTGCCGTCACACAATTTGGGCCCAAAAGGGCAATGGCGGCAAAAAGCGCGGATTTTGCCGTCATTTCGTTGAGGGACAAGCGGATTTGTCCAGGTTTTGGAGAAACCAAGGACCACACCCAGAGACAGTTGTATTTATTGCGGTCTTGCGAGGTTATTTCCCATGCGACGGCGAAAAGCCGTCTATTTTTTTGCCCAAATCGACCCGATTGGCTGTCCAGATCTGTTGGTATCAAAAGTGATGCCAACTTCCGGTCCGCTGTCAAACATGGCATCACTTCTGCTGCCAAGGGAAGCAGCTATGTCTTAACCAGCAACGAATTTGCTTGCGCAAATTCAGCCGGACAGGGGCCTCCGCCCCTATGACCCCGGTTCCAAACACAAAAGAATGGAGTGAAATCATTGAGAAAGCGTGACCACAGAGTAGAGATCTATTTCAACGACGATGAGCTTGCCCGCCTCACGGAGCAGGTCCGCAAGTCCGGCCTATCCCGAGAACGATACTGCCGCCAGGTGCTGAACGGCTCAGAGGTTCGGGAGGCCCCGACAGCCGACGCGTTTGCACTCATCCGGGAGGTGCGCCGGGTAGGCAGCAACCTGGACCAGATCTTAGCCAAGGCCAACTCCATCGGCCTCCTGGACGTGCCGGAACTGCGACGGACTGCGGAGCGGATCAACGCCGCGATGCTGACCGTCATGGACGCCTACGACACGGGGGTGGGTTGATGGCTGTCACCTCTATCTGGCCGGTCAAGGGGCGTGTGAGCAAGGTCATCGAGTACGCCCGGAACCCGGAAAAGACCACCGAATACAGCGAACTGTCCGCCCTCCACGCCGTCGGGGACGTGATCGAGTACGCCGCTGATGAAATCAAAACGGAACGGCGGGCCTATGTCACCGGCATCAACTGCGACGAGAGCCACGCCGTAGAACAGTTCATTCGCACAAAGCAGTTTTGGGGCAAGACCGAGGGGAGGATGTGCTACCACGGCTACCAATCCTTCAAGGCGGACGAGATCACGGCGGAGACGGCCCACGAGATCGGCGTCAAACTGGCACAGGAGCTATGGGGCGACCGCTTCGAGGTGCTGGTGGCCACCCACTGCAATACCGGCCATTATCACAACCATTTTGTCCTGAACTCCGTGTCCCTCATGGACGGCAAGAAGTTCTACAACTCCCCGGCGGACTACGCTAAAATGCGGGAGGTATCGGACCGGCTGTGTCGGGAGTACCGCATTTCAGTCGTGGAGCGTCCCCAGAACCTGACCAAGTCCTACACCGAGCGGATCGCGGAGCGGGAGGGGCGGCCCACCATCCGGGGGACTATCCGGGCGGACATCGACTCCGCCATCCTTACGACCATTTCTCCGAAAGGGTTTGTGCAGTTTCTCTCCGCAAAGGGCTATGAGTTCCGGTTTTACGGCGAGGACGGCAGGCCGCTGAAATACCCAAGTCTGAAGCCGCCGGGGGCCAAGGGGTTCTTCCGGTTCCACAAGCTGGGCCGGGGGTATTCCCTGGACGACATTCAAGATCGCATTCTGGGCAAATGGGAGATCGCCGACCCGTACCCGCCGGAGGAACGGGCGGAGGTCAGACGGTTCCGGGCAGAGAGCCAGCCGCCCTATGAACGACAGCGTTCTGGCCTCCAGTCGCTTTATCGCCGCTACTGCTTTGAACTTCACATCATAGAACGCCATCCGACATCCGCCAAGCGGGTGTCTATTTTTATGCGCGAGGATCTGGCAAAGCTGGACCGGCTGGACGCCCAGACCCGCTTTCTGGCCGCAAACGGCATCGAGAGCGTGGAGCAGTTGGCAACGAGACGCACAGAAATCACGACACAGATAGAGACCCTGACGACGGAGCGCCAGGGCCTCTACAACGAGATACGTCGCATCACTCGCACGGGAGAGGAACCTACTGAGCAGAAAGCCAGGAGAGATGAAATTACCGCACAACTTTCCGAACTGCGAAAGGATCTCCGCCTGTGCGACGGCATCGCGGAACGCTCCGCCCGGACGCGGGAGGAACTGGAGCGGTTCCTGGATGAACAGGAAAGAACAGGGAGAAAACGAACAGAAAGGAGTTATGAGCGTTGAAAATAACAGATATTCCCATCACAAAACTTCACCCCTTTGAGGGACACCCTTACAAGGTCCTGGATGACGGGGAGATGGACGACCTGACCGAGAGCATCCGGGAGAACGGCGTCTTGTCCCCCTTGATCGTGAGGCCGCTGGAGGGCACAGAAAATGAATACGAGGTGATCTCCGGCCACCGGAGACTTCACGCCGCGGAGAGGGCGGGGATGCAGAGCGTCCCCGCCTTTATCCATGAGATCGACCGTGATGAAGCGGCGGTCATGGTTGTGGACAGCAACCTCCACCGGGAACACATCCTGCCCAGCGAGAAGGCGTTTGCTTACAAACTGAAGCTGGAGGCCCTGGCACACCAGGGCAAGACCTCTCGCCAACTTGGCGAGAAGTGGAGTGTGGCACAGGTCAGTGAGGTGGCGAACGAGAGCCAACGGCAAGTCCACCGCTATATCCGCCTCACCAAGCTCGTCCCGGAGTTATTGCAGATGATGGACGAGGGCCGCATCGCCTTCTCCGTGGGTGTGGAACTGTCCTTCCTCTCAGAACAGTCCCAGCGCGATCTGCTGGACGCCATCGACCTCAACGACTGCACCCCCTCCTACTCCCAAGCCTGCCGGATGCACAAGGAGGCGGCCACCATCACCGCCGAGAGGATCTCGGAGATCATGGCCGAAGAAAAGCCCAACCAGCGGGAGCAGATACGGCTCCGCCGGGAGGACTTCCGAAAGTATTTCCCCACAAGCTACACCGACCAACAAATCATGCGAGACATCATGTGCGGGCTGGACCTGCTGAAACGCCAGCGGGACCGCAACCGTGACGCCAGATAAGGAGGCACCTATGGAGAAAGATGAACTGACCCCGGAGGAATTCTATAAGGACTACGACGGCTTCACCATGCGCATCGGGGGCACCACCTACGAGGTGGGCCTCCACTTTGACCCCAAAGGGCGGCAGTGCGTATTGGAGCAGTTCATGGACCTGCTGGACAGATTTGAAACCGAGCAGAAGGCTTCGTAAAATATAATCGCCTTTGCAATGCCCGGTTGTCAGGAAAGGAGTTAACATGGCAGCAGCAAACAAATCAGGGCAGGAAGAAAAGATCACGGCGCTTTACGGGCGCCTCAGTGACGACGACGGGGTGGATATTGAGTCAAATTCCATCGCCCATCAGAGAACCATCCTTCAGGACTACGCCCGTAAAAATGGCTATCTCCATCCCCAGTTTTTCTGCGACGACGGTGTGAGCGGGACCACCTTCGAGCGTCCCGGCTTCAAGGAGATGGAGGCGCTGGTGGAGGCAGGAAAGGTGTCCACGGTTATCGTCAAGGACCTCTCCCGGTTTGGCAGGAACTACCTGGAGGTGGGACGGTACCTTGAAGTCGTGTATCCCACGCTGGGGGTGAAATTCATTGCCATCCAAGAGAATGTGGACACCCTGGCCGGAACCGGCACAGAGATGATGCCGTTTCACAACATTTTCAACGAGTGGTATGCCGCCCAGACCAGCAAGAAAATCCGGGCGGTGTGGGCCATGAAAGCATCCAAAGGGAAACGAATCAGCTCCGCCGTGCCATACGGCTATGTGAAAGACCCCGACGACCATGAGAAATGGCACATCGACGAGCCTGCCGCTCAGGTGGTGCGGAAGATATACGCCCTATGCCTCGCCGGACGGGGACCGCAGCAGATCGCCAATCAGCTGGAAGATGAGCGCATCATGTGCCCCACCGCATATAGGCTCAATGCTGGACGCCCCGGAAGTCATCTGCCTCCGGCAGACCCGTATATCTGGAGTCCTGACACTGTAGCGCGGATTTTGGCTAACCACCAGTACACCGGTTGTACGGTCAATTTCAAGACCACCACCGTCAGCTACAAGGTCCACAAGGAGGTCCACAAGCCGGAGGATGAATGGCAGATCATCCCCAACACCCAGGAGCCAATCATCGACGAGAACACCTGGCTTAGGGTGCAGGAGCTTCGGAGCAATAAGCGCCGTCCCACGGCCACAGGTCGAAAGAGCCTGTTTTCTGGGCTGGTCTACTGCTACGACTGCGGAGCGAAACTTCATTTCTCTGCCGCCAGGAGCCTGAAACGGAATCAGGAGTATTTTCGGTGTGCAAATTACAAATCCGGGCGAGGGAAATGTACCATCCATTTTATTCGGGACGTGGTGTTGGAGAAGATCGTCTATGAAGCTGTCTCCGGCTTGGCGGACTTTGTGCGGTGCTATGAGTCCGACTTTCTCATCATGCAGGAGCAAAAGGAAACCGTCATGCGTAAGAAGGAGCTTCAGGCCGCAAAGAATCAGTTGGAACAGGCCAGACGGCGCGTGACCGAGATCGACCGCATTATCTCCCGAATCTACGAGGACAACATCTCCGGTAAGATCTCCGATGAACGCTTCAGCAAGATGTCCGCGGCCTACGAGGCAGAGCAGAAAGAGTTGGAAAAGTCCATTACCTCCTGCGAGGAAAAGCTGAAGGAAGCAGACAAGGCCGCCATCGACCTGAGGATGCTTCTGAATGGTCTCAGAGAGTTTTCCATGGTTCGTGAACTCACCCCCACCATCGTCAACACCCTCATCCAGCGCATTGAGATCCACAACAACGATAAATCCAGCGGACATTGTTACGTCAAGGTGGACATCTACTTCACCGCCGTCGGCATGATCGACATCCCTACAAAGCAGGAATTGGAACAACTGCGGGCCGACTACCTCAAGAGGATGCAGTCCGCATAAAACGGACAAGGTGCAGTCCCGAAAGACTGCACCTTGCCGTACATACAAAATGTTTCCTTATCCGGCCCGCCCAAATGGCAGAGGCGCGCTGTTTTTTATGCGTTATCCAAGAAGTCCCACAGCCACGTCGTTGACGTTGGTCCCCGTAGGGCCGGTGAGGATCAGGCTGTCCACCGCTCCAAGGGCGCGGTAGGCGTCGTTTTCCCGCAGGACGGAAAAGGAATCCAGACCTTTTGCCCGCAGTTCCGAAAGAGTATCGCCGTCCACCATGCCGCCGGCGGCATCGGTGGGGCCGTCCGTTCCGTCGCTGCCCACACTGAACACCGCGGCGTTCAGTCCCGCGATCCCCGGCGCGGCGGCCAACGCCAGCTCCTGGTTCCGGCCCCCCAGCCCGCCGCCGGTCACATGGACCACCGTTTCGCCTCCGGCGATGAAGGCCAGTTTTTTGCCGCAGCCCGCATGGGTGCGGAGGACGCTTGCCAGGAAGCGTCCGGCCTCCCGCGCCTCGCAGTCCAGATGATCGGTGAGCAGCAACGGCTCGTAGCCTAGGGCGGCGCACTCCCTTGCCGCCGCTGCGCACAGCTCCCGAACGCTGCCGGTGATCCGGGTAGTTACGTTATCCAGCGCCTTTGGCGTTTCGCTTCGCAGCAGTTCTCTGGCCCTGTCACTGAGCCGCAGCCGGTACTTTTCCGCGATGGCCAGGGCCTGTTCGCAGGTGGAGCTGTCGGGATAGGCGGGGCCGCTGGCGATCATGTCAAGCGGATCGCCCAGGATATCGCTGAGGACGACGCTGAACACCCTGGCCGGGACACAGGCCTGGGCGAACCGGCCGCCTTTGACGGCGGACAGCCGCTTGCGGACGGTGTTCATCTCCACGATGTCCGCCCCGCAGGAGAGCAGCTGCTGGGTGATATCCTGAAGCTCCCCGCCAGGGATCAGTGGCTTCTCAAAAAGGGCGCTGCCGCCTCCGGACAGCAGGAACAGCACCGAGTCCTCTGCCGAAAGGCCGCTCACCAGATCCAAAGCCCTCTGCGTGGCGGCAAAGCTGTTCCTATCCAGGACCGGGTGCCCCGCCTCGCAGCAGATCACGCCGGGGATATCTCCCATTACATGGCCGTACTTGGTCGCCACCACGCCGCCATCCACGTTCCCAAGGGTGTCTACGGCGGCTTTCGCCATCTGCCAGCCCGCTTTGCCCGCGGCAATCAGCAGGATCCTCCCGCCGCCAAGGGAAAATTCTTTCAGGGCGCGGCGGACCGCCTCATCCGGCAGCACCGCCCGGATGCTGGCCTTCACGATCCGATCCGCATCCCCGCGAAGTTCTCTGTTCATGTCCTTCCTCCGCTCTGTCAGTCCTTTCTGATCTGCTGCAGGGCAGCGTTGAGGGACTTCACCATCTCCGCCGGCACCGCATCCCCCGCCTGCTTAATCAAGCTCTCCAGGGACATCCCCGCCATCATGCGCTGGAGGTTGGCGTTGCCGTTGGCGCTCTTGGCCACATCGCCCCGGCTGGCGGACATTCGCTCCATCATCTTCCCCAGGATGGCGGCGGACCGAGGATTATGCATCAGCGCGCCCATGGTGTCCTTGACGGAGTAACAATCCGGCTTATAGTCCTCTTTGTCAAACCAGTTGACCACTTCCGCTTTTCTGAAAAGATACTCCCGGTTGGGCTCCGCCACGCGGCGGAGGGTGATCTTGTCCCGGCAGCCGCCGGAGACCGCCTCGATCTCGTGCTCCCCGGTGAGAGGTACATCGAAAGTGAAAACGGTCTTTCCCGCCTTTGTCCCGATCACTCTCCCGTCTATGCGGAGCGTCACAGAGGGCTGGTTGGAGTAGACTTTGACCTGGGTGGTATTTTCCGCCCGGTCCGCATACCGCCGCCCACAGATATGTACGAAGGGTTCCCCACTCCAAGCGGCCTTGTAGAGGTAGAAGGCATCCTTTTTCAGCTTTCGGTCAAAGGTGACCATGCCCTTCTGATTGACGCCCTTCTTTCCGCCCTCGTCCCGGCCGTCGGCAGCGAAGTCAAACAGATTCCAGACATGGGTGGCCCATAAATAGGGCCTCTCCCCAATGACCTTCAAAAGATGCTCATGGTAGACGCACTGATACTCCTCGGTATAGTCCCCCCGCTCCGGTGCGGAGGAGTGGAACTGGGGATTGGCGTCGGCGCCGTACTCGGAAAAGCCGATGACCCGGCCGGGGAATTTGGTGTGGAACTCGTCGAAAAAGCGGTCGTTCTGGGTAAGCCCCCCGAGATACCAGCCGAAGTACAGGTTGTAGCTGCCGATGTCGGGGATGTCGATGAGTGGGCTGTCGGTCTCCAGCATGAACACATGGGCCATGGTGGTGGGCCGGGTGGAGTCCAGCCGGTGGCAGAGGTCGTTCAGCGCCCGGTGGTTCTCCATCAGGTCCTCCGTGGCCGCGCCGGAGGCTGTGATCTCATTGGAGAGGCCCCAGCAGACGATGGAGGGGTGATTATAGTTCTGCACCACCAGCTCCCGCATCTGTTCCAGCGTGTTCTGCCGCCCGTTCGACATATGCTCCGTGATGTAGGGGATCTCCGCCCAGACGATGATGCCGTTCTCGTCACAGAGATCGTAAAATTCCTGGGCGTGCTGGTAGTGGGCCAGCCGAACGGTATTGGCGCCGATCTCCCGGAGGATCGCCATGTCCTCCTGATGCTCCCTGATGGTCAGGGCGTTTCCCATCCCCTGCCGGTCCTGGTGGCGGCTGACGCCCCGGAGGGGATAGGGCCGCCCATTGAGGAAAAAGCCGTTTTCCGGTCTGAACCATGTCTCACGGCAGCCGAAGCGGGTGCTGATCTCATCTCCGCTGGCCAGCTTTGCGCTGGCGGTATAGAGATAAGGATCATCCGGCCCGTTCCAGAGATGGACGGGGGCGATCAAAAATTCCGCACAGGCCCGGCCGTCTTTCGGCGTGACGGTCTTTTCCTCTCCGGCGACAGTGACGGTCACAGGGCCGCTGCCGTTTTGCCAGGTCTCCACAGAGACGATGGCGGCCTGATTCTTCAGGTTCACGCTGGGCGTGACCTTGATACCGGGCGTTCCATCCTTTACAAGCTCAAAATGCTCAGCGGGAACGGTGATGAGATTTACCCCACGGTACAGTCCGCCGTAAAAGGTGAAGTCCGCTTTCTGGGGGTAGACCCGGTCATTCGCGCCGTTGTCCACCGCCACGCACAGCAGGTTTTCATCTCCCAGTACGTCCGTCACATCCACCCGGAAGGTGGAATATCCGCTCTCATGATGGGCCAAATGCCGGCCGTTCACATAGACGTCGGCAGTCATGGCCGCGCCCAGGAATTCCAGTATGGCTCTGCCGTTCGGCTCCAGGTCGGGGCGGTCAAACGCCTTGCAGTACATGGCCGTGCCCCGCCAGTAGTCGTTGCCCCCATCCTGGCCGTCCGCGGCGTTCCAGGTGTGGGGCAGAGTGACGGCCTCCCAGCCGGCGGGCAGAGCGGAGGGAACTTCGTCGGTCTTAAAAAACCGCCAGCCTTCGTTAAACTCAATGATGTTCCGCATGATTTTTCTCCTATCGTCAGTTTGATTCGGCCTGCGGAGCTGTGGCCGCCCCCGGCGGCAGGGCCCGCAGGACCGCGTACTGTCTGAGCGCCAGTATCACGGCCACGGCCATGGCCAGCATATCCGCGGTCATATGGGCGCTCACATTGCCCAGCACATGGAAATAATGATCCATCACATACAGCAGGGGGATCAGGAAGATACCCTGCCGCAGCAGCGATACCAGGGTGGCCAGTGGAGCGTTGCCAGCGGCCTGCAAAAAGCTGGAGCCCAGATAGTACAGCCCCATGAACGGCCCGGTCAGGATCCGCAGACGGACGATCTGCTGCCCCAGGCTCAGTGCTGCATCGTCCTCCAGGAACAGGTCCACGATCCAGGCACTGTTGAAAAGGCACAGCAACGTCAGTGCCAGCCCCACTGACACGGTCAGGACTGCCAGCTTTGTCACTGTCTCCCGAATACGGGGCATATTCCTGGCCCCATAGTTATAGGCCAGCAGCGGCTGGACCCCCATGCAGATCCCCATCTGCACCATCGTGATGATGGTGGTGGACTTGCCGGCCGCGCCCATCGCCGCCACTGCAAGCGTGCCGTACTGCACCATCAGATTGTTGGCCAGAGCCCCGGCGACGCTGGTCAGCATACTGTTGACGCCGTTGGGCAGGCCGATAGCCACTACCTTGCCAAACGCCTTCAAGTCGGCGTAGGCATCCCGCCAAGAGAGGCTGAGCGAAGCGCTCTTTTTGCGGACATACAAGATCAGATACACCGCTCCGGCGATGTTCCCCAGCACGGTGGCCGCAGCGGCTCCGGCCACTCCCAGCCGGAACGCCAGTATGAACAGGGGATCCAGCGCCACATTGGCAAGGGTGGAGATCAGATTACCGATCATGCCCTCCTTGATGGCGCCCTCCGCCCGCACGATATTGCCGAAGGCCGTGGTGAAGATCATGACAGGGGCCCCCAGCGCCAGCACGGACAGATAGGCGCCGGCATACCCCCGCATCTCCTCGTTGGCGCCCAGAAAGCTCAGAACAAGCTCCCGGAAAACAAGGAGCGCCCCAGCGAACAGGATTCCGGAAAACAGGCTGCCCCAGCAGCACAGGCTGGAATAGAGCCGCACACGGGCGTCATTCTTCTCGCCCAGAGTTTTGGCAATCAGCGCACAGCCGCCCCCGCCCACCAACGAGCCGACGGCCATCATCATGGTGAACACAGGCATGACGATGGACACCGCCCCCACCTGCGCGTCGTCGTGCAGGCGGGCCACAAAGAACATGTCCGCCATGTTATACATCACCATGACCAGGATGTTGACCACCGCCGGCAACGCCATGACAAAGATCGCCCGCCAGACGCTGGAGTGCTCAAACAGCCGCTCCAGCCGGTTATCCCCGCCGTTCATCCAATCAACACCGCCTCATAGGCCTTCAGAACGTCCAGCTCTACGGCGAGGCAGCCGCCTTCCTCACTGCACTCCACATGGCCGCCGTTGAGCGTTCGGGCGGCCTTCCCGGCCAGCCCCGGCAGGCGCAGACGAATGTCCCCCATGGTCACCGGTGGGAAATAGTGTCCCGCGAAGCATCCGCTCTCATTGACCAACTGGACCAAGGTGAGGCCGTCTTTCCGGGTCATGGTCAGTTCCGCCATAGGGGACAGGCCGGGAGCCAGCTCCGGCAGTCCGCATAGGCCGAACAGGATGTCCTGCATGGCGTTCAGCGTGTTCTGCCAGCCCTGCCGGTAGTAAAAACTGCCCAGCAGCGCCGGGACATAGACGCCCCGGCCCGCGCCATAGGAATGAACAGTGACGCCGGGCTGCTCGCCGGCGGGCACGGGATAACACCGCTCCGGCGGACCGTAGGGGTGTTCGGGGACCAGGCGCAGATATGTCCGGGTCCCCTCCGCGAAGGAGGCAACGCAGAACTCTCCTCCCATGGCGATCATGGGAGAGGCCGCGCTTCGGGTGAAGACCGCCCCATCCTCTCCTGTCACCTCCAGCACGGAGGACGTGAGATCCTTTTTGTGTTCCCCCAGTGCCGTGATACCCAGGCATTTCAGCAGTACCGTCTGAGTCCTGGGGTCGATGCCGGCCCCGCCGGTGGCCAGCACTGTGCCGCCCTTCTCCGCGAAGGCGTCCAGCAGCGCCGCCTGTTCGGAGTTCATATTGGGGACATCCCCCAGAATGACGGTCTTTTTGCCCTCAAACGTCCCCTCATTCAGTTCCCGGAGCTTACATTCATCAAAGGGGATATGGCTCTGAGTCAGTGCGTGGATCCAGCCGTATACCTCCGGATCATCCCGACCCATGCCGTCCTTCTGCACCACCAGCGTCTCCGCAGCGGAGGCGAGGCCAGCATACATATCCTCATGCTCCCGGTGGAAAGCGAACACCTTCTTCACCGCGTCGAAGCAGGAGATGTCCCGGTGGTTGTCCAAGCGTCCCATGATGTAGTGGCTCAGCCCGCCGCCGTTGGCCAGGCTCTGCCACAGCCGCAGCTCCACCAGGGCCGGAGAGACGGAGGTATCCCGGTAGCGGGAGGCGATGAAATCCACGCAGGCGTTGTCCACCAGCCTACCCCGCCCGCCGGTGCGGGCGTTCATCGAGGAGCCGTATACCCAGGCTGGCCGGTCCATGTCGGTATTGCACTCGGTCCGGGTATAATCATAGCCGTTCACCGCGATCTCCGGGCTGATGGCCTTGATGAAGCGGTACTGCTTCATCTTGTTGGCCGCGATTCGTTTGGACTGGAAGCCCATATAACGCATGAAGCCCGGATCCCGCAGTCCGCCGGTGGGAGCGTCCTGTCCGGTCTGCTCTTTGTAAAGCGATTTGCAACGCTCGCACATACAAGGTCCGTACAGTGTCCCGTCATAGCCGGTGACGAAAGCGCCGCTCATATTGAAGAAGATACCGTCAAAAGGCAGTTCAGTCAATACTTCTCTGAGGATATCGTAGACCACCTCGCTGTGATAGGCGCTGTTGGGGCAGACCTGGATGTCGCCGTTGCAGTCGAACAGTTCCCCTTTGGCGTCCCGATAGGCCCAGTCCGGGTGGCGGTCCAGCACCGGGCGGCGCACCTTGGAGTAATCCGTCCGGGCGATGACCCGGATCCCGGCTTTGTGGCACTCTTCAATAACGGTCTTCAGGCTGTCCCCGTGCAGATGCGTGCTTTGGGTGTGATCAGGCACCGCCGTTTCGTAGCTGGCCACAATGCCGGCCGCGTTTACCATGACCACCGTGGCGTCAAATGCCTTCAAATCTTCTACAAAGCGGCGGGCATCCAGATCCTCCATGTCCTCTTCCCGCAGATTGGTCTGGATCATACGCCAGGGATAGTTTTCCCACCAATGGCTCACAGAGACCCCTCCTTTATTTATTTTTGTTCGTAGTCATCATAGCATGGCGGAGCGGCGGCGTATAGATTTGAATTTGTGATATTATCCTTAAATTGCAGATTGTCAAAATAAAAGCGCAAATTTTATATACAATAGCGAAAATACGTGATATACTGGTTTTGATCATATCCGGCAATTCTGAAAGATGAAGGCGGCGTTGATATGTCTCTCATGTCCCTTCCCTTAGACGAACGGATCATCTGTCTGCGGGAACTTCTCGGCTGCAACGGGAATATCTTTACCTGGTGCTACGACGCCCAGGGGAATCTTCTGGACACCAACTGCGAGGAGCTGATCCTAAACAGCCTCTTTTCCGCCACAGACTGCATGGGATATATGCTGGAATACGGCCAGGAGAACACCGCGCCCCTGGTACTCAGCATCCCATACGGGCTGATGTGGGGCGCGGTATTTGAGACCGCCGAGGGGCAGCTCTCCCGCATCCATGTGCTCGGTCCCTTTTCCACCACCAGGATCCCGTTCAAAGAGATCCATCAGGCCATTTTCCGGGCGCAGATGCCCCGGACCTGGGTGCCGAAGCTGATGCGGAACCTGGAGCGCATCCCGGTGGTAATGGTCAATCAGTTGTTTCAATACACGCTGATGCTCCACTACTGCGTCACCGGCGAAAAACTCAGCGCCGGCGACATCCAATTCCAGCCCACCGCCGATCTGCCGGACAAGGAGGGAGAGGGTGCGCCCAAAGGCGACAGGATGCAGACCTATCGGACAGAGCAGGCGCTGCTGCGGATGGTCCGGGAGGGAGATCTGAATTATAAGTCGATCCTGAATCAGGCCGCCGCCATCAGCGAAGGGGTCGGCGCCCTAAACAGCGATGCCCTTTCAAAAGCCAAGATATCGTCGGTCGTGTTCATTTCCCTGTGTACGCGGGCAGCTATCGAGGGAGGCGTTTCCCCCGAAGCGGCCTATTCCCGCGGGGACGCTTATATCCAGGACGCCATGGACTGCCACACCATGACTGATACGGTTTTCATCAACCACAAGATGTATGAGGATTTCATCCGCATGGTCCGCAAAGGACGAACCAATCCCCGGGTGACCAAGCAGATCCAAAGTTGCTGTGACTACATCGAACTGCATCCGGAGGAAAAGATCACACTGGCCGGCCTGGCCAGGCGCGTGGGCTATGCTGACTATTACCTCTCCCGCAAGTTCAAGGATGAAGTGGGCGTGAGCATCAACTCCTATATCAAGATCGTGCGGATCGAGCGGGCGAAGCTGCTCCTGACCTCTACCCAGCTCAGTATCCAGGAGATCAGCGAGCGGCTGTGTTTCGGAACGCGCAGCTTTTTTGACGATACGTTCAAAAAAATCGTGGGCGTGGCGCCTGCCGCTTACCGGGAACAGCATCAGCGCCTGTAAGAGGCCCCATGCATACCGCGGCATTCGCCACGGCATCTCCAACAGAATACAAAGATAGGCCCCCGACCTGTTTACATAGATGGTCGGGGGCCTGCTCATCCCTTTTAGTCCAGGTCCTTTACCTGCCAGCGGTCTCTCCAGCGAATGACAGGCTTCTCTCCCCCCCATTCCACGGGCAGCCACACATATTCCGCTGTGGACGTATCAGCCGTCTCCAGCACATTGCCGGCGTACATCTCCCGCCGCTCCTCTTCGGTGGCCTGATAGCGCTCCGGGTCGTAGTTGGAGGCAATGACCCTGGTGAACAGATCCGCGATCCGGGCATCCACATGATAGTTCGGCAACCAGCGGTCCGCCATGGCGATAAAGAGGCCGTCTTGTCCCTCCACTTTGAAGATCTTTGAGATCTGACTGTTGAAGGAGGCGTTGGTGTTGTCGTTGACATGAGGATCCCCAAGGCTCACAAAGGAAGCGTCCCAGCTGTCGGATACGGCGCTGTCGCTCCTGTTGGGGACATAGCCAGTCATACCGCTGGTGAGCATATATTTTCTGCCATCCTTTTCAAAGAGCGCCGGAGCCTCGCGGGTGAAAGGCGGAGTGAGATCCGGATAGCTTTTTTCGATCTCTCTTCCCGCGTGGAGATAGTCTGCCGTCAGTTCCATGCACAGCATGGAGGCGTGATCCGCGTCAAAATAGAGGTAGCCTTTCCCGGTGGCCTCGTCGGAGACCAGATCGAAGTCCCCCGCCTTGTGGCCGCCGGGGTTATAGAGGTTCTCCACCAGCTCATAGGGCCCCAGCAGCCTATCCGCCTGCCAGATGGTAAAGGCGGCCTCCGGGCCGGAGAGTTTGATCCAGCAGACGTATTTCCCGGTAGAGGGACATTTCAGGATATGGGGCCGGTCCACACGCTTGGCGGGGAACAGGGCGGCGTCGGGATCGTCCAGGACCGGCGGGATTAGAAATCCCCGGTCCTCCCAGTTATAGAGGTCAGTAGAGGAATAGACTTTGATGCCCCAGGTCCACACCCCGTTTTTGCCGTCGGTATGCTCCTTGTTCTCGCCATACCAGTAGTAGATCCCGTCCTCGTAATACACCGCACCGCCATGGGCCTGGATGCGCTTCCCCCTGGTGTCCAGCCAGGGCTGGCCGGGACAGATTGCGTCCTGAAAGTGATCCGGCTTTGCCGGGGCCTTTTCTCTGTCCTGCCGGTCCAGCTCCCGGAATCGCTCGATGAGCGTCCTCTCTGCCGGGCTGATCCTGTTCTCCTGGGTGTTCAGTGCCTCGAGCGCCTCACCCATTGCGGCCAGGACCTTTTCTCCCTCCGGGATCCGGGTGTAGCGGACCAGCTGTTCCACCGAAAGGGCACCGGCCTGGGGATTGCTCTCCGCCATCTTCCGCACTCCCGGCAGGAACCGGTCAAATACCGCCGCTCCCTGCTCGTTTTCCAGCAGGCTGGCAATCTTCATGCTGACGTTGAAAACCATCGCTTACCCTCCCTATCTGCTCTCCAGCACCGTATTGGCCCGGACCATGCGCAGGATGCGGACGGCGCTACGCTTCAGGTTCTCCAGCTTCACCGCTCCGCTCTCCAGCCCCTTCAGCAGGGCCTCCACCTGGTCTGGCCGGCCGGGACAGACAAGGTCGCACTGGGCAGCCGGTGCCTTCTGCACATCGCCGCTGGCGGGTTTTGTGCAGTCGGCCCGGTCGGCCTTCATGGCATCCCAGTCGCTCATCACCAGCCCTTGGAAACCCCATTCGTTGCGGAGCACCTTCACCAGCAGATCATAGTTGTTGGTGCAGTATACGCCGTTCACCTTGTTGTAGGCCGCCATGACGGTCATGGGGTCGCCCTCCTTCACCGCGATCTCAAACCCACGGAGATACAGCTCACGCAAGGTCCGCTCGGTCATATTGGAGGAGGATTGGTTCCGCTCCAGCTCGCAGTTATTGGCAGCGAAGTGCTTCACGCTCATGCCCTTGCCGGGATGGGACTGGACGCCCCGGACAATGGCCGCCGCCATCCTGCCGGACACCAGCGGATCCTCAGAGTAGTATTCAAAGGTACGCCCGCACAGTGGATTCCGGTGGATATTCATGCCGGGGGCCAGCCAGACGGTGATGCCGAATTGTTCCATCTCGGCCCCTACCGCGTCCCCCACCTGCTCCAGCAATCCCGGATCGAAGCTCTGAGCCAAGAGCTGGCTGCACGGCCAAGCGGTGGCGTACTGATAGTGGACCACGCCGTCCTCCGGCCTGGCCATCTGGCTTTTCAGCGCCATACCGGCAAAGCCGAACAGATACCGGCGGTATGCCTCCAGTGTCTCCGGCACACGGGCGGCTTTGACAGAGCCGTCGGGCAGCTCCACCACCTGGCTGGTCAGATTCAGCCCCGCGGGGCCGTCGGAGAGGATGGCGTTTGGAATGCCCAGACTCTCATACAGGTCCGGGGTGGTGGAGCCGGAGGCCCCCATGGCCATGACTTGGAGATGCTTGTTGCCGGTGCCGCCGCCCACCACCAGGGTGGCCAGCTGCCGGGCAGTCATGGACTCCACCAGGGCATCGTCCGGCTCCTCCGGGGTCTCATAGGTGTGGAAAACAGGATCAGGCAGGCAGCCGTTGATCGGGATGACCGGCAGCTGAGAGAAATACTCGTCCCGTCGTGCGGGGGGTGTGATTTCATGGATGGAATGTTGGAGCGGGCAGATGTTGACGCACTGCTCCAGGAGAGCTTCATGGTCCAGCGACAGCGCTGCTATCAGTTTCGTGCTCGCGGAGGAATTGCCAAGGCGCAGGAAGTATTTCCCCCTGCGCAAGACCCATGCCGCCCTTGCTTCGTCGTAGCATGCCAGGTTTCTCAGCGAGACCGACAGAGTCACGTTCTCCCTCTCGCCAGGGGCCAGTTCCCCGGTTTTGGCAAACGCGGCCAGCCGCTGATACTCCGCGCCCTCCGTCCCAAAGGGGACGGTGGCGTAGAGTTGGACCACCTCCCGGCCAGGGACTTTGCCGGTGTTGGTCACGACGGCGGTCAGCTTCACTAAACCCGTTTCAATCTGGATGTCCCCGAAGGCTGTGTCAAACGTGGTGTAGCTGAGGCCGTAGCCGAAGGGATACCGGGGCTTCACCCCAAAGGTGTCAAAGAAGCGGTAGCCCACATAGATCCCCTCATTGTACTTCTGGTTGTACCTGTCGCTGCCCAGGTAAGAATAGGTCGTGTTGGAGGGCAGATCCTCGAATTTATAGGCCCAGGAGGTGGCCAGCTTGCCGGAGAAGTTCACTTTCCCGGACAGCACGTCGGCCAAGGCGTTCCCGCCCTCCTCGCCGCCCTGGACAAAGTACACCAGGGCGCTGACGTGAAGAGTGTCCAGGAAGGATACGTCGATGACCCCTCCCGCATTGATGATCACGATCAGGTTCTGATAGGCCTTTGAGACGAACTCCAGATTCTCCCGCTCCACATCGTCCAGGCGGTAGTCCCCCTGCTTGTCCTCCCGGTCGTTTCCCTCACCGGCTTGCCGGGCCAGGACATAGATGGCGGTATCGCAGGCGGAGGCGGCCACATCTTCCTCCGTCACCGGGATTCCGGTGGGGTGCTCGAAGGGAGGGATCATGCCCAGGATGCGGTAGAACTCCCGGACGCCCTCCACCTTTTTTCCCATCTCCTGGCGGTATGCCTCATAGGTATCGGCGTAGAACCTGTCGAAACGGTCCAGCCAGCAGATGGTGGTGATCTCGAACCCGGCGTCCTCCAGACCTTGGGCGATGGTGACGGAATACCGCTCCCGCACCGCGCCGGAGCCGGTGCCGCCCTTGACGGTCATCCTGGCCCCGGCACCATAGAGGGCGATCTTCTTTTCCTTCAGCGGAAGAACTCCGTCGTTTTCCAGCAGTACGAAGCCCTCGGCCGCAACCTTGCGGGCCAGGGCGCGGTTTTTCAATTCTACCGGCGATGGTTCGCCGCTTGTCCTGCCCTTGATGATCGGTTTCATAGTAAGTCCTCCTATTCGAAAAAGGCGCTGTGGGCGGCGGCTTCCGCCGCCGCCCACGATTACCTGACCGTATTACTTTTTCGCTTTTTTCGCTGCCTTGGCGGCGGCCTTTGCTTCCTTCGCCGCCCGCTTATCCAGGACCTTCTGGTTCTCCTTGTCGAAGTTCAGGCCCTGTTTGGCGCACTTTTCTTTCAGCTCCTTGACGCGGATCTCCTCGGCCTGACGGAAAGCCTCCTCCCGCTCACGGCGCTCCAGCTCGTCGGCAGGGATGTACTCTATGCCCAGGGCGGCGCACTCGGCCACCTTCCGCTCCTGGAGCTCACGGGACACCTGGGGCAGATGCTTCTCAATGTCAAACAGGAAGAAGAAGATCACGAACACCAGGACGCCGATAAGGATATAACTGCCCTGATAGGCCACGTTGATCCAGCCGGTGGCGGCGGCGGGCTGGTCGGCGTAGAGGGCGATGTCGCCGTTCATGCCGATCTTCTCCGGCTGCATATATCCGCTGGCCATCAGCCCCAGGTTGAAGATACCCTGGGCGATGCCAACGGCGAACATCATGGAGGCGCTGGAGAAACCGCCGGTGAGGCCGTCGCAGCGGACCTTGGTCTTCCATTCCACATGGTCGATCACGTCGCCCATGTAGGAGGTGATCACATAGGAGAAGGCGATGTTGCCGATGGCGGCCAGGGCGGTGCCGATCATGATCATCATACGGCTGCCTGCATTCATGTAGGCGAAGACAGAGCCCAGCACCGTAATGATGGCGCCCGCCCAGATAACGGTTCGGCGGCCAAACTTCTTCATCAGCGGAAGGAGCAGCAGGATGCCGGGACCCATGGGGCTGAGGGCGATCATCTGGAAGCTGGCCTGGATGGCGGCGTACTCGCCGTAGGCGTTGCCCCGGACTACCCAGCCGGAGTAGTAGACGAGGGAGATGTTCCGCATGTTGGTCAAAATCTCGGTGACCAGCAGCAGGAGAATGAACATGATCCAATACTTGTCCAGGATGCAGGCCTTCAGCTGCTGGAACATGGTAGCCTCTTTGTGGATAGGGGAAGAAGCGGTTTGGGCGCTGTCTTCAATACCCACCTGGTTGCGGCGCTCCTCGGTGACCCGCTCACGGGTGTAGAAGTACTGCACGAAAGCCAGAGGCACGCTCAGCAGGGCGAAGAAGGACATGGTTACGAAGTAGCCCCTGGCGTTGTCGCCGTGCATAGCGGAGCACACGGCGGACAGAATCATGGGGAACAGGATGGACACGAGGCCGGTGCCCACGTTCATCGTGATACGGGCAGCCATGGCGTTGTTCTTCCGCTGGTTCACGTTTCGGGTGGACAGGGCGGCGGACAACTCCTTGGACATGTTCCACATGGTGTAGGACACGCAGTAGTACAGGTTGTAGCTGATCACGACCCAGATGGCCTGGGCCATGGCGCCCTGGAAGGGCATCCAGAACATGAGGATGATGCTGATGGCCACCAGTGGCGCGGAGATGATCATCCAGGGCCGGACCTTGCCCTGGCGGCAGGTGGTCATGTCGATGAGCTTGCTCATGACCAGGTTGGTCACGGCGTCCAGCAGCTTGGAGATCACCGGGAACAGTACCATGAAGGTGGCGATCCAGGCCGCCCGGTTCACAGTGAAGCCCAGAATGTCGGTGAGATACTGATTGAAATAGCTGTTGACGATAGACTGCCCGATCAACATCCCGTAGGGGCCGATGACATAGCCCAGCCACATCTCCTTGGCGGTGGTGTTGGCGGACTTGATGCGGGAGTCCCATCTGTGACTGCTGAACGCGTTGGCCAGCAGTCCGCGTTTTTCGCTTGCCGTATTCATTGCTTTTCCTCCCTCATATCAGATTTCCAGCATCGGATGATTTGATTATAGCCTGTGAGGGAGAAAACCCGTTAACACTTTTTCGCTCAAGTTGTCGTTTTTTAGTTTACCTTTTGATTTTTTTGCCGAAATTTTGTGGGCGGCAGGCCCTCTGCCCGTTCAAATTGATGAGAAAAATAGCTCTGAGTAGAAAACCCCAGCCGTTCGCTGATTTCCAGAACGGTCAGATCAGTATTGACCAGCAGCTTTTTCGCCTCTCGCACCTTTGCCCGGAGGATATACTCCTTCACGCTGTACCCGGTTTCCGCCTTGAACAGCTTTGTGAGATAATACGGCGTATAGCCGGACCGCTCTGCCAGCTCCTCCACGGTCACACTGCCGGCCACGTGGGCTTCAATATAATCCCTGCACGCCTGGATCGGTCTGGAGATCCCCGCGGCGGTCTTGACCCGGTGGACGCGCCTGATATAGTCCTCATACATGGTATGGCTGACAGCGGCGATCTCGCTGATGCTCTGGCAGGCGTCCACCGTCTCCGTATAGGTGTCGGAGAGGGTATAGGCCACATCCGAGGAGAGGCCACCCTCGATGGCTGCCCTGGCACAGAGGGTGATAAAGGCCACCACGGAATACTTGGCCTGCCGGATCGGGTCGATGCCCGCCCGGATACCGAGGCTCCCTGTGCCCGCCGCCGTCAGCGCTCCCCGATAGTCCAAATTGCCGTTCTGTACCCGATCCAGCAGTTCGTGTTCATTGATCAGCGGAGAATGGGCCTGCCTGTCCTCATACTCCCATTTTTGCTCCTGCGGCATATTGTAGACGAAGTCGCTGACGCTGACTGTTTCCCCCGTCATATAGCGGTGCAGAAGCACCGTGAACTGAAAGAAATTCATGGTGGATATAACGGGGATGACAGACATACACTCAATGAGTCCCCGTTTGTTGGTAAAGGACAGATGATAGGATTCTATGAGCTTTTCTGCCATTCTTGGAGTAACAGGCTGGGTGAAGACCGGCCCCAAAACGCAGAGTTCCCGTTGTCCTTCCGTCTCCCCCATTACAACAGACCAAAGAACGCCCAGCTTTGCCCCTAGGATCAGCGGAGTTGACCCGCATTCCATATGGCGCTTTATGATTTCTGCCCGCTCCGGCGTCAACAGGAGTTTTTTATTCAGATTTGGAATGGCGGAGTTTGTCTCCAGCATATTCAGATCCCCATCAAACCAACTGCTCCAAAGGCCAAAGCAATCCAAAAGCGCCGCCCGGAACCCATCAACATCACTTCTGTTCGCCATCCCGCTCACCTTTCCCGATTTTTCAATCGCCCCCAAACGCAGGGACATCATCAGCTATATGTCAATTATAATCAGCCCATCCAGGATAATCAACATCGGCCGCCGTTTTTTCGGTTTTACGGAGGCTAAGATTTACCAGGGCCTGTACGCCAACCTGACCAACCGCTGCTTCTCCGCCTGCACCTTCTGTCTGCGGCAAAACACGGACCACATCCGGCTCTATAAGGAACGCAGTCCTTTGGGGAGAAAAAGTTCAAAAATCGGCACATCTTTATAGGCACATTTGCAAAAGGTCACACATTTTTTGCCGCTGGCACTCCCCACAATACTGTGATACAAAAGGTCTGTATCAAAAAGCAAAATTAGATTCCGACCATAGCCTTTTGCAGCTTTTGGGGATTTGGGTAGCTCATAATCATTTCACGCTTCGGTTTATTCGGGGCATACGCCGTTTCCCACACCTTCAAATTAAAGCCGAGGAATGTGACCGCTGTTTTACGCATGTCTGTGATAACCGTCTTTTTCTGTGACAGTTCAAGTTTGAGTTTGTGAACAAATGATTCGAAAACTATATGGGCTTAAATAAGTTTTATTAATAATTATTCCGACCTAAAACCGCCAAACATGAGAATTGCAGGGTGGTTTTTTCTAAGGTCGGAATAATTCTTTTTTCGGAATAAGGTTTGTTATTACGAAGTCGTAATAACAAACCACCGATCCCGCTCGAACCAGAGGTATCGCTCCTTCCCGGCGGCACGCACGGTATAGCGGTCTCCAACCCCGCCCACTGTCTGGCACGCGGCTCGGCGCACGTCCAGAATCTTGTCGATTGGGTATTTGTGCCCCTCGTCGAACTCGATGATCTGAGGCCGCAGCCGCCCATCTGCCTCAAAGCGGACGATAACGGGGACATATCGTTTTGTTCGCTCTCTGTCCATGACCACTATCCTCCAAAGTAGCCGACCGGGTGGACGGTGTGCCCGCGGGGATTGATGGCACCCAGCACCGGGTCAGTGCAGGTCACAGCCCGCCGGACGCTCATGTATCCGTATTCCTGCCGGAGCTGGTCTACAGCGGCGTCGATGCGCTCCCATTTGTCCCGGCGGATGCCGTCGGCCAGATAGGAAAGCTGGAAGCCCGCCGAGGCATCTACCAGGTCCGAGCCACGCACTCCCACGCTGCGGATGTTCCTGATCCAACTATAGTTCTGTTTGAAGAGCTTGAATGCCGTGTTGGCTATTTCTTCGCTGGAGGCTGTGGGCATCTCCAATTTCTGCTGGCGGCTGAACGTAAACAGGCTGGTGTCGCGCATGGATACCTCTACTACCGTGCAACGAAAACCCTGCTCCCGGAGCCGGGACGCAACACTCTCCGCCAGCAGGTACAGCATGAGATGGACATCCTCATCACAAGTCAGATCCCGTGGTGTCGTGGCGCTGTTGCCTACGGACTTTACCTTCCGGACGTAATCCTGCCGACGCACCGGCGTGGGATCCCAGCCGTTGGCGAACCTCCGGAGAACCGCGCCCATTTTGCCAAACTTATAGGTCAGGACGCTCTCCGGGCACTCTGCCAATCGCCCAATGGTGGTGATACCCATATGCCGCAGCTTTTCAACTGTGGCCGGGCCCACATAGAGCAGATCCTTGGCCGGCAGCGGATAGACGATCTCCTTATAGTTATCTGCCTCAATTCGGGTGATGGCGTCTGGCTTCTTATAATCGCTGCCCAGCTTGGCGGTGATCTTGTTGTTGGCCACGCCAATGCTGACCGTAATCCCCAGCTCAAACTTGACCCGCTTGCTGATCTCTCTGGCAATGGTCATGGGGTCGCCATAGAGCCCGGTGCTGCCGGTGACGTCCAACCACGACTCATCGAGGCCGAACGCCTCGACCTGGTCGGTGTAGTCCTCATAAATTTCTCTGGCATACTTGCTGATGCGGACATACTCAGCCATGTCCGGCGGCAGCACCACCAAATCAGGGCAGCATTGCTTTGCCTGCCAGATGGCTTGCCCAGTCCGAACACCATAAGGTTTTGCGATATAGTTGGCAGTAAGAACGATGCCGTGGCGATCCTCCTGGCTCCCGCACACGGCCACCGGCTTGTTACGCAGTTCCGGCCGGCGCTGGCATTCCACGGACGCGTAGAAGGAGTTGGCATCCACATGAAGGATATTTCGTGTCATGTCATCACCCCCCGTACCCAAAGAATAAAACAAGCGTTCTAATCCGTCAAGTGGGAATGATTGGACGGATAGAACATACGTTGTAAAACTGCACAACGCAAGATGTGGGTGCAACACGGAAAAAGTTGCACAGACGGAGGCCCATATCTGTGCCCGCGGCATCGCTGTTGATTGACACACGCCTTGGCTACGACTGAAAAAATCTATACTGTCATAGACGGCAACAGTGAAATATGATAAAAACCCCTTCATATCCGTATCAGGTACGAAGGGGTTTTTATATGCAATGGTGAGTGAGCAACGGGTCAAAGTATCTCCTGCTCCAACGTATCAAAATCGGGGGTAGAAAAGAATTCGCCCAACGTAATCTCGAATCCGTCACACAGCTTTTTGATGGTGACGATCCCTGGATTATTGCTCTCTCCGTTCAAAATGCTTTTGATTGTAGCCTGCGGTACGGCGGCAATGTTACTCAGACCATTTGGCGTAATGCCACGGGCTTTGCACAGTTCAAGGATACGAGCGGCTACCGCTTCACGAGTGTTCATAGACAAATCCTCCAAGTGATTTGTCACTATGATAGATTTTTTTGCTTATTCGTATTAGTGATACTTCACTAACTATCAAAAATATGTTATAGTGATTTATCACTATATCTCTGTGCATCCCGTTATAGACGACTAATTATAGTCTAAAGAGAGAAGTGGCTATATGGACGAAGAATCATTGCCCGTTGATGTGAGTGAATTGGGCGAGCTGGTGTTCGCGGAACAGATCTGCCCCGGGGTGTATTACTTTGTGGTACAGCCGAATGAAAGAGTGTCAGCTGAGGAGTACTATCTGCTACTGGACGATGCCCCGCTATCCAAAGATGCTTTCAGATATGGGGTTCCATTGCAGACTGGCCAGGGACTGGTTGTATCAATAAGCCGGGAAAACGCCGGGGGCAAGGTAATCGATTATGAGATCAAGCGGTATGAAATTGCTCATAATATTCTTTTGGCAGAAGGTGAAACCCTGCACGAGTGTGCAATTTATGGTGCGGAACTGAACCCGGAATATTTTGGGGAACTGCCGGTACCGTTTTTGACACCGTGGGGCTATACGACCCGACATCGGTCGCTGGCGAACGGGATCTATTGGCTGGAGACGGATCAGGGCGCAGAGACACTTGCCGTCAGTTTCCCGATTTGGGAGGCTGACCTGTCTAAGACCGCGCTCCGATACGCCCGTCAATGCATATTCGATAAGGCACAAGGTATTAAAAAGACTTTAGGGTATCAGTTTTTTCCCAAGAACGCTATTTGTGTAGCTGTTTTTGAACTGCTCCAAACACGTTCCGAATGGCTGAATGAGAACAAAGTCAACCTTCCTGCGTTGATGAACGCCATCTGGGGGAATTGTCCTGAGTACGCTCTGCGCTACAACGCCAACGAGCAGCGTGGAGTAAACGATGTGATGGGGATTTTGTTTCAATCTCTGGGACTCGAAACGGAGTTGACCGGATCAGCGGAAAATATGATTTCCATGAACCCGAACGCTGGAGCAGACTTTTGGCGGTGGTAAAATCGCAAAACATCCGCTGCTGATGGGTAGCGGATGCCAAAAGATGATATGTTACTTGCGCTTACAGATACAAGTACAAAGCCAATAGCACTTTGATACCCTGTTTTCCCGTCCTCAGCACATTTTTGTTGGAACATCTCCAACTATACAGGCGGGGCTGAGGTTGCTATACTGGGGATGTATCCAGGGCGGAGTAAGATAGGGCGGAGTAAGGTAGGGAGGAACGGCGTTAAGGAGGGGATAAGTGCGCCCTCTGCCAGACCGCATCGACTGGAGAACAAAATACGAGGACATAGAAAGACTGCGATTGCCTGCGGGCGGCCGCAGTCTTTTTTTGTCCGAAAAACAGAGGAGGAAAACCAATGAGTGACCCTAATGACAACATGTTCAGTGAAATCCCCGGCATGGACGGTCTGGACATCGACGCCATTTTTGGCGGCGGGTCCGGTACGGACAGCAATCCCTTCGGGGCCGCTCCGGCGGCAGAAATTGATCCCCCGGCTCAGGGCCAATCTGATACCGCAGCGCAGGCCATGTCGGAGGCTGCCCGGGAGCAGGAGAGTCAGAACAACGCACCCACGGTGGCTCCCGTGGAGAACCCTATTTCGGCGGCGGTGGAGAAAAAGGTCGAGGAGAACGCCAAGAAGGGACTTTTCGAGAAACCGGCGGTGTTTGCCTACGGCAGCGCCAGGGAGTCCATCAGCGATGGGTCCATGACCTTCGAGGAGCTTCGCATCGCCAAGGCCGAGGACTTCCCAGAACTGAGCGAGGGCAAACGAGTGAGCTGGTCCGTGGAGTACGGCAAGACAGTCAAGACCATCACCGACCCCAAGGGCACTACCATCCAGAGCGTGAAGGAGGAGATCGAGCGGTCCAAGAGCTTTCTGGATGGGCTGAAAAAGGCCAAGGACAAGAACCCGGACTGTCTGGTGAAGCCCCGGGTCACCGCTCAGAGCAAGGGCATCGCGGCGTACAAGGGCGTGTTCCCCACCGTGGAGGACGCCCGCGCCTCGGATAAGCCCATCTGCCTGATCCCCGGCGGCGACGGCCGCGTGTATGAAATGAGAAAGACGGAGCTGGGCGAATTCATCGTGCCCAAAAACAACGTGGTGGAGTTTCAGACGGTGAGGGCCGGGTTTATCCCGGCCCTGCCGCTGATCCCTCTCAGCCTGATCCAGCAGATCATCTCCTTCTTCCGCTGTTACATGAACACGGACGGCGACTTCGAGGCGCTGGCCCATATCCTTTGGGACAAGGAGCTGGAGGAGTTCACCGTCCACATCCCGGAACAGTCGGTGTCTCACGCCCATGTAGACGCCAACCTGACCAATGATAAACTGCCGGAGGAGCGGTATCTGCACTACGCGGACATCCACTCCCATAACACGATGGCGGCCAAGTTCTCCCTCACGGACGATACAGACGAGCGAGCCACCCGGATCTATATGGTGCTGGGCAAGTTGGACCGATTCTTCCCGGAGATCACCGTCCGAATGTCCTGCGGCGGCGTGTACCAGGAGCTGGACCCCGCCCAAGTCATCGAGGGGCTTGGTGAGGCCTATCCCCGGGAATGGAGGGACAATGTGACGGTGGAGCAGACCCCCGCACGGGAATCGCTCAGCGGTTTCTTCCGTCCAAAACGAGCGGGCGGACTTGACGCGTTTCGGGCAAAGCTCACCCCAGTGGAGGACTGACCATGAGATTTTCATTGCAGCGCCCCGTCAAGATCGTACAGTTGGGAGCCGGGGGTACAGGTGGCCATATCGCGCCCCACCTCTACCGTCTGCTTTACGCGCTGGATCGCCCTGTTCGCTATATCATCTGCGACGGCGATGTGGTTGAAGAGAAGAATCTGGTACGCCAGAACTTCATCCCCGCCGATCTGGGGGAAAACAAGGCCAAGGTACTGGCGGAACGGTATTCCTCTGTGTTCGGCATGGAGACCGAGTATGTTCCGGAGTTCATTGAAACCGAAGAACGGCTGAACCGTCTGATCAATCCAAACGATATCAGGATCGGAGAATACCCATACGGCCATATCGAAACCGAGCTGGTGGTGCTCATCGGGGCGGTGGACAACAACCGGTCCCGGCAGCTGTGCCATCAGGTGTTCCGGCGGGCCAGGGAGATGATCTACATCGACAGCGGCAACGGCGAGTTCACCGGCCAGGTGGTGTGCGGCGTCCGGCGGGGCGGGAGAAGCTATTACCCTCCGATCGGAACCGTGTATCCCGATGTGCTGGAGGATACGGACAAGTTCCCCACGGAGCTCTCCTGCGCCGAGGCGTCGGTGTCCGCCCCACAGAGCATCGCGGCTAACATCACAGCCGCCACGGCGGTGGTGGATATGATCTACAACATTCTGGCCCTTGGGGACAGCACGGTGCGTCAGACCACTTTTTCCACCAGAACTGTCAACGTGCGGCCCACGGTGCAAAAGCCAAGAAGGAGGAAAGCGGCATGAAAGCGGCAGTTGACGGGAGAGAGTTTTTCCTTGCGTTGAGCAAGGTGTGCAAAGCAATCAAACGCTCTAAGATCCCCGAGTTAGAGGGCACGCTGATCCAATTTGAGGACGGAGTATGTACGCTTACAGCCACCAATTTGTCAGTTTGGCTGAGAACCCAAATCCCGGCCCGCGGCGAAAACTTTTCGTTTGTACTGGAGCGGACGAAGGAGTTGACCAAAGCCTGCAAGCATTTCAATAGCGAGCTTACCCTTGACCTGACCGAGACGGAGAAACGTGGACAACTGGCGATGACCTGTGGCGACCGAACAGGAGTCTTTTGGACCGCGCCGGCGCAAGCTTTTCCCATAATACCCCAGGTGGAGAGGACGCCTTCCTTTACAGCGAACGCGGCAGCTCTTCTGGAGCGAATCAAACGGGTCCGCTATGCCACGCAAAGGGCGCAGTCTAAACATCGTCCGGATATCACCTGTGTCCAATTCCGGGAGAATACGGTGTTTGCCATTGACGGACGCCGTATGGCATGTGAAACGGACGACACCTTGCATATCCCGACGCCTTTTATGGCTTCGCCGGAGGCCTTGGAGCATCTGCAGCTGTTCGGCGGTGCGGATGTGAAATTCTGTTTCCAGAGAACCAGATGTCATGTATCCGATGGGGTAACATCACTGATTTTTGAATTGACGCTCCACGAGGTATACGACCCCAATCAGGCCATTCCAGGCCGGTTTTGCGGCCAAATCCTTGTGAAGCCGAAAGAAGTCCTGCGGGAACTGGCGTATCTGAAGGAGTTTGCCCCGCAAAGCAAGCCTTATGTCCGATTTTCAAACGGATTGCTCACCATGGATGGGGTCAACGGCAGCTATTCCGCAAGAGTTTCCATTGAGGGAAGCTGCGAGATCTCATTTGGGTTCGATCTTCGATTCATGGAGGATGCCATGAGGCAGTTTGCGGAGGAGAAACAGGTGCGGCTCAAGATCGGGGGCGTATTGGTTCCCTTCGTGATCGAGTCGGAAACGCGCGGGGCATATGCCCTGTTATGTCCCGTTCGTCTGCGTGAAGAAAAAGCGGCATAAACCAAAAAGAAAAGTCTGCAAATGAAAAGTCAATAGGGAAATAAGAATATTTGCAGCGGCGAAAGGGAATGGGAAAGGGCACAACAAAAAGGCCACCACAAAGTGCTGGCCTGGAAAGCAGGTAGCGAAGCAGTTAATCAGAGACTTCTAAAGAGGCCAGATACTCCTTTACTCTTCCGTAGTAAATGCGCAGGAACTTGTTGGCGCCAGCGGTCATGTAGACCAGGTAGGGCTTTCCTTCGGCACGTTTCTTGTCCATGAAACAGTATACCGGGTCATCCTGGGGCATGGTTTTCAATAGGCAGTCCATGACGAGGAACAGGGCTTTGCGCAGTTCCGGCGGACCGCTCTTGGAGGTCCTCACGCTTAGGGACTCGTGGGCGCCGGATTGGTCGGCACCGGGATCAACACCGGCGAAAGCTGTAATAGAACCCCTGTGGGGAAAGCGGGTCACGTCCCCAATCTCCGCCATGAGCTGAGGGCCGAGGGATTCACCCACGCCGCGCATGGCCATTACCACAGGGAACTCAGGAAGTTGGGAGGCCAGCGTCAGCATCTCGGCCTTGAGCCGGGCCTGGGCCGTGGAAACGGCATTGAGAGAGCTGATGGCCTGCTGCACCAGCAGCTTGGTCATGGCATCCTTGGGCAGCATGGCAATCAAATCTCGCGCTCCGGTGTAGAGTTCAATGGCTTTGCCACTGCTGAAGTTATAGCCGTGACGTTTGCACCATTTGCGGTAGCGCTCCGTGAAAGCATTCTGGCTCAGGCTCCGCACACACTCCACATGCCAGAAGGCCGCGGCAAAATCCACCCACTTCTGGGTCCCATCCTCACGGACAGGGCTGTCGAACAGGGCGTTGGCGCCGGGATAGGTCTGGTCCAAAAGGGCGATGAGGTTGTTCTTCATCATCGTCTTGGTTTTGGTATACAGCCCCTGCTGCCGGTTCAGCGTTTTCAGTTGGTAACGAATCGTGTCCATAGAAGCATATTGCCGCAGCTCGGTCCAGTTGTCAAGACCGTATCGGGCAATCTTTCGAGAATCTGCCGCGTCTGTCTTGACCTTGCGCAGCGTGTTGCCGCCATAGTCTTTGATGAGTTTCGGATTCACAGCGCTGACAAAGATGCCCTCGTTGTGAAGGAACTGGGCCACGGGCTCATAGTACCGCCCGGTGTGTTCCATGACCACACGGGTCTCACCGTCCAGGCTTTTCAGGTAATCAGCCAACTGCCTGAGTTCACTGCCGGTGTGGCCTACTGCAAACGGTTTTGCCACCACCTCTCCAAATGGACGAAGGACGGACACCGTACTTTTCCCCTTGGAAATATCGATCCCTGCCACATTGTTCATACGCAACGCTCCCTGTCTTGGATTTGTCTTTGGCGACCAGCCCTTCTATCATTGCCGATTCAATCTATTTGATGACACGGACGCGCCTGCCGGAGAACCCGGATGGCGGCTCAACCTGCATAAATCGAACGCTGCGAATGAGAGACTGGCTGACGGACTTTTCTACGGACGCAACTGGTCCTTGGAGGTTCACGTCAGGCCCAGACTCTCCCATTCTAACAGCTTTGGCAATGATATGGAAAAAGGCACGGCTGGCTGCCGTGCCTCCAACCAAAATATATTGTAATAGGAGAATGCGTCATGAAAACTATGTACATCCCCTGTGGGGAAACCGTCGTCTATGAGTCCCTGGCCACCGACCATCTGGTGGTGGATGGCTGCCTCCGGGTGACCAACGATGTGCGGGCCAATTCCATCACCGGTCACGGCGTGGTGATTGCCGGCAAAGTTTCCGCCGATGACATCCGCGTGGATGAGGTGGAGGCCGCCTCAGTCGTCTGCCGGCGCCTGCTGGTCAAGCGGGTGGAAACGCCCGAACTGTTCGCCTCGGAGAGCGCCGCGGCATCCTGCTGCATGGCGGCATCCTACGTGGAGACGCCCCGCCTTACCGTGGCCGTCAGCGAAATCGACGAGGTCAAAGCCGATGAGGTGATCCATCTGGCCGCCAAGAAGCACAGCCTGTTCGGGCTGCTTTTCCTGGCAGCACTCCGCTCCCTGCTGACCGCGCTGATCGCCAAAATCAAGAGCATTGAGGTGGCAGGCGAGAAACATATTCCGGTGGTCGGAAAAACCTCCCCAAAAGGCTCCGCCCGCGAGGCCGGTGTGGAGAGCGGTGACGTTGAAACGCCTGAGCAGGAAGAACCCGTGGATGAGGAACTCAACCGCGTGGTGAACCTGTTCAAGCTGGCGCGGAAGAACGGCTACACCCTCCGGCTCATTCCCGGCACTCCTGAGCAGAACGCACCCAGGTTTGACAAGGAGACCGGAAAGATCATCCGTCCCGCCGCGTGACCATGGAGCGGAATGGCATGAACGGTCAGCCTGAACAAGAGCAGGAACGTCTCTACGTCATAGACCAGTTGACTGATCTGCAGGGAAAGATCGTCCGGCTGGCTCAGGAGATGGTAGTGCGGAGGGCCAAAGTCGAAAAGTACCGCCGCGAGGATCTGACGGCGGCGAAGGATGTCTATTCCGAGCTTCAGAAGATCCGGGGCTGCCTGGTGAAGGCCCTGGCCGACGCCCGCCTGTTCCTCATGGAATTAGAGGAGGCAGGCCTGGCCGTGACCGCCGGAAAGCTGTCCGCCGGGCTGTCCCGCTTTGACCTGATGAGTACCGGGTATAAGCCGGTCTATGAGGCGCTGCGGCAGTTCGCCGGCCTTCTGCCGGTGGGCGGCAAGGCGAACGCCGCGGTCATCGGCAGGCTGATGAACAACGTGAGGATGGGCTATTACCCCACCGACCCGGACAACATCGCGCTCATGCTGAAAGGCATCCGGTTCCCGGAAGGGGTCACCACCAATCTGCTGGACCCCTGCTGCGGCTGCGGCAAGGCCCTGCGCCAACTGGCCCAAGGCAACAACTGTTATGCCTATGGCGTGGAACTGGACGAATACCGGGCAGAGGAGGCCCAGACCCGCCTTCATCGGGTGGGCTTCGGCAGCTTCTTTCACAGCCGGATCAGCCACGAGGCGTTCCATCTGATGTTCCTCAATCCGCCCTACCTGTCCGTCCTCAATGAGAGCGGCGGACGGGCGCGGCATGAGAAGCGGTTTCTGGTGGAGAGCCTGCCCTATCTGGTCCAAGGCGGCCTGCTGATCTATGTCATCCCATACTACCGTCTGACCCCGGACATCTGCCGGATCCTCAGCGACAACTTTGACGATCTCTCCGTCTGGCGTTTCACCGGCGATGAGTTCAGAAAGTTCAAGCAGGCGGCGGTATTCGGCGTCCGCAAACCACGGGATACGGAGCCTCTGGACGCCGGATGGCTGGAGCGGTGCGCATATAGCCCGGATGAAATACCGGAGCTGACAGAACTGCCGGAGGGCCAGTACACGCTGCCAGGCCAGGCTTTGGAGGTGCGGACCTTCAAGGGCGAGCGATTCAACGAGAAGGAGCTGGAGCAGCAGCTTCGCCGCTCGGACAGCTTTTCGCGGCTCATGGCCCGCAGCGAGTTGGACAGCGGGGTAAAACGTCCTCCGCTTCCACTCTCTATCAGCCAGATTGGATTGGTGGGCGGCTCAGGGATGATCAACGGACTGATCCCCTGTGACACGCCCCACATCATCAAGGGCCGGATCGTCAAGGTCAAGCGAACGGAGAGCGAGAATCAGTTCAGCGCCGCCGGGAACTACATGGGCAGCGAGGTAAAAGAGACCATATCCAACAAAATGATCTTCAACGTTTTGACGCCAAAGGGCTTCAAGGCGCTGACATGAGGGGAGGCAGCAAAAATGATCCAAGGAAAGTTCCCGTGCGGGCGGCTTCTTGCCACCCCAGGCGTGTTGGCCGCGGTGTCAAGGATTGAAATCAACCGCGCCATCGGACGGCATCTTCGCGGTGACTGGGGCATTCTATGCGAGTCGGACAAGCGCCTGAACGATCATGCGGTAAAAAGCGGCGACAGGCTGCTCTCGGCCTATGAGGACAGGAACGGACGAAAGTTCTGGATCATCACGGAGGCGGACCGGTCGGCAACGACCGTCCTTCTGCCGGAAGAATACTGACAGGGAGGAGATTCTGTGAAATTCAATTTGCAGGCGTTCTGTCAAAACCTGAACGCAGCGGAGGAACGGGAGACCGTTCCCTTTACCCAGTGCAACAGCTACCTGGTAGAGCATATCATTCGCCCGTACCTCAACATGGAAAAGATACTTGTTCGGAATATCGACTTTGAGCGGTTTGACCTGGACGATGTTCATGATTTGTATCACATTTTTGAGGAACGGGATCGCATAGAAGGGAAATTAAGGCAGCTTGCCGATCGAGCCTGGAAACTCCAGCCCCAGGCTCGCACCGTCCGCAGTTTTTGCTGAGGTGGGCCCATGCATCAAATCGATCCGTGCCTGATCCATAATCTGCGGATGCTCAAACAGCTGTATGACGGCGGGCATTTGAAAAAACTGATGGCCCGGTACGAGAACGCCGAGTTGGACGATGAGTGGCTGTCTTTGACATGGGAGGCCATGGAATGCGTGTTCGAAGAAGTACACAATTATTACAACAGTGAGGACGAGATCGGGGCCTTTGTTTTTTTCGATCCCGCAATCACAGAGTTTGCACGACTGTGCCGCCGGTGTGAGGTTGAGAAAGAGAAAGACCCTAATCTGGCTCAGATATTACAGAGCGCATATAACGGCTTGGATGAGTGTTTTAGTCTGGAATCTTATGATTACGGCCTTCGCCTGCCGCAGAGGGGTCGGGAACGGCTGGTATTCCTCTATGGAGAAGAGTTTTGCGGTGAGGAGGAATTGCCCGGAGCGTTGGTCGACGCCTACGATACGATGCAATTTCACACAGCCCGGCTGCGGAACGCCCTCTCTCAGCGGGAGAAGGTCATTCAACTGCCCGTCACGGAAGTGAAAAAGGAGGCGGCATAGCAATGGAATTGACGATCCGGGTCTCGCCCGAAGAGGCTGAGGTCACGGTGGAAAAAAAGATCAACGGCGTGATCGCCCGAAAGACTGTCAGTGAGGAGCAGCTATTTTCCAGCATTCTGGACAGTCGTCAGATCAATGAGGTACACCCTACGGGACTGCTGCCCCTTGGCTGTATCGCGGCCACACTGAACCAAAACCACACCTGGTACTTTATCCGCTATCCAGAGCTGTATGCGGACATCACCTACATGGACACCGAATATCCCCACTTCCCGCTGCCGCGATTGGTGTTTGGCATCCAATACCTGCCCCGGGAGCAGAAGGTGGCGCTGACTGCCCTCTGCGTGGTGAAGGATGAACGGCTGACGCCGGACACCCCGCTGTACCGTTATCCATTTTCCAATGTGGGCGGCGGTGATCTCATCTGTCTGGGGAACAACGCCCTGCCGGTCTATAAAGACCCGACCAGGCTGCACACGCTGACGGCCTTCATCCTGCGTCTGCCCAACAACAACGACCACTATTCGGCGGACAACAACCGTATGAAAGCCGAGTACCGGGATCTGTTGGAGCTGATGAAGGACCGGGAGCCGGCGGCGTACTACACGGATGTGCTGGTGGAGAGCGGACTAACGCTCAAAGATTTTATGAACAGGAGTTGAGCAAATGGAACAAATGGGACCCAGAGAGATCCAGGCCGCGCTGGTCATGCCCTTCGCCCCGGAGGATCTGGAGTGGCGGCTGCAACAGGTCAACAAAGAAAAGCTGTGGGGCATCGCTGTCCCCTATGTGACCAACCGGGCCATTCAATCCCGCCTTGATGAGGTGGTCGGGCCGGAGAACTGGCGAAACGAGTACCGCCCCTGGCACGGGACCAAGACCAAGGACGCCCAGTTGTGCGGCATCTCCATCTGGTTCGAGGGCCGCGACTGGATCACCAAGTGGGACGGCGCCGAGGATTCGGACATCGAGCCTGTGAAGGGCGGCCTGTCCGACTCCATGAAGCGGGCCGCTGTCCAGTGGGGCATCGGCCGGGTATTGTACAGCATGGACACTGTCTTTGTGGACGTGGAGCAGAAAGGAAACAGCTATGTGATCAGGCCCAGCGGACGGGCCAAGCTGGATAAAGCCTATCTGGACACGCTGGAGAAGCTGGGGCTCACCCCGGCCAAGCCTGGCGGCGTCCAGTCCCAGCTCACCCCGCGGCAGACCGGCGAGGCGGAGAAAAAGCAAGGAGCCGAAAATCAGTCCGGCGGAAAAAAAGATCAACCCGCGCCAGGTGGAAAGATCCGCCGCCTTCCTGTGAAGGGGCAGGAAACTCCGCCGGCGTACGAGTACAGGGTGGCAGCGGCCAAAGAGCAGAAGGGCATGAAGAGTACCAATACTATGGTCAGCCTGGTCACCCCGGACGGTGAAAAGTCCATCAAGGCCTTTGTGCGCGGCCCTCACCCGGAGCTGAAGCCGGACACGCTGCTGACCGGCACCCGGCTCACCCTCAAACAGCAGGACACGGTGAAGTTCTATGTCCTGGAAAAGTTCCAGGTGGTCGAGCAGGAAAAGGCCGCTTAGAAAAGGAGGCAGCATGAGAAAAATCGAACGATTCCAAATCACCGGCATGACCATCTCCGGCTTCAAGTCCTACCGGGAGCCGGCGGAGTTCACCTTTGGGGACCCCACGGTGATCACCGGCGGCAACGGCCAGGGCAAGTCCAGCATCGCGGACGCCATCGCTTTCGCGGTGACAGGGCTTCCCTTCTTCGGAGAGCGCGGGATCGACCGCCTCCACAATGAGGAGAGCCCGGAGCTGTTTATCAGTCTGCGCTTTGTGGACGGGGACGGAGCGCCTCATGAGCTGACCCGTACCCGGCAGCGGGACCGCATGACCATCACCTACGACGGCTATATGGTTCGGCAAACGGATCTGTGGGAGATGTTCGGGGAGCGGGATGTGTTCCTGTCCATCCTCAATCCGCTCTACTTTATCGAGGAACTGGGCGACAGCGGGAAGAACCTTTTGGAACGGTATCTGCCCGCGGTCTCCCATGAGCGGGTTTTGGAGCAACTTTCCCCAGAACTTCAGCTTGCCCTGAAGAATGAGGAGATCCTGTCCCCGGACGTCTATCTGAAAAACCTTCGCGCGGAGATTCGGGAGCTGGAGGAGCAGATCATCTACTGGAACGGCCAGAAGGATCTGGCCGCAACCCAAGGCCAGGAGCACGACAGGGCCAAAGGCGAACTGGAGCGGCGCATTGCCGATCTGGACGCCGAGATCAAGTCCCTGGAGGCCCGGCAGTATGACGGTATCGACACCAAAGAGCTGGAGGACCGTCTGGTAGAGCTGAGCAATCGTTACAGCGAGGCCCTCCAGGATGGGCGGGCCGAGGCAGTACAGGCACAGGAAAAGCTCCGCGCCCTACGGGAAAAGATCGACCGGCGCCGGGAGGATCAGTATCAGTCTCCCTACGCCGAGATGACGGCCGTGCTGAAGGCCGCGGTCACTGAACTGGCCAAGCGGTATAACGAGGAAGTGACCACCTATCGGAGCTTTGCCCCCGGGATGGTGTGCCCCACCTGCCGCCGGCCTGTGACCGACGAAACGCTGCCTGAGGTACAGAGCTGTCTCAAAAAGGGCATCGCCGAGATCCTGACCGCTGGGAAGGAACAACGGGCCAAACTTCAGGAATTGAAGGAGCTGGATCAAAAAAGCGCCGGGACCTTTGAACAGTTCAAGGCGGACGACCTCTCCAAGTGGGAGGCTGAGGCCGCCGAGCTGGAAAAGGAATGCGCTGAAGCTAAGGAGGCCGGGCAGGCGGAGCAGATACAGGCGGAGATGCAGGCGCTGACCGCCGAACTGGAGTACGGCAGACTGAAGATAACGGAATATGACCGGCTGAGAGAGTGCCGGGAGGAACTGACCAGGTGTAAGGCGGAACAGTCCGCCCTCCAGTCTATGGCCAGCCAGGCCGCGCCCGACTTTGACGCCCGGATCGGCGAAGCCCAGGAGCGGATCGGAACGCTGAAGCGGAAGATCGCCAGCGCGGTGGTCTACCTCAGCAAGCGGGCCGAACTGACCTTCGCGCCGCTGAAGATGAACCGGGTGGAGATCTCCCTGTACGACGTGGTAAAGACCACCGGCGAGCTGAAGGACGTGTTCAAGTTCACCTACAACGGCCGGCGCTATGACCGGCTCTCCCTGTCCGAGAAGATCCGGGCGGGGATGGAGGTGTCCGAACTGATGAAGCGGCTCACCGGCCGCCGCTATCCCGTGTTCGTGGATAACATGGAATCTGTGGATGACCTGAACAACGTCCGCTCCACCGGGCAGATCATTCTGGCGAAGTGCGTCAGCAAGACGCCGCTCCAGGTCCGGCCCGTCAGGCCCATCCAGGCGGCGGAACAGAAAGCGGCATAAGAGAACGGAAGGGGGCGCACCCTTGGTCTTTGAGAAAATACCTATCGTGGAGACGGCCAGGCGGTGCGGGCTTGTCCTCGACCATCGGACGCTGAGGCGTACCGAGGTCGAGGCAAGCTGCCCCTTCTGCGGCGACCACGGCAGGGGCAAATTCCATATGAGCCTCAACACCACAACTGATCAGTATCGGTGCAATCTCTGTGGAGCCCACGGCAACAGCGTCACGCTGTACGCCCGGCTCAACGGAGTGACAAATAAAGAGGCGTACCGGGAACTGACGAACGGCGATAAGGTCATCCCTCTGCCGAAACAGCCGGTTCCCCAAAACACAGAACGGCAGCCGCTTCCATTGGCGGAGCGGCACGCCGCCTATTCCGATCTGCTGGAGCACCTGACCCTTCTGGACAGGCACCGGGACAATCTCCATGAGCGGGGCCTGTCCGACGCGCGTATCGACCGCAACCAATATAAAAGCATGCCGGAAACGGCGCGGGGGAGGAGACTGGCTGCCTCCCTCCTGCGCTCTCTCGGCCATGAACTGCTGGGTCTGCCCGGCTTTCGCACTTGGTATGACGACTGGACCCTGTCCGGACCAAACGGTTTCCTGATCCCTGTCCGAAATAAGGACGGGCTGATTCAGGGGCTGAAGATACGGCTGGACGACGGTGGATCCAATCGGAAATACCGCTGGCTGTCCAGCCGGGACCTACCCAATGGCACCCGGAGCTATTCCTGGGTCCACATCACCGGCGACGTTACACAGAAGCGGGCCTTTCTCACGGAGGGGCCGTTGAAAGGCGACGTGGCAAGCTTTCTCGCAAAGGATGCGCTGTTCGTCTGTATCGGCGGCGTCAACGCCCTGAACGGGCTGCGGGAGACGCTGACCGGACTGGGCGTGACCCAGGTGGTGGAGGCCATGGACATGGATCAGATGACCAATCCCCAGGTAAGGAGCGCCGTGCTGGCCATGCGTAGGGAGGTTGCGAAGATACCCGGCATAAAATACTCAAAATATACATGGGACCCGGCCTACAAGGGAGTGGACGACTACTTCCTCAGTCGGGTGAGCTCTATGTAACAAGGAGGAGAGCAAGTGGATGACAGAATCATGGTAAAAGCATGTCTCTCAGATAAAGGCGTCGAGTTTCAGACCTTTTCAAAGCAGTGGAGATCGTCCGGTTCGTTCTATGTGCCTATTTTTCAACTGAGGCAGTTGGCCTCAAATCCGGAACTGGTGGTCTCCGATGTGAATTCCTTTGCTACCATGTGGTTGGACAGACGGAACGACCGCCTGAGTATCCATTTTTCTTGGCTGTGCCGGGATGGGGACCGGCTGAACGGCAGGTATGAGCACGTTATCCTGCCCTACGGCTCCCTGATGGACGCTGTGGCGCGGCGCGATGAACCCGGCGCCCCCACCGAGTGGCGGGCGCTGTCTGAGGAAAAAAGACAATGGCCGAGATTTGTTTTCAAATCCAGGAACAATCTTCACGCGGCCCTGTCGGTCAAGCCGGTGCGCCGAAAGCTGGTCCGGTTCCTGCGGGACAATTTCAAGTGGCCCGGCGCCGACCAAATCGTCTTTTACGACGATTTTGAGCCGTACAGCTTCGGCTTTACCGAGTTCTGCGGCGAGGCGCGGGGGATCACCGGAGGCGTGATCCTGCACGGCCGGGAGAATCTGAACACAGCGCGGTATTCCATCCATACATAAAGGAGAGGAAGAAAATGGGGACTATGTTGAACATGAACGACTTCATCGGAACGGCCCAGGGCAGCGCGGAGCATATGCTGGGAAAATTCCTGTATTTCTCCCTGGGCAATCTCCTGGTGGACAAAGAAAAGCTGGCCGATCTCTGTGAGGAACACGGGATGCCCTATACTGTCAGCGGCCGGCTGTCTGTGGCGGATGCCTTTCGCTCCGCCACCGGCGACATCAAAGAGCGCGTCCCTGTGACGGCTCATGGCGAGACCAATATCTATTTGGCCTATTGCCGGGACAACAAGCGGACGGGAAGGATCCTGTCCCGGGAGCTGGTGAAGGAGACCCTGAACCGGCAGACCAACCGCTATGAGAAGCTGGCCAACATCAGCTACGACAAGGAGGACGGCGCCTTCCGTTGCGACAACCTGATGCCCGACGACGCCATCGACGTACAGGGCTGCTGCCGGCGGGCGGAGGAACTGTTCGAGCTCTACCAGCGGTGCGCCAACCGCAAGCAGGTGGAGACCATCTGCACCAACTTCCTGCGGAGCTTGGAGGCAACCAAGCTGAGTATCTGTGGGCATATGTACTTTGTGCCCAGGACGCACATGGATCAGGTGGGCCGGTTCGAGGCGTTTATCGAACTGCTCAGTGAGATCAACCTCAATCAGACGCCGCTGACTGTGAACAGTTTTTACATCATCGACGATGAGAAGCAGCGCTCCAAGATGACCGAGGAGTTCTATACCGCCGTGAAAAAGGAGATCGCGGACTGCCAGGAGAGGTGCGACTACTTTATCAAGTCTGGCAGCCAAAGCCCGTCTATCATGGAGCGATGGGTGCTGAAGGTCCAGGGACTGGAGCAGAAGAAGCGGCACTATGAGGAGATCCTGCGCCGTGAGCTGGACGGCCTGGATGATGAGTTCGCCACGCTGAAGCTGCTGGCGTCTGAGCTCCAGGCCCGGTCCAGGAGCATCCGCGCTCAGCGGGCGGCGTGACTATGGCCGCGAAAAAAGCTCTGACCCCGGTAGAGACGGTAGTACGCATCCCGCTGGAGCAGATGCACCCATTTCACGATCATCCTTTTGCGGTGCGGGACGACGCCTCCATGCGAGAGACCGCGGAGAGCGTCAGGGGCCACGGGGTACTGACCCCGGTGATCCTTCGCCCCATGGAGGGCGGGGGATATGAGATCGTGTCAGGCCACCGCAGGGCGCGGGCCAGTGAACTGGCCGGCCTGGATACCGTCCCCGCAATTATCCGGGAGATGGACGACAACACCGCCATTATTCTTGTCGTGGACAGCAATCTCCAGAGGGACAGTATCCTTCCCAGCGAGAGGGCTTGGGCCTATCGTATGAAGCTGGAGGCCATCAAGCGGCAGGGTGCGCGCAGCGATTTAACTTCTGCCCAAGTTGGGCAGAAGTCAATTTGGTCGGTCGAGCAAGTTGCAACAGATGCTGGTGCGAGTAAAACCCAAGTCCAGCGCTACATCCGTCTCACTGAATTGGTCCCGCCGCTGCTGGATCTTGTGGACCAGGAGGCCATAGGACTTACTGTCGCCGTAGAGTTGTCCTACCTCACCAAGGCAGAACAAAATCTCTTGGTGGAAACCATTGAAAGTGAGCAGGCCAGACCGTCGCGGTCCCAGGCCATGCGTCTCCGAAAACTCAGCGCGGCGCGTTTGCTCAACGAGGACACCGTGCTGGATGTGATGATGGAGCGGAAAAAGCCGGACCCCATCAAGGTGACTCTGACATGGGATGTGCTGCGCAGGTTTTTCCCGCGCTCTTCCACACCCCGCCAGATGGAAGGGGTCATCATTCGATTGCTGGAACTCTGGAAACAAAAGCGGCAGCGCGCCAAGGCGGGCTGAATTATGAGGCAGGCCCCCGGCTGGTTTTACACCAACCGGGGGCCTTCTTCGTTTCTTCTCACTTGATCCAGACGCCGGCGGCATCAAAGTTGCTGAACTGGTAGCCGCCCATCGCAAACGCGGTGCCAAGGTTGTACTGGCCAAAGGTAAAATAGGCGGTCACCTCATAGCCGGGGGCAAAATCGCACTGTGTTTCCGCGGCCAGCCGCTCTGCGTAGGTCTTGATAGTGTCAGCGCTAATGGTCTTCCACCAGGTTTTGAAGTCCGCCATGGAGAGTGGGCCGCTGTACTTGACGGTAAAGATCTTTTCACTGCCATAGTTGGTGACGGGCTTCTCCTTGACTGTCCACTGGCTTGCGAACTCCTCATAAGAGACCGTACTAAAAGGGGCAGCTGGGGCGAGGGTGGACGGCTCGCCCTTCACGGAACCGTTGACAATGGCCATATTGCGGGCCGAATCGTAGTTGACCTCCAGGCCATAGGCCTCGGCCAGCGCCCGAAGCGGCGCATAGGTGGTGCCGTTATAGACAAATACGAGGACCTCGTTGCCGTTGACATCCTTGGGCCGGAACACCTCGCCGTTGACCAGCACATTGATGGGACTTACGGTGAGGGTGCGGCTGCCGGTGGATGCCAGCGCGGGCAGGGACAGGACGCCGGTCATCAGGACGGCCATGACCAGAACGCCGCAGAGAAAGGGGATGAGTCTGGACTTGTTGTTGGTTTTCATACTGATTCCTCCTAAGTTTTTTCGTCTGGTGACGGTCTTAGGATAGCGGATCATCAGTCTGTAAACAAGTTTGTAAAAACGGGCTTTTGCCTGTCCGCGGTCGTTATAGTGACGGAGTTAAGGTGATTGACGGCTATTACCTTCATTGGCCCCTCCTTAATGAGGAGCAGGAGGAATTGCTCGTCCGGCTTAAATCACGCCTGAAAAGGAACGATTTGGAACTCTCAATACAAACACTTTGCGTGACGAGTTTTATGTGATCAGATATACGGCATTTCATTCGACTCTATTTCATGCAAGGCGGCAAGAATTCACAAAAAATCCTCGCAAATTCCTGCTGTTTTCTTACAAAACATAACAAATTTTGAGAAATAAGACTATGTATAATTCCTTTTCGACAATTTTTTCCAGATTGCTGTGCTATAGTGCAATCGCTCTAAAGGTTGGGAAGGTAGTACCATGAATCGACCCGGCTGAGTGATCGTCTGCCCTCCCGTTGTCCTGTTGTGGGGGAGGCTTGCGCTCGATGGCGGTCTACTCATGGTGCGACTTCTGCCTGGAGAAGCAGAGAAAGAAAGTAATATATAGAAGTCCGAGCTACTATAAGGCACCTCTTTCCCATAGTAAATATCCCTGTGCGGCCCGGAATGCGCTTCTGCGCGGTCTGTGCCGCTGTTTATTATACTGGAATGTACAGCCTCGTGCCCGTGCCCCTCCCCTCCACATCAAGTTTTTACACTAAATAACTTGATGAGAAGGGAATAATATGAATACGGACAAGAAAACTGATGTTATCAGGTTGCTGCAAACATATCATGACCGTGAGCGTCAGATGGCGCTCCTTCGCTACGAGCTTGAACATCCTATGCGCATCACACCGGACGATATGATTGAATCCATGAGCTTTGCCCATGGCGAACACCTGGGAAAAAGCGGCGGAGTTGACGTTGATAAAACCGCCCGAATTGCCATGGAATATCAAAAGCAGGTGGAATCCACAAATGCTGAAAACGTCCATGTGATTGCTGTGAAGCTGGATAAGCTGGTGCAGACGCAGGAAAGGCTCAAATTCTATGTCTCTCTCTTGAATTCCCGTGAGAGGGATGTGATCCAACTCATTTATTTTGAGGGCCGCTCGGCGGAAGAGGTTGCGTATGAACTGAGTGTCGCTGTGCGAACGGTACATAAAATCAGAGGTCGCGCGGTGGAACAGCTTGCTGAGATGTATGGTTTTACGGAGGTGGTGGGCAACTAAAAGACATCGCGTACACATGATGGGCAGTATAAGGGCACAATTTGGTCGTAAAACGTGGATTGAAAAGGCATACACCCACATGGTATGATTAGGCTGTAAAAAGACGAGGGTGTCCTCCATTTTGGGGGACGCCCTCGCCTAATTTCAGCGGTGGAACAATTCGTCTGCTGTTTTATGTGGAGGTATTACCATGGTACGAACGAGAACGATTCGTGAAGCGGCATCTTTTTTCCGAGAATCAGACCCTCACACATGTCTGACTGAAACAGCCATCCGCAGGCTTGTCTGCACAGGAGCGGTTCCGTGTGCCCGCGTGGGGCGGAAATACCTCGTTACCGTGGAGGCGCTGGAAGAGTACCTTGCGGGGGCGGCTTTGACGCCTGCAAAAGCAAAACCTGAGAAAGTATGGAAAATCAAATAGCTCGGTTCAGGGGCAAAGGGAAATAGAATTATTCCTTTTTGGCACCTTGCGATTTGTTTGCGGCCCAAGTATAATTTAAGTGCTGTATCGCAAGGCGCTATTGAAAGGAGAGCGCCGTATGGCACAGACAAAGAATAAAAAGAAGTACAATTATTTGACCAAGACCATCCAGATCCCGGATGGCACCCGGAAATACATCCGGGCCAAGACAAAGGCTGAGCTGAATGAAAAGGTGCTGAAGGCACAGATCCTCGTCAATTCCGGCGTGGATATTTGCAGCGAGGAGACCTTCGGACACTTCGCTCAGATGTGGTTCGACCTCTACAAAAAGCCCAGCCTGCGGGAGAACAGTCTCACCACCATCATGTATGTTCTGAACCAGCACATTTTGCCCTTTATCGGAGGCTACCGTCTGCGGGACATCACACCTATGCACATCCAGGCCATCATGGCTTCCCTGTCCGGCAAGAGCAATTCCCTGCAATCCAAGGTGCTGATCCATCTTCGCAGTATCTTCAAGGCGGCTCAGGAAAACGGTCTGGTCGCCAAGTCCCCGGTGAGCAGTATGCTGAAGCCAGGCGGCAAAAAAACCGCCGAGAAGGCGGCTCTGACGCCTGAGGAGGGCCGTCTTCTGATAGAAAGGGTGAATAACCCACGTGCTCACACCTTTCTGCTCATCGCCCTTCAAACGGGAATGCGCCGGGGTGAGGTCTTAGGACTCATGTGGGAGGACATCGATTTTTCCCAGCGGCTCATTCACGTCAGGCACAATGCGATCCTGGGCAAAGGCGCTACCACAATCCAGGACGCCCTCAAGACCAGCGCAGGCAGGCGGGATCTGCCTCTGACCGATGATCTTGAGGGATGGCTGACAAAGTACAAACAGCGAAGCCGTTCCAAATTTGTGCTGGCCATGAAAAATGGGAAGCCGCTCACTCAGTCCGCATACAAGAGTATGTGGAACCTTGTGGAGCGGGAGTTGCCTGAGACCCATGTGACGGCACACATTCTTCGGCACACCTATGTCACCCGCCTTTTTGAGGCAGGGCTGGACATCAAGGAGATTCAATACCTGGTGGGTCACAGTTCTGTGGACATGACGCTCCGGGTATACACCCATTATGACCGCCGCACCCGTGAGGGGAAGACAGCGGAGAAAGTGAGGGCAGCTATGCGGGCAGTAATGTGACGCAAGGGGTCAAAAATTTGCAACAGATTTGCAACAATGAGCCCCGAAATGGCCCGAAATTATCCTAAAATATGGGAAATAAAGGGGTCAAAAATCGGACGAAAAAATATAGAAAAAACCCCTCAAACCGTTGCGGTTCAAGGGGTTTCAGGATGGTGGAGACTACAGAACTCGAATCTGTGACCTCTTGCGTGTGAAGCAAGCGCTCTACCGGCTGAGCTAAGCCTCCGTATTGGTGACCCGGACGGGAATCGAACCCGTGTTACCGCCGTGAAAGGGCGGTGTCTTAGCCGCTTGACCACCGGGCCGTTGTGCCCGAAGCGGGCGGTGCCAGGGGGATGGTCCCGGAGAAGCGGCCCCTCGCCGCTTCTCCGGGATGGTAGCGGCGACTGGATTCGAACCGGTGACAACTCGGGTATGAACCGAGTGCTCTAGCCAACTGAGCTACGCCGCCATAGTGCCGCCCTAAACAGGGGCGAGTGTTAGTATATCCTGTTTTGGGGCGGTTGTCAACATTTTTTTGTGGCGGCGCTGAAAAAAGGCGGCGCTGAAAAAATCGCGGTCTCCCGTCTTGCCGACGGGAGACCGCGACGCTCAATATTGGAAGTGATGCCTTCTGTAGTAGGCCAGCTGCTCCAGCTGCCGGACCAGCGCCATTTGCTCATCGTCCAGCTCGTGGATCAGAGCTCCGTCGGCAGTGAGATAGAGCCCGGAGGTCTGCACGACAGGCAGTTCCTCCCGGCAGACGCGGGCGGCCTGCATATAGGCGTCGCCCGTCCAGCCGAGCTGCTCAAACAGCACGTCCATCAAAAAGCAGGGGGAGACAGTGGGTCCCTCGCCCACAAGCTCGTGCCCGATGACTTCCTCGGCCGCGTCATTGGCCCAGATCAGATACGGAGTGGACCAGTAGTTGTAGATGCTCTCGTCGGTGGACTGGGACAAATCGACCCCCAGCGCGGTGTAGACGGAATTGCCGTCGCCCAGCCAGGGCTTGTGGTCGCCAAATACCACCAGCACGATGGGCTCATCGCGGGCCCGGAACGCATCCACCATTTTAGTCAACTGCTTCTGCGTGTCGAACACCGAGCCGAGATAGTTGCCTAAGATATTCCGGGAACCTTCGTCCAGCTCGTAGTTGAAAATATACTTGTCCGGCCCGCCCCACCAATAGCGGTCGCTGTCATAGGGTCCGTGGCCCTGATAAGAAACCGAAAAGGAGAACAGCGGCGCGTCCGCTTCCATCTGCTTGAAAATGGAGGCGGTCAATTCCCGAAAGAAGATGTCATCCGTAGCCACGTTCCCGTCTGTAAACTGCGTATAAAAGTTTTCTACGAACCGGTAACTGTCGAACCCCAGGTAGCTGTTGACATTTTCCCGGTTATAGAACCATTGGAAACAGGGATGGTCACCGGAGGTCTGATAGCCTTGGCTTTTCAGATACCGCACATAGGAGGAAGTGTCGCCGCGGTAATCGTATTCCCCGGAGGGATCGCCGGTGAGGAAGCCCCGCTCGGTATCGACGGTGCCCCCGGCGAAGATGTTGGTCAGCAGGGTGCCGGAATAACTCTCCGCCTCCAGCGCGTGGAGGCCGGCGTACACGTCCTGCCGGAACTCGATCCCCACAAAATCAGAGAAATCGGTGAAGGCCTCCAGCATGACCCCCACGATATTGACCTTTTTCTCCTCCGGGATGCCCGCGTCCTCATACCGGGACAGCAGCTCCCCCGCTTCACGCTCTGAATAGCCTTCCGGCGGATGGGGAATGGCGTCCGGAACGCTGTGGAGGAAGGGATACATGAGCCCCCGAGCGATATGCTGCTGGGTGGCTGACCATCGGTTGAGGTGCTCATAGGCGGCGTTCTGACTGTAGATCTCGGTACTGGCGTAGACGGGGATCAGCGCCGCCGCGGTCATGGCCGCCGCCACAGCGGTGATCGTCCGCCCCAGCCAGTGGGGCCGCCCTCTGGCAAGCAGGGCCAACAGGACCGCGCTGAGGACTGCCGCTGCCAGCACGGCGGCCAGTGCGGCGGATATAAACAGCTGATATCGTTCCGCCATTTTCCCCGCCTCGGCCACCAGGGCCAGGTCGGCGGCGACGACAGGGTCATCCCGGAAGGCCAGCTTGTAATAGTTGGCAAAGGCCAGCGCCAGCACCGGCAGGGCTGTGATGGCGTAGGCCAGCCAGGCCCGGCCCAGCAGCCCGTACAGCAGGGCACTGAACACCAGCGGCGGCAGGAGATTCAGCACGACCAGCACCGGATGGGCGAAATAATCCCGGAAGATCTCCCAGCCGTAGCTTCTGCCGGCGGCCAGGGCCAGGGAAACCAGCCCCAGCGCGATCGCCGTCCCCGCCAGCAACAGGGCGTTCCACAGCCAGAAAGCGGTTTTCTTTCCGGCAGAGGCATCTTCCGGCGGGCGGCGCTGAAACAGCCAAACACTCAACACACGTTTCATGGCAAATCCGCTTAACTCAGATAATCTGTCACATACTGTTTGCCGTATATGGCATCGCCGAGCAATTCGCTCAGCAGCTTTAGTCCTTCGATGCCAGGGCCCTCAGCAGGCATCTGGAAGGCGCTTTGCCCATCTGTGCCTCGGTGAAGATACTCGCTGTCAATGACCCGGTCCTCGGCCAGCCGCGCCACCAACTGCCAATAGAGGGGCAAATCCACCCCGGACAGCTTCAGAATGTTGGCGCCCAGATAGTTACAGCTGGTTTCCACTGTGGCGCCCGGTTCGGCGGGGAGCAGGTCGGGTTCGTTAGACCAAATCAGATATTCGGTGGAGTGGAGCCGAGCAAACTGCTCAACAGACCACGTGCTGGTGTCCTCGGGTACCATGCCCAACTCAGAGTAGACGGTGCCCCCTCCGGCCAAACCCAGCCCCGGGAGGTGGTCGCCGAAGAAAACGATGATCGTGGGCTCGTCCACCGTGCGGAAGTAGTCCACCAGTTTCCCCAGAGCCGCGCTGGCGTTGTGGATACCCTGGGAGAGGTTGAGCAGGTCATTGGCGGCCTCGCCTGTAAGGGCGGACTGTGGGGACACAGTGAGCTCCTCCTGGGTATATTTGTCCACATAGGTGGAGTGATTTTCCATGGAGATGCCGTACAGGAACATCGGCCCGTCCTCGACGTGCTTTTCGTAGAGGGAGATCAGCAGATCAGACAGCAGGTCGTCTGAGTATAGTCCGCCGGAGAGGCGGCTGTTCATATAGGCCCAATAGTCGTCCGCTTGGGCGGCAGGCTGATAAAAGTCAGCAAAGTCGGAGGAAAAATAGATGTCATCAAAGCCCAGCCTGCTGAAGATAGGGGTGCGGTGGTAGATGCTGTCGTTAAAGGTATGAAGGGACGCGGTATAGTACCCGTTTTCCCTCAGCAGGGAGGGCAAGGTGGGCAGCCGGGTGAACACATCCGGGGTAAAGCTGTAAAGGTCCTCCCCGGCCAGCAGATTGGTATTCATCCCGGTGAGGATCTCCAGCTCCACGTTACAGGTGCCATAGCCCAGGCTGCGGGTATAAAACGGTCCGGAGACAGATTCCTCTTTCAGGGCGCGGAAATCCGCCACCGGATCCTCCGCAAAGGTCACGCCGTCCAAAGAGGCCACGTCGAAGAAGGACTCGGAGAGAATGAGGATGATATTGGGGCGCACGCCGCTGTCCGAAGACTCCATTCCCCCGGTCAGCTCCCGGGCCTTGGTCACGACTTCTTCCATCCGGGCCTGGGAATAGTCCGGCCCCATATCGTGAGTGGCCTGCGCAAACAGGGAGCGCCAAAGCCCCAGCGGGACCTGACATGCCTGGTTGACCACCCATTGTGGATGGGCATCGGCAAGACCCATCCCCAGCGGGATAAAGACCAGCCGGTCCGCGAAGACGCAGAAGATCAGGGCAAAGGCCGCCACAGGAACGGCGCAGGCGAGGGCGCTCCAACCCCATTTCAGCCGAAGGGGCCGGGAGAGGAACAGCGTGATCAACAGCCAGAGCACCGCGGCCAGAATGGCCAAAATGCTGATCCCGCTGAGGGTGAGTGCCTGACTGTTGAGCTCGGCGATATGGAGGGCCTGTCCGATCAGGGAAAAATCCCCCACACTGAGGGGAACCGTGGTAATAAGCACTTTATAGTAGTTGACAAAGGAGATCACCATCACCGGCGCGCCGATGATGATATTTCCCGCGAACATACTGTGTGTCAGCAGAGTGAGCGCCAGCACGGGCAGGCCCAGGAAGAGGCCCGTCAGCCACATCTGGGGCAGGCGAAAGCTGCCAAGGGTCCACCGGATGGACTGGGTGTCCACAAGCCGCGCAAGCATGGCCCAGCCGAGCCCGGCCAGCAGGGAGAGGACAACGGTCAGAGCCCATCGCCAGGGCATGGGCGGCGTCACCCGGTCCTGGGCCGCGATCAAGTGTTTCATAACGGCATACCTCCTTCCGGCGGCGGACGGGAATCCGCCACGGCAAAGATCAGTAGTCCAGCTTCTCGTCCAGCCAAGCCTTCAACTGGTCGATGGACACCCGGACCTGCTCCATGGTGTCCCGGTCCCGGATGGTGACGGCGTTGTCCCCGGCCTTGTCGGCGTCGCCCACGGTGTCGAAGTCCACGGTGACGCAGTAGGGGGTGCCGATCTCGTCCTGCCGGCGATAGCGCTTGCCGATGGAGCCGGCGTCATCGTAGTCCACCATGAAATACTTGGAGAGCATGGCCTGGACCTCCCGGCCCTTGTCCGCCAGCTTCTTGCTCAGGGGCAGCACGGCGCACTTGAAGGGGGCCAGGGCGGGGTGGAGCCGCAGCACCACGCGCACGTCGTCCTTGCCGCTCTTGTCCTGGCCCACGACCTCCTCGTCGTAGGCGTCCACCAGGAAGGCCAGGGTCACCCGGTCGGCGCCCAGAGAGGGCTCGATGACGTAGGGGATATAGTGCTCGTTCTTCTCCTGGTCGTAATAGGTCTGATCCTTGCCGGAGGTGTTCTGGTGAGCGGTCAGGTCGAAGTTGGTGCGGGAGGCCACCCCCCACAGCTCGCCCCAGCCGAAGGGGAAGACGAACTCAAAGTCGGTGGTGGCGTTGGAGTAGTGGGACAGCTCCTCGGGCTCGTGGTCCCGCAGGCGCAGGTTCTCGTCCCTCATGCCCAGGTCCAGCAGCCACTTGTGGCAGAAGTCCTTCCAGTAGGCGAACCAGTCCAGCTCGGTGCCGGGGGTGCAGAAGAACTCCAGCTCCATCTGCTCGAACTCCCGGGTGCGGAAGGTGAAGTTGCCCGGGGTGATCTCGTTGCGGAAGGACTTGCCCACCTGGCACACGCCGAAGGGCAGCTTGCGGCGGGTGGTGCGCTGGACGTTCTGGAAGTTGACGAAGATGCCTTGGGCGGTCTCCGGCCGCAGATACACGGTGTTTTTGGCGTCCTCGGTGACCCCCTGGAAGGTCTTGAACATCAGGTTGAACTGGCGGATGTCCGTCCAGTTGTGCTTGCCGCAAGTGGGACAGGGGATCTGATGCTCCTCGATGAAGTCCTTCATCTGGGCCTGGCTCATGGCGTCCACGCTGTGGCCCAGGTCGAAGTTGTTCTCCTGGCACCAGTCCTCGATGACCTTGTCGGCCCGGAACCGCTCATGGCACTCCTTGCAGTCCATCAGGGGATCGGAGAAACCGCCTACATGGCCGGAGGCCACCCAAACCTGGGGGTTCATCAGGATGGCGGCGTCCAGCCCCACGTTGTAGGGGTTTTCCTGGACGAACTTCTTCCACCAGGCCTTCTTCACGTTGTTTTTCAGCTCCACGCCCAGGGGGCCGTAGTCCCAGGTGTTGGCCAGGCCGCCGTAGATTTCGGAACCGGCGAAGATAAAGCCCCGGCCCTTGCACAGGTTGACGATGGTCTCCATGGTCTTGTCGGTGTTTTTCATGAAAAGCACTCCTTTTTGGATTTGCCGCCGCTCCTGCCCGGCGGTGAAGGCGCGGTGCGCCCTTCCATTACAGTTCTTTTTGGTTACTTTCTCTTTCAAGAAAAAGTAACCGCCCTGAGACCGCTCAAGCCTCAGGGCGAACAGATTTCTCGCGGGTCCTGAGTTCACGGCTGGCTGCCGCGCGCTCCCGTATGACACGCATTTTAGTATGGAAAATCTCCTTTGTCAAGGAGATTTTTTATTCCCTTTTTCCAAGTGATGTGTTATAATATATATTCAGATAAAAATATAGGGAGGAGACCGCCATGCAAAACCGCGTCACCGTCACCGTGGGGGGCCTGAGCTACACCCTGCTGGCCGCCGAGGGAGAGGACTACATCCGCAAGGTAGCCGATTATGTCAACGGCAAGATGAAGGAGACCGCCCAGGGAGGCAAGATCTCCCAGCTGGACTGCGCCATCCTCACCGCCTTCAACATCGCCGACGACCGCTTCAAGGAGCAGGACGCCTCCGAGAATCTCCGCCGCCAGTGCAAGGAGATGATGGAGGAGAACTCCAAGATGAAGATGGAGCTCAGCGAGGCCAAGCGGGAGATCTTCAAGCTCCAGCAGAAGCGGTAACCGCGGACAGTAGGGGCCGATGTCCCCATCGGCCCGTAGCTTATATTTTTCCATCGGAGGATCACTCATGGAACTGCTGGCCCCTGCGGGCAGCCGGGAGGCCCTGCGCGCCGCGGTGTGCGGAGGGGCCAACGCGGTATACCTGGGATTCGGACAATTCAACGCCCGCCGCGGCGCCCGGAATTTCACCTCCGAGGAGTTTGCGGAGGCGGTTTCTTATTGCCATCTGCGAGGGGTCAAGGTCTATCTGACGCTGAACACCCTCTGCTCTGACCGGGAGATGGCCGCGGCGGCGGACTGCGCCGTGGAGGCCTCCCGGCTGGGGGCGGACGGGGTGCTGGTGCAGGACATGGGGCTGGTGCGCATCCTGCGCCAGGTGGCCCCCGATCTGCCCGTCCACGCCTCCACCCAGATGACTATCCACAACCTGGACGGCGTCAAGGCGGCGGCCGACCTGGGGATGAAGCGGGTGGTGCTGGGCAGGGAACTGTCCAAAAAGGACATCGCCTATATCTGTGAGCGCTCTCCCATCGAGATCGAGGTATTCGTCCACGGGGCGCTGTGCATGTGCTGGTCGGGCCAGTGCTTTCTGTCCTCGGTGATCGGCGGGCGCAGCGGCAACCGGGGCATGTGCGCCCAGCCCTGCCGCCTGCCCTACGGCTGGGGAGACGAGCTGGCCGAGAGCTACCCCCTGTCCCTGAAGGACCTGTCCATGGCCGGCCATCTCAAAGAACTGAAGGAGATGGGGGTGGCCTGCGTCAAGATCGAGGGGCGCATGAAGCGCCCGGAATACGTCTATATCGTTACCAAGACCTATGCCTCCGCCCTGCTGGACGGCCGGGAGCCCTCCCCTGCGGAGGTGCGTCGGCTGGAGCAGGCCTTCTCCCGCCAGGGCTTTACCGACGGGTATTTCACTGGCAAAAAGGGCCCCGATATGTTCGGCGTCCGGCAGGACACCTCTGAGCCCCGTGAGCTGTTCGCCGCCGTCCGGGAGACCATCGAAAAGGGGGAGGGTCCCAGGGTGCCGGTGAGTTTCTACGCCATGCTCCGCGTGGGCCAGCCGGTACGGGTGGGGGTGGAGGACCCCGAGGGCCGCCAGGCCGTCGTCTCCGGCGAGCTGCCCGAACTGGCCCGGAACCGGCCCGTCACCCGGCAGGTGGTGGAGGCTCAGCTGGGCAAGACCGGCGGCACCCCTTACCGGGCGGAGCGGACCTTCGCCCTGGTGGAGGACGGGCTGTCCGTCCCCCTGTCGGCCATCAACGGCCTGCGGCGTCGGGCCCTGGAGGAGCTGTCCCGCCAGCGGACCGCTTTGCCGGAGCGCCGCCACGGGCAGTACAGCATGGGCGCCCGGTACGAGAATTTCCGGGGGGAGCCGGCGGTGCAGGTGTCTCTGCGCCGGGCGGAGCAGATCACCTTCGAGCTGCTGAAGCGCCGGCCCGATCTGCTCATCCTCCCGGCGGAGGAGATCGCCGCCCACCCGGACGAGATCCGGGCGGTGATGGACCGGCAGGTGCCGGTGGCGGCGGCACTGCCCCGCATCTGCCTGGATTGGGAGCTGGACGAGCTGCGCCGGCAGCTGGAAACATGCCGCAGGGCCGGCGTCACCGACGCCTTTGTAGGCAACCTGGGCCTCGCCGTCCCGGCAAGGGAGCTGGGCCTCTCCCTCCGGGGGGACTTCGGCCTCCATGTGTTCAACAGCCAGGCCATCAAGGAGTACAAGCGCCTGGGCTTCCAGACCCTCACCGCCTCTTTTGAACTGAAGCTGGCCCAGATCCGGGACCTGGCCAAGGCCATCCCGGTGGAACTCATCGCCTACGGCCGCCTGCCCCTGATGATCACCGAGAACTGCGCCATCAAGAACCAATCAGGCAAGTGCGTGTGCGGGAACGTGAATCAGCTCACCGACCGGAAGGGCGTCCGCTTCCCGGTGGAGCGGGCCCCCGGCTGCCGCAATGAGATCCTCAACGCCAACAAGCTGTTTCTGGCGGACAAAGAGGCGGACTACCGGCGCTCCGGCGTGTCCGCCATCCGGCTGCTGTTCACCACCGAGAACGGCGTGGAGTGCGCCCAGGTGCTGGACCGCTACCGGGGGAAGGGAAGCTACACCCCCAACGGCTACACCCGGGGCCTCTACTACCGGGACGTGGAATAAGGCGGGCCGCCCCTCATCCGCCCCCTGCGGGGGCACCTTCCCCCACGGGGGGAAGGCTCAAAAGGAGTTAATCTGAATGGATATCATTCTGGCATCACGATCCCCCCGCCGCAAGGCGCTGCTGGAGCAGATCGGCCTGACCTTCCGCGTCCACGTCTCCGATGTGGACGAGACGACGCCTCCCGGCCTCGCCCCCGCTGCCATGGTGGAGGAACTGTCCCGCCGGAAGGCGGCCGCCGTGGCCGCCCAGGAGGGGCCGGAGCCCCTGATCATCGCCGCCGACACGGTGGTGGCCATCGGGGATGTCATCCTGGGCAAGCCCCACAGCCCGGAGGACGCCTTTGCCATGCTGTCCGCCCTGTCCGGCCGGGAGCATCATGTCTACACCGGCGTCACTGTCATGCGGGGTGGGAAAGCCGTCACCTTCCACGAAAGCACCGCCGTCCGCTTCCGTCCCCTGTCCGAGGGGGACATCCGGGGTTATATCGCCACCGGGGAGCCCATGGACAAGGCGGGGGCCTACGGCATCCAGAGCCGGGGCGCCCTGCTGGTGGAGGGCATCGCCGGCGACTACGGCAACGTGGTGGGTCTGCCCCTGTTCCGGCTGGGCCGGGTGCTGGCCGAGGACTTCGGCCTGCCCCCTTTCAAACCTGAGAGGAGCGGTTTATGAAGCAGTTTTTCAAGGACAACGGGGGCCTTCTACTGCTGGCGGCGGCGCTGTTGACGGCAGTGGTAGCGCTGGGCTCCTATATCCTGGGGGTGAACCCGCTGGCGGAGGTGCTGGAGGTGCTGGCCACCCCGGTGCGGGCCGTCTCCGCCTGGGTGACCGACTGGGCCCAGAGCCAGTACGACCGCACCTTTCAGTACGAGGCTATGGCCGCCGAAAACGAGGCCCTCCGCCGGCAGCTGGCCGAGATGGAACAGTCTGCCCGGGATGGAGAGGACGCCGTGCGGGAAAACGAGCGGCTGAAGGACCTGCTGGGCCTGGCGGAAAAGCGGCCCGAGCTGTCCTATAAGGACGCGGAGGTCACCCGCCGTTCCACCTCCAACTGGGAGTCCCAGGTGATGATCGACCGGGGCACCGTGGATGGGGTGGTGGTGGACAACTGCGTGATAGACCAGTTCGGAAACCTGGTGGGCGTGGTCACCGAGGCGGGCCTCAACTGGGCCACAGTCACCACCATTCTGGATCCCGACGCCCAGTTGGGCGGCCGGGTGGCCCGGGCCGACGCGGACGCCATCCTTCAGGGGGACTTCACCCTGATGCTGGAGGGACTTTTGAAGCTGTCCTTCCTGTCGGAGGACGCCCAGCTGCTGGCAGGGGACCAGGTGGCCACCTCAGGCCTGGGCGGGGTGTACCCGGAGGACATCCTGGTGGGCAGAGTGAAGGACCTCCGCACCGATGCGGACGGCATCAGCCGCTATGCGGTAGTGGAGCCCGCCGCCGATATCCGAGACATCAAGTACGTCTACGTGATCACCGATTACGACGGCGGGGAGTGATTCCCCGCCGTTTCAAGAGAAAGAGGGAGAGACCATGGCTGAGATGACCCCTATGATGCGGCAATACTGGCAGATCAAGGAGCAGTACCCCGACTGCCTGCTGTTCTTCCGCCTGGGCGACTTCTATGAGATGTTCCACGACGACGCCAAGATCGGCACCGAGGAGCTGGGCCTCACCCTCACCACCCGGGACCGGGGCAAGCCGGAGGACCAGCGGGTGCCCATGTGCGGGGTGCCCTATCACTCCGCCCAGAACTACATCGCCCGGCTCATCAAGCGGGGGTACAAGGTGGCCATTTGTGAGCAGATGGAGGACCCCGCCCTGGCAAAAGGGCTGGTGGACCGGGACATCATCCGCATCGTCACCCCCGGCACCGCCATGGACGACGTGATGCTGGATGAGAGCCGCAACAACTTCATCTGCGCCATCTACGAGGACAGCGCCGGGGCCGCCCTGGCCCAGTGCGATTTGTCCACCGGCCAGTTCACCGCCGTCCCCTTCACCGGGGAGGGCTGGCTGACCCATCTGATGAACCGGCTGTCCGCCTGCCCCCCCAGCGAGGCCATCCTGTCCGACGGGGCGGCCGCGGAAAAGGAACTGACCGACTTTCTGCGGGAGCGGCTGGGCTGTCTCTGTGAGAACGGGGGAGAGGCCCCCTTCCGCCCCGCCCAGGCCAGGGAGGCTCTGACCGCCTGCGGGGTGTGGAGCGGGGAGGAACTGCCCGGCGACCCGGTCGCCCTGCTGTGCTATCAGGCGGCGGGGGCGCTGGCCGCCTACCTGTCCGAGACTCAAAAGACAGACCTGAGCCATCTCACCGCCCTGGAGATCGACGGCGCGGCCAGGCCCCGGTATCTGGAGCTGGACCTGACCGCCCGCCGGACCCTGGAGCTCACCGAGACCATCCGGGGTCAGGAGAAAAAGGGCTCCCTGCTGTGGGTGCTGGACCGCACCCGCACCCCCATGGGCCACCGGCTCATCCGCGCCTGGATCGAGCAGCCCCTCCGGGACCCGGCCGCCATCGCCGTGCGGCAGGATCAGGTGGCCGCCATCGCCGGCGACACGGTGACCCGGGAGGAGTTGTCCCTGACCCTCCGGCGGGTGCCCGACCTGGAGCGGCTCATCGGCAAGGTGTCCTACGGCAGCGCCAACGCCCGGGATATGCTCACCCTGGCGGAAGGGTTGGGGGTGCTGCCTGAGTTGGCCGGACAGGCCGCCCCCCTGGCCCAGGCGGCCCCCCGCCGGTTCGGCTTTTTAGAGCGGTTCACGGAGCTTCAGGACCTGCAGGCCCTCCTCCGCTCCGCCATCCGGGACGACGAGGACGGCCACCGCCTGCCCTTCACCATCCGGGAGGGGGACTTCATCCGCAAGGGCTACAACGAGGAGGTGGACCACCTCCGGGACGTGCTGGACCACGGGGCGGACATGGTGGCCGCCCTGGAGACCCGCGAAAAAGAGCGCACCGGCATCAAGAGCCTGAAAGTGCGCTACAATAAGGTGTTCGGCTACTACATCGAGGTGTCCAAAAGCTATTTCTCCCTGGTGCCCGACGACTACATCCGCAAGCAGACCCTGGTGAACTGCGAACGGTTCTTCACCCAAGAGCTGAAGGACCTGGAGCACGAGATCCTGTCCGCTCAGAGCCGGGTGGTGGCGCTGGAGTACCAGTTGTTCTGCGAACTGCGGGAGACCGCCGCCGGCCGGGTACGTCAGGTGCAGCAGGCCGCCGCCGGGGTGGCCGCGCTGGACGTGCTCACCTCCTTCGCCGCCGTGGCGGTGGAGAACGGCTACTGCCGCCCGGTGGTGGACGACAGCGGCGTCATCGACATCGAGGAGGGCCGCCACCCGGTGGTGGAGAAGATGCTGAAGGACAGCCTCTTCGTCCCCAACGACGCCTATATGGACGGCGGGGCGGACCGGCTGGCCATTATCACCGGGCCCAACATGGCGGGTAAGTCCACCTATATGCGCCAAGTGGCCCTCATCGTCCTCATGGCCCAGATGGGCTCCTTCGTGCCGGCCAGGTCCGCCCGGATCGGGGCGGTGGACCGGGTGTTCACCCGCATCGGCGCGTCCGACGACCTGTCCGCCGGCCAGTCCACCTTCATGGTGGAGATGACCGAGGTGGCCCAGATGCTGAAAAACGCCACCAGCAAGTCCCTGCTGATCCTGGACGAGATCGGCCGGGGCACCTCCACCTACGACGGCATGTCCATCGCCCGGGCGGTGCTGGAATACTGCGCCGACAAAAAGAAGCTGGGGGCGAAGACCCTCTTCGCCACTCACTATCACGAGCTGACCGAGGTGGAGCAGTCCATCGAGGGGGTCAAAAACTACCACATCGCCGCCAAAAAGCGGGGGGACGGCATCGTGTTTTTGCGGAAGATCGTCCCCGGCGGGGCGGACCAGAGCTACGGCATCGAGGTGGCGAAATTGGCCGGGGTGCCCGCAAAGGTCATTGACCGGGCCCGCTCGATTCTGGCCGAGCTGGAGGAGCGGGGCGGGGCCGCCCCCGTCCAAAGCGCCGCGTCTGACGGCGGCGACCAGTTTTCCCTGGGGGACATGGCGGGCTCCGCCGTGCTGGACACCCTCCGTAATACCTCGGTGGAGACTCTGACCCCCATCGAGGCCATGAACTTGCTCTACCAGCTGAAACAGCGGCTGTCCTGAGACAGGGGAGCGGCGGGAACAAGAAGACGACATAGGCACAGAAGATTGGGAACGAAACGGGGGACAGCCTGGAACAGGCTGTCCCCCATACTTATTATATTGGGTACTCTCTCAGGTGCTCTCCCGTTTGACCAGAGTGGCCGCTAAGGCCAGGTGCTGGAGTCCCGGTTTCCGGTCCTCCGGGGCCTCGATCTCCTCCACGATCATCCGCACGGCCTTGCTGCCCATCTCATAGGCGGGCATCTCCATGGAGGTCATGGAGGTCTCCAGCATCCCGCCCACCGAATGGCCTGTGAGACTGATGACCCGGACCCGCCCCGGCATCTCCACGCTCCGCTCCTTCAGCACCCGGATGGCGCCGAGCCCCTGGATATCCACGGCGGCGATGATGGCGTCCAGCCCAGGCACCTCCTCCAGCAGCTGTTCCGCGCACTCATAGCCGTACTCAAAGCTGTTCACCGGTTGGGAGCAGGCGCTGAAGTTTTCCTCCAGCCCCAGTTCCCGCACCGCCCGGCAGTAGCCGTCCTGCCGCTCTTTGTAGGGGGCCAGGTGGAGGGAGCCGCTGATCAGGCCGATGTGACGGCAGCCCTTGCCGTACAGATACTGCACCGCGTCGTACCCGCAGGACACATAGTCCACCGTGACGCTGCTGATCCGGGGGTCCTGCTTTCGGACGATCTGGAGCACCGGGATACCGCTGGCCCGGATGTCCCGCAGCAGGCGGCCGTTGTGCCCGGTAGCGGCGATGATGATGCCGTCGGCAAAGCCGCCCCGAAGCCGGCCCAGACACTCCTTCTCGGTGGCGGCGTCGTCCTCGGTGACGCATACCAGGGTGGCGTAGCCCTGCCGCCGGCCCTCCTCCTCGATGCCCTGGAGGATCTCCGAGAAGATGGCCAGATGGAGCCGGGGCACCACCACGCCGATGGTGTGCCGCCGCCCCTGCCGCAGGGCCTGCGCCACCACGTTCGGATGATAGCCCAGCTCCTTGGCCGCCGCGTAGACCCGTGCCTTGGTGTCCGGGTGGACGTATGAGGTGTTGTTCAGCGCTCTGGATACGGTGCTCACGTCCACGCACGCCAGCCGCGCCACATCTTTTAGAGTCGCCATTGCCTGTCCCTCCGTGTGCAATCGTTTGTATAACAGCAGTATAACACAGCTTTTTTCTCGTTGCAACCTTTTTTGAGCGGGCCAGGACGATTTGCAGGAGATATGGTCAATATGCACAATGCTGCGGCATATAATATAGATAAAATTACGGTTTATGCAAAGCGTTGCAGACGATATGCAAAACGTTGCAGAGGTGAGCAAATCCGTTGACATTTGATTTGGGCCATGCTATAACTGAATCATCCTAAACAAACGATTGCAGAAAACGAGCTTGAGACCGTGGCGCGCGCATGGAGGAGAGACGCTGGACGCAGTCGGTAGCATCCAATCATAAAAAAGAAAAGGAGATATCTCTCATGGCTAAAGTCAAGACGTTCAAGACCATCTTCCCCGCTGTTTCCGTTCCCCTGAACGACGACTACTCCATCAACGAGCAGGAGTTCCGCGTGTATCTGCGCTGGATCAAGAGCTTTTACGGCAAGGGCATTGAGGGCCTGGTCTGCAACGGCCACACCGGCGAGATCACCGGCCTGACCCGCGCCGAGCGCAAGCGCGTCACCGAGATCTGCGCTGAGGAGTGCGGCGACGTGATGACCATTATCTCCGGCGTCAACTGTGAGAATACCCAGGAGTCCATCGAGATGGCCCGCGAGGCCAAAGAGGCTGGCGCCGATGGCATCCTGCTGATGCCTCCCCATATGTGGCTCCGCTTCGGCATGAACCCCAACGCTCCCTTCGAGTACATCAAGGACGTGGCCGAGGGCGCCGACATCGACATCATCATCCACCTGTATCCCGCCACCTCCAAGGCTTTCTATCCCGTGGAGACCCTGATCAAGATGTGCAAGGAGATCGACCATGTGAAGTGCATCAAGATGGGCACCCGCGTCACCTCCATCTATGAGCACGACGTCCGCCTGCTCCGCCAGGAGTGCCCGGACATCTCCCTCATCACCTGCCACGACGAGACCCTGTGCGTCAGCTGGTTCCCCGGCATGGACGGCGCCCTCATCGGCTTCGCCGGCTGTGTGCCCGAGCTGATCTGCCCCGCCCGCGAGGTCTTCGCTCACCCCGACCAGCACACCCTCAAGGAGGCCCAGGACTGGTCCGACCGCATCTACCACATCTCGCAGGCCATCTACGGCGGCGGCCAGCCCTCTGGCGAGGCCCATGCCCGCCTGAAGGAGGCCCTCTATCAGCGGGGCATCTTCTCCAACGCCCTCATGCGCAAGCCCGTCCTGCCCCTGAACCAGGAGGAGAAGGATTGGGTGGCTCTGGGTCTGGAGCGCAGCCAGCTGCCCAAGGTCGACATGGAGCAGTACAAGTAATTACCTCCCTTCGCCATCCAAAATGGGGCGCTGCGGCAGCGCGGCGCCTCATTTTTGTCTGAGAATAAGAAAGGAGCCCGATTATGAACGAGAAACAGAACAATGAGGCGGTCTTCGGCGCGGACGTAAAGCGGCTTCCCCTAAAAGACCTGGTCAAGCGCATCGGCCCCGGACTCATTGCCACCGGCATCGTCATCGGCCCCGGTGCCGTCACCACCGCCTCCATGCTGGGCGCGCACTACGGCTACGCCCTCATCTGGCTGGTCATCCCCATCATTTTCATGGGCATCACCTTCATGATGGTCACCAACCGTCTGGCTATCGTCACCGGCCTGCCCTCCATCCACGCCATCCGGAAGTATTACGGCCCCGTGGCCGCCGGCGTGGTGGGCGTGGCGGTGTTCCTGGCCTGCCTGTTCTTCACCATGGGCAATATCTCCGGCACCGGCGCGGGCATGAACCTGATCTTCGGCCTGGACTGGAAGATCGGCTCCGCCATCATGATCGCCATCGTCCTCTACTGTTACTTTGCGAAGAACGTGTACTCCAAGGTGGAAAAGCTCATCACCCTGTGCATCATCGTGATGATCCTCTCCTTCTACATCACCCTGGTAGGCGTGGGCGGGCCTGACCCCGGAGAGCTGGCCAAGGGCATGTTCACCTTCCAAGTGCCCGAGGGCAGCCTGTCCACCGCGCTGGCCTTCATCTCCACCAACGCCGCCATCACCGCCGGCATCTATAACACCTACCTGGGCAAGGAGAAGAAGTGGAACAAGGAGGACCTGTTCAACGGCGTCATGTTCACCGACGCGCTGGTCCACGTCATCAGCGTAGTGCTGATCTCCGGCGCCATCATCCTGGTGGGCGCTATCGTGCTACACCCCACCGGGCAGTCCATCAAGGCCCCCGCGGATCTGGCGGAGATGCTGGTGCCCATCATGGGCGTGGCCGCCAAGTATATCATGGGCCTGGCCCTGGTGGGCGCGGGCTTCTCCTCCCTGCTGGCCAGCACCCAGCGCGGCATGGTGCTGCTGGGTGCCGGCTTCAACAGGGATGTGGGCCTGGAGACCAAGTTCATCCGCATCGGCTGCCTGGTGTGCCTGCTGGTCACCATGATCATCTGCTACAGCTACGGCGGCTCCCCCACTCAGCTGATCCTGATGGCCAACGTGGCCACCTCTATCGCCACCCCTGTGGGCGGCCTGTTCATCCTGCTCCTCCTGTGGCGGGACGATGTGAACCAGGGCTATAAAAAGCCCACCGCGCTGCGGATTTGCATGACCATCAGCTATGTGTTCGTGCTCATTATGACCTATTTCGGCATGCGGACCTATATCCCCCAGGTGCTGGCCCTGTTCGGTATCGGCGGCTGAGCGCGCGCGATGAGAGCGGCGCCTCTCCGAAGTCCTGTACGGCGCGGCGCCAAAACAGCATCACAAGGCCGCTCCCCGGGCCGGTGTTCCAGCCGGTCCGGGGAGCGGTCCTTTATAAACATGACGGCGGCCGGCAAAAGGGGAGAGGCGCGACAGAAACTGGTTATTTTAGGGGAATAACCATTGATTTCTGCGGTGCCATTTATTATAATAGCCATATGAGCGCATACCTCTGAACAGGAAAGGACGCTGAGCTGGAGGGAAAACGGCATGGGGAAGCAACGATTGGTGGCATTTACCGACGCCGTGATCGCGATCGTGATCACGATCCTGGTACTGGATCTGGAACTGCCGGCCGCGCCCACACTGGAGGCCCTGTGGGAGATCCGCGAGGGCTTCTTTGCCTACGCCGTCTCCTTCTTCTGGATCGGCGCCATGTGGATCAATCTGCACAACCAGTGGCACCGGGCGAGGCGGGTCACCACCCGGGTGGTGTGGCACACGGTGCTGATGCTGTTTTTTATCTCGCTGATCCCCTATGTGACCCGCTTTGCCGGGAGCAATCTCTCCAGCATGTTTGCCCTTGGGGTCTACTGGTTCGTTTCCCTGCTGGCCACCGTCAATTTCATGGCGCAGGGCTACGCGCTGGGCTACTATAACCGGGACGACCCGGACTTCCTGGCGTCTGCCAGGGTGCTGAACCACTGGATGTGGGTGGATCTGGTGGTGAACATAGCCGGCCTTCCCCTGGCGCTGCTACTGAACTATCCGCCCGTTGTGATGGTGGTGATCTGTGTGGCCGCCGTCATCCCCTCTGTAGTCATCCGGCATCTGAACCGGGAGTACGAGGGCTGAAATCAGTGCGCAAACCCCTGACGATAGATCCCAAAAAGAAAAGGAGTGTTCTCAATGAAATTTGAGAAAAAGGCGGTCATCTTCGATCTGGACGGCGTCATCTGCTTCACCGACAAGTTCCACTATCTGGCGTGGAAGGCGTTGGCGGACAAGTTGGGCATCTACTTCGACGAGAAGATCAACGACCGTCTCCGGGGCGTCAGCCGCATGGCCAGCCTGGAGATCATCCTGGAGCGGGCCACCGAGACCTACACCCAGGAGCAGAAGGAGGCCTTCGCCGAGGAGAAGAACAACACCTACCGGGAGCTGCTGAAGAACATGAGCCCCGCCGACCTCACCGACGAGGTACGGGACACCCTCAATGAGCTGCGGAACCGGGGCTACAAGCTGTCCATCGGCTCCTCCAGCAAGAACACCAAGTTCATTCTGGGCCAGATCGGCCTGGGCGACTTCTTCGACGCCATCGCCGACGGCACCGACATCACCCACTCCAAGCCCGACCCGGAGGTGTTCCTCAAGTCCGCCGAGAAGATCGGCATCGCCCCCGCGGACTGCGCCGTGGTGGAGGACGCCAAGGCCGGCATCCAGGCGGCCAAGGCCGGCGGCATGACCGCCCTGGCCCTGTTCGGCGACGCCAAGGGCTGCGGCGAGGAGGACTACGACCTGAAGTCCTTCTCCGACCTGCTGAACATCCTGTAACATAAGGAACAGCGGCGGCCCGGAGCCTGTCGCTCCGGGCCGCCCGCGGATGGAGGGAAGTCAAATGAGACCCTACGCATTTGGCGTGGATATTGGCGGCACCGCCATCAAGCTGGGGCTGTTCCGCACCACCGGTCAGTTGATGGAGAAGGGCAGCATCCCCACCCGCACGGAGAACGGCGGTGAGAATGTTCTGCCCGACGTGATGGCCGCGCTGAACCGGGCCATGGACCGCCGCGGCATCACCTGGGACCACATCGAGGGAGTGGGCATGGGCGTGCCCGGCCCGGTGGATGGCAACGGCACCGTATATCAGTGCATCAACCTGGGCTGGGGCGTGTTCAACATTCCCCGGGCCGTCCGGGGCCTGGAGCCCCGCATCGACCGGTTCAAGGTCACCAACGACGTGAATGCTGCCACCCTGGGCGAGCTGTGGCAGGGGGGCGCCAAGGGCCGCAGGAGCGCCTTTATGATCACCCTGGGCACCGGCATCGGCGGAGGCCTGGTGGTCAATGAGCGTATCGTCAACGGTACCGGCGGCGGCGCCGGCGAGATCGGACACTTCCGGGTGGTGACGGACGAGCCGGAGGCCTGCAAGTGCGGCGGCCATGGCTGCCTGGAGCAGTACTGCTCCGCCACCGGTCTGCTCCGCTGCGCCCGCCGGGCCCTGGCGGACCCGGATCACCTGCCCACCGCCCTGGTGGACGATGAGGAGCTGACTGCCAAAAAGGTATGCGACGCCGCCAAGACCGACGACCCCCTGGCCGTCCGGTTGGTGGACGAGCTGGGGGACCGGCTGGGCTGGGCGCTCACCGCCGTGGCCGGCACCTGCGACCCGGAGGTCTTCGTCATCGGCGGCGGCCTTTCCAACGCGGGGCGGTTCCTGCTGGAGCGCATCGAAACGGGCTACCGCAGATACGCCTTCCACGCCTACCGGGACACCCCGTTCTCCCTGGCCCAGCTGGGCAACGACGCCGGCATTTACGGCTGCGTCAGGATGCTGCTGTGACAGGGGGCGGGCCGATGGGGACATCGGCCCCTACATAGCGGCTTTCGGGCCGCGATCAAGGAGGTTTTTTATCAATGCTTGATTTCAGCAGAGCAAGCGAATGGAAGATCGTAGAGACAAACTTTGACCCCAACGCTCTGGGCAAGGTGGAGGCCAACTTCTGCCTGGGCAACGGCTATTTAGGCCTCCGTTCCGCCACCGAGGAGCGCTATCTGAACGAGACGAGGGACCTGCTGGTGGCGGGCACCTTCGACCGGTACTCCCCCGAGGAGGTCACCGAGCTGCCCAATGCCGCCGACGTGACCAACATCGAGCTGACCCTGAACGGCTGCCGTTTCGATCTGACCCAGGGGACCATCGTCTTCTACGAGCGGGCGCTGGACTTGAAGACCGGTCTGCTCACCCGGGACGTGGTGTGGACCTCTCCCAAGGGGGAGACCTTCACCCTCAAGTTCGAGCGGGTGGTGTCCCTCAAACGGCTGCACACCATCGTCATGCGGGTATCCGTCACCCCGGAGAAGGACGCCGCCGTAGGCATCCAGTCCGGCATCGACGGCCGGGTCACCTGCGACGGCTCCCAGCACTTCACCGAGGGCCAGACCCGGTTCTACGACAAGAAGTACCTGCAATATGTCCCCCGGACCATCCAGTCTGACATCACCTTCGTCATCGACGCCACCCACAAGTTCACCCTGGGCGGGGCGGAGGCGGTCCCCAAGAGCGATATCAACATCCTGCGCCGCCGGATGTTCTCCAAGTTCTCCTTCGACGTGAAGGCCGGCCAGACCCTGGTCATGGAGAAGTTCGCCAACGTCTACACCACCCGTGACAAGGAGGCGGCGGCCTATCACCTCACCGTGGCCGACGTGCAGGGCTTTGCCCTGGAGCAGTTGAAGCTGGACGAGGTGGACGGGTTCGACGCCATCGCCGCCGAATCCGCCCGGACCTGGCAGGACCGGGTGTGGGACCGGGTGCCCATCGAGATCGACGGGCCCGAGTTCGACCAGCTGCTGATCCGCTTCGCCCAGTACCACATGCAGCTGATGACCCCCGCCCACGACAACCGCATGAACATCGGCGCCAAGGGATTCTCCGGCGAGGGCTACAAGGGCCACACCTTCTGGGACACCGAGATCTTCCTGCTGCCCTACTTCATCTTCAATATGCCCGAGGTGGCCCGCAGCCTGGAGGAGTACCGCTATCTGTCCCTGCCCGGGGCCCACGCGAAAGCGAAACACAACGGCTACGACGGCGCCCAGTTCCCCTGGGAGTCCGCCTGGCTGGACGACGGCGAGGTCACTCCCGAGTACATGGGCACCGATATCGTCACCGGCCAGCTCATCAAGGTGTGGACCGGCTTTATCGAGATCCACATCACCTCCGACGTGGCCTTCGGCGTGTGGCAGTACTATATGTGCACCGGCGACCAGGACTACATGGACAAGTACGGCTACGAGCTGATCTTCGACTGTGCCAAGTTCTGGAACAGCCGCCTGGAGGCGGGCGCCGACGGGATGCTCCACATCAACGACGTGGTGGGCCCCGACGAGTACAAGGAGCACGTCAACGACAACGCCTACACCAACTATCTGGCCCGGTGGACCATCCAGAAGGCCATCGAGTACGCCGCCCTTCTGGAGGGGGAGAAGCCCGACCTGTACGCCGCGCTGGACGCCAGGCTGGGCCTTGCCAATCTCCGCGGACAGTGGGCGGACAAGGTGGACAAGATCTTCCTCACCCGGCCCAATGAGCACAACGTGCTGCCCCAGGACTCCACCTACCTGACCCTGAAGGATATCGACCTCAGCAAGTACAAGGCCCAGGCCCACGTGGGCGGCATCTACAAGGACTACAACCAGGAGCAGATCACCAAGATCCAGGTGTCCAAGCAGGCCGACGTGATGGTGCTGTTCTACCTGATGGAGGACCTGTTCCCCAAGGAGGTCAAGCTGGCCAGCTGGGACTACTACGAGCCCCGCTGCCTCCACGACTCCTCCCTGTCCCTGTCCACCCACTCGGTGCTGGCCAGCGACATCGGGGACCCGGAGCTGGGCTACAAAATGTTCGAGAAGGCCTGCCTCATCGACCTGGACAACGCCAACCCCCACTCCTCCGATGCGGGCATCCACGCCGCCTCCTACGGCGGCCTGTGGCAGTGCGTGGTCTACGGCTTCGGCGGCTTGCGGATGCTGGGCGGGAACCTCCGCATCAGTCCCAACATGCCCAGGGCGTGGAACTCTCTGCGCTACACCATTCTCTGGAAGGGCCAAAAGCTCTCCGTCACTGCGACGGCGGACAGCGTGGAGATCGTCAACGAGACCGGTGCGGACCCCGTCACCGTGGAGGTCTGGAACAACAGCTATACCTTTACCGACAAGCTCCATGTGGACGCGGCGCGGGCGTGACTCGCTCTGAGGTGACCCGCGCTCCGTGCGCGGGCGCCCGCCGGATTCCTGTCACGGGGAGATTTCTATGATTATCTGCGACGATGCCAGCCGGCTCTTCACCCTCCATACCAAAAACACCACCTACCAGATGAAGGCGGATGAATACGGGGTCTTGCTGCACACTTGGTATGGTCCCCGCGTCTCCGGTGGAGATCTGTCTTGCCTGATCCGCTGTGCCGACCGGGGGTTTTCCCCCAACCCTGCCGAGGCGGGCAGGGATCGGACCTATTCCCTGGACACGCTGCCCCAGGAGTTCTCCTGCGCCGGCGCGGGGGATTTTCGCCTGCCCGCCATAGAGTTGGAGCTGCCCGACGGCAGCCACGCGGCCGATCTGCGCTATGTGAGCCACGAAATCAGGCCGGGGAAATATGCCCTGGAGGGCTTGCCCGCCTTTTTCGGCGGGGCGGAGGACGCGGACACCCTCATTGTCACCCTGGAGGACAGAACCGCCCAGGTGTCGGTGGAACTGCTCTACGGCGTGTTTGAGGAGTACGACCTCATCACCCGGTCCGTCCGGGTGACCAACCGGGGGAACGCCCCGGTGCGCCTGTGCCGGCTCGCCTCTTTGTGCCTGGACTTCCAGGGCGCCGACCTGGACCTTATCACCCTTGACGGACGCTATGCGATGGAGCGGTGCCCTGACCGGGCGCCGCTGCGCCCAGGCGTCCAGTCGGTGGGCAGCGTCCGGGGGATGTCCAGCCACCAGCACAACCCCTTTGCCATCCTCTGCGACCAGGACGCTAGGGAGGAGCACGGCCTCTGTTGGGGTGCCATGCTCCTGTACAGCGGCAATTTCGAGGCCGCCGTGGAGCGGAGCCAGTTCGAGGACGTCCGGCTCACCATGGGGATACACCCCTTCCATTTCCGCTGGACTTTAGGGCCGGGGGAGACCTTTACCGCTCCGGAGGCCGCTCTGGTGTGCTCGCCCGGGGGCCTTGGCCCCATGAGCCGCCAATTCCACCGGGCCATCCGGGAGCGTCTGCTCCGTGACCCGTATCGGGACCACCCCAAGCCCGTGCTGCTCAACAGCTGGGAGGCCTTCTACATGGACTTCGACCAGGAGAAGCTGCTCTCCCTGGCCGGGGCGGCGCGGGAGCTTGGGGTGGAGCTCTTCGTGCTGGACGACGGCTGGTTCGGCCGCCGGAACGACGACACTACCAGCCTGGGGGACTGGTCTGTAAACCGGGAAAAGCTTCCGGACGGTCTCAAGGGACTGTGCGAAAAGCTGAGCGGTATGGGTATGGGGCTCGGCCTCTGGATCGAGCCAGAGATGGTCAGCGAGAACAGCGACCTGTACCGGGCCCACCCGGACTGGGCCCTGTGTCCGCCGGGCCGCCCCCACATCAGGAGCCGGCAGCAGCTGGTGCTGGACTTTACCCGGCCAGAGGTGCGGGAGCATGTTTTCCGCTCCATCCGGGCCGCCTTGGATGGGGTGGACATCCGCTATTTGAAATGGGACATGAACCGCCCCCTCACTCAGGTCTGGTCACCCTCTCTGCCCCCGGAGCGGCAGGGAGAATTCTATCACCGCTATGTGCTGGGGGTCTACGATCTGCTGGAGCGCTTCCGGCGGGAGTGGCCCCAGGCGCTCATCGAGAGCTGCGCCGGCGGCGGCGGCCGGTTCGACGCCGGGATGCTCTACTACGCCCCCCAGATCTGGTGCAGCGACAACACCGACGCCATGGACCGCCTCCACATCCAGTACGGCACCTCCTTTGCCTATCCCCCCTGTGTGATGGGCGCCCATGTATCCGCCTGCCCCAACGGCCAGAACGGGCGGACCACCCCCCTGGAGACCCGGGGGACGGCGGCCTCGTCCGGGGCCTTCGGCTATGAGCTGGATGTGCGGGAGCTGTCCCCGGAGGAAAAGGAACTCATTTCCCGGCAAATCGTGGACTATAAGGAGAATTACGATCTGATCCGTCGTGGGGACTACTACCGCCTGTCCCCGCCGGGGACGGAGGGCGTTCCCGCTGCCTGGGCCCATGTGTCCCCCGACCGCCGGGAGGCCCTGGTGTCCATCGTGGCCGGCCCTGCCGGGGCGGCCCGCCCTTTCCGTACCCTGCGCCTGAGGGGCCTGGATCCCGCCCTGACTTATCAGGTGGAGGGGGACGGCAGGTCCTGGCCCGGCGATGTGCTCATGGCCGCCGGCTGGCCCATCCCCTGGATGGGGGAGTATGAATCCCTGCGGCTCCATCTGCGGGCGGAGCCCTGACCCCGCTCGGAGGAGAAACGCCATGAAACGGACCGAGTATCCCATCCATTCGGATTTCCGGGCCTGGGCGCACATGCACCCGCCCCTGAACCGGGCGGCGGTCCCGGTGATGCAGAAGCTCCTGGGCACGCTGTTCGACCGGCAAAAGTCTGCCGCCGGCCTGGCCGTAGAGCGGAAGACCATCCCTGTGGGGGACGGAGTCTCTATCCGTGCGCTCTGGTATGTTCCCGAGGGGATCGGGGAGGACGCCCCCTGCCTGGTGGATTTCCACGGCGGGGGCTTTGTCCTCCCTGCCGCGCCCTATCACTACAGTTTGGCCCGGGAGTATGCCCGGCGCTGTAAATGCAAGGTCCTGTTCCCGGAGTACCGGCTGGCCCCCAGGTATCCTTTTCCCGCCGCGCCGGAGGACTGCTTCTCGGCCTATTCCTGGGCGCTGGCCAGCGCCGGGGAGCTGGGGATAGACCCCGCCCGCACAGCGGTGGCAGGAGACAGCGCCGGCGGGGAGCTGGCGGCGGTGGTCTGCCTGATGGCGAAGGAGCGCGGCGTGCCCATGCCCTGCGGGCAAATGCTGGTCTACCCTGTCACCGGGGCGGAGGGGACGGAGTCCCGGAGGAAATACACGGACACGCCGATGTGCAACAGCAGGGACATGGAAAAGTACGAGGCATATTATCTCAATGACCCTGCCGCCGGGGAGCATATCTGGTCCGCCCCCATCGATGCCGAGTCCCTGGCGGATGTGCCGCCCGCCTATATCGAGACCGCCGAGTTCGACTGCCTCCGGGATGACGGTATTCTCTACGCCCGAAGGCTGGAGCGGGAGGGGGTGCCGGTGGAGCTCAACAATACCGAGGGTACCATGCACGGCTTCGACATCGTGCTGGACAGCCCCATCGTTCGTTCCTGCGTGGACCGGCGGATCGGGTTTTTGAAACGAATCTTCAGGGAAGAGGAGTGATCGGCATGTTCCGCTTCAAAAAGAGGACCGTCTCCGGCTTCGACCCCGCCGAAAAGATCCCCGTTATCCGCGCCAGCATCTGCACGGGGGAAAAGACCGTCGGCTATCGGGATGGACCGGGCGGAAAATTCACCGAGGTCATGCTGATCCGCAATGACAGGGACCTGCGGGAATTTCTTGACGCCTACGGCTTCCGGGAGGAGGACCTCACCCACGAGTGGTGAGTCCCACAAAGGTGCTGTCCTGGATGGAAAGGCTGCGGACGGGGAGCAGCGGCCGGAGGACTTCTCCGGCGTGCTCACCGTCAACGCCGCCGAGGGAGGCGGGCCGGTGGTAAAGCCGGATCAGCCCCCGATGGGCATCAGCAACTACAGCGAGGAGGAGCTGATCGGCAAGCTGGGCAAGAAACTGCTGCTGAAGATGATGGCTCGGCTGCTCCTCGGCCAGCTGGGCCTGTGATGAAAAGCGCCTGGAGGTGACCCCTGTGAGCGATCTGCTGGAACAACTGAACAGCGCCCAGCGGGAGGCTGTCACCTCCACCGAGGGGTTCGTGCGGGTCATCGCCGGGGCGGGCTCGGGCAAGACGAGGGCGCTGTCCCACCGGTTCGCCTGGCTGGTGAACGAGCTGGGCATCCTGCCGGGGAACATCCTGTGCGTCACCTTTACGAATAAGTCCGCCCACGAGATGCGCCAGCGCATCCACGCCCTCACCGGGGACAACGATACCGGCTTCATCAACACCTTCCACGGTTTCTGCGTGTCCATCCTCCAGGAGGACAGCCATGCGGTCCAGTACCCCAAAAGCTTTCTGGTGCTGGACAACTCGGATATCGACGACATGCTCCGCATCATCTATGAGGAGCGGGGGCTGTCCCTGCGGGACATGACCTTTTCCGCTGCCCGGGACATGATCGAGATCCAGAAGCTGTTCAAGCGGCCTGACTACTATCTGGACATGATCGCCCTGTCCCTGGACGAGTTGAAGGAGAAATATGACCGGGCCGTGGGGGCCAGGGACGTCATCTTCTACGGCTACCTGTACCAGGAGAAGAAGTGCTTCGGCCTGGACTACAACGACCTCATCAAATTCACCCTGTATATCTTCAAAGAACACGAGGACATCAAGCTCAAGTGGCAGCAGCGGCTGGAGTACATCATGATCGACGAGTTTCAGGACATCGACCAGCTCCAGTACGAGCTGATGGAGGCCCTGTGCGGCTATCACAAAAACCTGTTCATCGTGGGGGACCCGGACCAGACCATCTACACCTGGCGTGGGGCCAACGTGAAGTACCTGCTGGACTTCGACAAGCACTTTGCCCCGTGCAAAACCATTATGATGATGGAGAACTACCGCTCCACCCCGGAGATCATCGCGGCGGCCAACTCCCTCATCGACAAGAACCGGAACCGGCTGAAAAAGGACCTGATCCCCACCCTGCCCTCCGGCGAGGAGGTGCTGTGCGGCTACGCCGGCACCGCCGAGGAGGAGGCCGCCCAGATCGCCGAGCGGGCCCGCCTGCTCCACGAGCGGGGGGTCCCCTGGGGGGACATGGCGGTGCTCTACCGGGCCCACTACGTCACCCGGACGGTGGAGGAGGCCTTCCTCCGGGAGAAGCTGCCCTATCACATCTACAGCGGGGTGCAGTTTTTCGCCCGGAAGGAGGTCAAGGACGCCCTCAGCTACCTGCGCATCATTGCCTACAAGGACGACCTGTCCTTCCTCCGGGTGGCCAACGTGCCCAAGCGGAACCTGGGCAAGCGTCGGATGGCTTTTTTGCGGGACTACGCTGCCCAGCACCGCTACACCCTCTACGAGGCCCTGACCCGGACTCTGGAGGACGACATCTTCAAGGGCACCAGAGCCGCCTCCCTGGTCTCCTTGGTGGAGCGGTACGCCGCCGGGTACGAGGGTCGGCCCGTGTCCGAGGTGCTCTCTGCCCTCTTGAACGACAGCGGCTACGAGAAGATGCTCCGCACTGAGGGGGCCCAGGACCGGCTGGACGACCTGGCAGAGCTGAAGCAGTCCGTCCACGAGTACGAGACCACCTGCGGCGAGGAGGTCACGCTGGAGCACTATCTGTCCCACGTGGCCCTGCTCACCAACGCCGACGAGGCCGACACCGGGGACAGGATCAAAATGATGACCGTCCACGCCGCCAAGGGGCTGGAGTTCCCCTATGTGTTCCTCTGCGGCATGAACGAGGGGATCTTCCCCTCCCGGAAGACCGCAACCCTGGCGGGGATGGAGGAGGAGCGCCGCCTGGCCTTTGTGGCCATGACGAGGGCAAAAAAGGCCCTCTACCTCTCCGAGGCGGGGGGCCGGACCTTCGACAACGCCCCCCGGTATCCCTCCCGGTTCCTGCTGGACATCGACCCTGCCCTGCTCACCTTCACCCAGCCGCCGCCCCAGGGGCTGGTGGAGGAGGCCCGGAGCTGGATCGAGGCCAGCGCCCGGGCCCTGCCGGAGAACGCGGAGGCGTACATCTTCCCCGTGGGGACGAGGGTGCGCCACCCCCTGTTCGGGGAGGGCGCCGTGCTGGATGTGGACCGGGACAAATCCGCCCACCTGGTGCGGTTTGACGGCATGGCCACCCCCCGGATGATCTCCTTCAAGGCGAAGCTGGAGCGGATATAAAAAAGAGACGGCGCAGTTCACTTGGACTGCGCCGCCTCTTTTTCTGTGCCGTTATTCGATCTCCAGCCGCTTGGGCTCGGGCAGGACCGCCTGCTGCTTGGGCAGGGTCAGCTTCAGCACGCCGTTGTCGTACTTGGCCTTGATGTGGTCCACGTCCACGCCGGACACGTCGAACTGGCGGCTGTACTGGCCGTAGGAGCGCTCCACCCGCACGTACTTGGACTTCTTGTCCTCCTCCTCGTGCTCCGAGTGGCGCTCGGCCTGGATGGTGAGGACCCCGTCGTTCAGGTCCAGGTGGATGTCTTTCTTGTCGAAGCCGGGCAGGTCGGCCTCCAGCAGGAAGGAGTCGCCCTCGTCCTTGATGTCGGTCTTGAACTCGCTCAAGCCGCCGTCCCGGAAGAAGCTGTTGAAGGGCTCGCCGAAGAAGCGCTTCTCAAATTCGTCCATCTCCCGGAAGGGGTTGTAGGTCATCTGATTGCGGCGATTGAAGGGTCTCAGTTCAAACATGGTAAATACCTCCGTTTTGTAGAATTTTGTTTTGATGGGTCGATGTCGCTGGGTCCTTTCTGATTACGCCCTTACTATATTCCCTGAAATCGCATATTTTGTTGCACTGATTTGAACAAACTGTAAATTTTAGCACTCTCAAGCCGAGAGTGCTAAAACACCGCGAAAAGGGAGGGGCCCGTCGGGCCCCTCCCGCGCTGTCGATATGGTTTTCACTATCCCAGGGTCAAAGCGTAGGCGTCCACGATGGGTCCCTCCGCCTGGCCGGCCGGGGCATGGGTGATGGTCACCCGGTCGCCCACATTGAGGACGATCACGTTCCGGTCCTGCTCCGCCGAGAGGGCGTAGAACACGTCCTCCCCGGTCAGGCGGATATAGTACCAACTGGTGCCGCTGAGCACGGCGGTGCGGATCTCGGCCACGGTGCCGCTGGACTCCTCCTGGTCCGCCGGCAGGCCGGGCTCCTGGGTGACCCCCCGGTCGGAGAGCATCTGCACGTAGGTCCGCTCGCAGGCGGACACGGTGGAGCCGGTGGCCACCAGCTGATACTGGGCCACGTTGACCATGGCGTAGCTCTTCACCAGATTGGTGGCATCCATCAGGGGGATGAAGTAGGTGGGCTGGCCGGAGATGTTCAGCAGCAGGGGGAAGGTGGCGGTGTATCCCAGGTCCTGGACCACGCCCCGGGCGGAGGCCATGGCGGCGGTCTCGGTGGCGCCGGGGGCCACGTAGTAGTGGGTCTCCTTGGTGCGCATATTGCACAGCAGGAAGCCCAGGTTGGACTGGTCCGCATTGGCGGAGGTGACCCCGGTGTACACATACACGTCGTCGTTCATGGCGATATAGTTATAGCCCTCGGTGGTCATGGTCACGTCCCGCTGGCCCAGAATGGAGTTGATGAAGCCGTTGATGAGGGTGCCGTGGTAGTCGTACTGCTCCATGATGAGGGCAGGGGTATACAGGGTGTCCACCCAGGAGGGGACCTCCTCATAGTACTGGCTCTCGCCGGTGACGGCGTCCACCAGCACCGCCCCCCGGATGTCCCGGCCGCCGAACAGGCCGATGGTCTTCACCAGTCTTGGGGCGATCCACCAGGGGTGGCCGTCCTCGTCGATCTCGAACTCCGGGGTGGAGAACATCATGGTGGGGTAGTGGAACCGCAGATGCCGGTAGATGTTCCGGTTCAGGGGCTCGGAGAAGGAGTACTTGATCCCTTCGTCCAGGCGGGTGACGGTGGCCTCCTGGGTCACCATGTCCACCACCACATAGGCGGGCAGGCCCCGGTCCCGGTTGGTGAACCACTTGATCAGGTCGGCGTAGGCGATGGGGGCCACCCGGACGGGCCGGCCCTGGTAGTTGATCTGGGTGGAGTCGTTGGAGTACTCGTACTGGCTCACCATGTCGCTGAGGGTGCCCATCTGCCGGTCCCCCAGGTAGTTGGCGGAGTCCCGGTCCAGGGTGGGGATGTCGTTGAAGGAGATCTGGGCCACGTCGGAGGCGAAGTCGCCGGTCTGAACGGTGAGCAGGTCCCGGTAGGCCGCCGCCCGGAACAGGGGCATGGAGGCGATCTCCCCGATGAGGGCGGCCAGCAGCACCAGCGCCAGCACGATGATCACCGGCAGGCAGTGCTTTTTCAAAAAGTCCCAGCCGTCCCGCAGTTTAGGCCGCGCGGAGCTCTCCAGCCGCTCCCGCAGGTCCCCTCCGGCCGTGATGAGGACGACGCACACGATATACACCACGCACAGGAACACCAGGAATCCGTAGAAGTCGCCGTCGTGGGGGTTGATGGCGGGCAGAGACACATAAAAATAGATGAACCCCGCCAGGATGGTGACGATCAGGCTGAACACGATCCGTCCGGCCTTGCCCTGGGGCAGATGGGGCCTTGCTTTTCCGTTTTTCATAGGTATGCCCTCCCGAATCGGTTTGATAGGGATATTTTAACACAGCGAACCAGTTTTCACAACAGGAAAAGCGGCCCTGTCTCTGGGCCGCTTTCCTGGGGTCGGTACGAAATCTTTCAAATGAGGGGTCGAAAGGCCGAGAAAAATTTGTAATGGTGTAGTTTTACAAAGCAAATTGTCGACTCTGTATAGGTTTAGTATAACCGGGAAAACACAGAAAATCAAGCATTTTTTGAGCCTGAATATTTCCTGACATATTGTTTTATAAAAGTACACTTATTCAAATGAGGAGGAACCCAAATGAAGAAACGCGTCCTGACAGCTCTCCTGGCCCTTGTGATGGCGTTCACTCTGCTGCCCGGCGCGGCCCTGGCGGCCGGCGCCCACGTCAATGTCAACTCCCTGAGCTACAAGGTTACGAGTGACAATACGGTGACCATCACGGGCTGCCCCACCACCGCCACGGGCACTCTGGACATCCCCGCCACCATCGGGGGCCTGCCCGTCACCAAAATCGGTAACAACGCATTTGACTACTGCGCTAAAATCACCTACGTCACGATCCCTTCCGGCGTGACGGTAGTGGACGATAGGGCATTTCGAAATTGCAAGTCGCTGTACGGTATCTCTATACCTGACACAGTGACGTCTATCGGGTATCAAGCCTTTCTTCAATGTTCCAGTCTGCTCAGTGTCAGGCTGCCCGAGGGGTTAAAACAAATCGAGGACGGTGCATTCAGGGGTTGTGAAAGTCTCGAGAGCGTCTATATCCCCGCCAGTGTTACCCAAATTGGATCGGGGTGTTTTAATCAGTGCTATAATTTGAAAAACGTTACCCTGCCCAAATCCGTTTCCAAAATAGGAGAGTATGCGTTCTGCGGTTGCGCCTTTGAATCCATTGTACTCCCCAGCAGTTTGGAAACGGTCGAAAAAGGCACTTTTTCGTACTGCGCAAACCTGGAATCTGTTTCGATCCCCAATGGCGTCAAAGAAATAGGTGCTGTTGCTTTTTCCGGTTCCGGCCTCAAAACCGTTACGCTTCCCGACAGCGTCACGAGCATCGGCAGCGGCGCCTTTGAAGAGTGCACCTCCCTCACCAGCGCGACCATCAACGGGGCCTTTACGGCATTGAGCGGCGGTGGGATATTCGATGCCTGTTCGTCGCTGGAGACCGTCATCATCAACGCGCCCATTACCAGCATTGGAAACAACGGTGCGTTCGCATACTATAATCCCTTTAATGAATGCTTCAATTTGGAGACAATATACCTGCCGGGTACGCTTTATGAGGTCAAGATGAACACCTTTATCAGCACTTCCGCTCTCACCGACGTCTACTTCGCCGGCAGCGCCTACGACTGGGCCGGCGTGGGGATTGGCAGCAACAACGAGTATCTTACCGCCGCCAAGATCCACTACATCCCCTTCAAGGACGTGAAGCCGGGCGACTGGTTCTACAACTCGGTGGACTATGTGGTGGAGCACGGCCTGATGAACGGCACCGGCAGCACCACCTTTGCCCCCGACGGCGTCATCACCCGGGGCGAGATCCTGACCCTTCTGGCCCGCAACGCGGGGGTGGACACCGTCGGCGGGGCCACCTGGTACACAAAGGGCGTGGAGTGGGCCAAGAAAAACGGCGTGTCCGACGGTGAGGAGCCCTTGGAGCAAATCACCCGTGCGGAGCTGGCCACCCTGCTGTACCGCTGCGCCAACAGCCCCGCGGTGAGCACCAGCCAGATGAACAAATGGCCGGACGCGTCCTCTATCCCCACCAGTGAGGCTGCCTCTGCCATGGCCTGGTGCGTGGAGAACGGCATCATCAACGGCACCGGCGATGGCAAGCTGCTGCCCCTGGGCACTGCCAGCCGGAAGGAAGTGGCAGTCATGATCCAGCGGTATTGCGAGAAGCTGGCGTAAAAGGACAGCGACGAGCCGCCTGTCGAAAGACAGGCGGCTCTCTTTTTATGTCATGGGGACAGCTCAGAGCTCTTTCCGCCGGTAGATGGCGCAGGAGATGAAATAAGACGGCACCAGCAGCAGGAAGCACACCGCCACGAACAGGAAGGGGAGGGCCACCAGCAGCCCCATCATGTCCCGGCCCTCCAGCCAGTTGAGGGTGTCCATCAGCCACTCCGCGCCCCCCAGGGGCACCAGCCACAGGACAGCCAGCCCGATGAGGCCCATGAAAGTGGCGTAAAAGATGACTCTGGCCCGCTCCGCCCCGAACTTGTAGATCAGGGGCAGGATGATGGCGTTGAGCACCGCCCCCATCCCCAGGCAGAGGCACCCGGCCAGCAGGGTGGACAGGGCCTCCTCCAGGTCCCCCGCCAGCCAGAAGACTCCGGCGGTGACCAGTTCCAGTACGGCCACCGCCCCCTGCATGATCAGCAGGGTGCAGTACCGGGCGGCCACGGTCCTGTTCCGGCTCACCGGCAGGGCGGCCCCGTAGGGCTCCCACTTGGCGGTGTAGTCCAGGTTGAAGCAGGTGAAGGGCAGCATGGCCGCCATCACCGAGAAGAACCCGACGGTGAAGGAAGGGCTCCACACGCCGAACACCGTCAGTCCCACATAGACGACGAGGATGATGAGATAGCTTTTCAGCACCTTGCGCAGGCCCAGAAAGTCCTTCAAAACCAGCCCTGTCATAGCCGCTCCCCCTTTTCCATGAACACCATGATCTCGTCCAGGCTGACGGGCTCCACCGTCAGGCCGGGATACTTCCGGGCAAAGGCCGCCCGGTCCCTCACCAGCCCCTCGGTGGCGTACTGGCTCCGCCGCACCGCCACCAGGTCGTTTTTGTCGATGGACGCCAGGTCCTCTCTGGTGCAGGCCAGCCGGCCGTAGGTCTCCAGCAGCCGGTCCTTCTCCCCGGACAGGGCGATCTTCCCGTGGTGGAGGTAGGCGATATAGTCCGCCACCTTCTCCAGATCGGTGGTGATGTGGCTGGAGATGAGGATGCCGTGGTCCTCGTCGGATACGAAGCCCAGGAACTCGTCCAGGATCTCGTCCCGCACCACCGGGTCCAGCCCCGCCGTGGCCTCGTCCAGCAGCAGGAGCCGGGGCCGGTGGGCCAGGGCGGAGGCCAGGGACAGCTTCATCCGCATCCCCCGGGAGAACTCCTTGATGAGCTTGGTCTCCGGCAGGCGGAACTTGTCCAGGTAGTCCCGGAACAGCCCGCCGTCCCAGGTCTTGTAGACCCGCTTCAAAACGGCGTTCACGTCCTTGGGCCGCAGCTGCTCGTAGAAGAAGCAGTCGTCCATCACCACGCCCACGTCGGCTTTGGCCTCCTCCCAGGGCATGCCCAGCAAGGACACCATTCCGGCGCTGGGGACCGTGACCCCCAGCATACACCGCATGAGAGTGGTCTTGCCCGCCCCGTTCTCCCCGATGAGGCCCAGAATGGCCCCGCCGGGCAGGGTCAGGTCGATGGGCCCCAGGGTGAAGTCCTGATACTCCTTCACCAGACCCCTGATCTCGATACTGTTCGTCATGATTTGCTCCTTTACTCCTCGTTGTAGAGAGTGGTCAGCATCTCCGTCAGCTCGTCCAGCCCCACGGCCCCCGCCTTGGCGGCCTCCACCGCCTGGGACAGGCGCTCCTCGATGTGGCAGAGCACCGCCTCCCGGCGGGTCTCCCGGTTCTGGGCGGCCACGAAGCAGCCCTTGCCGGGGACGGTGAGCAGGAACCCGTCTCGCTCCAGCTCCTCGTAGGCCCGCCTGGTGGTGATGACGGAGATGCGAAGATCCCTGGCCAGCGCCCGCATAGAGGGCAGGGCCGTGCCCTCCGCCAGCGCGCCCGACAGGATGAGGCCCTTCACCTGCCGGACGATCTGGTCGTAGATGGGGACGCCGGAGGAATTGCTGATGATGATGTCCATGGTCCACCTCGTGAAATATTGTATATATACGATATACACAGTATAGACGGTTGGGATACGCTTGTCAAGAGGAAAATAAAAAAATTCCGGGAGATGTTTTGGACCGGAAGAACTGGCTGAAAAATTCGCTGCCCGGAGGGGGAACACATCAAAAGCTTGCTTCCTCTGTAAGGGAAAAATAAGGGAAAAAGCGTTCTAAAAAGCGGAAAAGCCTTGCGGCTCTTAGAGCCGCAAGGCTTCCCGATGGAGCTGCTGGGCAGATTCGAATTGAGGGTTTTCGTATTATACCGTGTTATTCGGTGTTAAAAGTTCTGAAATTCTGAGCTTTTCTAAAAATACTATCCCAATTCATGTTAGCTTTTCCCTGCCGTTGTTATGCTGGAAAGGGAAAAATAAGAGAAAAAAGCGCCGCATGGCGGGGATCATTTTTCATCGGTTGATTTTATAAGGCAAGGTGAAATAGCTTTGCCATTACAGCCTGTTCAACTGTCCCTTCAACTCTTCTGCAATCTTTACCCTCTCCTCCGCGTCGGCCGTCTGGCTCAGCCGCTCAATGGCGGCATCCCTGTCCACCGCGGCCTCATCCGCCCGTATCTTGAAGTCCTCTCTGTCCATATTACCCTTCATATAGCGGGCATAATACTTTTTGTATATGTTTTGACGACTTTTCGCACTCTCTTTTTGCGTTTTTGAAGGTGTTTCCGCTCATTGGGAGCAGCCAGCGGTCTTGCCAGCCGCCGGCCAGGGAAACGGATGGCATACAAGAAGTCGATCAGCTTTTGACCCTCCCCGCTTTGAGGTTTGCGGGGGCCCAGGGATGATAACCTCGGAGGCCGCTGGCAAACGGCCTCACCTCTCACCGCTCCGGCGCTGCGCCGGTCCGGCAGCGTGAGAGTTCGCATACCCCGATCCCAGCCGGAGGGATCGAAGGACACACGCGGCGTTTTGCCGCAGCCGAGTTCAGCGGCCTTGTGTCCGCGGCGCCGTCGGAGCCTCCCGTGAGGTCCCGGCGCAGGGTGTTGTCACCCCTATGCCGCATTCGTGCTCAACGGTTTACAAAAAATAGAGACAGACGCCGGAACAGAGTTCCTCTCCCCAGTGATTTCAAGGGTTCTGTCACTTTGGAAGCGCCTGTTTTTTCGGAAATTGACCGGAAACGAAGAACGATGCCAATGGGTGAACTGCGCCCATCTGAACATTATTTTTAACAAAAGGAGATTTTGATCAATGTCTTTAATAAAACTTATCCTGAACAACGGCATTTTTCTGGCTTTGATCGCCCAGCTGGACAAGCTGTTCCGGCACAACCGTCAAGGGAGCTATCTTACCAGAAAACGCTATTATGAAGGCATGAAGCGGTTCTGTGCCTTCCTGGCCCTGGTGTTTCACCTGAAAAAGCTGACCAATATCAGCGGTAAGCATCTGGTGGCCTATGTGGAGTATATGCAGTTGAGCGGCAAGTCCGCCAACACGATCAAAACGGAACTGGCTGGCATCCGGTTCTGGCACGACAAGATGGACGCCAAGTATCGCTTACCCTCCAATAATCAGTTGGGCATCGAATTGGAGCGCCGCCGCTTCGGCGGGGTAGACCGCACCTGGACGCCGCCGGAGTTCAACCGTCTCCTGATGGCCGCCTTGGCCGAGGATCGCTACGACTACATCCTGGCCTTCTACCTGGCCCGTTATCCCGGCCTCCGGGTTCATGAATGCTTCCGCATCGACACCGCCATCGCGGAGGATGCTCTGCGGAAAGAGGCCATCACCATCAAGGGCAAGGGCGGCAAGGTCCGCACGGTGCCCATCAATGAACAGATCGCCATTGTGCTGCGGGAGCAACTTCATCGTACTGAACGTGGCCATAAGCTCCTTGTGCCCGATAATATGCCCACTGACGACGCCATCTACGGCGTCCAGAAGTTCCTGCTGGATCATCGCAAGGAGTTGCGGGATGAGGGCGACGAGCGGCCCCTGACCTTCCATGGGCTGCGCCACACCTATGCCGCCGAGCAGTATCAGCGGCGGGTGGATGCCGGCACTCCCGAGCTGACGGCCCACTTCGAAGTTTCTAAGCTCCTGGGCCATGAGCGGCCCGACGTCACGGACATCTACCTGGCGTCTGTGAGGAAGGGTGGTCGTCTTGGAGACTAAGTATCGCTCCTTCGACGAGCTGCCCCTGACCCTCCGGGTAGAGGATCTCATGCCCATTCTCGGCATCGGCAGGAACACCGCCTATGAGCTGGTGCGGTCCGGGCAGATCAGAAGCGTCAAAATCGGAAGGCAGATCCGCATCCCCAAGCAGGAGGTCTTTGCCTTCCTCCATCAGCAAACCGGCTGAATTATTCACAGAAAACACTTGAACTGAAGCGACACAGCAGCTATCATATTGTCATGATTCCCGCTGTGCGGCGAAAGGAGGTACATATGCCGCATAGCAAAAAAATAAGCCGGAACGCCCCCGGAGGGGGAACGATCCGGAAAAAGATAGTTCGCAGAAATGGGATTGAGTACACCTATTGGGAAGCCCGCTTCACCGTGGGCTTTGACCCCAGCACAGGGAAGCAGAAGCAGCGCCCCATTACCGGCAAGACGCAAAAAGAGGTCGCACAGAAACTGCGACAGGCGACAGTGGAACTCGATCAGGGTGCCTATCTGGAACCCTGCAAGGTGACCCTGGGCGCTTGGCTGGACACCTGGGCGAAGACCTATCTCCGCGACGTGAAGCCCAGGACTGTGGAGATCTATCAGGGCGTTATCCGCGTCCACCTCAAGCCGGCACTGGGAGCTGTCCGTCTGAAGGCTCTCAACACCCCCATGATCCAGGAGTTTTACAACAACTGCATGGAAACGCTGTCCGGCAAATCCATCCGCAATATCCACTGCGTCCTGCACCGGGCGCTCCAGCAGGCCGTCACCATCGGCTATCTGTGCTTTAACCCCACCGACGCCTGTTCCCTTCCGAGAATGGAGAAGAAAGAGCTGTCACCGCTGGACGACTTCGACATCTCTGCCTTTCTCCAGCAGATCAAGGGCTCTCCGATGGAGACACTGATGACTGTCACCCTGTTCACCGGGATGCGGGAGGGTGAGGTGATGGGACTGAAATGGGACTGCGTGGACTTCGTCCGGGGCACCATCACCATCAACAAGCAACTTCAATACTACCAGAATAAGGTCGGGTATCAGCTGGTCCCCACCAAAAATGGCAAAGGCCGTGTCATCGTCCCGGCTGCTTTTGTGATGGCGCTGCTGAAAAAGCATCGGGCTGTCCAGGCACAGGCCAGGCTTCTGGCAGGTGAGGCATGGGAGGATTCCGGTTTTGTATTCACCGACGAACTAGGGCACCATCTGAAATCGTGGACGGTCTACCGTACATTTAAGCGAGCTGCCACTGCCATCGGGAGGCCAGACGCACGCTTTCATGATCTTCGGCATTCTTACGCCGTCGCCGCGATCCGGTCTGGAGATGATTTGAAGACCGTGCAGGGCAACTTGGGCCATGCGACAGCAGCGTTCACTCTGGACGTTTATGGCCACGTCACCGACCAGATGAAGCAGGCCAGCGCCGTCCGAATGGAGCAATACATCAAAAGTGTACTCATCCCGTAAGGGAAAAAATAAGGGAAAAAACGCTCTGAAAACGCGGAAAAGCCTTGCGGCCCTTAGAGCCACAAGGCTTCCCGTTGGAGCTGCTGGGCAGATTCGAACTGCCGACCTCATCCTTACCAACGCGCAAATGCAATTTTTTGTGATAATTTCCGGCCATTTTTAGTCGTTTCCGCTCCAAAGTAATTCCTTTCCGGCACTTTTTGAAAACACGTTCTCCGTTGTTTCCAGCCCTGTCTGTGGCTAGTTATGTGGTCAAGATGGGTTTCACTCAAAAGCAGTGCCGTTCCCTGACAGGGAGCGTGTGCAAAAAGATCCACGCATAAAACATGAAAAATCGCAGTTATTTATATGCGTCTCCATAAATCCGTTTGCAGAAGTCCAGAAAGGCCCGCATTCCAGCGGTCATATACCGCCCTCTCCGCCAGACCAGACCCACCCGGGTCTCTACCGGAGGGTCAAGGGGGATCCCGATCAACTCTGGCAACTGCTCAAACATACTCTTGTAGAAGAAACAACTGCACTTGCCCTGCCGGAGGAATTTCAGAATGGTCGCGATCTGGCTGCTGCGCATGATGATATGAGGAGAGATCTTCTTGGCCTGGAACTGGCCCAGGAATATCTGATTCTGCACCGAATCCTGGTTAAACAGAATCAGCGGCTGGCTCTGGAGCTGTTCTAGGGATATGGACCGCTCCCCCGCCAGAGGGTGGAAGGGATAGACGCCCAGATAGGCCGGCTCCGTGGTCAGGTAGAAGGTGTGGAACTTATCAATGTCGTGGAGTTCCATATTGACCAGGCCCATGTCCAGCACGTCGTTCTGCACCATCTGGCAGGCCCGGACGGACCCGAACTCCTGAAGCTCCACCCAGATGTCCGGATAGACCTGATGGAACGCATCCAGCAGTTCGGGGAAAAAGATCGTGCTGAGCATGGGCGGGATGCCGATGCTGAACCGGCTCTGACTGGGTTTGCTGCCGCCGTACTCGGCAGTCAGGTCGTCGCACTGGCTCAAAATCTCCGATGCCCGATTGTAGAACGCCTCCCCCTCGTCAGTGAGGGTCAGTCCACTGTTGGTGTGGACAAACAGCGTGAGCGAGAACTCACGCTCCAGGTCCCGGATCGCGATGGATACTGTGGGCTGGGTCACGAACAGAATATTCGCGGCCTGGGTGATGCTGTGGTATCGGGCCGCTGTACAGAAATACCGGAGCTGTGCCAGTGTCATAGAGAACGCCCCCGCGAATATAGTCGATTCCATTGTACCACGGACGGCTCCTTTTGCCAAGTGGAACATTAATATTTTTTATGCAATAGCAAAATATATCAATTTTACAAATGTCCTCTCCTGTGCTAAGATGCAATTAAGATAAGCATTGGCCGATGCGAGAAAACAGAGAGGAGATCATTATGACACAGACAACAATCACCCTGCTGTTCCTGGCGTTCGCCATCGTGATGTTCATTCTGGAAAAGATCCCCCTGGGCCTCACCGCCACCATCGTGGCCGTCGGTCTGAACGTCACCGGCGTGCTGGGTGCGTCCGACACCTTTGCAGGCTATGTCAACAGCAACGTCATTCTCTGCGTGGGCATGTTCGTCGTGGGCCAGGCCCTCTTTGAGACCGGCATGGCCAACAAGATCGGCGGCATCGTCACCAAATTCGCCAAGAGCGAGCGCATCCTGATCATCGCCATTATGGTCATCGTGGGCGTCATGTCCGGCTTCCTGTCCAACACCGGCACCGCCGCCGTCCTCATCCCCGTGGTGTGCGGCATTGCCGACGAGTCGGGCTACTCCCGGGGCAAGCTGCTGATGCCGCTGGTGTTTGCGGCGGCCCTGGGCGGCAACCTCTCCATTATCGGTGCCCCCGGCAACCTGATGGGCATCGAGGCCATGGAGAACCTGGGGATGCACACCGGCTTCTTCGAGTATCTCCCTGTAGGCGGCCCCATGCTGCTCATCGGCATCCTCTACTTCGCCGTCATCGGCTATAAGTTCCTGCCCGACACCAAGGGCGAGGGCCAGGCCGACGCTCAGAAGGACTACAGCCACGTCCCCCAGTGGAAGCAGATCACCTCCCTGGTGGTTCTCATCGTAGTCATCCTGGCCATGATCTTTGAGGAGCAGATCGGCATCTCCCTCCAGGTCTCCGCCTGCGTTGGCGCAGTGTTCCTGGTTCTGGTGGGCGTGATCGACGAGAAAGCCGCCCTGACCTCCATCGACCTGAAAGTGGTCCTCCTTTTCGGCGGCTCTCTGGCTCTGGCCAAGGCCCTGGAGACCACCGGCGCCGGCACCCTCATCGCTGACACCATCGTGGGCGCCCTGGGCGAACACCCCAACCCCATCATCCTTCTGCTGGTCATCTTCATCGTAGGCTGCGTGCTGACCAACTTCATGTCCAACACCGCTACCACCGCCCTGATGGTCCCCATCGCCGTGTCCCTGGCCCAGAGCCTGGGGGCCGACCCCCGGAGCATGATCATCGCCACCGTCATCTCCTGCTCCTGCGCCTATGCCACTCCCATCGGTATGCCCGCCAACACCATGGTGGTGGGTCTCGGCGGCTACAAGTTCAACGACTACGTCAAGTCCGGCCTGCCCCTGATTCTGGTATCCTTTGTGATCTGCATGGTCCTGCTGCCCATCCTCTATCCGTTCTTCCCCTAATCGCCCCATTTCATCTGTATCGAAAAACACCATTACATAACAAGGAGGTCATTTCATGACAAAAGCAGAAAGTGTACAGCTGATGACCGACAAGATGGCCAAGTTCGTGGGCCACATCGGCATCAAGCTGCCCGACGACGTCATCGCCAAGCTGTCTGAGCTCCGGGAGAAGGAGACCAGCCCTCTGGCCAAGACCATCTACGACACCATGTTCAAGAACCAGGAGCAGGCCGTGGCCCTCCACCGTCCCAGCTGCCAGGACACCGGCGTCCTCCAGTTCTGGGTCAAGTGCGGCGTCAATTTCCCCCTCATCGGTGAGCTGGAGGCCCTGCTGAAGGAGGCCGTGGTCAAGGCCACCTTCGCTACCCCCCTCCGCCACAACAGCGTGGAGACCTTTGACGAGTACAACACCAAGCGCAACGTGGGCAAGGGTACGCCCACCGTCTTCTGGGACATCGTCCCCGATGACGACCACTGCGAGATCTACGCCTACATGGCCGGCGGCGGCTGCACGCTGCCCGGCAAGGCCATGGTCCTCATGCCCGGCGCGGGCTACGAGGGCGTGACCCAGTTCGTCATGGACCAGATGACCAGCTACGGCCTGAACGCCTGCCCGCCCCTGCTGGTGGGCGTGGGCGTGGCCACCAGCGTGGAGACCGCGGCCCTGCTGTCCAAGAAGGCCCTGATGCGGCCCCTGGGCAGCCACAACCCCAACGAGCGGGCCGCCCAGATGGAGAAGCTGCTGGAGGACGGCATCAACGCCATCGGCCTGGGTCCCCAGGGCATGAGCGGCAACTACTCCGTCATGGGCGTGCACATCGAGAACACCGCCCGCCATCCCTCCACCATCGGCGTCGCCGTCAACGTGGGCTGCTGGTCCCACCGCCGCGGCCACGTGATCTTTGACAAGGACCTTAACGCCACTGTGACAACACATTCGGGGGTGCAGCTGTAATGGTAGAGAACAGAAACGGAAAGAAAGTCCTCGTAACGCCCATTTCCGCGGAGGACCTGGCTGATATCAAGATCGGTGACATTGTCTGGCTGGATGGCGATCTCATGACCTGCCGCGACGTGGCCCACCGCCGCTTGGTAGAGGGCGGCCGGGAGCTGCCCTATGACATCCGGGGTAAGGCCATCTTCCACGCCGGTCCCATCGTCCGGCCCATCGAGGGCCAGAAGGACGCCTATGAGATGGTGTCCGTGGGTCCCACCACCTCCATGCGCATGGAGAAGTTCGAGTACGAGTTCACCAAGACCACCGGTGTCCGGGTCATCGTGGGCAAGGGCGGCATGGGTCCCAACACCGAGCGGGCCTGCAAGGAGTGCGGCGCTATCCACTGCGTGTTCCCCGCCGGCTGCGCCGTGGTGGCCGCCACGGAAGTGGAGCGCATCGCCGAGCACCACTGGGACGAGCTGGGTATGCCCGAGACCCTCTGGTGCTGCAAGGTCAAGGAGTTCGGCCCCCTGATCGTCTCCATCGACACCCAGGGCCGAAACATGTTCGAGGAGAACAAGGTGACCTTCAACCAGAAGAAGGACGCCGCCGTGGCGGAGATCTGCAAGCACGTCAGCTTCATCAAGTAAACAGGGCGATACCTGAGATCGGGAACGGCGGGGCCGCAAAGCTCCGCCGTTCCTTATATTCGTTGACATCCGCCGCCGAGGCGGTCATAATAGAAGAAAGGAGTGATCGACATGTATACCTGCGCTCAGTGCGCCGTCCAGGCCTGCGGGCAGGCCGCGCCGGAGAAGCTGCCCAATAACTGTCCCATACGGGACGAGGGCCTGATGGGAAAGGCCCTGGCGGTCTACCGGCTGCCGGAAAACCGGGACTTCTACATCACTGCCTCTGAACTGGAGGCCATTGGCTACTGCCAGTGGCCTCGGGTGAAGGAGACCATCCAGCTGTGCCTCCGGATGGGGTACAAAAAGGTGGGACTGGCCTTCTGCCGGGGGCTTCGGAAGGAGGCCAAGGTGATGGACGATCTTCTCCGTCGGGCCGGGCTGGAGGTGGTGTCCGTTATCTGCAAGACCGGCGGCGTGGAGAAAACCACCGTGGGCATCCCGGAGGAGCACAAGGTCCACCCGGGACAGTTCGAGCCCATGTGCAACCCCATCGCCCAGGCCATGCTGCTCAATGAGCAGCACACCCAGTTCAACATCGCCCTGGGGCTCTGCGTGGGCCACGACTCCATGTTCTACAAGTACTCCGATGCCCTGGTCACCACGCTCATTGCCAAGGACCGGGTGACCGGCCACAACCCCGCCGCCGCGCTGTACTGCGCCGAGGGGTACTTTAAGGAGAGAAATCTATAGGGGTGACGAGTTGTCCCCCCGCTGCGTCCTATGCGAAGGTGATTCCTTCGTTCATAGGAGCAGATGTTTGCGCAACAATACCAAAGCATCTGCACACTGCATATTCAAGTGTCTCAAATCCTCTCAATGTCACAGCAAAAATCCACCGACAGGTCAAATCCCTGCCGGTGGATTTTTATTATCCTTAAATTTATGAGGTGCCCTCGAAGCTGTTTTCCCGCAGTTTTGTGTCCATTTAGAGGTCTTTCGCACAGAAAAAGATACTCTCCGCTCCATGTGTTCCGCCCACCCCATAGCGTTATTTCCGCGTAGGCGTAAAATGCAGCGTCGGATATACAGCTTGATAGAATATCACAAAACCGCTGATATGGTAAAATGTCTGCCGCTCCCACATTTTCGTGGGAGCGGTATTCTATTTTTCAAAGAAGTGATGTCCTATGGAACCATTTTCGTGACCTCATGAAAATGATCAGACACCGCAATCACACTTGTTTCGCAGGACTCAATTGCGCATAAAAATAATTAAAATGTAAACGGAAAGGGAGAAAATTGCAATCCCATTTGAGCCATTGCCTACCAAGATAAGCGTCACCGAGCGTTCAACTCCCGCCGAAGTTCCTCTATGATCGCCGCCCGCTCACTCGTTTCCGCACACTCATATTTCTCCAACGCCTGATTCCGCAGTTCCTCCGCCCCCCGGGCCCAAATCTCAAACTCCCCCTTAGTCATTGTTCCCTTCCGGACCCTGGCGTGGTATTTCTTGTAGGCCCGTTGGTGGAGCTTCCAGATATCGTTGTTGCGTACCTTAGCCTGAAAGCTGACGGCGGCGCCTACGTCCCGGCAGGTCTTCTCTGACTCTCCCGGCGCGATCCTGTCACAATAGGCATACGTCGCCCCCGGTTCCTGCAAAAACCATCTGCCACAGTTGCCACACCGCTTGGGAATAAACCCTTTCTGTATTCCCTTCATAAATTCCACATAGACAAAATCCACCAGCCGGTCAAAATACACCTGTTCCACTGCCTCTGGCTTACTGTTCGTCGGTTCGTAGATCATGTACTGCACGTTGACCCGCGGCGCATCTATCGCTCGATCCTCGCCCAAGCTCCGCCCACTGACGTATGGTTCCAGCGTCCGCTCCACTATCTGCTCAGCCAGAGAATGCTTTCTCTGGCCCTTTTTCTTTTCCGGTGTCTGTCCCTTCGCCAACTCATCCAGAAACCAGGTATACCGGCGCTGGATAAACAGGATATCGTCACGGGCCCACACATACCTGTTCAAAATGTGTCCGTCATCTGCAATGATCTTGTCTGCCAACGCCGGCGCGTTTGCGTCATTGATCAGGCCGCCAATGATCCCGAGCTCCAGCGTATCGTAGTCCTCTACATACAAACGGTAATACGGCAGGTGAGCAAACTTCCGTATGACCTCTTCAAACACTTTCAAAGTCTCCCGGCTGTCCCGCTTCCCCTTCTCAAGCAGCAAACGGTCTATAGCCTGACAGTACTCGCTGGCATCGTAGTTGAGCAGTTCCGTCAGTATGGTCCCATAGGTCTGCGGCAGTTCGCAATGCTCGATCCAGTACTGTTGATCGCCAAATCGCACCTTCACGTGATCGATCGGCCTTCCAATGTCAAAAAGGTCTTTTCCCAAAACCCCCATATAACCGTCCCTCCAATAGATAATCTATCTCCCGCAATCGTGTATGCTGATTTATTATACATTTTCTATTGACAGAATGCAAGAGGACTGTTACCATCAGTGATAGATAATTTTATAATTTGAAGATTATCTAATCCGGGAATAGCAGTACCTCAAAAAGCGATTCCCAAAATCATCATGGAGGAAGAAATTATGAAAGAATCGATCTACAAGACCTACGACGAACTGCCGCTGTTCCTCAACGCGCAAACAGTGGCAAAGGTGCTGGGCATCTCTCCGTCCAGCGGTTACGAACTGCTCCGCGAAAAAGATTTCCCGTCTCTGTGCATCGGGAATCGGATCGTAGTTCCCAAGGACAGCTTCATCCATTGGGTGGAGCAACATACGGGAGGCGCGGAATGAATCACGACCTGCTCTGCAAACAAAACACCTCATCTGATTTTCCTCTGCCCGGTGAGGTGTTCCGTATCCCGCCGAAGCGCGGCAGGCTGGCGGTGTATCTTTTTCTCGCCCGCTGGCTGAGCGAACAACGCGACGGTCGCAGCTGCTCCGTCATAAGTCAGTCTCTGCACCTGACCAAACGGACGGTCAAAAAACATCTCCGCGCCCTGGTAACGGACGGCCTCATTCTGCTTGAGGAGTGCGGCGACGCTCTCACCGTCACCCTCTGTCCTATCGCGGACAAAGTCCAGAAGGAAGAAGCGGAGCAGCTCCAGATCAGGATGCCGCGCACACCGAGAGTATGGCGTGAACGTGTCCGCTCGGCGCGCCGGGACGACGACTGGGAACCGCTGCCGCTGTGAGTGAGGAGGCGAACTCGTGAAGCAAACCTGGCTCACCGGCGAGGTGTTCCAAAACATCTTCCCGATCCCCCGCGCGGTGTTCGATCTCGGTCTCGGTCCCGGCGACCTGCTGGTCTACGTCTATCTGCTCTATCGCAAAAACAGCCGCAGCGGGAAGTGCTGGCCCAGCTACCGGGACATCGGCAAGGCTGTGGGGCTGGACCGCAAAACCATTCACAAACACGTCTGCTCTCTGGTAGATGCCGGACTGGTCGAGACGGAGAACACCACCGTCCACTGGGGTGGCCACACCTACAACGGCAATCTCTGCTACACGCTCATCCCGATCAAAGATGTGCTGGCACGGCGCAACAAGGCTCTGCTGGCGGAACTGAGGCTGGCGGAGCAGCGGCGCAAGGCGGCACAGAAGCTCCCTGCCCTGCAAAAACGCCCTCGCCTGAAACAGTAGGAGCAGCCGGGATCCCCGCAAAACGCCCAGCGTTTTGTGGAGAGAGGAGGAGCGGCGGAACGAGCGATCATTCGCCCGCCAGGGCGTGAATGAGCGATATGAAGCCAGCGACGACGAGGGGCAGGAGAAAGCCCCGGCGCTTTTCAGCGCCAGGGCGGTCACTTCTGCCCGCAGTGCGGGCAGTTCCAAGGGCAGGGCCTGACGCTTTTGTCAACGGCCCATTTGGGTATTGACGCTAAAAAGCCGGTACGCCCCATCGTTCGGGCATTCTACCGGCGCTTATCAAAAAATCAGGAGGTTTCAGACCAATGGCAGAAGAAAAAAGCAGACACTCCGTCTGGCTGGCCCACGACGC
>CANRFT010000005.1 GCA_947629955.1 uncultured Oscillospiraceae bacterium
GGGAGTTTCTTTGTCTACATCATCGCCATCAGGCTTCTTTTGAACCACTCGCCTAGCGAGTGGTTTTCAGACTACAATAAAACCAATCTCCGACTGCCTTGTAAAACAGCCGGAGATTGGTTTTTTACCAGTTTGAAAAGGGGAGCGGGGCCTTACTTCGCCAAAACCTTCTTCAGGCGGGCGAACCGGGGCAGGCCGTTCTCGGTCTCACGGTGGTTGTCACCCTGAATCAGGGGCAGGGCGTAGTCGATATAGCCCTGGTTGACCCCGTTGCCCTCGGCGTTGATCCACTCCAGGGGCACCTTCTTCTCGAAGTTGGCCACCTCGGAGAGGTGGAACAGCTTGGTCCTGCAGGTGTACTTGCCGTTTTCACGGGTACACTCGAAGCCCACCATCTTGTCGGTCTCGCCGGCCACGGCGGCCTCCACGGCGGTCTTGCCGGCAAGGAAGGACTCGTCGATGTCGGTCTGGGAGGCCAGATGGGCGCCGCAGCGCTGGAGCAGGGACAGCTCGATGCCCCGAACCTTGGCGCCGGTGCGCTCCTTGACGGTGTTGGCCAGCAGCGCGGCCAGGCCGCCCAGCTGGGCGTGGCCGAAGCCGTCGGTGGCGGAGGTCTTGGCCTCGGACACGAAGGAGCCGTCGGCGTAGTGGATGCCCTCGGACACGGCTACGATGCAGTTGCCGTTCTTCTTGTAGATGGCGTCCACGTCGGCCAGGAACTTGTCCATGTCGAAGTCCACCTCAGGCAGATAGACCAGGTCGGGGGCGCAGCCCACCACGCCGGCCAGAGCGGCGGCGCCGGCCAGCCAGCCCGCGTGACGGCCCATGATCTCGATGACGGTCACCATGCCGGTGTCATAGACACGGGCGTCCTTGTAGACCTCGGCGCAGGAGGTGGCGATATACTTGGCGGCGGAGGCGAAGCCGGGGCAGTGGTCGGTGCCGTACAGGTCGTTGTCGATGGTCTTGGGCACGCCCATGACCCGGCACTCCCAGCCGGACTTGGCCATGAAGCGGCTGACCTTGGCGCAGGTGTCCATGGAGTCGTTGCCGCCGTTGTAGAAAAAGTAGCGGATGTTGTACTTCTTAAAGATCTCCAGGATGCGCTTGTAGTCGGTGTCGTCCACGTCGGGGTCGGCGATCTTGTACCGGCAGGAGCCCAGCTCGGAGGAGGGGGTGTTCAGCAGAAGCTTGAGCTCCTCGGCGTCCTCCTGGCCCATATCGTACAGCTTGTCGTCCAGCACGCCCTTGATGCCGTGGGCGGCGCCGTAGACGGCGGTGATGTCAGGGTTGTCCAAGGCGGTGCGGATGACACCGTAGGCGCTGGCATTGATGACGGAGGTGGGGCCGCCGGACTGGCCGATGACGGCCGCGCCTTTCAACTGAGACATAGCGATGTTCTCCTTTTATCTGTGAGATGGGGCCTCAGGCCTTGCCGGCGCAGCCCAGCACGTTGATGAGCTTGTGCTTGACCAGTTCCTTGATGTTGGCCCGGGCGGGCTTCAGGTACTCGCGAGGGTCGAACTTGTCGGGGTGCTCGCTGAAGAACTGGCGGATGGTGCCGGTCATGGCGAGACGCAGGTCGGAGTCGATGTTGATCTTGCACACGGACAGGGTGGCCGCCTTGCGGAGCTGTTCCTCGGGGATGCCAACGGCGTCGGGCATCTTGCCGCCGTTCTCGTTGATCATCTTCACATACTCCTGGGGCACGCTGGAGGAGCCGTGGAGCACGATGGGGAAGCCGGGCAGGCGCTTGGAGACCTCCTCCAGCACGTCGAACCGCAGGGGAGGGGGAACCAGGATGCCCTGCTCATTGCGGGTGCACTGGGCGGCGGTGAACTTGTAGGCGCCGTGGCTGGTGCCGATGGCGATGGCCAGGGAGTCGCAGCCGGTCTTGGTGACGAACTCCTCGACCTCCTCGGGGTGGGTGTAGGAGGAGTCCTCGGCGGACACCTTTACCTCGTCCTCCACGCCGGCCAGGGTGCCCAGCTCGGCCTCGACCACCACGCCGTGGTCGTGGGCGTACTCGACCACCTTCTTGGTGATCTCGATATTCTCGGCGAAGGGCTTGGAGGAGGCGTCGATCATGACGGAGGTGAAGCCGCCGTCAATGCAGCTCTTGCAGGTCTCAAAGTCGGGGCCGTGATCCAGATGCAGCACGATGGGGATGTTGGGGCACTCGATGGTTGCGGCCTCCACCAGCTTCACCAGATAGGTGTGATTGGCATAGGCGCGGGCGCCCTTGGACACCTGGAGGATCAGGGGGGCGTTGACCTCACGGGCGGCCTCGGTGATGCCCTGCACGATCTCCATGTTGTTGACGTTGAACGCGCCGACGGCATAGCCGCCGTCATAGGCCTTCTTGAACATTTCGGTTGAAGTAACCAGAGGCATAAGACACAGCTCCTTTTTGTAATTAGTTTTGAGGTATCCTCATGCGTTATGATTTTAACATTGTCAGCCCGAAAAAGCAAGGGAAAGCTCCGCTTTTCCAGCAAAAAAACCGACAAATCAGCGGGGACAAACGCCGCCCGCTGTCAACGTTTTGCCTATCGGCATAGAATGGCCGGGGAAAGGGGAGAGGAGATATGCTGCAACTGGTCCCATATGACCGCCGGGCCGCGGTGGCCTACGCCCACCGGTGGGCCTACGGCCGCAACCCGGCCTATTACGCCTTTGACGAGCTGGGCGGCGATTGCACCAATTTCGCGTCCCAGTGCCTGTACGCCGGCACAGGGGTGATGAATTACACGCCCACCTTCGGCTGGTATTACGTCGACGCGGCCGACCGTGCCCCCGCCTGGACGGGGGTTCCGTTTTTCTGGAACTTCATGACCCGGGCGACATCCACCCCGGGTCCGGTGGGGGTCCGGGTGCCCATCGAGCTGCTGCGGCCCGGCGACTTCGTCCAGCTCCGGTTCCGGGGCAGCGGAGACACCTTCGCCCACACGCCCGTGGTGGTGTCAACCGGCCAGATCCCCACCAGGGCCAACGTGCTGGTGGCGGCCCACTCCAACGACGCCGACAACCGCCCTCTGAACACCTATGAGAACGTGGTGGAAATGCGGTTCCTGCACATCGTCGGGTCGCTGAAAGAGGCGGACAACGAGCCGGAAACCGGGGAAGACGATGCGGAAGCGGAGGGCCTGTAAGACCCTCCGCTTTTGATGTCATTCGTCTTCTTGAAGGGGCGTTTTCCGGGGCCGCCCCCGGCGCTTCACACCGCCCAGAGGGTTGGCCTGGGCCGCGTCCCGGAGGGAGTCGCTGTCCACATGGGTGTAGATCTGGGTGGTGTTCAGATGCTCGTGACCCAGCACCTCCTGGAGGGTGCGCACGTCCACGCCGTTCTGGAGCATCAGGGTGGCCGCCGTGTGGCGCAGCTTGTGGGCGGAGTATTTGGAGCTGTCCAGCCCGGCGGCGGTGAACCGCTGCTTCAGCATATAGTGGACGCCGGCCTTGGTGACCCGGGTGTGCTTGCGGGTGATGAACAGGGCGTACTTGTCCGCGGAGCCAGACTTGTCCCGCACCGCCAGCCAGTCCTCGATGGCGGCCTGACAGGCCACGTTCAGGAACACGACCCGCTCCTTGTTGCCCTTGCCCAGAACCCTGAGCCGGTCGCCCCGCACGTCGGTCAGATTGAGCCCAACCAATTCGGAGATCCGGATGCCGCAGTTCAAAAACAGGGTAATGATGCAGAAATCCCGCTCCGCGTTGTCCCCGTCGATGGACTCCAGCAGCTGGACGGACTCGTCCAGGGTGAGATACCGGGGCAGCGACTGCCGCTGTTTGGGAGAATCCAGTTCCTGGATGGGATTTTCCTCTAAAACCTTGGCTTTTATTACCAAATATTTGTAAAATGACCGGATCGTGGCCACTTTTCGGGCCCTGGAGGACGCCATCAGCCCATAGCCCTTGTCGGGGTCCTTGGCGTTTTTCTGTCGGTCCCGGCTCAAAAAGCTGAGGTAGGCGTAGATGTCCGCCAACGTGACCGATTTGACCAGGGCCACGTCCAGGTCGTCGATGGGGACTTCGTCCAGCGGCGTGGAGCGCGGCACACGGCCTTTTTCGATCTTCACGTAGCGGAAGAAATTGCGCAGGTCTAAGTAGTATTCGTCGACCGTCTTGCGGGAGTGTCCCTGGATGGTCTCGTGGTAAGCTAAAAAGTCCCGCAGGATAGGCGGCGCGTCGGAGCGGTAGTCGATCATAAAAACCGGAGAACATAGGAGAACATAGTTGTGAGGAAGTTGGACAGACTATGTGACGGCACAGATCATAAATAAAAAGAACTGAGCCGCCGGAGAGGCCCAAATGGAGCCCGGCCCACGGAAAACCGCTAAAAACGGCTAGAGCGCCATTTGAAGGCGTTTCCCCTCCTCCCAACTCAACAAAATTTTTATTTTGTTGAGTTCACTGTATCTCCGCACACACCTCCTCCCGTTTGAAGCCCGGCCCGTGGGCCGGTCGAATCTTTTTATCTGTAATAAGAACTGGAGTGATTTCTATGAGCCTCATCCCATGCACCCAGCGCTGCCGCTACCAGCGGGACGGCCTGTGTACCCTTGACCAGGCGTCCGCGCCCGTGAGCCAGACCGTTCCCAACGACGCCTGCCTCAACTACACGCCCCGCCTGTCGCCCCAGGAGCTGCTGGAGCTAAACCAGCAGCGCGGCGATGGCCTCCCGGATGTTGTGCACCTGAATGAGCTGTAGGCCGTCCGGCGGCGTCAGCTTGCCGGTGCCCCGGGCGGGCACCAGGCATTTGGTGAAGCCCAGCCGCCGCACCTCGCTGAGCCGCTGGTTGATGGCGTGGACCGCCCGCAGCTCCCCGGTGAGCCCCACCTCCCCGATGGCCGCCAGGTCAAAGGGCACGGGCTTGTCCCTGAAACTGGAAGCCAGCGCCACGATGAGGGCCAGGTCGGCGGCGGGCTCGTCCAGGGTCAGGCCGCCGATGACATTGACATAAAAATCACAATTCGATACGTTCAGCCCGCCGCGCTTTTCCAGCACCGCCAGCATCATCATGGCCCGGTTGTAATCGAACCCGTTGGTGGACCGCCGGGAGTTCCCGTAGGCCGACGGGGACAGCAGCGCCTGGACCTCCGCCAGCACCGGCCGCGCCCCCTCCATCACGCAGGTGACACAGGAGCCGGGCATATTCTCCGGCCGACCGGACAGCAGCGCCTCCGAGGGGTTGGGCACCTCCACGAGTCCCCTGTCCCCCATCTCGAACACGCCGATCTCATTGGTGGCGCCGAAACGGTTCTTGGCCGCCCGCAAAATGCGGTAGGAGTTGTGCTCCTCTCCCTCGAACAGCAGCACGCAGTCCACCATGTGCTCCAGTACCTTGGGCCCCGCCAGGGAGCCCTCCTTGTTGATGTGGCCCACCACAAACACCGTCACGCCCATGCCCTTGGCCAGGTGCATCAGCGCCATGGTGCACTCCTTCACCTGGGCCACGCTGCCGGGAGACGACGCGGAGTCCCCGTTGTAGATGGTCTGGATGGAGTCCACGATCAAAATGTCCGGTTTCTGTTCCTCCACGGCGGCCACGATGTCGTCCAACTCGGTCTCGGCGTACAGATAGAGGCCCTGGTCCCGGATGCCCAGCCGCTGGGCCCGCAGCTTGATCTGCCGCTCCGACTCCTCCCCGGATACATATAAAACATCGGCAAAACGGCACAAATTGTCGCAGATCTGCAGCATCAGCGTGGATTTTCCGATGCCGGGGGCGCCGCCCACCAGCACCAGGGAGCCCTTCACCGCACCGCCGCCAAGGACACGGTCCAGCTCCGCCATGCCGGTGTCGAACCGCAGCTCGCCGGCGGCCTCCACCTGAGCGATGGGGCGTGGCCGGCGGAAGGCCGCGCCCCTGTCGGCCGCCGCCAGAGGCTTCTTTTTCGCCTCCGCGGCGGGCCGCTCCACGATGGTGTTCCACGCCCCGCAGGCGGAGCACCTGCCCTGCCATTTGGGGGTCTCATTGCCGCACTCAGTACAATAGAACAACGTTTTGGCCTTCGGCATGGGCTCATTCTCCTTCCCACTTAGGTGGGTTCCCACACGGTGGGGATCCTCTGTAACTCGTCGAAATAGGCCCCGGCCAGGGCCACGGCGATCTTCCGCTGATAGGCGTCGGTACACAGCAGGGACGCCTCCTCCCCGTTGCTCAGAAAGCCGCACTCCACCAGGATGGCCGGGCAGCCGATGTGACTGAACAGATAGACGCTGTCAGGCACCGGTTTTGCCTTCCGGTCGTTGGAGGGATCCAGCGCCTCGCGGAGCAGCTTCTGGGTCTCCTCTCCCCACTGGCGGCTGATGTCGCCGGGGGTGTAGAACACCTGTGCTCCTGAATATCTGGAATCTGTAAAGTGGTTTTGATGTACACTGATGAGCAACGCGTTGTCTGTGCTGTTGATCAGCGCCACCCGGTTTTTCAGGTCGGAGACCTTCTTCTCGTGGAGGGTCCTGGCCGTGCTGTCGTGGATGGACACGTCCTCCTCCCGGGTCAGCAGGGGCCGGACACCCAGGAAGGCCAGCAGCGCCTCCGTCTTCTTCACGATGGCCAGGTTGATCTCGCTCTCCGTCTGGCCGGCGGCCGAGCTGGCCCCGCCGTCCTCCCCGCCGTGGCCCGGGTCCAGGATCAGCGTCCACCGGCCGGAGGTCACAGCGGCCTGCCCTCCGGCGGGGATAGAGCCGCCGAGGGCCCACATCCAGGCCCCCAGCCCGGCGAGGCTCAGGCACAGCGTCAGCAGCAGCAGATCACGTTTCAAAGCAAGTCCCCCTCTCCCCTTCAACTTATGAGGGGCGGGGCGGCTTCATGCCATCACAGGTAGGAGAACACCTCCCGGTGGCGCTTGGAGATCACCACCGACACCTGGGGGAACCGCTGTGTCAGCCAGGACTGGAGCACGGGACACACCACGTTCTCCGTGGGGAAATGCCCAGCGTCGATCAGGTTCAGCTCCATAGCCTTGGCGGTCAGGAACTGGTCGTATTTCACGTCGGCGGTGACGAAGGTATCGCACCCCTGGGCGATGGCGTCGGCCATCAGGCTGGCGCAGGAGCCGCCGCCCACGGCCACCAGGCGGACCGGTCTGCCGCCGTCTACCAGCCGGACCCCGTTGGACCCCAGGAGGGATTTCACCGCCATGGCAAAGTCATACAGGGGCTGCTCCGGCACGAAGCCGATCCTGCCGATGCCGCTGGGCCTCCCCTGATCGTCCACGCCGGTCTGCTTCAACTGGCCGATGTCGCTGAGGCCCAGCCGGAGGGCCAGCGCGTCGTTGACGCCGTCCTCCACCGCGTCCAGGTTGGTGTGGGCGCAGATGGCGGCGATGCGGTTCTCCGTCAGGGTGAGCAGGTTCCGGCCGGTGACGGTCTGGTCGGTGACCGATCTGATCCCGTCAAAGATCACCGGGTGGTGGGCCACGATGAGCTGGGCCCCCTGCATGACCGCCTCACGGATCACCGTGTCGGTGATGTCCAGGGCCACCAGGATCTTGGTGACCTCGGCGTCCCCCCGGCCCACCAGAAAGCCGGAGTTGTCATAGTCCTTCTGAAGCTCAAACGGGGCCTTTTTCTGCAAAAAGCGGTAGACGTCAGCTACGGTAGTCATGGCAATTCCTCCCTCATCGTCTTCAGTCCGGCGGCTACTTCCTCCAATTCGGTGATGGCCGCCTCGTTCCGGCTCTGGGCGGCACGGTGTCCGTTCAGGGCCCGCGCCACCTTGCGCAGCATGTGATCCAGGTAATCCCTCCGGAGGGGATCGCCGCTCTGCCTGCCCGCCCAAAGCTCCGCCGGGGTCAGCGGGGGCATCTCCCCTCCACGCACAGTCCATATGGTGTAAAGTCTGTCCGCCTCACGGGCGATCGTCTCGCGCTCGATGGTATAGCCGTTCTGCTGGAGCCACAGCCGCAGCTCCGGGAAGGAGGTCATGGGCTGGAGCACCAGCGTCCTGTCCTCTTTCGTCCAGGGGGCGGCGGCCAGGATTGCGGCGATGGTCTCCCCTCCCATCCCGGCGATGGTGACGGCGTCCGCCTCCTCCGGCCGGATGCCGGTCAGCCCGTCGCACAGGCGGAAGTCCATCCGGTCGGTGACGCCGTAGAACCGGGCGTTCTCTCTGGCGGTGTCCAGGGGCCCCCGCCGCAGGTCGGAGGCGATGGCCCGCCGGACGCGCCCGTTCAGCAGCAGCCATACCGGCAGATAGCCGTGGTCGGTCCCCACGTCGGCCAGCCGCGCGCCCTGGGGCACCTGGTCCGCCGCCGCCTGTAATCTCGGGGTCAGCTCCATCGCGCTCCCTCCCCTCGCGGCTGATGGAAATAAGTCATGATAAAGGAAAAGAGCGGAGGATTTCCGCTCTTTTCGTCGTTGGCAGATCAGGCGATGTCGGCGTTCAGCTTGGCCAGCAGGGCGTCCACATCCACGCCGTGGACCATGCAGGCCTCCTCCACCGTCTCGCCCCGGGAGGCGGGGCAGCCCAGGCAGTGCATGCCGATGGACAGGAAGATGGGCGCGGTCTGCGGGGCGATGTCCAGAATATCACCGATCACAGTATCTTTCGTGATTTGAGCCATTTGGATAGACCTCCTTACTTTTTTGGAACACTCAATAGTATACCCAAGTGTTCGCCAATTTGCAAGGGGTTTTCCTCTTTTTTCGCCTCAGCCCTGCAAAAAAGCCTCCAGCCGGTCCATCCCCTTCTTGATGTTCTCCATGGAGGTGGCATAGGACCAGCGGACAAAATTGGGGGCGCCGAAGCCGCTGCAGGGCACGGTGGCCACCAGAGCGTGCTTCAGGAAGGCGGTACAGAAGTCGTCGGAGGAGGTGATCTTCTCCCCCTGGATGGTCTTGCCCAGCAGCTTCTCGATGTTCATCATCACGTAGAAGGCGCCCTCGGGCTTGATGCAGCTGACCCCGTCGATGCTGTTCATCCGCTCCACGATGTAGTTCCGTCGGGCCTCAAAGGCCTGGCGCATATCCTCGATGGTGTCCTGGGGCCCGGTGAGGGCGGACACGGACGCCGCCTGGGAGATGGCGCAGGGGGAACCGGTGGAGTGGCTCAGGAAGTTGGACATGACCTTTGCCACCTTGGGGTCGGCCATGGCGAAGCCGATGCGCCAGCCGGTCATGGCGTAGGACTTGGACACGCCGTTGATCACGATGGTGCGCTCCTTCACGTCGTCCCCCAGGGCGGCGATGGAGGTGAAGGAGGTGCCGTCGTACAGCAGGCCGTAATAGATCTCGTCGGCGATGATGTAGATGTCCTTCTCCACGCAGACCCTGGCGATGGCCTCCAACTCCTCCCTGCTGTACACCATGCCGGTGGGGTTGGAGGGGTTGTTGAGGATCAGGGCCTTGGTCTTGGGGGTGATGGCGGCGGAGAGCTGCTCGGCGGTCATTTTGAAGCCGGCGGACTCCTCCGCGGTGACGATGACGGGCACGCCGCCCACCATCTTGATGAGCTCCAGATAGCTGACCCAATAGGGCGCGGGCAGGATCACCTCGTCGCCGGGGTCCACCAGGGCCCGCAGGGCGATGTAGACGCAGTGCTTGGCGCCGCTGGACACCACCACCTGGCTGGGGGCGTAATCCAGATCGCAGTCCAGGCGCATCCGGTCGCAGATGGCCTGCTTCAGGGCCACGGTGCCGGAGGCGGGAGTGTACCGGGTGAAGTTGTCGTCGATGGCCTTTTTGCCGGCCTCCTTGATAAAGTCCGGGGTGTTGAAGTCGGGCTCGCCGGCTCCGAAGCCCACCACGTCGATGCCGTCCGCCTTCATCTGCTTGGCCAGCGCGTCGATGGCCATGGTGCTGGACGCCTGCACATGGGCGGCGATATTTGCCAGTTGTTTCACAGTGATCCCTCCAAAACGATTAGGCAGTAAATACTGTTCTTGCACATTATATGATTTCTCTTGCAGAAAGGCAAGGACATTTTCCCGGAAAACAAAAGATTTGCAGTTTTGAATAAAACGCCTTGCAAAAACGACAGTTTTTTGCCCCGCCTGCACAGCAGGCGGGGCGATTTGGCAGCCATTTATCCCCTCCGGGAGCGCTCGGTGTTCTTTTGATAGAGGAGATACAGCCCCTTGACCAGCAGATCGTGGTCGAATCTGATCTCCCGGCGGCAGAGGCGGTACAGCTCCGGCAGGGCGGTGCCGGTGGCCACCACGGCGGCGGCGGGGGCGCCGGCGGCCCGCTCCAGCTCCTCGATGACCCGGTCAAAGGCCCCGCTGTAGCCATACAGCACCCCCGCCCGCATGGCGTCCTCGGTGTTGCGGCCCAGGGGGGTCTCCACCCTGCCCAGGGCGATCTGGGGCAGCTGGGCCCCGTTGCGGGACAGGGCCTCCAGGGCGATCTCCGCCCCCGGCATGATGGAGCAGCCCTCAAAAGAGCCCTCCCTGAGATAGGAAAAGCTCACCGCCGTGCGGCAGTTGATGACGATGGCCGGCGTGGGGTACAGCCTGGAGGCCGCCACCGCCGATGCCACGATGTCGCTGCCCAGCTGGGTGTGCATGTCCGCTTTGATGTTGAGGCCGGTCTTGAGCCCAGCACCCACCGTCAGCGGGGCTTTGCCCGTCAGCCGGGCCAGGGTACGGACGTAAGTCTGGGTGATAGGGGGCACCACGCTGGACAGGATGGAGCCCTTCACCGCCGACAGTTCCGCCCCGTAGAGCCGGAACACCCCCAGCAGGTCCATGGCGCACCGGTCGTCGGTCATTTTCGTGTCGGTGTTCAGCCTGGACTGGAAGGACAGCTCCCCGTTTTCGGAGAACAGCGCGATGGTGGTGCTGATATTGCCGATGTCGATGGCCAGGATCATACGGCCTCTCCCCTTTCCTGTTGCTCAGAGGACGGTCACGTCCCCGTCTTCGCTGATCTTCCTCATGGTCCCGTCCTCGATGACCCACGCCTCGCCCCGGATCTCCTCCAGGCTATCGTGGAGATAGAGGTATGTCCCGTCAGGGAACACATAGAACCGCCGCCCGAAGCTGTCCGAAAAGGCGATCTCCTCGAACACCCGCATCCCGTCCAGGAGATCGTCCTTGATCTCCTGGTAGTGGGGCAGGATCATGGCCTTCGTCAGCCCCAGCCCCGGCAGGAACCGCTGATAGGCCGGATCGACGGCCTCCCCCGGCAGCTCCGGCTGGGCGTAGACCACTTGGGCGCTGTTCATGGACCCGGCGCTGACGCCCAGGATCACCCCGTCAAAGCCCGCCAGCAGCTCCCGAAGGCCGATCTCATTGAAAAATCGGTTTTGGGTGGGCACGTGGCCGCCCATGAGGACGATGAAGTCCGCGTTTTTCACCAGCTCCTCCGCCCTGTCCTGGCTGCGCCGGTCCAGGACATCCACCCGGGAGAAGCGATAGCCCTCCAGCTTGAAGCTGTCCAGCATACTGCCGGAGTACAGGTCGGTCTTGTCGTAGTTGTCCGGCGCGGAGCAGACGATCAGCGTCCGGCAGTTTTGCGGCACCGCGTCCCGCAGGGCGGCGGCAAAGCCGTTGGCGGGGTTCAGCCTCGGCGAGTCGGGGATATTGTGTTTGCTGGTGAGGAAACAGATCATGTCACTCATACTCCAATTCGTTGCGAAGCTCCATCATCCGCAGCTCCCAGTTCCGGTCGGTGATGTCCGCGGCGGCGGTGCCCAGCGCCTCGATGATCTTGTCCAGGTGCTCCTGTCCCCGCTCCGGGTGGATGGTCAGATCGGCGTACACCGCGCCGAGGGTGATATATGCCGTGCTCCAGGCGTCGTGGTTGTAGGGCCAGGAGGCGGCCCGTTCTTCCGGCTCCGGCGCGGCCGCAAGGAACGCCTGCTGGAAGGCCCGGAACTCCGCCACGGCGAACCAGTAGTTGCGCTCAACGCCATGGTCCCGATACTCCTCGAAGCAGGTCTGGGCGGCCGCGGCCTCGTTCTGGGCAAAGCGCAGGGATTCCTCAAAAGCGTTCTGTCGCTCCATTTGCCACAGGCAGAGAAGTACCACGGTCAGGACCGCGAACACAGCGGCTAAGATGATCGGCAGTCTCTTTTTCATGGTCTGTCCCTCCAGCGCTGTTTCTGCCCATATTATACAGTATCCGTCAAGAGGTGTCACGCAAAAAATCAGCCCGCTGCTGGAAACGGGGATGTTAAAACGCGTTGCTTGCGGCAACGGGCAGTTTGGCTTACAATCGTGGTGACAATCAAAGGAAGGAAGGCGATCATCAAATGCTCAACGAAAACATTAAAGCAATCAGGAAATCAAAAGGGCTTTCACAACAAGAGCTTGCGGTCAAGGTGAACGTCGTGCGGCAGACGGTTTCCAAATGGGAACAGGGACTGTCCGTTCCCGATTCCGATATGCTGATCTCCCTGTCGGAAGCGCTGGAAACACCCGTCAGCACACTGCTCGGTGAAAATGTCGCCGAACCGCAAGCTGACGACTTGAAGGCGATTTCCGCGAAACTGGAGGTGATCAATTTGCAGCTCGCACAGGGAAAAACAACAAGGAAACGGATCCTGCACTGGACCTTTGTCGCGGTATGTGTAGTCACAGCGGCAATTTTCGCGATCTTATTTGTGTTAAACAGTCCCTACCTGAGGTGGGATTACAGCGATCCTCAGACCGCCGTTCTCGGAACAGCCTTTCATGCGTTGGAATGGCTGTTTTTCAGATTGGCGCCGTTCATCCTGATCGGTGCGGTCATCGGGATTATCCTGACACGAAAGAAAGAGTGAATCCATCCTATCAAGACGGAAAGGACGGTATGGCTGCGGGCCATACCGTCCTTCTTTCTCATTTTCTTTGCGCGCTCAGATATTTCCGCAGATGACCTCGCCCATCTTCCTGGTGCCGATGACGTTCTCCCCTGCCTTGGCGATGTCGGCGGTGCGCCAGCCGTCGGCCAGGGTCTTGTCCACCGCCGCCTCGATGGCGTCGGCCTCGGCGGCCAGGCGGAAGGAGTAGCGGAACATCATGGCGGCGGACAGGATGGTGGCGATGGGGTTGGCCTTGTCCTGCCCGGCGATGTCGGGGGCGGAGCCGTGGATGGGCTCGTACAGCGCCGGGGCCCCGTCTCCCATGGAGGCGGAGGGCAGCAGGCCGATGGACCCGGTGACCATGGAGGCCTCGTCGGAGAGGATGTCGCCGAACATGTTCTCGGTCACCACCACGTCGAACTGGCCGGGGTCACGGACCAGCTGCATGGCGCAGTTGTCCACCAGCACGTCCTCATAGGCCACATCGGAGTACTCCTCCGCCAGGCGGTGCATGGTGGCCCGCCACAGGCGGCTGGTCTCCAGCACATTGGCCTTGTCCACGCTGGACACCTTTTTCCGGCGGAGCCGGGCCATCTCAAAGGCACGGCGGCCGATGCGCTCGATCTCCATCTCGGAGTAGGCCATCAGGTCGGTGGCCTCCATCCCCCGGTCGGCGGTCTGGTACTTTTCCCGCTTGCCGAAGTAGATGCCGCCGGTGAGCTCCCGCACCATCAGCAGGTCGATGCCCTTTTCCGCCGTCTCCTTTTTCAGCGGGCAGGCCTCGGCCAGGGCGGGCCGGAGGGCGGCGGGCCGCAGATTAGCGTAAAGGCCCAGATCCTTACGGATGGCCAGCAAAGCGGTCTCGGGGCGCTGCTCGGCGGGCTTGTCGCTGCCCCATTTGGGGCCGCCCACCGCGCCCAGCAGCACCGCGTCGCAGCTCTTGCACAGCTCGGCGGTGCCGTCGGGGTAAGACTTGCCCACCGCATCGGTGGCACAGCCGCCCATGAGCACGTCCACATATTCAAAGGTGTGGCCGAACTTCTCCCCCACCCTGTCGATGACCTTTACCGTCTCGTTCACGATCTCGGGGCCGATGCCGTCCCCCCGGATCAAAGCAATTTTATAGTTCATAACAGACTTCCTTTCTCACACATCTGCCCAGGAATCAAACCGCTCCCCGATCTGCGGGTCGTACAGCGGACATCCAAATTCCTGGGTCAGCACGTCCAAAAGGCGATTGATATCCGCCTCCGTCATGCCGTAGCAGTCAAAACGGACGAACTGCGGGGTGGTGGACAGCCCAAAGCTGCCTTTTCCAGTCGGGCTTTCGCAGTTGTCCCCGTCGAGCCACTCCCAATCGGAAAACACCGCGCGGATGCGGCCGCGAATCTCCTCTACCGGGAGTTCCTGAAGACCCACTACCGTATCCCCGTTGGAGAGCAGCGTATAGACCCGCCGGTCGTCGTGGGCTGCCGCTTTGCTTTTGTACTTCCAAAAGCCATAGTCGGCGCTCATTTCGCTACCCCTCTCGCTTTCAAGGACTTGAGCAGCCCGCCGTTCTCGATGATCACGTTGACAAACTCCGGAAACGGAGCCGCCTGGAAGGTCTGTCCCGTGGTCTCGTTGACGATGACGCCGGTGCTGAAGTCCACGGACACCTTGTCCCCGGCGCTGATGCCGTCCACCGCTTCGGGGCACTCCATGATGGGGAATCCGATGTTGATGGCGTTGCGGTAGAAGATGCGGGCAAAGCTCTTGGCGATGACGCACTTCACGCCGCAGGCCTTGATGGCCAGGGGCGCGTGCTCTCGGCTGGAGCCGCAGCCGAAGTTGCTGCCTCCCACCACGATGTCCCCCGTCTCCACCGTGGAGGCGAAATCGGCGTCGATGTCCTCCATGCAGTGGGAGGCCAGGGACTTCTCGTCGGGGGCGTTCAGATAGCGGGCGGGGATGATGACGTCGGTATCCACGTTGTCGCCGTACTTGTAAATTTTCATTCCTTTACACCTCCGTCAGACAGTGGCCGGGTCGGTGATGACGCCGGTGAGGGCCGTGGCCGCCGCCACCGCGGGGCTGGCCAGGATGATCATGGAGCTGGTGGGGCCCATGCGGCCCACAAAGTTCCGGTTGGTGGTGGACACCGCCCACTCGTTGTCGCTGAGCACGCCCATGTGGCCGCCCAGGCAGGGTCCGCAGGTGGGGGTGGACACCGCCGCGCCAGCCTGGATGAAGTCCGCGATGAGCCCCTCGGCCATGGCGTCCAGGTAGATCTGCTGGGTGGCGGGGATGACGATGCACCGCACCCCGTCGGCCACCTTCCTGCCCCGGAGGATGGCGGCGGCCTCCCGCAGGTCCTTCAGCCGCCCGTTGGTGCAGGAGCCGATGACCACCTGCTGGACCGGCATACCGGCGGCCTCGTCCACCGTTTTGGTGTTCTCGGGCAGATGGGGCAGGGCCACCGTGGGCCGCAGGGCGGACAGGTCGATGGTGACCTCCCGGGCGTACACCGCGTCAGGGTCGGCCTCAAAGGCCGTCCAGGGGCGCTCTACCCTGCCCTTTAAGTAGTCGATCGTCTTGTCGTCCACCGGGAAGATGCCGTTCTTGGCCCCGGCTTCGATGGCCATGTTGCAGATGGTGAACCGGTCGTCCATCTCCAGCGCGGCCACGCCGTCGCCGCAGAACTCCAGAGACTGATACAGCGCCCCGTCCACCCCGATCATGCCGATCAAGTGGAGCACCACGTCCTTGCCGCTGACGAACTTGTTCAGTCTGCCGGTCAGGTTCACCTTGATGGCGGAGGGCACCTTGAACCAGGCGAGGCCGGTGGCCATGCCGGCGGCCATGTCGGTGGAGCCCACGCCGGTGGAGAAGGCCCCCAGAGCGCCGTAGGTGCAGGTGTGGGAGTCGGCGCCGATGATGACCTCGCCGGGGGCGGTGAGGCCCTGCTCGGGCAGGAGGGCGTGCTCCACCCCCATCTGGCCCACATCGTAGAAGTGGGTGATCTCATGCTGTTTGGCGAAGCCCCGGCAGACGGCGCACAGCTGGGCGGACTTGATGTCCTTGCAGGGGGTGGAGTGGTCCAGCACGATGGCGATCCTGTCCCTGTCGAACACCGAGGACAGCCCCGCCTTGTTGAACTCCGTGATGGCCACCGGGGTGGTGATGTCGTTGCCCAGCACCAGGTCCAGCTTCCCCTCGATGAGCTGACCGGCCTCCACGGAGGCCAGGCCGGCGGACCGAGCCAGGATCTTCTGGGTCATGGTCATTCCCATGGAAAGATTCCTCCTTCAAATTCAGGTGGCTACAGTATGTCAAATAACTTGCGCAAAGAATGTAAAGTGTGATACAATCTCAGAAAAAAGCGAGGTGTTATTTGTGGCCATTTGGGACGCCCTGGCCGAAGGGCGAACTCCAAGGCGCTATCGGGCCGGACAGGTCGTCTATCTCCAGGGGACGATGCCGGACCGGTTCTATTATCTCATCTCCGGCGCGGTACGCAGTTTTATCAGCACAGAGGACGGCGGGGAGCGGGTGCTCACCGTCCACCGGAGCGGCGACCTCATGGGCGAGGCCTCGTTTTTCGACGGCTGCCCCAGGGTCACCTCCGCTATGGCGCTGGAGGACTGCCTGATCCTCCCCATCGACCAGGGGCAGCTGGACGCCGCCTTTCAGCGCCACCCGGAGCTGGCCCTGCCCATGCTCCAATACCTTGCCAGAACGGTGCGCATCCTGTCCGACCACGTGGACCGCTCCGCCCTCCCCGCACCCCGGCGGGTGGCCCGGTGGCTGCTGGATCAGCCGGCGGACGGGGCCGGCGCCATCCGCTGCACCCATGAGTCCCTGGGTCAGGCGGTGGGCCTGTCCCGTGTGACGGTGAGCCGGGTGCTGGGCCAGATGGCGGCGGAGGGGATCATAAAACTGGGCTACCGGGCGGTGACGGTGCTGGACCGCGCCGCGCTGGAATCGCTGGCCCAAGCGGAAAAATGAATGATCCTATGCGTGTAGTTCCTCAATATACCGCTGCATACGCTCTGTTACCAATTCGGCTTTTTTCATTGCGACCAGTTCATCTCTGCTTACCCACCTGTATGCGACAGTTTCGCCCGCCTGAAGTGTCACAGCGTTCTTTTCGCAATTCGTCACACAAAGAAATTCAACATAGATGGTATCCTGTGTGACTGCCCGTCCAACCTCGGTCAGCGTATCAGACTGTATTCCCGTTTCCTCCCGGAGTTCCCTGATGGCGCACTCTAAAGCCGTTTCATTCCGCAAGGCGGAACCCCCCGCCGTAGCTTCCCATAAGCCGCCGAAGTGCTTGCGCGGATCGCGCTGCATCAGCAGGTAGCTGCCGTCCGCATGCCTGACGATAATATCGCAGACCAAGTGGAGAAAGCCATTTGGGATCTTTTCGCCGCGGATCAATGTCACCCCTTGTACTTTGCGGCCGTCTCTGTCATAGGCATCCCACAGCTCCATGCGTTTCCTCCTCCACATAATTCTCCGTCTGCCCTTCCGGCTCCCACCGGCACCGCTCCAGGTCCGCCGTCCCGTCAGGCCGGAAGGGCACCCCCTCCGCCTCCAGGAGGGCCCGCTGGGTGCCCGGCGCATAGGTATCGAAGGCGGCCTTGGTGCCGCCGAACCGGTCCACCACCCGGTGGCAGGGCACGCCGTTCCCATCCGGGCAGGAGGCCATGGCATAGCCCACTACCCGGCTGCCCCGGGGCATCCCGGCCATGCGGGCGATCTGCCCGTAGGTGGCAACGCTCCCCTCGGGGACGCGCCGGACGATCTCGTAGATCCGCTCAAATGTGCCGCTCATGAGAAACCTCCCGAAAGACAGAGGCCCCGGAGCCTTACGGCTCCAGGGCCTCTGGTACGGCAGAAGGGACTCGAACCCCCGACCTACTGGTTCGTAGCCAGTCACTCTATCCAGCTGAGCTACTGCCGCGTGTCTCGCTTGACAGCTTAAACAGAATAGCACACCTTACCCGGAAATGCAAGCTGTTTTTTCGCAATTACAAAAAAATTTTTCCGAAGGGACCCGCTGCGACCGGCGGGCCCCTTCGGTTGTATTCAGCCCGAGACCTTTTGACAGTAGTTCATCAGGATCCCGGCGGCCTCCGCACGGGTGGTCTCTTTCTGAGGCAGCAGCTTCTTTTCATTGTTGCCCTGGAATATCCCCGCGGCTACCGCCCAGCGCATGCCCTCCTGAGCCCATCCATCGGTATCCGCCCCGTCGGCAAAGCCGTCCAGACCGGCGCTGGCGCTCACATCCAGGCCCCGGTACTTGGCGAAGCCGTACAGAATGACCGCTGTCTGCTCCCGGGTCATAGGGTCGTTCGGCGCAAAGGTAGTTGCGTTATATCCGTTGACGATGTGGTTGTTGGCCGCCCAGGTGACGGCATCTTCATACCAGATCCCACTGGGGACATCGCTGAACCGTGTGCCGCCGGACACAGAAGGCGAGCCCGCCTCATGGTAAAGGATCATCACAAACATGGCCCGGCTGGTGGTCATATCCGGCGAGAAAGTGGAGCCGTCTCCTGTCCCATCTATGGTGCCTCGCTCATACGCAAATTCCACCGCGTCGTAGTACCACGCGCCCGCCGGCACATCGGTAAAGGGGAGCCGCGGCCGGACCTCCCCCCCGCCGGGATCGGTCCGCCAGGTCCCCTCCGCCAGCCACTGGGCCGCGGCGGTGACAGAGACCTTGGCCTCCCCGTCCGCGATATAGCGGTGCCCGGCGGTGAGGGCGCCGCCCACGACCAACTCCCGGCCGGCTGTGGCGTCGACGAGCACGCCGCTGCTGAGGATGCCCGTGCCGGAGGTCCAAAACAGGCCGGCCCCGGAGGCCAGGGTCAACGCGTCCCCCTTGTCGCTGCCCTGGGCGGTAAAGCCCAGCGTGGTGCGCCAGGCGCCGGCGGCGCCTGTAAAGTATCGGTCCATCCCGGAGAGCGCCGCGTTCAGCAGCGGCTGGGAGGCCAGCTCGACGCTGTCCCTGACGACGGCGGACAGCCTGGGCCGGTAGGTGTCCTCCAGATAGCTCCGGGAGATCAGCGTGTCGCCGGAGGCGGAGACTGGGGTGATCAGCGCCGCGGACAAGCCCAGCGCCAGCAGATATCTGACGGTATGTTGTTTCATGGCTGTTCCTCTGAGATGAAATAGCTCAGGGTCAGCAGGCTGTCGGCAAAGTGGATGTTCTCCACCTGGACGCCGGGCAGCTCGCTCTCCGGGAGCTCCACATTGGTAAAGTTCCAGATGCCCCTGACCCCGCAGGCCGCCAGCCGTTTGGCGGTGCGGGCGGCCGCGGACCCCGGCACGGTGAGGACCCCCACGTCCGCCGGGCTGGTCCGGAGAAAGCGCTCCATCTCGTCATAATGGTAAATCTGGACCCCGCCCAACTTGCTGCCCACCAGGGTCTGGTCCACCTCAAAGGCGGCCTCCAGGCGGAACCCGTACCGCGTGAAGGGGAAATTCTCCAGCAGCGCCCGGCCCAGGTTGCCCACGCCCAGAACGACCACAGTGTGATCCCGGTCCATCCCCAGGATCTCCGCGATCTCGCCCCGGAGCCGCTCCACGTTGTAGCCGTAGCCCTGCTGGCCGAACCCGCCGAAGCAGGACAGGTCCTGCCGGATCTGGGAGGCGGTCAGGCCCATGTTGCCGGCCAGGGCGCTGGAGGAGATGCGCACCACCCCCGCCTTGAACAGGTCGTCCAGGTGCCGGTAATACCGCGGCAGCCGCCGAATGACCGCCGGTGATATCTTTCCTTTCCGCATGGTCTGCCCCCCTTTCCGCGTCTGACAGGATCCGATCGTTTTTTATTTTAACGTATTTTCGCGCGAATGTCAATTTCCAATGGGCGTTTTCACACTTTTCCCAGAAACGCATAGGCTGAGGTAAACTCAGACAGGAGGAGTGTCCTATGCAAGAGACAGGCTCGCTTCGCGTCCGCGTATTCACCTCAAGGGCCCAGCTTCCCATCGCGGGGGCGGCGGTCATCCTCTCCGGCCCGGTCACGGACGGCCGCCGGGAGCTGCTGGCCGTCCAGCGCACCGACTCCAGCGGCGTGGCCGGGATCATCGTCCTCAACGCCCCCGACGCGGCGCTGAGCCAGGTCCCGGGCAACGCGGCCCCCTTTGCCTCCTATACCCTGGTGGTGGAGCACCCCGGCTTTTACCTGGCGGTGTTCGACGGCGTCCAGGTGTTCTCCGGCGTGGAGACGGTGCAGGATGTGGCCCTCACCCCTCTCCCCCGGCCCGTCCAGCCGGAGGATGACGGCGCCGACAGACCGGTGGTCGTCGTCCCGCAGACGCTGTGAGGAGGGTCCGCCATGCCGCTCACCGTGACCCCCTACATCCCCCAGTACATCACCGTACATACCGCCCCGGCCGGCCAGGCGGCGGAGAACGTCACCGTCTCCTTCCCCGACTATATCAAAAATGTGGCCTCCAGCGAGATCTATCCCACCTGGCGGGAGGCCGCCCTCCGGGCCAACATCCTGGCCCAGATCTCCTTCGCCCTGAACCGGGTCTATACCGAGTATTACCGCAGCCGGGGCTATGATTTCGATATCACGGGCTCCACCGTCAACGATCAGCGGTTCATCGCCGGCCGCAGCACCTTTGAGAACGTGGACCGGCTGGTGGATGAGCTCTTCACCACCTACATCCGCCGGACAGGATTCGTGGAGCCCCTGGCGGCCAAGTTCTGCAACGGCACCACCGTCACCTGCGCGGGGCTGTCCCAGTGGGGCAGCGAGGAGCTGGCCCAGCAGGGCTACACCACCATGCAGATCCTCCGGCGGTACTACGGGAGCAACATCGAGCTGGTGTCCAACGCCCCCATCCGGGACATCCAGTACTCCTATCCCGGCGCGCCCATCCGGCGTGGGGCGACGGGCGACTACGTCACCGTGCTCCAGAACATGCTCAACCGGATCAGCCGCAGCTATCCCGCCATCCCCCGCATCCCGGAGGACGGGGTGTTCGGCGGCCAGACCGAGGAGGCGGTGCGGACGTTCCAGAGCATCTTCGACCTGGCGGTGGACGGCATCGTGGGCCAGGCCACCTGGTATAAGCTGGTGCAGCTGTATGTGGGGGTCGCCCGGCTGGCGGAGCTGGTCAGCGAGGGCCAGACCTACACCTATATCCAGCCGCCCCAGGTGGGGGTCACCCTCCGGGAGGGCAGCGTGGGCGTCGCCGTATCCGCCCTCCAGTACCTGCTCTCCATCATCGGCCAGTTCAACGACGCCATCCCCGTGCTGCACATCGACGGCGTCTTCGGCCCTGGGACAAGGGCGGCGGTCATCGCGGCGCAGCAGGCCCTGGGCCTCCCCGCCGACGGGATCGTGGGCAGCCGGACATGGCTGCGGATCTATGAGGAGTATCTGGGCATCGCCAACACGGTGCTGGCGGAGGTGTATCTGCCCACCGGCGCCCAGGCCATCCGGGACGCTGTCATTTACCGCCGGTTCCCAGGCTATGACCTGACCTACGGCAGCGCCGATTAAATGGAAAGGATGATGGATATGAACAGCCAACCGCAGGGCGCCGCGGCGGAGTCCGCCGGCCGGCCGGTCCGCACCCTCCAGGAGATGCTGGACCAGCTGGCGCTCTATGACAAGACCTATCCGAGCCTGGTGCCGGACGGCATCTACGGCGAGCGCACCCTGGAGGCGGTGATGATCTTCCAGCGGGAAAACGGCCTGCCCGTCACCGGGGTGGTGAACAGCCGGACCTGGAACGCCATCGCGGCGGCCTGTGAGAAGACGGAGTTCCTCTATGGGGCTCCCCCGCCCCTTGACGTGCTGCCCAGCGGGACCTTCACCTGCTGCCAGGGTGAGCGGAGCGCGCCCATGTTCATCGTTCGGGGGATATTCAGCGCCCTGGAACAGGTGACCACCAACTTCTCCCCCTGCGCGGGGAGCGATGTGAACGACGGCGGCACCTATGAGAACCTCCGCACCGTACAGCGTCTGTCCGGCCTGCCGGTGACCGGCACCCTGGATCGCTCCACCTGGGCCTGCCTGTGTCAGCTCTATCACGCCCTGGTGACCAGAGGATGAGCGAAATCCCCTCTTGCCAGCCTCTACTCTTTTGTGTATAATATCCGCAAGTAAGTTGTAGATTGGTACACAATCTCAAAGTTAATTGCGGGTGGTGAGAGCGTGGCCGGATTCATCCACAACAAACTGGATATGAAGCTGCTGTGTCTGTACATCCTCACTCACGCGGCGGGGCCCATCGACTTTGCCACCCTCACCGACCTGGCCATGTGCGACGGCGGCGTGGATTACTTCCAGTTCGCCGAGGCGGTGTCCGAGCTGCTCTCCAGCGGCCACGCATCCAGGGAGGGAGATATGTACTCCCCCACCGACAAGGGCCGCCGGGACTCTGACGCCGGCGAGAGCAGCCTCTCCCCCGTCATTCGCGCCCGGTGCGACCGCCGCCTGGCCCCCCTGAACGAGGCGCTGCGGCGGAAGGCCCAGGTGCGGGCCTCTGTGGAGCCCGGCGGGGACGGCTGGCAGGTCGCCCTCTCCCTGGACGACGACCAGGGCCCTCTGTTCTCCCTGACCCTGCTGGCCCCCTCTCAGGAGGAGGGGCAGCGCGTCGCGGACCACTTCCTGGCCCATCCGGACCGGGTATACAACGGGGTGCTGGGCGCCCTGCTCACCGATGAGAAAGGAGACGATCCCTCTTGATACGGCTCGCCCTGCTTCGCTATGTCACCATTCTGGACTTTCCCCTGGTGGAGCTGTTCATCTACTTTGCCCTCTACTCCTTCCTGGGCTGGGTGATGGAGACCTGCTACTGCTCCATCAAGGAGCACCGCCTGGTACCAAGGGGCTTCCTCTATGGCCCCGTGTGCCCCATTTACGGCGGCGGCGTGGTGCTGATGCTGCTGTTTTTCACTCCGCTGAAGGGCAACCTGCTCCTCTTTTACGCGGTGTCCGTGGTGGTGATGACTACCTGGGAGTATCTGGTGGCCTGGGTGCTGGAGACCACCACCCACGTGAAATACTGGGACTACTCCAACTATAATTTCAATATCCAGGGCCGGGTGTGCCTGTGGGTGGCCCTGGTGTGGGGCCTGCTGTCCTATGTGGTCATCTTCTGGATCCAGCCCCAGGTGGACCGCCTCTATGACCTGATCCCCTACCGGGTCCACTTCACCCTTGCCGCGGTGATCCTGGTCCTGCTGATCATCGACTGCACCCTGACCATCCACCACCTGGCGCTGGTGTCCAGGCTGGTGACCAGCGTCACCACACTGGGCGAGGAGCTTCAGGTGCAGCTCTCCCTTGCCAAAGCTGAGTTGGGCGATAAGCTCAGCGCCGACGCCGAGGCGCTGCAGAGCGCCTATCAGGCCGAGGTGGCAAAGCTGGAGGAGCACAGCCGCCGGTTCCGCGAGCGCTATTCCGACCTGAAGGCCCAGAAGGGCTATGTCATCAACCATGAGCATATCGTGAAGGCGGCCCAGGCCGCCAAGGAGACCGCCGCCATGCTGAAGCGGCGCAGGAGGGGCTGATCCTTCCCCAAAAGAGGACCTCGGATCGGTACGATGCGAGGCCCTCTTTTTCTGTCCGCGCCCGAAAACAGCCCCCGCAACGGGCAGTTGTCAAATTGGATGGGATAGTTGGTTGCGCTGTCCGGCCCTTTTTGCTATGATAGGACTGTCCAAAGGCGCCGGACAGATGGAATCGAGGAGGTATTTCTTATGGACTTTTCCCATCGGCTCTATGAGCTTCGCCGGAAGGCCGGCCTCTCCCAGGAGGAGCTGGCCGACCTGGTGGGGGTCACCCGGCAGGCGGTCCAGAAGTGGGAGGCCGGCACCTCCCGGCCCGACATGGACAACCTCACCGCCCTGGCCGCCTATTTCAACGTGACATTGGACTACCTGGTCCTGGGCAAAGAGGGGGACGTTCCCCTCGCTCCCGTCCAGGTGATCCACAACCACTATGGCGGCGGGTACGAGTTCAGGAGCAGAGCCACCCTGTTCGGTCTGCCCCTGATCCACATCAATGTGGGCTTCGGCTTCCGCGCCGCCAGAGGGATCATCGCCATCGGCAACATCTCCGTGGGGGTGGTGTCTATCGGCGGGGTGGCCGTGGGCGTGTTCTCGCTGGGCGGCCTGGCAATTGGCCTGCTGTTCGCCCTGGGCGGGCTCGGCGTCGGCGCTCTGGCTTTGGGCGGCTTTGCCCTGGGCGTCATCTCCATCGGCGGTTTCGCCGCCGGCTGGCTGGCCTGGGGCGGCATCGCCCTTGGAAAATACGCTGTGGGAGGCGTGGCCGTCGCGTCTGAGGTCGCCATCGGCGGCGCGGCATACGGGCCGCTGGCCATCGGCGACGAACCCTCCGGCGGTGGGCGGATATTCACCACGCCACTGTCCGCCGGAGAGCTGGAGGCGGCGGTGCATGCCGTCCGGGCCGCCGCGCCCCAATGGGTGGCGGAATTTCTGGAGCTTATCGTCCGGGTGTTTTGAGCGCATGAAAAAGCTGCCGCTGGATTCCAGCGGCAGCTTTTCTATGTCTGGATGAGTGTTACTCGGCGTTCTCCTCGGCGGCGGGGACCTCGGCAGGGGCCTCCTCCACGGGAGCGGGCTCCTCGGCAGCAGGGGCGGCCTCGGGCTCGGCGGGGGCCTCCTCCACAGGGGCGGGCTCCTCAGCGGGAGCGGCCTTCTCGGCCTCGGGCTCCTCCTCAACGGGGGCGGCCTTGGGGGCGTCGTTCAGCACGGCGCGGATGGACAGGGACACCTTCTTGTTCTCGTTGTCGATGGCGATGATCTTGGCGTCCACGGTCTCGCCCTCGGTCACGGCGTCGGCGGGCTTCTCCACCCGGTGGTCGGCCAGCTGGGAGATGTGGATCAGGCCGTCCACGCCGGGGACGATCTCGGCGAAGGCGCCGAAGGTCATCAGCTTGACGATGCGGACGGGGGCCACGTCGCCCACCTCATACTTGGAGGTGAACACGGTCCAGGGCTCCTGGCTGTGGTCCTTCATGCCCAGGGAGATCTTCCGCTTCTCCGGGTCAAAGGAGATGACATACACATCCACGGGGTCGCCCACGGAGACCACCTCGGCGGGGTTCTTGATGCGGGACCAGGACAGCTCGGAGATGTGGACCATGCCGTCCACGCCGCCGATGTCCACGAAGGCCCCGTAAGAGGTCAGGCTCTTGACGGTGCCGTGATACCGCTTGCCGTTCTCGATGTTGTTCCAGACCTCGGCGGCGGCGGCGGCCCGGGCCTCGGCGGCCACGGCGCGGATGGAGCCCACCACGCGGCGGCGGGCCTTGTTCACCTCGGTGATGCGCAGCTTGATCTTGTTCTTGATCATGTCGGCCAGATCGGCGCCCCGGGGCTTGCCGGACTGAGAGGCGGGGATGAACACCCGGATGCCCTTCACATTGGCCACCAGGCCGCCCTTGTTGACCTCGGTGATGGTGCCCTCGAGAGCCTCCTTGCTCTCCACGGCGTTCTCTACGGTCTCCCAGTTCTTGTGGGCCTCCAGGCGCTTTTTGGACAGGCGGATCTCGCAGTCCCGGTCGCTGTACAGGACCACCTCGGCCTCGATGGGGTCGCCCACCTTGACCACGTCCTCGGGCTTCACGTCGGGATCGTCGCTCAGCTCGGACAGAGGAATGGACGCGGTGAACTTGGTGCCGGTCAGGTCGACCTGCACCTCGGTGGGCGTGATGGCAATCACAGTCCCGGTGACCTTATCCCCCGTATTGATAGGCTTGATCGACTCCTCCAGCATATCCGCGAAGGACTGTTCGATCTCCATGATTTCGTCGCTCATTTTGTTATAGACCTCCTTTATGATCCACTCCGGCGTGGACGCGCCGGCAGTGATTCCAAGCGTACTCACTCCCCGGAACTGTTCCCGGTCAAGGCCATCGGCACCCTCGGCCTGCACGGTCAGCGGACACCGCCGGGCACAGAGCTGGGTGAGCCTCCTGGTGTTGGAGCTCCTCCGGTCTCCAATGACGATCATACCGTCACACCGGCCGGCCAATTCCTGGGCTTCGGATTGACGCCTGGACGTAGCACCACATATTGTATCAAAAAATTCCGCGTTTGTACACACTTTTTTCGCGTTTTCAACGATTTTTTTCCAATCGCCCCAAATCGCCGTGGTTTGAGACACAAAAGTCAGCGGTTTTTCAAGCAAATTTGGCTGTTTTTCCAATAATGCGGACAAATCGCTCCAATCAGAGACCACCAGACCGCCTTTGGTGCAGCCCAGGATGGCCGCGATCTCCGGGTGGCTGGCCTCCCCCACGACGATGGGGACCCTGCCCTTTTCCTCCGCCGCCCGGACGATCTGGTGGATGCGGGTCACGTTGGGGCAGGTGGCGTCCACGACCCGGCACCCCCGGGCCGACAGGCGCTCATAGGTCCCGTCCGGCTCCCCGTGGGCCCGGATGAGCACGGTGGCGCCCCCCGGGGCCTCCTCCGGGCTGCCGATGGTGACCGCTCCCATCTCCTCCAGCCGGCGGATCACCCGTTCGTTATGGGTCAGATGCCCCAGCAGATACACCGGTCCCCCCGCGGCGGCCTCCTCCGCCAGCTCCACCGCCCGGCGGACGCCGTAGCAGAAGCCGGCGCTTTTTGCCAGCAGGATGTTCATTTGGCCTGCTCCCCAAGGGCGCGGATGCGGTCCATCAGGTCGTCCGCAATGCTCTGGAGCTCATTGGAGCTGGGCTTGCGGCCCTCAAATTTCGGGTGATAGGGCTGGCCGAATACCACCGTGGTCTTTCGGAACAGCCGTTTTTTGGGGGAGATGTATACCGGGACCAGCGGCGCGCTGGCGCGGGTGGCAAACATGGCGGCGCCGGTGTGGGCCTCAGATGTCTGCCCCTCTCTGACGCGAGTGCCCTCGGGGAAGACGAGAAGGCGTTCCCCGTTTTTCAGGATCCGCAGGGCCTCCTTCACGGCGCCGATATCGGCGGCGCCCCGCTTCACGCCGAAGATGCCGGCCTTCTTCAAGACCCAGCCCACCACCGGCCACCGCATGATCTCCTCTTTCGCCATCACGTGGACCTGCCGTTTCCAGCCCAGGGCGCAGACCACATAGATGGGGTCGCCGGCGGTGGTGTGGTTGCCGCAGATCACCGCGGCCCCCTCCGGGAGGTTTTCCAGCCCGACGGCCCGCCAGGGGTGGAATATCCGCATAAACAGCCAGATAAACGGATAGATGAAGGCATACATCTTATTCATTCGGGGTCCCTCCCAAGCGCTCTCGGATCATGCCCAGCAACAGCCGGAAGCTGCCCTCGAAGTCCAGTTCGGTGGTGTCCGCCAGCACGGCGTCCTCCGCCCGCCGCAGGGGGGCCGACGCCCTGCCCGTATCCCTGGCGTCCCGCTCCATGACCTCTTTCAGGATCTGGTCCCGGTCGGCGGACTGGCCACGCTCCAGCAGCTCCTTCCAGCGGCGCTCCGCCCTGGCCTCTGGGGAGGCGGTGAGGAAGATCTTCACATCCGCGTCGGGCAGCACCACGGTGCCGATGTCCCGGCCGTCCATGATCACGTCGAAGCTCCGGGCCAGCTCCCGCTGGGTCTCCAGCAGAAAGGCCCGCACGGCGGGGATGGCCGCCGCCTTGGACGCCCCGCCGGACACCTCGTTGCGCCGGATGGCCTCGGTCACGTCCTCCCCGTTCAGATACATATGCTGGAGGCCGTCCCCGTCGTAGTCCAGCGTCACCCGCAGGCCGGGCAGCAGGGCGGCCACTTCTTTTTCGTCAGAGGGCTCGACCCCCGCCCGCAGGGCGGCCAGCGCCACGGTCCGGTAGATGGCCCCGGTGTCCACATAGCGGTATCCCAGCTCCTTCGCCAGCCGTTTTGCCAGGGTGGACTTCCCCGCCCCGGAGGGCCCGTCGATGGCGATGCTCCTGTGCTCCTTCAAATCCATCCGCTCCATTACCTGATATAGTCGACGGCGCTCTCCCCCGCCGCGCGGCCGGTGGCCCAGGCGATCTGGAGGTTGAAGCCGCCGGTGTAGGCGTCCACGTCCAGCACCTCCCCGGCGAAAAACAGACCAGGGACCAGCCTGGACATCATGGTTTTGGGGTCCACCTCCGATACCTTCACGCCCCCGGAGGTGATGATGGCCTCCTCCACGGGCCTGGGGCCGGACACCGCCACCGCAAAGCCCTTGAACAGCTCCAGCAGCCGGCGGCGCTCCCCCCTGGTGATATCGTGGGCCTTTTTCTCCTGGGGGATGCCCGCCCGCTCCAGCAGCACCGGGATCAGCAGCCGGGGGGCCAGCGCGCCCATGAGATTGGCAATATCTTTGTTGGCCCTCTGGGTCAGCTCCCGGACCAGCCGGGCGTCCAGGGTGGTCTCGTCCAGGGCGGGCTTCAAATCGATGACGCAGGTGTAGCTGTCCCGGCCAAAATCCCGCATGTGGGCGCTGGCGCTGAGCACCAGCGGCCCGGACAGGCCGAAATGGGTGAACAGCAGCTCTCCCTGCTCCTGATAGACGACCTTTCCCTTCCGATTTTTCACCCGCAGGGACACGTTTTTTAGGGACAGGCCCTGCATCCGGACGCAGCAGGGGTCCGGGGACTCCAGCGGCACCAGGGAGGGCGCGGGCGGGACGACGGTGTGGCCCACATTTTCCGCCAATCTGTACCCGTCCCCGGTGGAGCCGGTGGCCGGATAGGAAAGCCCGCCTGTGGCAAGGATAAACGCCTTACAGTCCATGATAACGCCGCTGTTCTCCGTGGAAATATCCAGCGTCCCGGCGGCGTTTCGCGCCAGATCGGTCACCCGGTCATGGCGCAGCTCCACCTTCAGCCGTTTCAGCTCAAAGAACAGCGCATCCACGATGTCGGCGGCCTTATCGGACCTGGGGAACACCCGGTTCCCCCGCTCCACCTTCAGCGGCACCCCCAGATCGGTAAAAAAACGCTCCGTGTCGGCGGGAGAAAAGCGGCTCATGGCGCTGTACAAAAACCGGCCGTTCCGGGGGGTGGAGGCCAATACCTCCTCCATCGTACAGTGGTTGGTGAGGTTGCACCGGCCCTTCCCGGTGATATACAGCTTGCGGCCCACCTTTTCGTTGGGCTCCAGCAGGAGCACGGAGGCCCCGGCTCTGGCGGCGGTGATGGCCGCCATCATGCCCGCGGCCCCCGCGCCTGCGATGACGACGTCCCGGCTCACTGGTCGGTGTACTCCACCTTCTCGTACACCTGGTACTCGTCCCAGATGCGCTCCAGCTTCTCGAAGGTGGCGGTCACGTCTCCCGGCATCTTGCGGCCCACGGCCACGATCAGCGCGTTGATGATGGACAGGGGCGCCACCAGGGAGTCCACGAAGGAAGCCATATCGCTCTTGGCCAGCAGGCGGTAGTCGGAGGTGTCGTACAGGGGGGACATACTGCTGTCGGTGATGGCCACCACCGTGGCACCCTGGTCCCGGGCGAACTCCATGGCCCGGACGCACCGGGTGGAGTACCGGGGGAAGCTGATGCCGATGACCACGTCCTCCGGTCCAACCCGGAGCATCTGCTCGAACATCTCGCTGGCCAGGGAGGTCTGCACCTGCCACACGTTGTCAAAGATCAGCTTGAAGTAGAAAGACAGGAAATCGGACAGGGCCGCCGAGGAGCGCACCCCCAGGATGTAGATGCGCCGGGCCTTGACGATGGCGTCCACGATGGCGTTGAAGTCCTCCCGGTCCACCTCGGCCAGGGACAGACGCAGCTTCTCGATGTCGGACTGGACCACCTTCTCCAGCACGTGCTCGTTGCCCAGCCGGTCATAGGAGACCTCGATGCGCTGCACGGTGGTCAGCTTGCCCCGGATCAGCTCCTGGAGGGCCTTCTGCATGGCGGGATACCCGTCGTACCCCAGCTCGGCGGCGAAGCGGACCACCGTGGACTCGCTGGTGCGGACGGTCTGGCCCAGCTTGGCGGCGGTCATGAAGGCAGCCTTGTCATAGCTGTCCAGAATATAGCGCCCGATGCGCTTCTGGCTTTTGGAAAACGAATCCATTTGATTCTGAATCGTGGTGAGGATGTCACGGCTCATGGGGGGCCCTCCGTTCGTCCGTTCATAGTGGAGGCGGAAGCCTGCCGGTTTCCGCCTCCTCATATCATACTATTTTCCCGGGAAATTTGCAAGAGATTTTGCAGGAAAATTTCTGAAATCCTGCAAGTCAAAGCGACAGAGCCAGGACCTCCGCCTCCGTAAGGCGACGCCACCGGCCGGGCCTCAGCTCACCCAATTCCAGGCTTCCCTCCCGCACCCGCTTCAGCCGTGTGACGGCGAGGCCGACGGCGGCGCACATCCGCCGCACCTGCCGGTTCTTCCCCTCGTGGATGACAACGGAGAGCAGGCCGCCGCCCTCCTCCGACCGGATGACCCTCACGGCGGGCCGGCGGATGGCCTCCCCCTCCAGGGAGTCCATCCCGCGCAGGGCCTCGGCACCGGCGGGGACCTCTCCCCTCACCCAGACCAGGTACTCCTTCTCCACCTCATGGGAGGGATGGGTGAGCCGGTTGGTCAGTTCTCCGTCGTCGGTGAGGAGCAGCAGCCCCTCCGAGTCCAGATCCAGCCGCCCCACCGGCCACACCCGGACCGGGCAGCCAGCCAGCAGGTCGGCCACCGTTTTGCGGCCCTTCTCGTCGGAGAGAGTGGTCACATACCCTCTGGGCTTGTTCAGCAGGATGTATGTATGGGCGGCGGGGGCGGACAGGGGCACCCCGTCCACCTCCACCCGGTCCCGGGCCGGGTCGGCCTTGTCCCCCAGGTGGGCGACGATGCCGTTCATCGTCACCCGCCCGGCGGCCAGGTATTCCTCCGCCCTCCGCCGGGAACACACCCCCGCGGCGGACAGCAGCTTTTGCAGGCGCTCCTCCATAGCCGGTCACCGCCCTTCTATTCAAGTTGCGCCGAACAGGGCGCGGATCCTGTCCCAAAAGGTCATGGGCGTGCGGACGTCCCAACGCGCCGTCTGGGCGCTCACCAGGTCCACCCGGGCCACCGGCCGGCCGTCCAGGGACCAGACGGCCTCCCCCAGCCTTCCCCCGGCGGGGACAGGGGCCTCCGCCCGGTCCGGCAGCCGCACGTCCAGCGACAGCCGCTCCCCGTCCCGGAGGGGATAGCCCGCGTCGCTGGCGGCCACGGCGGTCACCGCGGGCAGCAGACTGCCGGTGACGGGCACCCCGCCGAACGTATCCCCGGCGGCGCAGAGCTTTTCCCGGGGAAAGACCTCAAAGCCGTAGTCCAGCAGCTTCTCGTGGTCGTTCCAGTCGTCCCCGTCGTTGAGGGTGACGCAGATCAGGGTCTGACCGTCCCGTGTGGCGGCGGACACCAGGGTCCGCCCCGCCTTTTCGGTGAAGCCGGTCTTCATCCCCACGCAACCCTCGTACCGGGTGAGCAGCTTGTTGTGGTTCACAAAGGTCCGCGACCCCACGGTGACGGACTTGGTGGCGCAGATGGCGGCCACCGTCTCGTTTTGCAGACAGGCACGGGCCAGCAGGGCCATATCGTAAGCCGTCGAGTAGTGGTCCTCGTGGTCAAGGCCGCAGGAGTTGGCAAAGGAGGTGTCCGCCATCCCCAACTCCGCCGCCTTTCGCTCCATCAGCGCCACGAATGCCCCCTCGCTGCCCGCAATATGACAGGCGATGGCGGCGGCCGCGTCGTTGCCAGACTGGAGCAGCAGGCCGTACAGCAGCCCCCGCAGGGTGATCTTCTCCCCCGCTTTCAGGTAGATGGAGGAGCCCTCCACCCCCAGCCACTCCGGCCTGATCTCCACCTCTCCGTCCAGGTCTGCGCCGCTCTCCACCGCCGCCAGGGCGGTCATCAGCTTGGTGGTGCTGGCGATGAGCCGCCGCTCGTGTGGGGCCTGCTCATAGAGCACCCGGCCGCTTTCGGCGTCCATCAAAATGGCGCTGGAGGCGTGGGTGGAAACGGCGTGAACAGGCACAGATACCGTCAAAGCGGCGAAAACAGCAATCAGAACAGCGGCGAAACGTCTCAAAAAAGGTCACTCCCATCCGAACAGTCAGATGGGAGTAGTATGACCTCTCTGCGGTTTGGTATGCGCTGGACTTACTCGGTCTCCTCCGCCGCCTCCACGGGGGGAACGGCGGGGTCGCCGGTCTTGCGGTCGATGTAACCGGTGACCTTGTCGAACATGTCGGGCACCATGTCCACCACCCGGCCCAGGGTGTCCGCCGGCGGGGGCATGACGGGCAGCACCCGCACCGCTCCGTCCTTCACCACCAGGAAGGACACCGGGGTGATGTTCACGCCGGCCCCGGCGCCGCCGCCGAAATTCTTGGCCACGCCCTGGGTCTTGCCGAAGTCGGACCCGCCGCTGGCAAAGCCGAAGGACAGCCGGGACACGGGGATCAGGGTGACACCGTCCTGGGTGACGATCGGCTTGCCGATGACGGTGTTGGCGTCCACCATCTCGTGGATCTTGTCCATGGTGGTCTGGAGCACCTCGTTGATGGGATGGTTGTTCTCGCTCATGCTTTAGCCTCCTGTCTTCTATCTTTCGCGCTGGGCCTGGCAGCGGGCCTGCCGCTGCGCACCCATTGGATCAACACTCTCCCGCCGTGCCACAGGACCAGAGTGAGGACCTGTCCCACGGTGATGGTGAACGCCGCCGTGATCTCCACCGCCGGCTCGGTCCGGCCGTAGTCCATCTGGATGTCAAAGCTGCGGCGCTTCACCTTGAAATTATTCTCCACCAGCGGCCACAGGGCGCCGAGGGCGGCGTTGGCCTGTCCATAGCCGATGGCGATGGAGGCGGGGTCGGACCCGCCCCAGATGAGGGTCAGATTGAAGTCGTCGACGCGTATCCTGCGCTTGAGGGCGCCCACCGCATCCAGGACGCGGGGCAGCACCGACCACACCCGCTGGAGGGTGCCGGGCCGGCCCTCGGTCTTGGGTTTCGGGGGCTTCTCCGGCTTCGGCTTTTTCTCTTTCTTGGGCTTTTGTTTTTTAGGCTTTTTGGGGGGCGCGGGCAGCACCTGGATTTTCGTGGGCCCCGCCAGGATGTGGACGTAAAAGCCCGCCTCGCCGTATTTCAGCCGCCCGCCCAGTCGGATCATGCCGATGAGCCAAAAGACGGCCAGGATCACGAGAATGACGATGAGCGCGGTCACGGCTCGTCACCTCCGCCCTCCGGTCCCTCCGTCTCCTGCCGCTCCTGCTCCTCGGCGGTCTTCAGCCTCTGGATGGCGGACTCCAGCTCCATGGTGAGCTGGTCTCCCTCCTGTCCGTCCCCGGGCAGTTCGGGCAGATCGTCCAGAGAGGTCAAGCCAAAGGAGCGCAGGAAGGTCTTGGTGGTCCTGAACTGCATGGGCCGGCCGGGGACGTTGAGCCGCCCCGCCTCGCAGATCAGCTCCCGCTCCAACAGCAGCCCCACGGTATAGGAACTGTCCACCCCCCGGACCTGCTCGATGTAGGCCCTGGTCACCGGCTGGAAGTAGGCGATGATGGACAGCACCTCCAGGGCGGGCTGGGACAGCTTGGCGGGCTTGCGGCCCTCCAGCGCCTTGCGGATGTACGGGGCCTGCTCCGGCGCGGAGCACATCTGCCAGCTGGTCTCCAGCCGGACGATGCGGACCCCCCGCCGCTCATAGCTGTACCGGTCGGCCAGGCTCTGACACACGCTGTCCACCGTCTCCCTGTCCTGGTCCAGCGTGAGGCACAGGCGCTCGACGGGCACCGGGTCGCCGGCGGCAAACAGGATGCCCTCGATAGCGGATTCCAACTCTTTCAGTTCCACGCGGGGGCCTCCCTTCGTGTTTTAATAGCTCTCCACCGTCACGTTCAGCTCCTCGCCGGCGTCCCTGCCGGTGCTGGTGACGGTGCAGTCCTCCGCCGTGCCCGCCAGATGGATGCGGTTGGCCCGGCACAGCTCCAGGATGGCCAAAAAGGTGGCCACCACCTCGGAGCGGCTGCGGCTGGTGCGGAACAGGGCCCGGAACCGGGTCACCCCGAACTGGATGAGCCTGTCCAGGATGGACCGGGCCTTGTCGGCCACGGGATAGGGCTCCCGGCCCACGATGCCCTCGAAGGCCCGCACGGGGGGCGGCATCTGGTTCCCCACCCGGGACAGCACCGCCAGCAGGGCCCCGCGGATATCCTCCTTATCGTGGAGGTAGCGGTAGGCGCGGTCGGCCCGGACGGGCTCCGGCTGTTTGGTCAGGTAATCCCGGCCGAACTCATACCGGCGGCCCAGGGGCTCCGCCGCCGCCTTGATCTTCAGATAGGTCTCCTGGCTCTTGTGCTCCTCCAGGGCGGCCATCAACTCCTCCATCTCGCTGAGGGCAACCTCGTCCTCGATGGACAGCAGCATCCGGGTCTTGATATACACCAGGTGGGCGGCCATGGTGACGAACTCGCTGGCCACCTCCAGGTTCAGTTCCTCCCGCCGGTCCATCCACTCCATGTACTGGTCCAGCAGCACGGAGATCTGGATGTCCCGGATCTCGATCTTGTTCTTGCTCAGCAGATGGAGGATCAGGTCCAGAGGCCCGTCGAAGTCCTCCATGTCCTCCTGTCTGGCCTTCACCACCTTGTCCAGGTGGTAGACGGGGGCGTCCACGGGCGTCCCTCCCTCCGGCGATATCACAAATTATTAGTAGTATATCAAATATTTTTTCAAAATACAAGAGCGGCCCGGCAAAAATGACCGGGCCGCGCGCATTTTTATCCGATTCAGTCTGAAAGCCGCTCCAGGGCGGCCTTCGCCGCCTGCTGTTCCGCCTCTTTTTTGGTGCGTCCGGCCCCCTGGCCGGCGACCTCCCGGCCAACGGTGACCTCCATCCGGAAGACCCGGGCGTGGTCCGGGCCGCTCTCCTCCACCAGGCGGTAGGCGATGGCGACGCCCGGCGTCCGCTGGACCAGCTCCTGGAGGGCGGTCTTGTAGTCCCGGCCGGAGGACCGCTCCCCCTCCCGGTCCAGGATCAGCCGCCGGATAATGGGCCGCACCGCCTCCATGCCGCCGTCCAGATAGACGGCCGCCAGCACCGCCTCGGTGGCGTCCGCCAGGATGGAGGGCCGCTGCCGGCCGCCGCCGGCGTCCTCCCCCCGTCCCAGCCGGAGGTATTTCCCCAGGCCCAGAGACAGTGCCACCTGATGGAGGGCGCCCTCGCACACCAGGGCGGCCCTGGTGCGGGTCAGCTCCCCCTCGGGCATATCGGGGTGCTCCTGGAACAGGCGCTCCGCCGCCACCATGCCCAGCACCGAGTCCCCTAAGAACTCCAGCCGCTCATTGCTGGTGAGCCCCAGGTTCCTGTGCTCGTTGGCGTAGGAGCTGTGGGTCAGGGCGTGCTCCAGCAGGCCCCGGTCATTGAACTGATAGCCCAGTTTTTGTTCCAGCGCGTCCATGGTATTCCCTCCACGGAAAAAGCCCCGCGCAAGCGGGACTTTTTCCAAGTCATTCTCCCTGAGATCAGTCCTTGGACAGGTGATCCTGGATGTACTGATACAGGTCGCCCACCGTCCGGATCTGCTCCACGTCCTCGTCCTGGATCTCACTGATGCCGAACTGATCCTCCAGCTCCATGGACAGGTCCACCAGATCCAGGGAATCGGCGTCCAAGTCATCCTGGAAGGCGGTGTCCATGGTGATGGTCTCCGCGTCTTTCTCAAACTGCTGCGCCACCATATCGCGCAGCTCTTCAAAGGAAACTGACATGACAAACACTCCTCTGTGATAACTCATCTGTAAACCGGAAGCGGTCCGGTTTGGCAACATCATAGGAGGTTTGCCCTCTCCTGTCAATAGTCTTTTTGACGGTTTTTGAAAATTTTGGGTCCCATGATTTGGAAACCTCAGTCCTGCTGTTCCGCCTTTGCGGACTGAGGCGCAAGGCGCATATAGGCCACGTTCTCCGTGATGTCGTCGATGAGGCCGGAGCGGGTAAATTCCACGGCCTGCCGGATGGCGTTTTTCATGGCGTATCCGTTGGAGGAGCCGTGGGCCTTGATGACCGGACGGGCGATGCCCAGCAGGGCGGTGCCGCCCACCTCGTTGGAGTCCAGGATCTTCTTGAAGTCGGCCACGCCGTCCTTCACCAGCAGATAGCCCAGCTTGCTCCTGAGGTTCTTCTTGAACATCTTCTTGATCTCGCGGGACAGGAAGATGGCGGTGCCCTCCAGGGCCTTGAGGAAGATGTTGCCGGAGTAGCCGTCGGCCACGATCACGTCCACGGCGCCCTCCACCGCCTCCCTGGCCTCCACGTTGCCCACGAAGTTGATGCGGCCCTCCTCCCTGGCCTTTTGCAGCAGGACATAGGCCTCCCGCTGGAGGTCGGTGCCCTTGGAGGGCTCGGCGCCGATGTTCAGCAGGCCCACCCTGGGCTCCGGGCGGCCCAGCACCCGTTCCGCGTAATAGCTGCCCATAAAGGCGAACTGGAGCAGGAACTCCGGCGTGCCCTCGGCGGTGGCGCCGCAGTCGATGAGGACGCTGCCCCCGTTCCCCGTGGGCACCACCGGGGCCATGGCCGCCCGGCGGATGCCCTTGATGCGCTTGGTGAGCAGAGTGGCCGCCGACAGCAGCGCGCCGGTGGAGCCGGCGGACACGAAGGCGTCCCCCTCCCCGTTCTTCACCATGTTCAGGCCCACCGTCAGGGAGGAGTCCTTCTTCTCCCGGAAGGCGGTGGCCGGGTTGTCGCATATCTCCACCACTTCAGAGGTGTGGACGATCTCCAGCCCCTTGGGCAGCTCCGCCACGCCCTGCTTTTTCAGCGCGGCCAGCACGTCCTCTCCCCGGCCCACTAGGGCGATATCCACCCCATACTCCCGGATGGCCGCCAGCGCGCCCTCCACAGGGGCCTGGGGGGCGTTGTCGCCGCCCATGGCGTCTACGATGATCCGCATATCTCTCTCGCTCCTTCTCAAAGTTCCTTCGCCAGCCCGTCCACGATGGCCAGCGCCCGCCGGGACAGCTCCGCGTTTTTGTTCCGCTTGCCCTTTACCCTGTGGTCCAGGGGCGGCATGATGCCGAAATTCACGTTCATGGGCTGAAAGTCGATGACGCTCTCGTTGCTGACATACAGCGCCAGCGCTCCGATGGCCGTCTCCCGTGGGAAGTCCAGAGGCGGCCTCCCCATCAGGCGCCGGGCCAGTTCCACTCCGGCCAGGAAGCCGGAGGCGGTGGACTCCACATAGCCCTCCACCCCGGTGATCTGCCCGGCAAAGGCGATCCGCTCCTTCCCCCGGACCCGGTAGTACCGATCCAGCAGCCGGGGGGAGTCCAGATAGGTGTTCCGGTGCATGACACCGTAGCGCACATACTCCGCGTGGGCCAGGGCGAGGATCATGGAGAACACCCGCTTCTGCTCCCCCCACTTCAGATGGGTCTGGAAGCCCACGATGTTGTAGAGGGTGCCCTCGGCGTTGTCCCGCCGGAGCTGGACCACCGCGTAGGGCTCCTTCCCCGTTTTGGGGTCGGGCAGGCCCTTGGGCTTCAGCGGCCCGAAGCACAGGGTCTGCACCCCCCGCCGGGCCATGACCTCCACGGGCATACAGCCCTCGAACACGTTCTTGTCCTCAAAGCCGTGGACCTCCGCCTCCTGGGCGGCGCACAGCTCTTTCCAGAAGGCCAGGTACTCCTCCTCGGTCATGGCGCAGTTGATGTAGTCCGCTGTGCCCCGGTCGTACCGGGAGGCGAACCAGGCGTGTTCCATGTCCACGCTGTCAAAGGTGACGATGGGGGCCGCCGCGTCAAAGAAGTTGAGGTATTTGTTCTCCGGGAACAGCTCCGCGATGGCACCCGACAGAGCGTCTGAGGTCAGCGGGCCGGTGGCGATGACGACCTCTCCATCGGGGATGGCCGTGACCTCCCCCTCCGCTACAGTGATGTTGGGGTGATTGCGGATGGCCCCGGTGACCGCCCGGGAGAACCCCTCCCGGTCCACGGCCAGGGCCCCGCCGGCCTCCACCCTGGTGGCGTCGGCGCATTTCAGGATAAGGGACCCGCACCGGCGGAGCTCCTCTTTCAGCAGCCCCACCGCGTTCTCCAGCTGGTCGGAGCGCAGGGAGTTGGAGCACACCAGCTCCGCGAATCCGGCGCTGTGGTGGGCGGGGCTCATCTTCTCCGGCTTCATCTCCCGGAGGGTGACGCCGATCCCTCGCTCCGCCAACTGCCAGGCGGCCTCGCACCCGGCCAGCCCCGCGCCGATGACGGTGACCTGCGCGCTCATTGGGCCGCCTTCTTCGGGGCGGACCGCTTGGCGGCGGTTTTTTTCGCCGTGGTCTTGGTTGCCGTCTTTTTCGCGGCGGATTTGGCCGCCGACTTCTTCATGGCAGACTTCTTCTCCGCCGGCTTTTCCGCGCTGTCGGTGGAGGCGCTGGCCGCCGTCCGCCGGTAGCCCCGCTTGTCCTCGGGGGTGAAGTTGGAGCACTCGGGATTGGCGCAGAAGGGCCGCTTGAACCCCCGGCCGGACAGCTTGAACATGGTCTGGCCGCAGATGGGGCAGTTGTCTTTGACCGGCACGTCCCAGGTCATGAAGTCGCACTTTTTGCGCTCGTCCTTGGAGTTCAGGTGTTCGCAGCAGTAATAGGTGTACTGCTTCTTGGTCTTTTTGCTCACGCCGGTGCGCTTCACCAGGCGGCCGCCGCACCTGGGGCAGCGGCCCGGCATCTCCACCACCAGCGGCTTGGTGAAGGTGCACTCGGGATAGCCGGGGCAGGCCAAAAAGCGCCCAAACCGCCCGGATTTGACCACCATCTTCCGGCCGCACAGGTCGCACACCTCGTCCGACTCCTCGTCGGGCACTTTGATGCGCTCCCCGTCCAGGTCGGACTCCGCCTGTTTCAGCTCCCTGTCAAAATTCCCGTAGAATTGGGACAGTACCTGCTTCCACCGGGCCTCGCCGGATTCCACCTTGTCCAGCTCGCCCTCCATCTGGGCGGTAAAGGCGGTGTCCACGATGTCGGGGAACTTCTCCCGCATGAGGCCTGTGACCACCTCGCCCAGGGGGGTGGCCCGGAGGTACTTGCCCTCCTTGACCACATACTCCCGGTCGGTGATGGTGGACACGGTGGGGGCGTAGGTGGAGGGCCGGCCGATGCCCTTCTCCTCCAGCGCCCGGATCAAAGTGGCCTCAGTGTACCGGGCCGGGGGCTGGGTGAAGTGCTGGCCGGGGGTCAGCTTTTTCAAAGTCAGGCTCTCCCCCGCCTTCAGATCGGGCAGCGGGGACTGGGGGGCCTCCTCGTCGTCGTCCCGGCCCTCCTCGTACACGGCGGTGAAGCCGTTGAACTTGATGGAGGAGTGGCTGGCCCGGAACTGATAGCCGGCGGACTCCACCTCGATGGACACGCTGTCGTACACGGCGGAGGCCATCTGGCAGGCCAGGAAACGGCTCCAGATCAGCTTGTAGAGGCGGTACTGCTCCAGCGTCAGGCTCTTGCGGATGGCCTCCGGCTCCAGGGTCACGTCGGAGGGACGGATGGCCTCGTGGGCGTCCTGGGCGCCGCTGTTGGACTTGTAGCGCCGGGTCTTTTCGGGATAGTACTCCCTGCCGTACCGGGCGGTGATGAACCGCTTGGCGGCGGCCAGGGCCTCCTCGGACAGGCGGAGGGAGTCGGTACGCATATAGGTGATGAGGCCCACGGTGCCCACGCCCTCCACGTCCACGCCCTCGTAGAGCTGCTGGGCCACCGACATGGTGCGCCGGGGAGTCATGTTCAGCTTGCGGGAGGCCTCCTGCTGGAGGGAGGACGTGATGAAGGGCGGCGCGGGGGCACGGCGCTTGTCCTGCCGTTTGACAGAGCTGACCGTAAAGGGAGAGTCCTTCACGGCATCCAACACCTTCTGGGCCTGTTCCTGGGAGCCCAGCTCCATCTTTTTGCCCTTGCCGTAGAACTCGGCCTTGAAGCCGCCCCGGTTGGGGGCGATTCGGGCGAGATCGGCGGTGATGGACCAATACTCTTTGGGCACGAAGGCGCGGATCTCCTCCTCCCGCTCCACCGCCATACGGGTGGCCACGGACTGGACCCGCCCGGCGGACAGGCCGCGCCTGATCTTCTTCCACAGCAGGGGCGAGAGCTGATAGCCCACGATCCGGTCCAGCACCCGCCTGGCCTGCTGGGCGTCCACCAGGTTCTGGTCGATGTCCCGGGGGGCGGCGATGGACTCGGTGACCACCTTGCGGGTGATCTCGTTGAAGGTGACCCGGCAGGTCTTGCTCTCCGGCACCCCCAACACGGAGCGCAGGTGCCAGGAGATGGCCTCCCCCTCCCGGTCAGGGTCGGTAGCCAGATAGACCCGCTGGCTGGCCTTGGCGGCCTTGCTCAGCTCGGCGATGGTCTCCTTCTTGCCCGCGATGTTTTCATACTCCGGCTCAAAGGTGGCCACGTCCACCCCCAGCCTGCTCTTGGGCAGGTCCCGGACGTGGCCCATGGATGCTTTCACCACATAGTCGGGGCCCAGATATTTGCCGATGGTCTTCGCCTTTGCCGGCGACTCCACGATTACCAGATTCTTCTTTGCCATAGATCGCACTTACTCCATTTTCAATTTGACGGCGGCCCTGAATCGCTTGCCGCTCTCCTCGGTCACATACCCCTGGATCTGCAGGAGGGTCATGGCGGACAGCACACGCCGGGTGGGGATCTGGGTCTTCTCCACCACGTCGTCGGTCTTGAGCGCCCCGCCCTCCAGCGCCAGCAGGATGGCCCGCTGGTCGTCGGTGAGCTTTCCCTCGGTCTCCTCCGCGGTGAGGACGGGGAGCTTCGGCTTTTTCTCAAATTTGATCTTTACCGGCTCTCCCCCGTCAACTCCGCTCCCCTTGGACTTTTTTGGCTCCACGGGCTCCGGGATCACCGCGGCCCCGACCAAACGCTGGGCCTCCGTCTCCGGGTCCATGGGCGCGGCGGCCCGCAGCTTGTTGGGAAAGCGGTCAGTGAACTCGCACAGCACGTCGTCCGCGCTGAGGATCAGCTTGGCGGCCCCCTCCTGGATGAGCAGATTGGTCCCCACGCTGGCCGGCGCGCCGATGGGCCCCGGCACGGCGAAGACCTCCCGGTCCTGGTCCAGGGCGTGGTTCACGGTGAGCAGCGTCCCTCCGGAGCGCTCGCTCTCCACGGCGACGACGCCCACCGACAGGCCGCTCAGGATGCGGTTCCGCACCGGGAAGTGGTCGCCCTTGGGCTCGGTGCCCGGCGGGTACTCGGAGATCAGGGTGCCCGCCACCGCCACATCCTCATAGAGGGAGCCATGCCCACGGGGATAGACCACGTCGATGCCGTTCCCCAGCACCGACACCACCGGCCCGCCCGCCTTCAGCGCGCCTCTCACGGCGGAGGCGTCGACGCCCTGGGCCATGCCGGTGAGCACCAGCGCCCCGCTGCGGGTCAGGTCGGCGGCCAGCTTGGAGGCCGTCTGGACGCCGTACGGGGTGGCCTTCCGGGTGCCCACGATGGCGATGGCCGCCTCCTCGTCAAAGGCCACGGGCCGGCCCTTCATGTAGAGCACCAGCGGCGGCTGGGCGATGGCGGCCAGCCGCTCCGGATAAATGGCGTCCTGGCGGGTCATCAGCCGGATGCCCAGCCGGTCGCAGTCCCCTAAGATCTTGTCCGCCGGGTCCAGGGACTTGTCCTCCAGGGAGGCAAGAGCCTCGGGAGTCAGCTCCTCGATGAGCCTGTACTCCGCCAGGTCGGCGAAGTAGGCCCCCTCCGGGGAGCCGAAGTGCTCCAGCACCCGCTCCGCCGTCTGGCAGGTCAGCCCGTGCCGCTCCGCCAGCCAGATCCAGTATTTCAGGTTGGACATATCCGCTCCCCCTCTCTCACGTTATCGCGCCATCTCCCACAGGAGGACGGCGGCGGCCACCGCCGCGTTCAGGGACTCGCACCGCTCCCGCATGGGGATCTTGATGGTCTTGTCGCACAGTTCCAGCGCCCGCTGGGATACCCCTCGGCCCTCGCTGCCGATGATGACGGCGGAGCGTTTCAGGTCGATCTCCCGCACATCGGCGGTGTCCTCCCGGAGGGCGGCGGCGTACAGGGGCAGATTGGCCTCTTTCAGCCGTTTCGCCGCTGTGTCCAGATCGGACTCATAGACCGGAAGGCGGAACACCGCGCCCATAGTCGCCCTTACCGTCTTGGGATTGTACGGGTCGGCGCAGCCGTTGCAGAGGATCAGCCCGTCCGCCCCAAAGGCGTCCGCCGTCCGCCAGACGGTGCCCACGTTGCCGGGGTCCTGGACCCCGTCCAGCACCAGATACCGGCTCCCCTCCAGTTTTCCGGGGAGGTCCAGGGGCTTCATCCGGCACAGGAACACCACCCCCTGGGGAGTCTCGGTGTCGGCGACAGAGGAGAGCAGGCTGTCGCTGACCTCCACCACCCGTACCCTCTCCGGCAGCTCCGGCAGGGGCACGCCGGGGGCCCGGATGACCGACTCCACGCCTCCGTCCCACTTGAGGGCCTCGGCGAGCAGCTTGGGCCCCTCGGCGGCGAACAGGCCCGCCTCCCGGCGGGCGGCGCGCTTGCCGTTCAGCTTGCGAATCAGGGACAAGAGGGGGTTTCTCCTGCTGGTGATGGTCTCGACTGCCAAAGCATTTCCCTCCCGTCGGCGGTTATGCGCAAAAGCATACCGGCGGGGCCGGTATGCCTTGCGAAGGTGTTAATCTAAGGGGCGCATGGTCGGGATTATCAAACTTGCGTTTCATCATGTTCCATCATGTGTCATCTTCCGCTAAAATTCTTGGGATCACTGGATTTTACCTTCCATCTTGTTCCGTCTTGTTTCGTCTTATGATAGGCAAATGGGGTAATATGTGGGGTAATGGAAATGGAATTTATTCCCGTGCTTTCAGCGTTTAGTTTATCATATACTAACCATTGCAATTTGTCAATTCAGTTTATATGCAAAAAAATGCCTCCCCAAGCTACGGCCTGGAGAGGCATTTTATTCTATCTCTTCTTTAGCCCTTGCTTTATTTTATCAAGATTCAGTGCCGGTGCGATAATGGCCGCCACCGCTGCGCAGGCCATGACCGTGATTTTTGCGAAACTTAGCTCGGAATATCTCACCACAATGCTGAACAGCAGAAACAGTACCAGAAAAGCCCCTGTACTCAGTACCTGATTGATAGTGGCCTCCATAATGCTTTCGCCCCGCCCCAAAATACACAGCAACGTATGCAGTAATGGAAAGGTAATCCCATAGGCAAGTGGCATTGATTTTACAGCTGTTTCACAGATAGCCCAAACCTCTGGGACAACTCCATAAAAGCTCAATGATGATTTGCAGACAACAAGAGTAGCAGCACAGGATGCAATACCACAGAGCAAATATAAGAAATACACAAATTTTTGTTCAGAGAGTCCCAAAAGGAAGAAGACTACCGCGCTTACCAACAGTACAGGAACATAGCGATTCAAGAGCGTGGCCGTTATAATGGCAGCTGCCTCTTTTGCGTTTGCTCCGTACACAGCCATAGATGACACTGAAATTATTCCAAATAACCAAACGGCTGCAAAAGTCAATATTGTCGCAGCAATAATCCCAACCGCTTGTCTTTTTAGCAATGACACAATAAACGCCCCCTTACTTCCACCTAATTTTACGCCACTATCCGCCAAAAGTCAACTTATAGTTATTTTAAAATCTCCTATAAGAATTTTCTCTTTTGGTAAACTAAAAGTGAAAAAGGGGGATGCTTATGGTTGACTGCTCCGAAAAATTGAAAGCTCTCCGGGAAGTACGCGGTCTGACCCAGCAGCAGGTAGCACAGCGCGTGGGCATCTCCAAGGCTATGATCAGCGCTTATGAGACGGCCAGCAAGGCCCCCTCTATTGAGGTGCTGATCCGGCTCTCTCGCCTGTTCGGCGTCAGCGTGGATTATCTAGTGTGCGTGGACGCGCCAAAGGTCATTGATGTGTCAGGGTTGGATGACGAGTACCTCGCTTTAATTTCCGCTCTAATTGAAAAATTGAAAAATCCCAGTCAATAGAAATAGAAGTACCGCTCCATTTTATTAGGTGCAGTACTTCTATTTATATGTTTAATCTAAAAGGCTATACCCTGTCTGACATCGTTTCTTTGTTGGTCTGTTAAAATTGAGTTATCAAGCAAATCATAATTTCTTTGCAACAATTTAATAGATAGCCTTTTGTAGTATTCATCTGGAACTATATTTCTTGCCGAATTTATGTCAACCTTACCGTGACTGAATTTGAAAAGAATGAACCGATTCCTTCCGTTACCAGTTACCAACAACTGATCTATAAGCAATAATCCGTTAGAGTTAAGTATTACTGGTTCCTTTTCAATATTGGGCAAATAGCTTAGCACACTATCAAAGGTAAGACAGAGGAGGAATCCATCATACTCACCCTCTGTCAAATTGCACATCACATACTCTTTCACGATAGATCCTCCTTTCGTTTTATTGCTCACATATCAAATCAATGCAATGCTTAATTATCTCATCAGCTTCTTTTTTAGTCTCCACTAATCTAGTATCATCTGTATTTCCCATAATATTCCCGAAATGAAATATTGTATCTCGTTCTGCCTTATAGTAATTGTAACATTTTTCAATTTGTGGCTTTTTAGTTGTATCAGTAACAGGCCCCACATAAATAAATGCACCTGCCGCATCTTTATTAAACCTATCGAATCTTTGCCCTACAGTACCGCCCGCAGATGTTATAAGATATTTAATATGTCCTTCCAAAGCACGCAAAGCAGGATACACATACTGTGAGTATTCTTCACATTCAACATAATAACTCAAATTAATGATTGATTGTCTGACAAGCCGCTTTATATTCTCAGGATAATTTTTCGGAAAACTGGGAGAAATAACTCTAAAAGCACTATCAATTTTTTCAGTATCTATATGTGTACGGTATGCGCTATTCAAGATGGGTTCAATCCTAACATTTCCATCCAATTCAACAATTATAGAAGTAATTATCTGGAATAGAATCGAATTTTCTCCTTGAACCAGAACCTTTTGATTCTTTGATTTAAATAAAGTAGCGACTATCTTTTTCCCATCCAACTCAAACTTATAAACTTTTTTTGACGGATATTGTTCACTGGTAATTACAATGTTTCCATTCTCTCCTTTTACCAAATCAACAATAGCCTCAAAATCACTCTCCTTAAAATAAGGCAACACAAACCAATGATCACCTTGTATGGCTATTTTTGTTCTCTCCTGTAAAGCAGATTTTGCAAGCGAATCTGCTTTATCATTGTATCTATTGTTGCTATGCCCTTTAATCTTTTCAAATTGGACTTCTAATACCTCATCAAACTTCATTTGATATATAGATAAAAACATCTTTGCAACATCGCTCTTTGCCTGCCATTCACCACTAAGCCATTTACTTAAACCCTCATAATCATGATATATTTTTACTTTGCTATACCCATTAGAAACGGCCCAATCCAATGCATTTATTACGCCAAATATTTCTCCGATGATATTTTTGCTGGAAATATATTTGAGATTACTTCCAAACCCACACAATGAAGTTTCTTCCTCTTCATCAATTAGTACAACACCATACGAATAGCGATTAAGTGCATCTTCATAACTTCCGTCGCAAAATGCAACTAAATAGCCTTGCCTAATATCTTTAGCCACAATCTCTGCCCACAGATCTTTATTCGCCAAATATGCTTCAGCTTCTTCCTTCGAATTAAATGATTTAAAATCCTGTCCCGGAAATCCTTTGATGGATTCATTGCACTCAGCCCAATTATCAAAAACACCTGTAGTTCGCCCAACCTTGACAGCATAATATTTCATACAGTGTAACACCCCGATATATAATTTAGTGAACACATCTTTAAATCTATATCTGTTAAAATTTGATTAATCTCCGCCTTATCTGTGCTTTCCCATATAATGAAAAGCGCATGGCATGGCATAGTATTTAATAAATCTATGTTCTGCCATGCTGAACCAATTATGATACTTTGCTCGCAAAATCTACTTTTCGTGCTGTCTAATGCTTAATGCACGATATCTGTCAATTTGAAATGGGGTAATCTGTGGGGTAATGGAAAAACGTCACTTCCAAATTATTAACTTTTTCCGTGCAAACTATCATGATTTTTGATAATTTGCACGGAAATCTTAATGTTTTGCGCTTTTAATTTTCTAATGGTTTCATCGTCGGGAACAGCAGGACCTCCCGGATGGAATCCTGGCCGGTGAGCATCATCACGCACCGGTCGATGCCCATGCCCATGCCGCCGGTGGGGGGCATGCCGTACTCCAGGGCGGTGAGGAAGTCCTCGTCCAACATCTCGGTCTCGTCGTCCCCCCGGTCGCGGAGTTCGATCTGCTTCTCGAACCGCTGGCGCTGGTCGATGGGGTCGTTGAGCTCGGAGTAGGCGTTAGCCATCTCGCTGCGGCAGATGAACAGCTCGAACCGCTCGGTGAGGCGGGGGTCAGCGGGGCTCCGCTTGGTCAGCGGGGACACCTCCACCGGGTACATGGTGATGAAGGTGGGCTGGATCAGCTTCTCCTCCACCTTCTGGTCGAAGCAGGCGTACAGGGCGTTGCCCCAGGTCTTGTCGGCGGTGTCGGCCAGCTCCACGCCGATGGCGTTAGCCGCCGCCACGGCCTCCCCGTCGTCGGTGATAGTACCGAAATCCACCCCGGCGTACTCCTTCACCGCGTCCACCATGGTGAGCCTGCGCCAGCCGGGGGTCAGGTCGATGTCCTCCCCCTGCCACTGGACGTGGTAGTCCCCCAGGATATCTTTCGCCGCCCCGGCCAGGATGCCCTCGGCGATGTCCATCATGTCGTGGAAGTCGGCGTAGGCCTCGTACAGCTCGATGGTGGTGAACTCCGGGTTGTGCCGGTTGTCCATGCCCTCGTTGCGGAAGATGCGGCCGATCTCGTACACCCGCTCCAGGCCGCCCACGATCAGCCGCTTCAGGGGCAGCTCCGTAGCGATGCGCATGTACATGTCGATATCCAGGGTGTTGTGGTGGGTGATGAAGGGCCGGGCGGCGGCGCCGCCGGCCAGGGTATTCAGGACGGGGGTCTCCACCTCCATGTAGCCCCGGTCGTCCATGAACTTTCGGACGTACTGGATGAACCTGGAACGGATCTGGAAATTCCGCTTGACCTCCGGGTTGACGATCAAATCCACATACCGCTGGCGGCAGCGGGTCTCCACATCGGTGAGTCCGTGGAACTTCTCGGGCAGGGACAGCAGGGACTTGGAGAGAAGTGTAACGGTTTTTGCCTTTACAGAGATTTCGCCCCGCTGAGTGCGGAACACCTCGCCCTCGACGCCCACGATGTCGCCGATGTCATATTTCTTGAAGGAGGCCAGCTGCTCCTCCCCCACGTCGTCAATGCGGACGTAGAGCTGGATGCGGCCCTCCCTGTCCTGGAGGTCGGCGAACACCGCTTTCCCCATGCCCCGCTTGGACATGAGCCGGCCCGCCAGACGGGCGGTCTGTCCCTCCAGCGCGTCGAAGTTGTCCTTGACCTCCGCGCTGTGGTGGGTGACCTCGAACTTGGTGATGGTAAAAGGGTCCTTCCCCTCGGCCTGGAGAGCGGCCAGCTTGTCCCGCCGGACCTTGAGCAGTTCGGAAAGAGGCTGCTCCGCAGGAGTGGACTGATCGATCTTTTTCTGCTCGGACATACCGTTTTCTCCTTTGTAAAGGCCGCTCACCGCTGGATGGCGACCACCTTGTACTCGATATTGCCCACGGGGGCCTCCACCACGGCGATCTCGCCGATGGCCTTGCCCAGCAGGGCCTTTCCGAAGGGAGACTCCTCGGAGATGCGGCCGTTCATGGGGTCGGCCTCCTGGGAGCCCACCACCTGATAGGTCTCCTCGTCGCCGGTGTCCACATCCTGCACCGTGATCCTGCTGCCGATGCGCACCGTGTCGGTATCGGACTCGTCTTCTACGATCACCGTGTAGTTGGACAGGATCTCCTCCAACTCGGCAATGCGGGAGTACAGCTTGCCCTGGACATTTTTGGCCTCGTCATACTCGCTGTTCTCGCTCAAATCCCCGAAGGAGCGGGCCTCCTTGATCTGGTCGGCGACCTCCTTCTCCCGGACGGTTTTCAGATAGTTCAGCTCGGTCTTCAGCTCTTCCAGCCGCTCCGCGCTCAGCTTATACTCTTTGGCCATAACGATCATCCTTTCCTTTTTGGGCGGTTATATCAGGGGAATTATAGTGACTTTATAACCGTTTGTCAAGGGCTATCCTTAATATAGAATCCAAAAAGATTTCCTATTTTTTCCGCGCCCCGGGGCGCCGCCGGCTCAGTCTGCCACCGCACAGCACCCCGGCCAGCCCGCCCCCGCAGAGGCAGCCCGCAAGTTCGACAAGGGCCTGGAGCCCCAGAGAGAACTCGTCCCCGGACAGCAGCCCCACCGCCAGGATGAGCAGGAAACACACGCCTCCCGCCGCCAGTCCGCCGGGCAGACAGCGGGCCCGCCACCGCAGACAGGTCAGCGCGCCGCCGCACAGCCCGCCCAGCACACAGGCCAGCGCCGTGATCTGCATGGTCACGTCCTGCTTCAATATCCCGTTGGACACCGCCGCCGCTCCCAGCAGCAGCACCATCATGGCCACGCCCAGCGCCAGCAGTCCTCCCAGCACCGCCGCCGCTGTCATCTCCACGGCATTGGCCCCCCGGACCTCGTTTTTTCGCATAGACAGCACCCCTTTTCATATGGCTTGTGCTACACCATATGAAAAGGGGCGGCGGTTCATGCTGTCAGCGGACCAAACTTTCTCACTTGTCCTTTTTCGCGTCCTTGTCGGATTCCTTGGGCTTGCTCTTGTTTTTGTCCTTCTTGTCATCCGTATCCGTATTGGGCGTATCCTCCGCGGTCTGGGTGCCCTTGCTGGACACGGCCCACTTAGTGAACTCGATACGCACCCGGTCGGCGCCGGTCTCGATGACGATGGTCTTGTCCTTCACCGCGCAGATGGTGCCGGTGATGCCGCCGATGGTGGTGATGTCATCTCCCACCGCCAGGCTGTTGCGCATGTCCTCGGCTTCCTTCTTGCGCTTGTTCTCGGGGCGGATCATCAGGAAATAGAAGACCGCGATCATCGCAACGATCATAATGATCGAGGGGAGCATGGAACCGGCTCCGGGATCGGCGGCAGTGGCTGCCAGAGGCAGCAGTTTCACAGAAAACGGCATAAGATGTTGTCCTCCATTTACATAGTTGAGAATTTGCGAACGTAAGAGTATTATAGCGTGATTGCCGGTCAAAGACAAGCCCTAATTTTCCAACCGGAGAACTTTTTACCGGGAGCTCACTCCGCCCTGCCCGCCAGACGCTCCGAATGGTCCGCCCGGAAGGAGGCGAAGGTCCCCCCGTCCAGGGCCTCCCGGATGCGGCGGGTCAGCTCGTTGTAGAAGTACAGGTTGTGCATGACCGCCAGGCGCATGGCCAGCATCTCCCCCGCCACGAATAGGTGCCGCAGATAGGCCCGGGAGAAATTCCGGCACACCGGGCAGCCGCACTCAGGGTCGATGGGCCGGGGATCGCTTTTGTACTTTTCGTTCTTGATATTCAGCGTCCCGCCCCAGGTGAACAGCTTGCCGTGGCGGGCGTTCCGGGCGGGCATGACGCAGTCGAAGAAATCGACGCCCCGCCACACCCCCTCGATGATGTTGGAGGGGGTCCCCACCCCCATGAGATACCGGGGCCGGTCCGCCGGCAGATGAGGCTCCACCGCCTCGATGATCTGATACATCACCTCGGTGGGCTCCCCCACCGCCAGGCCTCCGATGGCGTAACCGTCGCAGTCGATCTTCGCGATCTCTTTGGCGTGCCACACCCGCAGGTCCTCGTAGGTGGCCCCCTGGTTGATGCCAAACAGCATCTGCCCGGGGTTGACACAGTCCGGCTGGGCGTTCAGCCGGTCATGCTCCGCCTTGCAGCGCTCCAGCCAGCGGAGGGTCCGCTCACAGGAGGCCTTGGCGTACTCATAGGGGGCCGGGTTCTCCACGCACTCGTCGAAGGCCATGGCCACGTCGCTGCCCAGGTTGGACTGGATCCGCATAGACTCCTCCGGGCCCATGAACACCCGGTGCCCGTCGATGTGGGAGGCGAAGGTGACCCCCTCCTCGGTGATCTTCCGCATCCCCGCCAGGGAGAACACCTGGAAGCCGCCGGAGTCGGTGAGCATGGGGCCGTCCCACCGCATGAACTTGTGGAGGCCGCCCATTTTCTTTACCAGCTCGTCCCCGGGGCGGAGGTGGAGGTGATAGGTATTGGACAACTCGATCTGACAGCCGATATCCTTCAAATCAAAGGCGGACAGCCCGCCCTTGATGGCCCCCTGGGTGCCCACGTTCATGAACACCGGGGTCTGGACCGTGCCGTGGGGACAGGTGAACTCCCCCCGCCGGGCGCGGCCTTCGGTTTTCAAAACTCGAAACATAATCGCTCCTTATGAGATATACCTGTAGGAACTTTAACAAAAGAGCCCCATATGGGGCTCCCGTCCGCCGGATCACTGTGCGTACGAGCTAAGGTCGCTCCAGTCGATATCCCTTTCGTCCACGAAACCGCTTTTTTCGGCGGCCTCGATCCGGGCAGCCTCTTCCGGCGTCACCTTTGTGAAGTCCGGGTCCCACGCTCTTACCAACTTCTTGATGAACTCGTAGGCAAAGTTTTTATCCTCGTCCGGCAGCATATCCAACAGGTGAGCGGCGTCCATTGCGATGTTCGACATAACCCTACCTCCTTACTTGTAGATGTCGCCACGGTTTCCGATGTCGATGATGAACAGTATCTCGATCTCGTTCTCGGTGCCGTATTTGTAGATGACCCGCCAGGAGCCGACCCTCAGCCGTTTCCGGTTATCGCTGTACCCCTGCATGGGCTTGATATCGCCCTTTGGAGGAGTATATGTCAGGCCCTGTATTGCCGCCCTTATCCGGGCGACCGACTTTTGGTCCAGCTTGGCGAGAAATCTCAGAGAATCCCGGGAATACTTGATGACCATGCGAAACTTCCTTTCCGCCGCCGCTTCCCTCCATAATCCTATTCTATCAGACTGGCAGCCCTTATGCAAACGATTTTTGCCCGAATAGGAAACAGGCTCAACCTTTACCGCTCTCTTTACATTTCTCCAATGAACATGGCGTCGCCGAAGGAGAAAAACCGGTACCGCTCCCGCACCGCCTCGGCGTAGGCCGCCAGCACGTGCTCCCGGCCCGCCAGGGCGGACACCAGCATGATGAGGGTGGACTGGGGCAGGTGGAAGTTGGTGATGAGAGCGTCCAGCACCTTGAACTTGTAGCCGGGGTAGATGAAGATGCTGGTCCACCCCGCCGAAGCCTTCAGCGTGCCGTCCTCCGCCGCCCAGCTCTCGATGGTGCGGCAGGAGGTGGTGCCCACGCAGATGACCCTGCCACCGCGGCCCTTCGTCTCGTTGATGACGTCGGCGGTCTCCTGTGGGATAACGCAGTACTCCGCGTGCATCTCGTGGTCCTGGATGTCCTCCGCCTTCACCGGGCGGAAGGTGCCGAGGCCCACATGAAGTGTCACGTAGCAGACCTTTACACCCATTGCCTCTACCTGGCTCAGCAGCTCTTTGGTGAAATGGAGGCCCGCCGTGGGCGCGGCGGCGGAACCGGTCACCCGGGAGTACACCGTCTGGTAGCGCTCCTGGTCCCGGAGCTCCGCCTTGATGTAGGGCGGCAGGGGCATTTTGCCCAGCCGCTCCAGCACCTCCAGGAAGATGCCCTCGTAATCGAAGCGGACCAGCCGGTTGCCGCCCTCCACCTCGCCCACGATCTCGGCGGACAGCTCCCCGTCCCCGAAGGTGACCTTCGCGCCGGGGCGGAGCTTCTTGCCGGGGCGCACCAGGCACTCCCACACCCTGTCCCCCCGGTCGATGAGCAGCAGCACCTCGCAGGCGCCGCCGCCGGAGCGCTTTCCGATGAGCCGGGCGGGCAGCACCCGGCTGTCGTTGAGCACCAGGCAGTCCCCCGGCCGGAGCAGAGTCGGCAGGTCGTAGAACCGCATGTGCCGGGTCTCCCCCGTCACCTTATCCAGGGTCAGCAGCCGTGAGGCGTCCCGCCGCTCCAGAGGGGTCTGGGCGATGAGCTCCTGGGGCAGCTCGAAATCAAAATCAGAGGTCTTCAAGAATTATCCCACCGTCACGCCAGTATAGTAGAACTCCAGGATCTGCTTGTAGGTAAAGCCCTGCTTGGCCATGGCATAGGCGCCCCACTGGCTCATGCCCACGTTGTGGCCGGAGCCCCGCCCGGAGATCACGAAGGAGCCGTTGGTGCCGTGATAGAGCCCGTCGTCCCCGGCGCCGCCGGACCAGTTCTCCACCGTGGAGGTCCTGCCGTCTCCGGTGATGACATACGCGCCGCCGGGGACCGGGGCGATATTGCCGCCGCCGTCGATGGCGTACATGCCGTCCATGCCGCCGGAGGCCGCCGAACCGTTGACAGAGAACCCGCCGGAGGGACCGGTGACGGCGGCGTCCGTCTTATTGCCGCCATTGGGGCCGAAGTCATAGCGGTAGGAGGTCAGGGACAGCGCCCGCACCAGCTGATAGGTGGTCATGGTATAGGTCTTGCCGTTCTGGGTGTAGAACACGATGGACAGCGGGTTGCCGTAGTCGGTGTACCTGGTGATCTTGGCGGCGGTGATCGTGCTGGCGTACCCCAGCTTGGAGGTCAGCTCGGCAAAGGTATAGGTCCTGCTCCAAGCGTTGTTGATCTTCGCCGCGGTCTCGTAGGGGTCGGCCTTGCCCTGGAGGTAGGGGTAATCGCTGCCCCACACGTCCTTGGCGCTCATGGAGGCGCCGCCGTTGGAGGAATAGTAGGTGCAGTCGCAGTATCTGCCGTTGTATTTCACGGTGACGCCGGCGGTCTCCTCCACCGCCCGGTCGGAGGCGGCGGCGGAGCGGGCCAGGCCGGAGTAGGCCTGGCAGTGGGTGGTCGGGCAGATGTCAAAGTGATAGGAGCTGTGCCGGTTCAGATTGGACAGCGCGTAGGTCCTGGCAGCGCAGGCCTGGGCCTTCTGGGCCTCGATGGGCCAGGAGCTGCTGACCTCGATGGGCACCACGCCCTTCAGGTAGTCCCCCAGCCGGACCATGTTGACCACGACCATCTTGCCGCCGCTGACGCGCTCATAGCGGAAGCCGCCGTACCACTTGTTATTGGGCCGCCCGCCGAAGGCCTGGGTGTTAAACAGGGTGACCAGGCCCGGCTGATCCCCCGCCGCGTCGGGCATGATCCCCAGACCGGTGCCCTTGCCCTGATCGTCGAACTGGAACAGGACGGTATTCGTTTTGGTGATCACCACGCTGACGCCGTAGGAGGAGGTGCCCACGACGGTGGTCTCGACCCCCTCCGCGGTCCCGTCACCGGCCAGTTCCTGCTGGCGGACCTTCGCGCTGTCCGCGTCGGGAAAGTTGCCCACCCGCGCGTAAAACGTCCCGCCGATATAGGCCGGAAAGCCGTCCGGATAGGCGCCCGCGGCCTCCCGGGCCTCCGCAAAGGTGGCGTACTCCCCGGGGAGCTGGAGGTGGTAGCAGCCCACCACCACCGAGGCGGAGCCGGCCAGGGCGGTGTGATAGCTGGTGTAGCCGCCGGAGGACCCGTAGCCCGCGTTCCGGGTCATCACCACCGAGACGGCGGTATGGTCTGTGGTCCCGAGCTGGACAAACTGATTGGAGCTGTCGAAATAGCCCAGCCGGAAGCCGGACCCGGTGGAGTTGGCCAGATTGGCCCCGTCCAGCGCGGTGCTGCCGTAGGCCAGGCCCACCCGGATGACGGTACTGTCGATGGCGGCTACGGCCGCGCTGCCCGCCGCCGCGGAGGCGGTCCCCGCCAAGAGGGCCAAAACAAGCGCAAAGGCCGCAATATGCACGAATTTCCGTCTCATAAGTACGCTCCATTTCTCCAACGGGAGTGCGTGAAATCGATTGACACTTTACCGTGATGATGTTATAGTTAAAGGAGTATCCGCCGCGCCTCTTGGGCGCGCCAAGGACCCCATATTAGGTCTATTATAACCCATATACCCGCCCGGTTTCAACACCATCTTTCAATTTTTTCACGGGCGGCCAGGAGGTCATGCGATATGGCAGCAGAAAAGTACAAAGTGGGCGTCATCGGCGCCACCGGCATGGTGGGCCAGCGCTTCGTCACCCTGATGGAGAACCACCCCTGGTTCCAGCTCACCGTGGTGGCCGCCAGCCCCCGCTCCGCCGGCAAGCGGTACGAGGACGCGGTGGCCGGCCGCTGGGCCATGGACACCCCCATCCCGGAGGAGGCCAAGGATCTGGTGATGCTCAGCGCCCAGGACGACGCGGAGAAGATCGCCGGCATGGTGGACTTCGTATTCTCCGCCGTGGACATGAAGAAGGACGAGATCCGCGCCTTGGAGGAGCAGTACGCGAAATTCGAGTGCCCGGTGGTGTCCAACAACTCCGCCCACCGCTGGACCCCCGACGTACCCATGGTCATCCCCGAGATCAACCCGGACCACATCCAGGTCATCAAGGACCAGCGGAAGCGCCTGGGCACCAGGCGGGGCTTCATCGCCGTCAAGTCCAACTGCTCCATCCAGAGTTACGTCCCCGCCCTGTCCCCCCTGCGCTCCTTTGGCATCGAAAAGATTCTGGTCTGCACCTATCAGGCCATCTCCGGCGCGGGCAAGACCTTCAAGACCTGGCCCGAGATGGTGGATAACCTGATCCCCTACATCGGCGGCGAGGAGGAGAAATCCGAGCAGGAGCCCCTGAAGGTCTGGGGCCGGGTGGAGAACGGCGTCATCGTCAACGCCGAGGACGTGTCCATCACCGCCCAGTGCCTGCGGGTGCCCGTGTCCAACGGCCACACCGCCGCCGCCTTCGTCACCTTCAAGAACAAGCCCACCATGGAGCAGATGAAGGAGGCCTGGGCCTCCTTCAAGGGCCGGCCCCAGGAGTTGGGCCTGCCCACCGCTCCCAAACAGTTCCTCCGCTACTTTGAGGAGCCCGACCGGCCCCAGGCCAAACTTGACCGGGATCTGGAGGGCGGCATGGCCGTGACCATCGGCCGGCTCCGCCCCGACACCCAGTACGATTACAAGTTCGTCTCCCTGTCCCACAACACCCTCCGGGGCGCCGCCGGCGGCGGTGTGCTCCTGGCGGAGCTGCTGTGTGCCGAAGGATATATCACCCACAGGTGAGCAAAATCTTGATTGAAAGGGCTGCATCGATATGAGGACTCCTGTATTCACTGGCTCCTGTACCGCTCTCATCACCCCCTTCGGTCCCAACAACGCCATAGACTATGAGGCCTTTGGCAAGCTCATCGACGACCAGGTCGCCGCCGGCGTGGACGCGGTGTGCGTGTGCGGCACCACCGGCGAGTCCGCCACCATGTCCATCCGGGAGCACATCGCCGCGGTGGAGTACTGCGTCAAGCGGGTGGACCACCGGGTGAAAGTCATCGCCGGCACCGGCAGCAACGACACCACCGCCGCCGTCTACCTGACCCAGCACGCCCAGGACTGCGGGGCCGACGCCGCTTTGCTGGTGACCCCCTACTACAACAAGGCCAGCCAGACCGGCCTCATCAAGCACTACGAGTACATCGCTGAACGGGCGGACATCCCCATGATCCTCTACAACGTGCCCTCCCGCACCGGCATCACCTTCACCGCCGAGACCTATAAGGTCCTGTCCCAGAACCCCAAGATCAACGGCGTCAAGGAGGCCAGCGGCAACTTCTCCCTGCTGGCCCACACTCGGTTCCTCTGCCCGGACGACTTCTACATCTGGTCCGGCAACGACGACCAGGTGGTCCCCATGATGGCCCTGGGGGCCAAGGGCGTCATCTCGGTGGCCTCCAACATCATCCCCGAGGTGATGGTGAAGATGTCCCACCTGTGCCTGGAGAACGACTTCGCCTCCGCCTCCAAACTCCAGATCCAGTACATGGACCTGATCGACGCCCTGTTCATCGAGGTCAACCCCATCCCCATCAAGGCGGCCATGAACCTGATGGGCATGAACGCCGGCGCCCTGCGGCTGCCCCTGTGCGAGATCTCCGAGAAGAACCTGGAGACCCTCCGGGCCGCCATGACCCGCATGGGCCTGCTGTAAGGAGCGTTTCCCATGCAAAAGATGATCATCTCCGGCTGCTGCGGCCACATGGGCCGGGTGGTGGCCGACATCTGCGCCGCCGACCCCGACGTGGAGGTCTCCGCCGGCATCGACCTGCTGCCCCTGCCCATGGAGGGCTTCCCGGTGTTCCCCTCCCCCGCCGCCTGTGCCGCCGAGGCCGACGCGGTCATCGACTTCTCCCACCCCTCCGCCCTGGAGCCCCTGCTGGACTTCTGCGTGGGGCGGAAGCTGCCCGTGGTGCTGGCCACCACCGGGTACAGCCCGGAGCAGCTTGCCCTCATCGACAAAGCGGCGGAGTCCATCCCCGTGTTCCGCTCCGCCAATATGTCCCTGGGGATCAACGTGCTGGTGGACCTGGTACGCCGGGCCGCCTCCCTGCTGGGGAGCGACTACGACGTGGAAATCGTGGAGCGCCACCACCGCCGCAAGCTGGACGCCCCCAGCGGCACCGCCCTCATGCTGGCGGACGCCGCCGGCGCCGGCCTGCCCTATGAGCCGGAGTACGTCTACGACCGGCACTCCGTCCGCAAGGCCCGGGACGGCCGGGAAATCGGCGTGTCCTCTGTCCGGGGCGGCACCATCGTGGGGGACCACACCGTCATCTTCGCCGGCAGGGACGAGGTCATCGAGATCAGCCACCACGCCGCCAGCCGGGAGATCTTCGCCAACGGGGCGGTGCAGGCCGCCAAGTTCCTCACGACGGTGGATAAGCCGGGGCTGTACAGCATGGCAGACGTAGTGAAATGAAATAAGCATATTGAAAATCGGACGCCTCGCGGCGTCCGATTTTTGCCTGTTTATCGCTCTAAGATCATTCCGCCGCCGGTCAGCCGGTACACCCTGTCGCAGACCTCACCGAGATATTTCCTGTCGTGGGAAACCGAAATGACCGTCCCCCTGTAGTCCCGGAGGGCCTGGCGGATCCGCGGGCCGGAGATCGGGGAGAAGTTCCGTGTGGGCTCGTCCAGGACCAGAACGTTCACCCGCTCCAACGCCATGCGGCACAGGATCAGCTTGGCCTTCTGCCCGCCGGACAGCTCGCCGATGGGATGGACCATCTCCTGACGGGCGTACCGAAGACTGCCCAGGTAGGTCCTGGCACGGGTCCGGCTGTCCACGTCGCCGGCCGGGGCGAGGTAGTCGATGGGCGTCTGCTCCAGCGGAAGGGTTTCACTGTAATCCTGGGACATATATCCGGCGCGGAGGTCCCGGCGGGACAGGAGCCGGCTGGCGATCTCCCGCAGCAGGGTGGTCTTGCCGGCCCCGTTTCCCCCCACGATGCCGATCTTCTCCCCGCCCATGACCCGCAGGCGGATATTCCGGGCCAGCAGACGTTCCCCCGCCCGAAGTTCCGGCAAAGACAGGTCCAGCACGATCTTTCCCGCCGGCAGGCATACGTCCTCCGGAAAGCTGAGGAACATCGCCATCTCTACCTCCGGCAGTTGGGTCATGTCCGCCGCCTCCCGCTGGAACCGGCGGCCCATGGACAGCACCGCGTGCATCTTCTTCTTCAGCAGGCGGCCCCCGCCGGGGTCCTTGCGGGAGATGACCTCCTGGGCGTGCTCCACGCTCTGCTGGATCCGTCGGTAACGCTCCAGCTTTTTGTCATACTCCTCCTTTTCCTTTCTGGCCTGCCGGGTCTGGTATATGATGCCCGCGTCCCGCCGCTGGACATAGTCCCGGTAGCAGAGGCGATGGGCGCCGCACCGGGGCGGCCGGCCCTCCCGGGGATGCTCGATGTGGAGCACGGCATTGGCCGTATTTTCGATGAGCGTCTCGTCGTGGGAGATATAGATGCAGATCCCGTTATAGTCGTTGATAAAACGCTCCATCCATTGCAGCGTCTCCAGATCCACGTCGCTGGAGGGCTCGTCCAGCAGCAGCGCCGCCGGATGGGTAAACAGCAGGCGGGCCAGCTGGAGCTTGATCCGCTCCCCGCCGGAGAGCGTTCCCACCGGGCGCTCGGCGTAGAAGGTCTCCGCCGGGAGGCGAAGCTGACGAGCGATCTCGCTCAACTCCCTGGGCGTCAGTTCAAAAAAGGCGGGCGACGCAGCGCAGAAGTCGTACACGCTTCCAGCCTTCTCCTCTGCCGTCAGGTCCTGGGCCAGATAGCCCATCACGACGGGGTCGCTGGCGCGCTCGCCGCTCCACTTGCAGTAGGACTCGATCAGGGCGGGATCATAGATCCACTTCAGCAGCGTGGATTTGCCGTTTCCCTCCTCGCCGATGACCACAGCCTTATCGCCTGGGTGCAGAACAAAGGAAAAATCCTCGATCAGGGTGCGCAGATCCTTGGTGTGTGTGATAGTCAAATGCTTGATTTGCAGCATATGCGTTCTCCTTTCCAAAAATAAAGGCCTCTCTCGAACGCGCCGAAAGAGGCAGAGAACGCAAAAAGGGCGCGCCGAAGCAAAGACGCTCCGGCCAGAACGACCCGGCATCCTCTGACTTTCGGCGACAACGACCGGGCCCACGCCACCGCGTGGACCTGAGGCAGTGATCCGCTCGAAAATCAAATTCAGCCGTCGATCATTCTTTCATCCCTCTCATGATTTGTAACTTCAATATAACACGGGCCAAACCCTTTGTCAACGGTCACTCGATATAGCGAAACCCGGACGCCTCTCGGCGTCCGGGTTCTTAATACATACGATCAGTTGACGAAGGAATCCAGCACCCGGAAGAACACGCCCTCGTAGTCGGCGTGGGGATCTTCCAGGTCGAGCACGCGCCCCTCAGTCAGCTCGTTTTTCGCGTCGAGCTGGTCGACCTGGGTATCAGTGGCCTCCAGATAATACGACACGCCATCGTGAACGAAGCTGGTCCGATACTCCTTCACCGGATATCCCCATGTGTCATACTCATTTACCCCGTAATAGACCACAGTACCATCAGGAAGCGTGTACGGGTGGTTCAGTGATTCGTCCAGGGTGCGCGTCACGGAACTCACCGCGCCCTCTCCGTTTTCAGCCATTTCGACGGCGGCGGACAGGCTTACCGTCACCCCGTCCACGATATGCGCTCTGTAAAAGTTCATGCCGTCCCAATAATAGGTCGCGTTATAGCATTGCAGGGGCCAGTAGTTGGCGGGCTCCGCGGTGTCCAGCAGATTGTTGTCAATCAGGTCTACTCCGATGTGCTCCTGGATCTCTTTCCAACTGCCCATGCCCTCCTGCCGCGTCTCACCCTTGGGGAGGCTGTTCATGATCTTCAACGCCTCGTCAGACACCTCATCGGGACCAAACTGCTTCACATTGAAGGTCATGGTCATCCGTCCGTCCCCATGGCTCTCAGCGAACACGCCGGGGTCCGTTGCATTCAGATGGAACGGCCAATTGCCACCGGTGAGCGCACTGGCTGCGAATGCCGTCCCCACCAGCGCCAGGCAGGCGCAGGCGGCAATCAGCGCCGTTTTCAAAACCGATCTTTTTTTCATGTGTTTCTCCTTTCTTCCCACCGTGCCGGCGGCCTTGACGATAAAGTCGTCGTCCAGCAGTCCGGCCAGCTCTGTCAGTTTCCTGTCGTTCATACGATCACATCCCTTTCCTGCAAATACCGCTTCAGCCGCCCTTTCAGCTTGTAGAGGGTATCCGACACCCGCAGGGGACTGACGCCCAGATCTTTGGCGATCTCCCCCGGCTCGTCCCCCATGAAGTAGCGGCGGGTGAACATGACCTGCTCCCGCTCCGGGCGTGAACGGAGGAAGTCGTTGATGAGCCGGGCGGTCTCGGCGGCCTCCAGCCGGTCGGCGGCATTGTCCGGCACGGAGGGTTCCGCCTCGGTCAAATCTTTCTCTCCGCTCCGCTTGTCCCTGGTGTTGTCCCGGAGGCGGGTAATGGCCCTGTTTCGGGCGATGCGGAGGGTGTAGGCCAGCAGGCTCTTGGGTACCTGTGGCGGCACGGTGCGCCACACGGCGAAGATGGCGTCGCTGGCCACCTCCTCCGCGTCCTCCTGATTTCTCAGGATATTTCCGGCCACCCGGCGGCACAGGCCGCCGTACTTGGCCTCCAGCTCCGCCGCCGCCCGCTGGTCCCGGTCCAGGAACAGCTTGACGATCTCCCGGTCCTCCATGCCCCACCTCCTCTCGCGTTTGAGCGCTCTCACTGAGTAAGACGCTCTTTTGTCCTCAATCTCGCCGCTGGGCACAAAAAATCGGACGCTTTTTCAGCGTCCGATTTTTGATGTCCGGTTTTAGGCCAGCACCGCCCGGTGGAACACCTTTTTCCCCTTCTTGATGACCAGCCCGCCCTCAAAGGCGGCCTTGTCATAGTAGAGGTTGGGGTCGGTGACCTTGGCGTCGTTGACGGACACGCCCCCCTGCTGGATCAGTCGGCGGGCCTCGCCGTTGGAGGCGGCCAGGCCGCACTTGACCATCAGAGCCAGCACACCGATCTTCCCGTCGGCAAAGTCAGCGTCGGTGAGGGCGGTGGAGGGCATATCGCCGTTGTCCCCGCCGCCGCCGAAGAGGGCGCGGGCCGCGGCCTGGGCCTTGTCTGCCTCCTCCCTGCCGTGGACCATGTTGGTCAGCTCCCAGGCCAGGATCTCCTTGGCACGGTTGAGGTCGCTGCCCTCCCACTTGTCCATCTCCTCGATCTGCTCCAGGGGGATGAAGGTGAGGATGCGGATGCACTTCATCACGTCGGCGTCGCCAATGTTCCGCCAGTACTGGTAGAAGTCGTAGGGGCTGGTCTTGTTGGGATCCAGCCAGACGGCGTTGCCGGCGGTCTTGCCCATCTTGTTGCCGTTGGAGTCGGTGAGCAGGGTGATGGTCATGGCGTGGGCGTCCTTGCCCAGCTTCCGGCGGATCAGCTCGGTGCCGCCCAGCATATTGCTCCACTGGTCGTTGCCGCCGAACTGCATGTTGCAGCCGTAGTGCTGGAACAGATGGTAGAAGTCGTAGGACTGCATGATCATATAGTTGAACTCCAGGAAGGACAGGCCCCGCTCCATGCGCTGTTTGTAGCACTCGGCCCGGAGCATGTTGTTCACGGAGAAGCAGGCGCCCACCTCCCGGAGCAGATCCACATAGTTCAGGTCCAGCAGCCAGTCGGCGTTGTTGACCATCTGGGCCTTGCCCTCGCCGAACTCGATAAAGCGCTCCATCTGGCGTTTAAAACACTCGGCGTTGTGGTCGATGTTCTCCTTGGTGAGCATCTTGCGCATGTCGGTGCGGCCGGAGGGGTCGCCGATCATGGTGGTGCCGCCGCCGATGAGGGCGATGGGCTTGTTGCCCGCCTGCTGGAGGCGCTTCATCAGGGTCAGGGTGACAAAGTGGCCGGCGGTGAGGCTGTCGGCGGTGCAGTCAAAGCCGATGTAGAAGGTGGCCTTGCCCTGGTTGATCATGTTTTTGATCTCGTTCTCGTCGGTGACCTGGGCGATGAGGCCGCGGGCCACCAGTTCGTCGTATAACTGCATGATATATACTCTCCTTATCGGTTATTGTCCGTTTTTCGGGGTGAGGATCAGCACTTGCCCGGGTGTGTCCTCCGTCAATGTGAGTGTGTCTCCGCCGCGCTCCACCGCCGGAAACAGCTTCGTGAAGTCGTCCAGAGGCGCGATGACGTCGAAGCCGCCGAACTGACTGCGGTAGTGCATGGGCACCGTGACTCGGGGCCGGACCTTGTCCACGATCTCTTTCGCCTGGACGGCGTCGATGGTGAAGAACCCGCCCACGGGGATCATCAGGCAGTCCACCCCGGACAGTCTCTCATACTCCGCCTCGGTGGGCAGCCGGCCCAGGTCTCCCAGATGGGCCACCCGGAGCGCGCCGAACCGGAAGACGCGTACGGTGTTCTTGCCCCGCTTGGCGCCGCCCACGTCGTCGTGGTCGGTGTCCAGCTCCTCCAGTTCAAAGGCGGGGGCGGCGGGCTTGAGGGTCACGCCGCCGGTAAAGCCATGGTCGTGGTGGAAATGGCTGCAATAGACGAACTCCGCCTCCAGCCGCACGTTTTTGAGCCCCGGCACCGAGCCGTCCTCGTAGGGGTCCAATACGATCCGCTGGCCCCGGTATCGAAACTCGAAGCAGGAGTGGCCGATATAGGTAATTTGCACCTCTTCCATGGGCGATCCCTCCAAAATTTGATCCATCGCATCATATCACAGCGGGACGATGCTGTCAAACCTTTTGTCCCTCCGCCGGCGGACGCGGAATATATGTCAAAAATATATTTGCAAAAAACGCCACGACGTGCTATCATACATGGAAAGACAGACCGCCTCCGCGGCCGAAAGATTTGGAGGTTTCCCCGCCATGAGCGACTATATCATCATCACCGATTCATCCGCCGATCTGCCTGACTCCATGGTCAAGGAGCTGGAGGTGGAGGTCCTTCCCCTGGCCTTCACCATCGACGGCAAGACCTATCTCAACTATCCCGACAACCGGGAGATGACCCCCGACGAGCTGACCCGCCGGCAGAAGGCGGGCTCCATGGCCACCACCAACGCCGTCAACGTGGGCCAGGCCGCGGAGGTCTTTGAGCCCCATCTGAAGGCCGGGAAGGACGTGCTGGTGCTGGGCTTTTCCTCCGGCCTGTCCACCACCTGCAACTCCTACCTGATCGCGGCGGAGGCCCTGCGGGAGCAGTACCCCGAGCGAAAGCTCTATGTGGTGGACACCCTCTGCGCCTCCATGGGCCAGGGCCTGCTGGTCTACCTGGCCGCCAAGTTCAAGGCCGCCGGCAAGACCATCGAGGAGGTCCGGGACTGGACGGAGGAGGCCAAGTTCCATCTGTGCCACTGGTTCACCGTCAACGACCTGTTCTTCCTCAAAAAGGGCGGCCGGGTGTCCGCCGCCACCGCCGTGGTGGGCACCATGCTCCAGATCAAGCCCATCCTCCACGTGGACGATGAGGGCCACCTGATCAAGGTGACCACCGCCCGGGGCCGCAAGGCCTCCCTTGCCGGCCTGCTGGACAAGATGGCCGAGCTGGCCGACCCCGATCCCGCCGGCCAGGTGGTGTTCATCAGCCACACCGACTCCTACGCGGAGGCGGAGCAGCTGGCCGCCGACATCAAGGCCCGCTTCGGCGTCAAGGAGGTCGTCATCAACCACATCGGGCCGGTCATCGCCGCCCACACCGGCCCCGGCTGCATGGCCCTGTTCTTCCTGGGCAAGCACCGCTGACCTGTCCGGCAGTTCGAATACAAACCGTAAGGGAGGAACGATTATGAAAGCCCTGCGCGCAAATCTCGGATATATCATCCTCTGCCTCGTGGAGTTGGCCATCGGCGTCATCCTGCTGATCGACCCGGACCGCTTTACCAGAGCGGTGCTGTTCCTCGTGGGCGCGGTGCTGCTGGTGGCCGGCGTGGTCTGCGTCATCCGCTACTTCATCACATCCCCTGAACTGGCCGCCATGGAGAAAAACCTCGCCATTGGCCTGCTGTGCCTGATCGCCGGCGCCCTGTTCGTGTTCCGCAACAGCCTGTTCCCCTCCCTCACCCACATCTACGGCATCGCGCTGCTGATCGTGGGTGCGATGAAGTTCCAGCAGGGCATCGACCGGCTCCGCTTCCACATGCCCTACTGGTATCTCACGGTGCTCAACGCCCTGATCGCCCTGGTCATCAGCGTGCTGATCCTGCTCGACCCCTTCAAGGCCCTGGAGATGCTGTGGCGGGTGGTGGCCATCGCGCTGATCGTGGAGGCCGTCCTGGATCTGGCCGCCATCATCACCGGCCTCAAGGCCGGACCCACACCTGTCAGCGGCCCGCCTCTGGGCCAGGTGCCCGAACGGTTCACCAAGGGCGGCGGCGCGGCTGCCTCCGCCGCGCCCGACCCGGATTTCCAGCCCGTCGCCAATGAGGCCGCGAAGCCCGCCGCTCCCGCCCCCTACACCCCGGAGGATATGAAGCCTGTCTCCCCCGACGAAAAGAAGTAAGCCGCATCACGACGAAAGCCCCGCCGGCCGGCGGGGCTTTCTCTTATGCTTGATTCAGTCCAGGATGCCGAAGTGCCGCAGGGCCTGGCAGACCCCGTCCTCCTGCACGGAGCCGGTGACGTAGTCCGCCATGGCCTTGACGCGGTCCACCCCGTTGCCCATGCACACGCTGAGGCCCGCCATGGACAGCACCACATCGTCGTTCTCCCCGTCGCCGAAGGCCATGATCTCCTCCCGCCCCAGGCCGAACCGCTCCATGGTGGCCCGGACGCCGTCGGCCTTACGGCCCCCTTTGGGCATGATGTCCACTCCCTCCGGGTGCCAGCGGGTGTGATCGCAGTGAGGCATGGCGGAGAAGAACAGCCGCTCCTCGCTCTCGTCCACCAGGGGCACGAACTGATAGATGTTCCGCTCCAGCATCCACTCCGGCTCCGCCAGGGGGTAGATCTCCGTGTGGAGGAACCGGAACACCCGCTCTACCCTGTCGTCCACCCGGTTGAGCCGACTGGCTCCGCTGCTCTCCATCAGCGCCGCGATGTGGGGGTGTTCCCGGAGGACACGGATGGCGTTTTTCAAGTCCTCCGCCGGGATGGGGATGTCCCGATAGACCTCCTTCCCGTCAAAGCAGCACTGGCCGTTGAGGGTGATGTACGCGTCAAAGGGCACGTCCCGGAGCATCCCGGTGCTGATCAGGTCCTGCTTGGCCCGGCCGGTGCAGATGAAGATCCTGATCCCCCGCGCCCGCAGGGCCAGCAGGTCCGCCCGCAGCGGGTCGGAGATGGCCCTGCCATGGGCCGGGACAAGGGTGCCGTCTACGTCGAAAAAGATGCCTTTGATCATGTCAGCGCGACTCTCCCGCCTTATATGCCTCCGCGGAGGACAGCAGCTCCTCCGCGCTGTGGAGCATGGTCTCGGTGACCTCTCCGCCGCTGAGGCGGGCCAGCTCCTCTTTGCGGCCCTCCCGCTCCAGGCGGGTCACCCGTGTGTAGGTGCGGCCGTCCCGCTCCCCCTTTTCCACCGAGAAATGGGCCACGCCCATGGCGGCGATCTGGGGCAGATGGGTCACGCACAGCACCTGCTTGGTCCTGGACACCTGGTACAGCTTCCGGGCGACCTTTATAGCCGCCCGGCCGGACACGCCCGCGTCCACCTCGTCAAAGATCAGGGTGGACACCTCCTCCGACTCCGCCAGCACATTTTTCAGCGCCAGCATGATCCGGGACAGCTCGCCGCCGGAGGCGATCCTGTTGATGGGCTTCAGATCCTCCCCCACGTTGGCGGACATGAGGAACCGCACCGTGTCCATGCCGCTTTGATCCATGCCGTCGGGGGCGTCCTTGGGGGAGAACTCCACCTGGAAGCGCACCCTGGGCATATCCAGTTCCTTCAATTCGGACTGGATCCGGCGGGCCAGGATCTCCGCCGCCTTATGCCGGTCGTTGGAAAGGAGTTTCCCCTGCTCCACGGCCTGTTCCAGGGCTTTGGCCAGTTCACCCTCCAGCTTGGCGGTCCGCTCCTCGGAGAACTGGATGGCGTCCAGCTCAGCACGGCACTTCGCCAGATAGTCCAGCATCTCCTCCGTGGTGCCGCCGTATTTCTTTTTCAGCCGGTAGAGCCGGTCCAGCCGGGCCTCCACCTCGTCCAGCTCCCCCGGGTAGAAGTCGAAGGCGCTCCGGGCATCCCGCACCCGCTCCGCCAGATCATCCAGATCGCACCGGAGCCGGGTGGCCGCCTGGGCCAGTTCCCGCAGCTCGGCGCTGTGCTTGCCGCCGGAGGTCAAATGGCCCTCCGCCTCCATCAGCAGGGACAGGGCGCCGTCCCCCTCCTCCCCGCCGGTGAGGGCCGCCCAGGCCCCCTCCACGGCGGAGGTGAGCCGCTCGGCGTTGCGGAGGACCTCCCGCCGGTCAGACAGCTCCTCGTCCTCGCCGGGGCGGAGGTTTGCCGCCTCCAGCTCGTCGATCTGGTATTGCAGGGTGTCCATCCGCCGGGCCTTTTCCGCGTCGTCCATCCGGAGGGCGGAGAGGTCCCTTCTGATCTCCCTCACCCGCTCATAGGCGGTCTGAAAGGCGGCCTTTCGCTCCCCGGTCCCGCCGAAGCTGTCCAGGTAGTCCAGGTGGCAGTCCTCGTCCAGAAGCTGCTGACCGTCGTGCTGGCCGTGGATGTTCAGCAGACGCAGACCCAGCTCCCGGAGCTGGCCCACCAGGATGGGCACACCCCCCACCCGGCAGACGTTTTTTCCGTCGCTCTGGATGACCCGCTCCAGCAGAAGCTCCCCGTTCTCGTCGGGGGTCACCCCCATCTCGTCGAACCAGCGGAGCGCGGGCAGGTCCCGGAACACCGCCGTCACCCGGGCGGATCTGGCCCCGGTGCGGATCAGGTCCCGGCTGGCGCGCTCCCCCATGATGGCGCCGATGGCGTCGATCACGATGGATTTGCCGGCGCCGGTCTCGCCGGTGAGGACATTGAAGCCCTCCTCGAAGGAGATGTCCGCCCGGTCGATGACCGCGATATTCTCGATGTGCAGCAGGGACAGCATTTCTCCTCACCCTCGATCCAGCATAGACGCGATCTCCTTGCACAGCCGCTCGGCGGCCTGGTTGGAGCGCATGATGAGCAGCACCGTGTCGTCTCCGGCCAGTGAGCCCACCAGCGCGTCGATGCCCATGCCGTCCAGGGCGGCGCCGGCGGCGGGAGCCAGACCGGGCATGGTCCGGACCACCACCAGGTTCTGGGCGCAGTCGCAGGAGGTGACCCCCTCCTTGAAGATGTTCTGCATCCGCCCGGCGGCCGCCCTCCGCACCGGGACGGCGTCGGAGGCCACATAGCGATAATGCCCGTCCTCCGCCGGCTGCTTCACCAGGTTCAGTTCCTTGATGTCCCGGGAAATGGTGGCCTGGGTGGCCCGGATGCCGGCGCCCTTCAGCAGGGCCAGCATCTGCTCCTGGGTCTCCACCTCCTGCGACCCGATGAGCCGCAGGATCTCCCTCTGCCGGTTGGCCTTCATATCCTCACACCTTTCCCAGCTTCTGATTGATGCGCTCGTAAAAGCTCCGTCCGGTGAGCTTGACCAGACGGGTCGTCTGCTGAGACCGGCGGCACTCCACCCAGTCTCCCGGCTGGACCCGGAACGCCCGGCCCCCATCTACCGACAGATAGGCGGATCGCTTGCCGCCGGAGGTCATGCGCACCCCAACGGACCTGTCCCGGTTGAGGACAAAGGGCTTGGCGTGGAGGGAGTGGGCGCAGATGGGGGTGATGATGATGTTCTCCGCGGTGGGCTCCACGATGGGCCCCCCCGCCGCCATGGAGTAGGCGGTGGAGCCGGTGGGGGTGGCGATGACCACCCCGTCCCCGGAGAAGGAGGAGATGGTGACCCGGTCGCCGGTGACCTCCAGGTCCAGCACCCTGGCCACAGCCCCTTTGGTGATGACCGCGTCGTTCAGGGCCACCTCGGAGTAGACCCGCTGGCCCTCCCGGCGGACGGACACATCCAGCATCATCCGCCGCTCGATGCCGTATTTCCCGGCGGCCAGCCGTGCCAGCAGGGACAGCTCCCCCTGCTCCAGCTCCGCCATAAAGCCGATGCTCCCCAGGTTCACCCCCAGCACGGGGATGCTCCGGGGATTGGCCTCCCGGGCGGCGTGGAGGATGGTGCCGTCCCCGCCGAAGCACACCAGAACGTCGGCCCGCTCCAGCTCCGGCTCCAGGGGGCGCAGCCCGGCCTCCGCCGGCAGCTCCAGGTGGCTGTTCTCGTCCAGTTCAAACGGCAGGCAGATCACCGCCTGGACGCCGTTTGCCTCCAAAACGCTCCGGGCCGCCATGGCCGCCTTGAGGCCCCGGTCCCGATAGGGGTTGGGGCTGAGCACCACCTTCATGTCAATCCCTCCAATGCCGCATGGGAGCGTTCTACCAATCCTTTCAGGTCAACGGGAACGTTGCCCTCCCCGCCGGCCGTTAAAAAGCCCAGGTATTCAATGTTTCCCTCTGGCCCACGAATAGGTGAAAAGTCAATACCCCTTACAGCAAAATTTGATTTCTCCGCGTTTTTCACGAATTGCTCCAGCACCTCCAGGTGGACCGCCGGATCCCGGACGACCCCCTTTTTGCCCACCTTGTCCTTCCCCGCCTCGAACTGGGGCTTGATGAGGGCGGCCACCTGACCCCCCTCCCTCAGCAGCGGCCGCAGGGCGGGCAAAATCAGACCCAGGGAGATGAAGGACACGTCGATAGATGCGAAGTCCAGGGGCTCGGGGATCTGTTCTCTCGTGAGGTACCGGGCGTTGGTGCGCTCCAGGCACACCACCCGGGGGTCCTCCCGGAGGGACCAGGCCAGCTGGCCGTAGCCCACGTCCACGGCGTAGACCCGCGCGGCCCCGTTCTGCAGCATACAGTCGGTGAAGCCGCCGGTGGAGGCCCCGATGTCCGCCGCCGTCTTGCCCTCCAGGGTGATGGGAAAGCATTTCATGGCCTTCTCCAGCTTGAGGCCGCCCCGGCTCACATACCGGAGGCTCTGCCCCCTGATCTCCAGGGGCGCGTTTTCGTCCAGGGCCATGCCGGCTTTATCGCAGCGGCGCTCGCCGGAATATACCTGTCCCGCCATGATGACGGCCTGGGCCCTCTGCCGGCTGTCCATGAGCCCCCGCTCCACCAGCAGCACGTCCACCCGCTTTTTAGCCACGGGAGATCACCTCCACAGCCTTTTTCGCGATGGACGCCCCGTCGACGCCGCACATCTGCCGCAGCTCCGCCACCGATCCGTGCTGGATGAACCGGTCCCCCAGATTCATCAGCGCCACGGACAGGCCGGCCAGGCCCCGCAGGGTCAGCTCAGAGGCGATCCGCCGGCCCACACAGCCGGCGTCCACGCACTCCTCCGCCACGATGAGCCGCCCGGTGCCCTTCACACAGTCCACAACGGAATCCATATCCAGGGGGGAGATGCTGTTCAGCTTCAATACCTGAGCGGACACGCCCTTCTCCTCCAGCAGGCGGGCGGCGGCCAGGGCCTCATTGACCATGGTCCCGTAGGCGGCGACGGTCACGTCTCTGCCCTCTCGCAGGATAGAGGCGCCCTCGATCCCGCTCATGCCGGTATAGGCGCCCTCGCCGCCCCGGGGATAGCGCACCGCCACCGGGCCCCGGCACTTGGCCACGGCGCAGCGAAGCATGGCCCGCAGCTCCCCGAAGCTGGCGGGACAGTAGACCTTCATGCCGGGGATGGAGGACAGATAGGCCACGTCGAACACGCCCTGGTGGGTCTCCCCATCCTCCCCCACCAGCCCGGCCCGATCCACGGCCAGCACCACGTGGAGGTTCTGGATGGCCGCGTCGTGGAGAAGCATATCATAGGACCGCTGCAAAAAGGTGGAGTAGATGGCCGCCACCGGGATGAGCCGCTGCTTGGCCATGCCCGCCGCCATGGAGACGGCGTGGCCCTCGGCGATGCCCACGTCGAAAAACCGCTCCGGGAACCGCCTGGCGAACTCCGTCAGACCGACGCCGTCAGGCATGGCGGCGGTGATGGCGCAAACGTCCTCCCGCTCCGAGGCCAGCTGGCACATGGTCTCCCCGAACACAGCGGAGAAGGTGGGGCAGCCGCCGGAGTCCAGGGGGCTTCCGTCCTCCGGGCGGAAGGGGCCCACCCCGTGGAACCGGTCGGGCTCCCTTTCCGCGGGTGTGTAGCCTTTTCCCTTTACGGTCTTGATGTGGAGCAGGACAGGGCAGTTCAGCTCCTTGGCGTACCGCAGCAGCCGGGTGAGGTAGGCCACATCGTGGCCGTCCACCGGCCCCAGGTAGGTGAAGCCCATATCCTCGAACATACTGCAATGTAGGATCGCGCTCTTGATCCCCTGCTTCACCCTGTGAGTGAAGCGGTACAGCGCCCGCCCCACAGGATTGCCCCCGGTGATCCGGCGGTAGAACTTCTTGAACTGCAGATACTGGGGCTTCAGCCGCTGCTTGGCCAGATGGCTGGCCACCCCGCCCACGTTTTTGGTGATGGACATGCCGTTATCATTGAGGATGACGATGATCTGTTCCCCGCTCTGGCCCGCGTCAGACAGGCCCTCGTAGGACAGACCGCCGGTCATGGCGCCGTCCCCCATCAGGGCCAGGACGCTGTAGTCCTCCCGGTTCAGGGTGCGGGCCCGGGCCATCCCCAGGGCAACCGACACCGAATTGGAGGCGTGGCCGGCAATGAACGCATCGGCCCGGTGCTCCTTTGGCTTGGGGAAGCCGGACAGGCCCCCCAACTTCCGCAGGGAGGCCATCTCCTTCCCCCGGCCTGTCAAAAACTTATGGGCGTAACACTGGTGCCCCACGTCGAACACCAGCCGGTCGGTATCCAGGTCAAAGACCCGGTGGATGGCCACGGTGATCTCCACCGCCCCCAGACTGGAGGCCAGATGGCCGCCGGTCCTGGCCACGCTGGTGATGATGTCCTGGCGCAGCTGGTTACACAGCAGCTTCGCCTGGGCGTCGGTGATCTGGTCGAGACGATCTGGGTACACGGGCCATCCCTCCTCTCTTTCGCAAATGGTCATTCAGCGGGCGGAACTCAGAGCCCATAGGCGAGGAATCCGCCTATCAAGCCGACAGCTACGCCGACAGCGGCCCCCACAAGTACCTGTAAAGGAGTATGGCCTAACAGCTCCTTCAACTGTCTGTCCATGATCTCCGAAGGAATATCTTCCCAGCCCTTCATGATGTAGTTCAGGATCTTGGACTGCTTGCCCGTCTCCCGGCGGACATTGGCGGCGTCGTACATGACGATGAAGGAGAACAGCACCACGATGGCGAACAGGGGCGAATCCAGCCCCTCGGCGAACGCCGTGCCCGTGGAACAGGCGCACACCAGCGCCGAGTGGGAGCTGGGCATCCCGCCGCCGGTATAGAGATACTTGATGTCCACCTTCCGGAACACGATGATAGAGATGATGAACTTCAGGACCTGGGCCAACGCCCACGCGCAGACCCCCATGATGAGGACAGGACTGACGATCACGTTTGCTCACTCCTTTGTGAATTGATCCGCTCAGCGGGTCCGGCCGGCCAGACGGCCGGCAAGCTCACACAGAAACGCTCCATCGGGCAGCTCCTTCGCCGCCGACCTGGCCCCCTCGGTGAGGCGGTCCACCATTATGGCGCACTTCTCCGCCCCGTAAAGGGTCATAAAGGTGGTCTTGCCCTCCGCCCGGTCGGAGCCGATGGGCTTGCCCAGTTCCGCCTCGTCAGCCAGCTCGTCCAGCATGTCGTCCCGGATCTGGAAGGCGGCCCCCAGGAAGGCCCCATACCGCATGGCGGCGTCCTCCTGCTCCCCTGTGCCGCCGGCGGCCAGCACGCCCATCCGGCAGGCGGCGGTGAGCAGGGCCCCCGTCTTGCGGGCCTGGAGCTCGGTGACCTCGTCCTCGGACATGCCCCGCTTCTCGCTGTCCATATCCATATACTGGCCGCCGCACATGCCGTCTATCCCGGCGGCGTCGGCCAGGGCCTCGGCGCAGGCGGCCTTCCGCTCCGCCGGGAGGGAGGAGCGCAGGATGGTCCCGAAGGCCTCCGCCTGGAGGGCATCCCCCGCCAGCACGGCGGTACACTCGCCGAACACCTTGTGGTTGGTGGGCCTGCCCCGGCGGAGGTCGTCGTCGTCCATGCAGGGCAGATCGTCGTGAATCAGGGAATAGGTGTGGAGCATCTCGATGGAACACGCCACCGGCAGGGCGGCTTCCACGTCACCGCCGCAGGCCCGGCAGAACTCTAGCACCAGCACCGGCCGGACGCGCTTGCCGCCGGCCATCAGGCTGTAGTCCATGGCCTCCACGAGCCCGTCGAACCGGAAGCCCCGCCTGTCCGCCCCAAAATATTGAGACAGCGCGCCCTCCACCTTCTCCCGGAGGGCGTCGTACTCCTTCTGAAAGTCCATGGCTCAGTCCTCCCCGGCCGCAAAGGGGACCTCGTCCCCGTTCTCCAGCAGGAGGCTCACCTTCTGCTCCGCCTCGTCCAGCTGTTTCTCACACTGGGCGGCCAGTTTGGCCCCCTCCTCGAACAGCTTCAACGACTGGTCCAGGTCGCAGTCCCCCTGTTCCAGTTTGGACACGATCTCCTCCAGGCGGCCCATGGCCTGCTCAAAGGTCTGCTTTTTCACCGCCATGATCTCTCCTCCTTCTCTCTCACTTCGCAGGACAACACGCCGTCGGAGACGGCCACGTCCAGCCTGTCCCCTTTTTCGGCCTGCCCGACGGAGGACACCACGGTCTTCCCCTTTCGGGCGATGGCATAGCCTCTGCCCAGCACCTTCAATGGGCTCAGGGCGTCCAGCCCGGCGGCGGCCTTGGACAGGGCGGCCCGCCGGTCCTTCATCTGCCCGGCGAGGGCGGACTCCAGCCGGCGGCGCAGGCTGTCGGCGATCAGCCGCCGCTCCTGGATGGGAGCGGCCATGGACCGCAGCACCCGGCTGCCCTTCAGCCGGCCCAACTCCCGGCGGCCATCCTCCAACCTGCCCCGGATGGACCTGCACAGCCGGTATTTCAGTTCGGCCAGCCGCTCCCCCTGCTCCGCCCGGTCGGGCACCGCAAGCTCGGCGGCGTTGGAGGGGGTGGACGCCCGCAGGTCCGCCGCGTAGTCGGCGATGGTCACGTCGGGCTCGTGGCCCACGGCGGAGATCACCGGGAGGTTGGACACGTAGATGGCCCTTGCCACGATCTCCTCGTTGAAGGCCCACAGTTCCTCCATGGAGCCGCCGCCCCGGCCGGTGATGATGAGGTCGATGTCCGCCCGGTTGTTGATCTCATGGATGGCGGCGGCGATCTCCTCCGCCGCCCCCTCCCCCTGGACCCGGACGGGGACCACCAGCACCTCCGCCAGCGGCCACCGCTGGCCCAGGACCCGGATCATATCCCGCACCGCCTTCCCGACCGGGGAGGTCACCAGGGCGATCCTGCGGGGGTATTTCGGCAGAGGGGTCTTGTGGTCCTCGTCAAAGAGGCCCTCCGCCTCCAGGCGGCGGCGCAGGCGCTCGAACGCCTCGTCCAGGGGCCCTCTGCCGTCGGGCAGAAGGTCGGCACAGTAGAGCTGATAGGCCCCGTCTCTGGGGAATACGGAGATGTGCCCGAAGGCCACCACCCGCATGCCGTTCTCCGGCCGGAAGCGGAGATGCGCCGCCTCCCCCCGGAACATGACGCACTTCAAAACGCCTGTCTCGTCCTTCAGAGAGAAGTAATGATGGCCTGACGGGTAGCGCTTGTAGTTGGAGATCTCCCCCCGGACCAGGATGCTCTGGAGCAGCAGGTCGTCTTCCATCAGATCCCGGATATACTCGTTCACCTGGCCGACGGTGTAGGTGGGCAGGCTGGACAGATTCAGACTCATGGCGTCACCCCTCTCTCCAGAGCACGGTGGGCCAGGATGGCCACCCCCAGGGCGTTGTCGGTGGAATATCGCGGCTGGGCGAACACCGCGCCGCAGGCCCGCTCCAGGGCGGCCCTCAATTGCCGGTTGGAGGCCACCCCGCCGGAGCACAGCACCGGCAGGCCGGGATACCGCCTCACGGCCTCCCCCGTGGCCCGGAGGACTACGCCGATCACCGTATCCAGGGTGAATTTCGCGATGTCGGCGGGGTCCTCTCCCTCCGCCAGCAGCTTTTTCACCTGGTTCTCCATGCCGGACAGGGAGAAGTTCAGGCTGTTCAGCTTCACCTTGAAGGGTTTGACTGATCCATTCCCCTGGGGATACAGCTCGTCCAGCGCCTTGCCCGCCGGGAAGGGCAGGCCCAGCAGCACCCCGGCCCGGTCGATGAGCTGGCCGGCGGAGATGTCAACCGTGCCGCCGATGACCTCCGCCCGGACGGTGTGGCCCTGGGGCTCCACGTGTAATAATTCGGTGGTGCCGCCGGACAGGTGCCAGGCCAGATGGGGCCTGTCCAGCAGGTCTTCCCGGCCGGCGGACCAGGCCGCGGCGGCGATGTGCCCCTGCTGGTGGGAGCAGGGATAGAAGGGGACGCCCAGCGCGGCGGCCAGGGACCGGCCCTGGCCCTCCCCCACTAAGAAGCAGGGCATATAGCTGCCCTCCACCTCTCTGGGCCGGGTGGAGGCCCCCACGGCGGCGATCTCCCCCAGCAGCCCGTCGGCGCGGAGCTGTTCCACCATCAGGTGGAGGCGCTTCACGTGCTGGAACAGGGCGTCGCTTTGGCGGAGGCCCAGGGCCCCCTCGGGCACGGTGAGCAGCATTCCCCGGTTCTCGCCCGTCTCCCCGTCGAACACGGCGGCGGAGGTGGTGTAGTTGCTGGTGTCCAGGCCCAGGCAAAGCCGGCACATGTCAGCCCTCCTCCGGCGGCGCGGGGAAGCTCTCCCGGACAAAGGAGCCCAGGATGCCGTTGATGAACTTCACCACATCGTCGTCCACGTAGCCCTTGGCGATCTCCACCGCCTCGTTGATGGCGGCGCCGTTGGGCACGTCGGGCAGGTACAGGATCTCATATACGCACACCCGCAGGATGGCGGCGGCCACCCGGTCGATCCGCTTCAGCCGCCAGCCCTTGGAATACCGGCTGATGATCTCCTCCAGCTCCGCGCCGTGCTCCTCCACGCCGGTCACCACCCGCGTGATGTACTCCACGGAGCCCTTGTCGGGGAACTCCCCGTACAGGGGCTCCGCCCCGGCCCGGAGGGCAAAGGCCTCCTCGTTCAGCTCCCGCTCCAGCAGCTCCCCGGCGGGGGTCCCGGTAAATGTCATCTGAAACACCAGGTGCATGGCGATCTCACGGGCTGTAGTCCTGTTCATACGCTTCTCCCTTTCCCGGCGCCGGCCGGTCCCATTCATGGGCACAACGACCCATTTTGTATATCCAAATCATTATACACGGTGGACGGGAAAAAGAAAACCCCTTTTTTGCGGCTCGTCCCATCAAATTTGGACGGGACAAAAAAACAGAGCCGGGTGCTTGCCCGGCTCCGTCTGCGCATACGATCGATCGCCCTATTTCTGGAACGAAACGCCGCTCACCGTCACATTGACGGCGCTCACGGAGAGCCCGCTGGTGCTCTCCACCGCGCTGAACACGTTCTCCTGCACCGCTTTGGCCACATCGGTGACGCCGTAGCCGTACCGCACCAGGATGGTCACGTCCACCGTCACGCTCTCGCCGTCCACGGCCAGGCGGATGCCCTTGGCCAGGCTCTTGCGGTTGTTCACCACGGACGCCGCGTCGCCGTTCAAGGTGGAGCCCAGCGCGCCGACGCCCTCCACATCCAGCGCGGCCGCCCCCGCGATGACGGCCAGGACCTCCTCAGAGATGCTGATACTGCCCAGATCTTCCCCGTGGGAGATGTATTCCTTGTTGTCGGCCATATCGCCTCACGCTCCTTCTCTTGTCCGGGATTTGAAGCTATTATAACACCGGCAAACGGAAAATACAATCCCAATTTTTCATCCGCTCAGGGCTCCGTCTCAATGATGTGGATGGTCTCGGCGGACAGCCCCGTCTCCTGCTTGACGATCTCCAGGATCTTGGCGATGTCGGCCTCCGTCAGCCCGCCCTCGGTGGAGGACACCACCACGCTGGCGCTGTCCTGGCTGATGAAGCACACGCAGTCCCCGTAGCCCTTGGCGGTGACCATATTCTCCACGTTGGCCTCTGACATGGTGTAGGTGGCCATGGCCTGGATGGAGGTGTTGGCGTCGTCGATGACCTCCTGGGCGGCGCTCTCATCGGCGGCGGCCTGCTGGAGCAATTGCAGGGCGCTGTCTCTGGCCTGCTGCCGGTTGAGCCGCGCCGCGGCGAAATATCCGGTGGACTGGGCAGGGGCCTGGGACGGCTCCCCGTCCTCCCCGTCGGGCCGGACGGACGGCGCGGCGCTGCCCATGGCGTTCGCCGCCGTGGTGGCCGTAGGGGCCGCGCTGGCGTCGGTGCCGCTGACCAGCCCCGCCTGGCCCAATACCTTGCCCGTCTCGCTGGCGGCGGGGTCGTCCGCCGTCTGCTGCTGGTGGTTGTAAGACCAGTTCAGATACACCGCCGCCCCCACGAACAGGACGATGGCCACCACCACCGCGTTGCGTTTCCATACACTCATTCTGTTTCCCTCCGTCGTTGATTTGATTGAATGGGAGTCATCCTCCCCTGCACACCGTGATGCGGTCCGCGCCCAGCCCCGTCAGGGCGGACACCGCCTGGGTCAGCAGCAGCCGCACGCCGGGGTCGTCGGCCCCCTGGCACACCACCACCGCCCCCTGAAAGGTGGGATAGTTCTGGGTGAGCTGCACCGTCTCCTCCCCGCTATCCCCGTCCAGGACAACCGTCTCGGTGGTCCAGGAGCTGCGGCCGCCTTGGTCGGTGACGGTCTCCCGGTCGGCGGCCAGCACCCGCTCCATACCGCTTTTCAGGGTGAGGGCCACCGTCACCTGCCCCGCCCCCTCCACCCGGGAGAGGACGCCCGACAGCTTCTCCTCCAGCGCGTCCAGATCGAAGCTCTCCTGAGACGGGGCGGGGCGCTCCGCCGCCTCCTCTGTCCGGTCGATCTTCTGCCCTCCGGTTGGCCACAGCAGGAGCAGCATCCCCGCCGCGATGACGAGGAACACATATTTGTACTGGCTGAAAAACCCCTTGAGCTTCGCCGTGTCCGGCCATTTGATCTCCCTCATGGTGAACTCTCCCCAAAGTATTGACGCGCGGCGGGGACGCCCAGCTCCTCCTCCAGCGCCCGGCTGAGGGCCTCCCGCTGGGCCGCCGTCCAATCCCCCCGGGCGGTGACCGCCCAGGGACACAGTGTGCCGTTGTCATCATAGCCGATGGTCACCTCCGCCTGGCAGGAGACGCCCAGCTCCGCCGCCTTGTCCACAATATATGCGGCTGTCCGCTCCGCTATGATGGTTTTGTACCGCTCCTCGCTCTCCTCCGCCAGCGCCTGCTCATAGGAATCCAGCTCCCCCCGGTAATCCGCCAGGGCGCCGGTGAGTTTCCCCACGTCCAGCTTCGCCACGGGGCCCACCGCGACCAGCAGCAGGGCCAGTCCCCCCGCCAGGTGGCAGGCCTTCTTCCCCGCCCCGTCGGGGACGAGCCCCTCCAGCAGCGCCAGCGCCATGGCGGCGCAGGTGACCGCCATGATCCAGTCCCTCAGCCAGTCCATCACAGTGACGCCGCCGACAGGGAGGACACCAGCGCGATGAGCAGCAGCAGGCAGCAAGCCCCCGTCATCCCCAGAATGAGGCCGAAGGCGCTCCCCAGCTGCTCCACCAGGGCGTGGACCCTCCCCTGGCCCACCGCGGAGGCCAGCGCCGCCACCACCTTATAGGCCAGATAGTGGACCGCCAGCTCCAGCGTGGGGAGCAGACAGATGGCCAGCACCGTGATCATTCCGAACACCCCCACCGTCCCCTTCAGGACCCCCGCCGAGGCCAGCACCGTCTCCGCCGCCTCGGACAAAATGCCGCCCACCACCGGGATGGCCCCGGAGATGGCGAATTTGGCCGCCTTTACGGAGGCGGCGTCCGCCGTCCCGGCGATGACCCCGCTGGCGGTGAGATAGCCCACAAAGGCCAGCATCACGGCGGTCAGCACCGTGGTGACCACCCATTTCAGCAGGGCGGCCAGCCGTTTCAATCCCTCGTTGCCCACCGCCGCCCAGGCCACCGACGCGGCGATGTACCCGTACAGCGCCGGCACCAGCAGCCCGTCGATGAGATTCATCAGCACATCGGAGAACAGCACCGCCGCCATCTGCCGGGCCGCCGCCCCGGTGATAGCCCCGGTGGCCGCCGTCACCGCCGCCACGGCGGGCAGCAGCACATTGGCGAAGGAGCGCATGTCGTCCAGCGCCCCGGCCCCCATGCCCATCAGGGAGTTGACGTCCGCTACCGCCACCGCCGTCACCGCCAGGGCGCCGGCCAGGGTCACGGCGGGGCCGCCTCTCTGGCCCACCCCCTCCCGGACCGTGTCCGCCAGGCCCACCAGCAGCAGGATGGCCAGCAGGATCACCCCGGAGCGCACCGCCCGGCGGACGATTCCGTGGATCTCCCGGCTGCCGGTGTCCAGCAGGGTCTCGATCCCCTCGTCCAGGCCAATGCCGTAGTCCACGTCGGAGCCGCTGTCCTCCGCCGCCCGCTCCAGCTCGTCCACGTCGATGATGGGCTCCTCCAGCGCGCTGTCCTCCACCGCCGCCGCCCGGACGGGCACCACCAGCAGAGGCAGGCACAGAAGGGCCAGGATCAGCGTAATGATCCGCGATTTTCTCATGGCCCCGCCCTCACAGCAGGCTGGTCAGCAGATCCAGCGCCGCCGACATCAGCGGCAGGGCCGCCGCCAGGGCCAGAGCCGTTCCGGCCAGCTCCACCGCCGCGGCCAGGGCCCCCTCCTGGGCGTCCTTGCAGAAGGCCGCCGCCAGATGGGTGACCACGGCGATCCCCGCCGTCTTGACCACCGGCTCCAGCACCGCCGGCGACAGGCCCCCCGTCTCGGCCAGCTTGTCCAGGAAGGCCACCGCCGAAGACAGCGCCCCGGTGCAGAAGAGCGCCACCAGCGCCCCGGTACACAGGCCCAGGGCCAGGGCGATCTCCGGGACCTGCCTGCGGATCACCACGGCGCAGATGGCCGCGATGACCGCCGCCGCCCCCACCCGTACCGCGTCGTTCACAGCCCGAACAGGTCCTTGACCAGGTCGAACAGGTCGCTGATCTGCTGGACCACCAGCATCAGCACCACCACCAGTCCCACCAGCGTGGTCATGGTGGCCATCTCCTCCCGGCCGGAGCGGGACAGCACCTGGTTGAGCACCGACACCAGGATGCCGATGGCGGCGATGCGGAAGATCAAGTCCACGTTCAAAGAAACGTCCCCTCTCTTATGTAATGTGTTTTCACTTTACAACTATCTATAGCAGCAGGATCACCAGCAGCAGGCCGCCGCTGACCCCCAAAATGCCGTACAACCTGCCCAGCCGCTCCCGGCGCTCCCGGGCCAGCTCCAGCTGCGCCCCCAAACGGGCCGCCGTCCGCTCCAGAGCCTGCCGCTGGCTGTCGCCGTCGTACCGGCCCAGGACCGCGCCCAGCTCCTCCAGAAGGCTGGCGTCCTCCCGTTCCAGGCAGAGCCGTGCGGCGCTCAGGGACTCCGTCCACACCTCCCGGAAGGGCCGCCCGCGCATCGCCGCCGCCTCCCCCGCGCACAGCCGAAAGAACCGCGCCACCCGGCCTGACGCCCCCTCCGCCGCCCGCTCCAACGCCTCGGGCAAGGGGGCCAGACGCCAGCCCAACTCCCGCTGGAGCGTTTCCACGGCGCGCTCCAGCTCCCGCAGATCGTTCACCCGGCCGGCCAGACGGTCCACCGCCGCCAGACCCAGGCCCAGCCCGCCCAGGGCCAGCAGCGCCGCCCCCAGCAGCCGGATCATGGCAGCGCCTCCACCCGCACAGTCCGCGTGCAACCCACTCGCTCGATGACCGCCAGGCGGCGGAACACATGGGCCTCCAGCAGCGCCCGGTAGACCGGCCTCTGTTGTAAAGCATTTATACTTGCTCCGTGCGCTGTGGCAATCAGCTCCACCCCGCACCCCGCCGCCTGGATGACGGACCGCACGTCCTCGGGATCGGTGATCTCGTCGGCGGCCAGCACCTGGGGGTTCATCCCCCGGAGCAGGATGGATAATCCCTCCGCTTTGGGGCAGCCGTCCATCACGTCGGTGTGGCGGCCCACGTCCAGCTGGGACTCCCCCCGCCACAGGGCGGCGATCTCCCCCCGCTCGTCGGCCACCCCCACCCGGTGGGGGGCGATGCCCTCCCCGTCGGACAGGGCGCGGATCAGGTCCCGGAGCAGGGTGGTCTTGCCCGCCCCCGGCGGGGCCAGGATCAGGGTGCTGACGAACCGCCCGTCCTCCGTCAGGTCGGGCAGCAGCTTGACAGCCTGTCCCCTGACCTGCCGGGCCACACGGATGCTCAGGGACGACAGCTCCCGCAGGGTGACGATCTCCCCGTCCCGGCACACCGCCGTGCCGCAGAGGCCGATCCGGTGGCCGCCCCGGAGAGTCACGAATCCCTTGCGTACCTTGTCCAGGGCCGTGTGGGCCGACGCCTGGGTGGCGTTCTCCAGGGTCTGGCGCAGGTGGTCCTCGGTGACGACGGGCCCGCCCGTCTCCCGCTCCCCCTCCGGCAGCAGGACGGTCATGGGAAAGCCCTGGCGGAGACGGAACTCCTCCGCGCCCTCCAGCCGCCCCTCCCCAAGCGCCGCAAGCCCGTCCAGCAGAGGCCGGGGCAGTGAGGCCGCCGCCTGCCTCCATGGCGCTCGCCTGTCCATGTCGCCGCCCCCTTTCTGCAATGACTATATGAGGGCCCGTCCCACTTTATGACCGGCCGGCGGTATTTGCAGTTTTGTTACAATCAATTGCTGACTTCGTTACGTTTTTGTGCTATACTTCTCCCAGAAACAGCAAAGGAGAACGGCTATGGCACATATTCTCATCGTGGAGGACGAGGAACATATCGCCCGGATGATCGAGGCCACTCTGGCCCTGGGCAGCCACACCAGCCAGTGGTGCGGCAACGGCGGCGACGCGCCCGCCCTCATCGAAAGGGGCGGCTTCGACCTGGTGCTGCTGGACGTGATGCTCCCCGGCCTGGACGGCTTCGCCGTCATGGAGCGCATCCAGGGGATGAACATCCCCGTCATCTTCCTGTCCGCCATGCAGGAGGTGGCCGACAAGGTCCGGGGCCTGCGGCTGGGGGCGGAGGACTACATCTCTAAGCCCTTTGAGCCCCTGGAGCTGCTGGCCCGGATCGACGTGGTCCTCCGCCGCCGGGGCCGGGGGCAGGATGTGCTGGAGTACGGCCCCATCCGGCAGGACCTGGGCAGCCACACCGTCACCCTGGACGGGGAGCCGGTGGCCCTCTCCCCCAAGGAGTTCGATCTGCTGAAGGTGTTCCTCCAGCACCAGAACCTGGCCCTCAGCCGGGACAGGCTGCTGTCCATGGTGTGGGGGTATGAGTTCGCCGGGGAGAGCCGCACGGTGGACATCCACGTCCAGCGGCTGCGCCAGAAGCTGGGGCTCACTGACAGGCTGGTCACCCTCACAAGAGTAGGTTACCGGCTGGAGAGATATCAATGAGGCTGTGGCAGAAGATCTTCCTCACCACCCTGGCCCTGATGGTTCTCTCCACCACCCTGGTCTCCGCCCTGCTGCTCAAGAACAGCCGGGACGCCCTGTGGCAGCGGGAGGGCCAGCGGGCGGTGACCCAGCAGCGCTATCTGGCGGGGATGCTCCGGGCGGGGGTGGTGAGCCGCCGGCTCCAGCTGGGACAGGTCCAGCTGGAGGAGGACGAGGCCCGGCAGACGGCCGCTCAGGTCCTCTCCCAGCAGGCGCTGGACGACTATCTCTCCGGCCTGCTCCTGCTGGACGAGGACGACTCCGAGCTGTTCGCCTCCCTGCCGGAGGGCGATGTGGAGCGGGCCGGCTTCCCCGCCTCTGAGGACGGGAACGAGACCGTCTACGTGCTGCGGCAGGGCGCGGCGGAGGACGCCTGGTATCTCCTCTGCTCCATGCCGGTGACGGTGGAGTCCCTCCGCCTCCGGCTGGGAGCGGTCTACTCCGTGGGAGACCTCCAGACGCAGCTCCGGGACCAGGCGGCCCGGACCGTGCTGCTCTGCCTGGTCTTCAGTCTGGCCGGGGCCGCCGTCCTGATGGTGCTGGTGTGGTTCCTGCTGCGGCCGCTGTCCGCCCTGGACAAAAGCGCCCGCCGGGTGGCCCGGGGCCGCTATGCCGAGCGGCTGGATGAGTCGGGCTCTGACGAGCTGGCCGACCTGGCCCGGGACATGAACGCCATGGCCCAGGCGGTGCAGGACCGGGTGGAGCAGCTGGAACAGGTGGCGGAGGACCGCCGGGTGTTCATCGGCAACCTGGCCCACGAGATGAAGACGCCGCTGACCAGCATCCTGGGCTTCGCCGATCTGCTCTACCTCCCCAAGGAGGTGAGCGACGCCGACCGGGTGGAGTACGCCCGGGTCATCTCCGAGGAGGCCAAGCGGCTCAAGTCCCTCTCCGGCAAGCTGCTGGAGCTCATCACCCTGGGCAGCGCCAACATCGAACTGGCCCCCGCCCCGCTGAACGAGGTGGCGGACGAGGTGGCCGTGAGCCTCCGGCCGGTGATGGAGCAGAGCGGTCTCGACCTCACCTGCGCCTGTCCCGGCGTGGAGGTGGACATGGACCGGGAGCTGTTCAAATCCCTGCTGTACAATCTGCTGGACAACGGCCGCAAGGCCAGTGAGAAGGGCGGAAAGCTGGACCTGGCCGCCAAAGCGGAGGACGGGACCGTCACCATCTTAGTGCGGGACTATGGCCGGGGCATCCCCCAGGAGGAGATCGCCAAGATCACCCAGCCCTTCTACATGGTGGACAAGAGCCGGGCCCGAAAGGCCGGCGGCGCGGGGCTGGGCCTTGCCCTGTGCCGGGAGATCGTATCCGTCCACGGCGGGACCATGGACATCCAGAGCATTTTGGGCGAGGGCACTCTGATCACGCTGACCTTCCCGGTCAGCGCGCCCGCGGAAGGAGGCGGACAGGATGGATAACCGATGGAGGTTCCCCCTGGCCGCCGTGGCCATCCTGCTGGCGGGGGCCATCGCGGCGGGGCTGGCGGCCAACGCCGTGGTGAGCCCTGCCGCGGACCGGGTGCAGTCCGCCGGGACGGTGTCCATCCCCACCGTGCTGGGCCAGACGGCGGAGGAGGTGCTGTTCTTCCCCTGGTCCATGTACGACACCGAGCGGCTCTACCCCGTCTCGGAGGGCGGCGTGGTGGACATCTTCGATCTCTCGCCGGTCTACGGCGGCACGGTCAAGGCGGCCGCCAAATCGCTGGAGGAGATCGGCGGACAGGCCAACGGCAACCCGCTCCTCTCCATGATCACCGTTTTTTCCTCCTTTGAGGGCCTGGAGTTCTCCTGGGAGGAGCTGTTCTCCTCGCTGGAGTGGAACGTCCCGCCCCAGGAGGATGGCCCCGATTCGGTCCATCTGTTCCTGCGGGACCTGCCCGCCCGGCGGAGCTGGGGGGACACGGTCCCCGTCACGTTCAGCTTCGCCCTGGGGGAAGACAGCGGCCTGGGGGCGGTCAGCTGCCTGATCCGGCCGGAAAAGGCCGAGACCGTCACTCAGGAGCAGCAGGAGGCTGCCCTCCGGCAGGTGGACAGCGATCTGCGGAGCATCTTCCGCTACGGGCATGACCCGCAGTCCTCGAACATGAGCATCCTGCTCATGGAGTTTTTCGGCTCCCTGTATGAGTCCACGACCTATGAGTACCGCCTGGAGAACTTTTTCCCCTGGTGGGAGCTGGAGGCGGACACGCCGTACCTCTGGGGCAGCTATGATCAGGCCGTTCTGAAGGAATGGTCCATGCTGCACGGGACCTGGATGCCGGAGGAAAACTACTTCGCGGAGGATCCGGATCTGTCCCTGGAGGAGTTTTTGTCCAGCGCCGGGAGCCTATGGAATTTCACCGGCATCCAGATCGTCAACACCCAGCAGCAGATCCTGGTGCTGTTCACCGTCAACACCGGCCTGGTATTCGGCGTGTATTACGACGTGCAGCTGGGTTGCTGGTCCGGCGCGGGCATCATGAGCTGACGCGCAAGGATTTACAACTCCGTTACAACTTTTTGGTGACTTCGTGCCCCTTTCCGGGGGATGATGGGGACAGGCTCCCCGCCCCGGAGAGGGGCCCTTTTATTCAGAAAGAGAGGTCACCGCCATGCCGCAGCTCTATGACCAATTCCACGACAGCGATCACATCCCGCCCCGCCGGACAAGGGCTCCCGGCTCCGGCTATCCCATGACCCCCTCCCCCGGAGGACGCCGTCCCAAACGCCGGCGGAGGCGGGCTCCCGTCCTCCCCGTTCTCCTGTCCCTGGCGGTGATCGCGGGGGCGGCGGCCATCCTGCTGACCGCTCTGCGGCCCTCCGCCAAAGCGTCCGACGCCGCTCCCGAGACCCCGCCGCCGGCCTCCGACGCGCTGACCGCGTCCGCTCCCCCGGCCACCGCCACGCCTGCCCCCACCCCCAATAACCAGCGGGACATCCCTATCCCCGACTGGATCGAGCAGGACCTGCTGCCGGTGAACCAGTGGTCCCGGCCGGGGGACCCGCTGCCCCAGGTGAACGGCGTGGTGATCCACTATGTGGGCAATCCGGGCACCACGGCGGAACAGAACCGCAGCTACTTCAAGAACCTGGCCGAGACCCACGAGACCTACGCCAGCAGCCACTTTCTGATCGGGATCGACGGGAAGATCATCCAGTGCGTGCCGCTCAGCGAGATTGCCTACTGCTCCACCGTCCGCAACGCCGACACCATCGCCATCGAGTGCTGCCACCCGGACGCCGAGGGCAAATTTACCGAGGAGACTATGGCGTCGCTGGTGAAGCTGGTCAACTGGCTCATCGATACATATGACCTCCGGCGGGAGGACATCATCCGCCACTACGACGTGGCCGGCAAGGAGTGCCCCATCTACTACGTCCGCAACCCGGACGCCTGGGAGAGCTTTCTGGACGAACTCACCTTCCCGAGTCCATAAAAGAGCGCGAAAAACCGGCCTGTGGAAGCTCCACAGGCCGGTTTTCTGTCGGCTATTGGCGTTTATAACACGGATTTGATGCGCTCCACGGCCTCTTTGGTGGCGTCCGCGTCGCCGAAGGCGGTGACCCGGATATAGCCCTCCCCGCTGGGGCCGAAGCCCGCGCCGGGGGTGGTGACCACGCAGGCCTTTTTCAGCAGGGTGTCGAAGAAGTCCCAGGAGCCGGTGCCCTCGGGGGTGCGGAACCAGATGTAGGGGGCGTTGGTGCCGCCGTAGACGGTGAGCCCCGCGGCGGTGAGGCCCTCCTTGATGACCTTCGCGTTGTTCAGGTAGTAGTCGATGGACTGCTTGATCTGCCTCTGTCCCTCAGGGGTGAAGGTGGCCTCGGCGGCCCGCTGGATCACGTAGGGCACGCCGTTGAACTTGGTGCCCTGCCGCCGGTTCCACAGGGCGTTGAGGGATGCCCCCTCCCGCTTGAGTTCCTTGGGGATGACGGTGTAGGCGCAGCGGTTGCCGGTGAAGCCCGCCGTCTTGGAGAAGGAGCGGAACTCGATGGCGCAGGTCCTGGCGCCCTCCACCTCGAAGATGGAGTGGGGCACCCCCTCCTCCCGGATGAAGGCCTCGTAGGCGGAGTCGTAGAGGATGACGCTGTCGTGGGCGTTGGCGTAGTCCACCCAGACCTTCAGCTGCTCCTTGGTGGCCGCCGCGCCGGTGGGGTTGTTGGGGGAGCAGATGTAGATCAGGTCGGGCACCCGGCCCTCCGGCAGGTCGGGGAAGAAGCCGTTCTCGGCGGTGCAGGGCAGATAGATCAGGTTGGTCCACTTCTCTCCGTCGTGGTCGCCGGCCCGGCCCGCCATGGCGTTGGTGTCCACGTACACCGGGTACACCGGGTCGCACACGGCCACCACGTTGTCGGCGGAGAAGATGTCTCCGATGTTGCCGCAGTCGCTCTTGGCGCCGTCGGACACGAAGATCTCGTCGTCGGCAATGTCCACGCCCTTGGCCTTGTAGTCGTCCCGGATAGCGAAGCGGAGGAAGTCATAAGCGCAGCAGGTCTCCTCGCAGTAGCCACGGAAGGTCTCCTTGCGGCCCATCTCCTCGGTGGCCTTGTGCATGGCCTCGATGACCGCCGGGGCAAGGGGCAGGGTCACGTCGCCGATGCCGAGGCGGATCAGGGGCATGGGGGTGCCCTCCGCCGAGAAAGCCCGCACCCGCCGGCCGATCTCCGGGAACAGATAGCCGCCGGGCAGCTTCAGAAAGTTCTGGTTGATATGCGCCATTTGCGCTCCCTCCTGTTGCAGATATCGAGTAAAAACATTTTACAGCAGGGCGCATTTGCCGTCAACCGGCAGGATAGCACGAATTTTCCTGCAAAACGGGGCGATTTCCGGCCTATCCGTCAACTTCTCCCCGGAATACCTCCACCGTCGGCCCGGTGAGCAGGGCCCGGCCGCCCTCCGTGAGGGTCACCCGCAGCTCCCCGCCGGGGAGGCGGATGGTCACGTCCCGGCCGCACTTCCCCGCCCGGTGGAGGGCCGCCACGGCGGCGCAGGCCCCGGTGCCGCAGGCCAGCGTCTCACCGCTGCCCCGCTCCCACACCCTTGCGGACAGATGGGCCGGGCCGTCCACCCGGACGAACTCGGTGTTGGTCCGGTCCGGGAAGTACGGCCAGTGCTCAAAGATGGGGCCGATGGCCTCCAGGTCCAGTTCCTCGGGCTTTTCCATCTGGATGACGGAGTGGGGATTGCCCATAGATGCCGGAATAGATGTATAGTTGATTCCCTTTATAGTAATTGAGATGGGCGCTTCTATCACCGGTTCCCCCATGTCCACCGTGGCGGAGGCAACTATGCCGCTCTCCAGCCAGAGGTTCATCCGCCGCTCCCCCGCCGCCGTCTCGATCGTGAGGGCGGTCTTGTCCGTCCAGCCGCCGTCGTAGAGGAATTTGCCCAGGCAGCGGATGCCGTTGCCGCACATGGCCCCCTCCGAGCCGTCGGCGTTGAACATGACCATTTTGAAATCCGCCGTGGCCGACGGGAAGGCGCAGATAAGCCCGTCGGCCCCCACGCCGAAGTGCCGGTGGGACAGGCGGCGGGCCAGGCCCGGCAGGTCGTCCGGGGCCCCCTCCAGACAGTTCAAGAAGATGTAGTCGTTGCCGCAGCCGTGGAGCTTGGAAAATTTCATGGCGGTCCCTCCCCGTTAGTCGTCGTTCCAGACTATGCGGGCGGGGCGGGCGGTTTGCCTGTTTTTTGCGGCGCGGAGCGCGAAAAGGCCGCCCGGCTCAGCGAGCCGGGCGGCCTTTGGTGCCGCGCGTTCAGGCGATGGCGCTGACCTCATACCCCGCCTCGGCGATGGCGGCGCGGATGGCGTCGTCGGAGACGGTGGAGGCAACGGTGCCGGTCTTGCTCTCCAAGTCCACGGTGGCGTTGGGGTCCAGGGACTGGAGGGCCTTCTCGGCGTGCTTGCGGCAGTTCTGGCACATCATGCCCTCGATGGTGACTTTTTTCATGGTATTGATTTCTCCTTTCGGTGTTTCAACGGCGGTCTCGCCGGGTTTAACGGTGATCTCAGCGGTTTTCGCGGCGGTCTCAGCCCGTGCGGGCTGGATGCTGGGCTTGAAGAACCGCAGCCGCAGGGCGTTGCTGACTACGGTGACGGAACTTAAACTCATGGCGGCGGCGGCGTACATGGGGTCCAGCTGGAAGCCGAACAGCCCGGCGGCCATGGGGATGCAGATGACGTTATAGAAGAAGGCCCAGAACAGATTCTGCTTCACGTTGCGGATGGTGGCCCTGGACAGCTCCACGGCTGTCACCGCGTCGGCCAGGTCGGACTTCATCAGCACGATGTCGGCGGACTCGATGGCCACATCCGCTCCCGCGCCGATGGCGATGCCCACGTCGGCCCGGGCCAGGGCGGGCGCGTCGTTGACGCCGTCCCCCACCATGGCCACCTTCTCCCCCTTCATCTGGAGGGCGGAGATCTGCCGCTCCTTGTCGGCGGGCAGCACCTCGGCGATCACATCTGTCAAGCCTAACTCCTTGCCGATGGCCTCGGCGGTGCGTTTGTTGTCGCCGGTGAGCATGATGACCTTCAGGCCCAGCCTGCGGAAGCCCTCGATGGCGGCGCGGCTGGTGGCCTTGACGGTGTCGGCTACGGCGATGACCCCGATGGGTCTGCCGTCCTCCAGGAAGAACAGGGGCGTCTTGCCCTGGGCGGCCAGGTCGTCGGCCAGGGACTGATGTTCTCCCAGCTTGACCCCGGCCCCCGCCAGCATGGCGGCGTTGCCCGCCACGTAGAAGGCGCCCTGGATGTGCCCCCGGACGCCCTTGCCGTGGACGGCCTCGAAACCCTCCACCGGGCACAGGGGGATGCCCCGGGCGTTTGCCTCCTCCACCACGGCGGCCCCCAGGGGGTGCTCAGATGGCTTCTCCAGGGAGGCGGCCACGCACAGCAGCTCCTCGGCGGCAGTCCCGTTCAGGGGGTACACGTCGGTGACCCTGGGCTTGCCCTCGGTGACGGTGCCCGTCTTGTCCAGCACCACCGCCGTCACGGAGCGGAGCCGCTCCAGGCCCTCGGCGGACTTCACCAAAATGCCGTACTCGGCCCCCTTGCCGGTGCCCACCATGATGGCCACGGGGGTGGCGAGTCCAAGGGCACAGGGGCAGGAGATCACCAGCACCGCCACGCCGGAGGTCAGGGCCCGCTCCACCGAGCCGGTGAGCAGCAGCCACACCAGCGCCGTCACGGCGGCGATGCAGATGACCGCCGGCACGAAGATCCCAGCGACTTTATCCGCCAGCTTGGCGATGGGGGCCTTGGAGGAGGCGGCCTCGTCCACCAGGCGGATCATCTGGGCCAGGGTGGTGTCCTCCCCCACTCTCGTGGCCCGGAGGGTCAGCGCGCCGGACTTGTTGATGGAGGCGGAGATCACCGTGTCCCCCACGGCCTTGTCCACGGGGATGGACTCGCCGGTGAGGGCGGACTCGTCCACCGAGGAGGAGCCCTCCGCCACCACGCCGTCCACGGGGACCGAGCCGCCGGGCCGCACGATCACCAGGTCGCCCACCTGCACCTGCTCCACCGGGACCTCCACCTCCCGCCCGTCCCGGAGGACAGATGCGGTCTTGGGGGTCAGGTCGATGAGCCGGGCAATGGCCTCGCCGGTCTTGCCCTTGGAGCGGGTCTCCAGGTACTTGCCCACGGTGACCAGGGTCAAAATCATGCCGGCGGACTCGA